>NZ_BNCL01000008.1 GCF_014656455.1 Paracoccus aerius
GCCGGCCACCTCGGGCGCTTGGGCACCGGCCCCCTGCCCTGGCCCGCCATCGATGCCGATCGTGCCCTGCCCTGGATCGAGGAGAAGACCGGCCTCAACCTGGCCCCGAGCCAGGCCGAGGCGATCCGCCTGGCGCTCCGCTCCAAGGTCACGGTGATCACCGGCGGACCCGGTGTGGGCAAGACCACCATCGTCAACGCCATCCTGCGCATCCTCGCGGCCAAGGGTGTGAAGCTCCTGCTCGCAGCGCCCACCGGCCGCGCCGCCAAGCGGATGACCGAGACCACCGGCGTGGAGGCCCGGACCATCCACCGCCTGCTGGAGTTCGATCCCAAGGCCTTCGCCTTCAAGCGCAACGAGGACAGCCCGCTCGACTGCGATCTGCTGGTGGTGGACGAAAGCTCCATGGTCGACGTGCCGCTCATGCAGTCGCTCATGAAGGCCGTGCCCACAACCGCAGCACTTCTGATGGTGGGCGACATCGACCAGCTGCCCTCGGTCGGCCCCGGCCAGGTGCTGGCCGACATCATCGGCTCAGGAGCCGTGCCGGTGGTGCGCCTGACCGAGGTCTTCCGTCAGGCCGCACAAAGCAGGATCATCACCACCGCGCATGCGATCAATGCCGGCCGGATGCCGGAGCTCGCGCGCCCTGACACCGCTTCGGACTTCTACTTCGTGCCGGCTGGCGATCCCGAAGAAGCCGTAGCCCGCATCGTGGAACTGGTCAGCCGGCGCATCCCACGGCGGTTCGGCTTCGATCCGATCAAGGACATCCAGGTCCTGTGTCCCATGAATCGCGGCGGTGTCGGCGCCCGCTCGCTCAACATCGAGCTGCAGAAGGCGCTGAACCCTGCCGGCGACAAGAAGATCGAGCGGTTCGGCTGGACCTTTGCGCCCGGCGACAAGGTCATGCAGATCGAGAACGACTACGACAAGGAGGTCTACAACGGTGACATCGGCACCATCGAGGACGTGGATGCGGATGAGGGGGAGGTAGCGGTCGACTTCGACGGCCGCACGGTTGTGTTCGCCTTTGGCGAGCTCGACACCCTGGTGCCGGCCTATGCCGCCACCATCCATAAGAGCCAAGGCTCGGAATACCCCGCCGTGGTCATTCCGGTGATGACCCAGCATTACACCATGCTGCAGCGCAACCTCCTCTATACCGGTGTGACCCGCGGCCGGAAGCTGGTGGTGCTGGTTGGTCAAAAGCGCGCCGTGACGATCGCGGTCAAGAATGCTTGGGGACGCCGCCGCTGGTCGAAGCTTGACGAGTGGCTGACTGCTGGTCCGGCGCGCTGACGGTATCCTGGGCCTTCGGCTTCTCGACGAACCGATCCCCTGCACAAAGAGCGTACGAGGTTCGCTGCGAGCCATGCGGGCAGCTCATCCTCATCACAAGGCCGCTAGGTCCTTTGCCACCCTCAGTCCCGCTCGCGTCCATGGGGGTCAATCAGCCAACCGCTCGCGGCAGGAACGATGGCGACAAGATCGCCATACTGCTTGACGAACTCACGGTCGGCCTCCGCCTGGCGCGCCCTGTGGACAACGCGCGACAGCTGGCCGTTGGAGCCGCAGCACCATTCATCAGGTGCCTTGCTGCAAGTGGGACAGCCGACCGCCAGGGCCGGATGTTGATGCGCGGTAAAGTTGGGCATGGACGTGTCCTCCCTGTGTCATGGGGATGGCGTGCAGCAATGGTATGAGGCCTGCTGCAGAGAAACCTTTGGCAAGACCGCAGGGCTTCGGCGCAAGGCAACGCCTCGAGCCGCGGTCCCGGTTGTCGCCGGGATTATCGTCCAAGGAAGCGCTGCGGCCTGTTTCTAGCATCATGGCAAAGAGTCTCCGCCCAACATCTCGGCAGGTCCAATGACAAATCGGAATCAATCTGCCAGCAGGGATTCGTCTCATTGATGGATCACGCAAGCCGCTTGGCCTGCAGGCCGTGCGACACGCGACAGAACCACCCTACCACCAAGCAGGCAGAGTGTGATCAATGTTTGCCCGGGGTTGTGGATCAGGTCCGTGCGCCATGGTCCACGCGCCGCGGAAGTTCCGGCATGTCAAAGAGGTCTGCCGGCCAGTGCCAGGCCGGATAGATACCTTCTGCAGCAATCCGGCGCAGATCCTCCTCCCGATCCGCCGTCATGTCCGGGGCCGGCGCATAGAGCGCGATCGGTCCGTCGCCATCGAGCAGCACGGCAGTGGCAATGGGCGCATCCGCCGGCAGGTTGTAGGGCAGGCACCGGACGAAATCCCGCTCGGCGAGGGCTTGGAGCAGCGCATGATCCCGCTCGCCCGTAAAGGGGATCCACCGGCCATCGACCGCCATCAGGGCAATCTCCCGGATCTCGGCATAACTGCCTTTCACGGCAAAGGTCGCGATGGCCATCAGGTGACTGTTTGGCGTGGCCTCGACAAGCCGCACCTTTCGTGCGGCAGCCCGGTCGAACCGCTTGGCTGTGTCGCTGTCGACGAAAACGGAAAAGTCCGGCAGATGCTTGAAGCGGAGCTTGCGGCCGTATTGCGCGGGCTCCTGACCCTTAAGCTCGGCCACCAGCAGGCCAAGCCCCGTGGGCTTGCCCGCCACAGGCCGCAGCCTGTGGAGAAAGCGCCGCCGTTCGCCTGCCAGGCGCTCCTTGTCCTCGAGCACGTAGGGGGGCGGAACAAAGAGAATGTCGGACAGCGGCCCAGACCGGGTCCGGGCGCGGGCCGTCGCAAGGCAGAGTTCACGGTGCACGATCCACCAGCTGCGCCGCCCGTAAGCCTTGCGCCATGTCGTCAGTCCCGCAGCGTCCCAAAGATAGTGCAAAAGCGCAAGAAGGCGCAGCCTGCGCGGGCTGGCGGTCACTGATACTGTATCCGCTTCATCCTCATCGGTGGACGACGACGGCCTGCTGCCGCGCAGGGACAGCGAAAAGCCGAGCCTGAGCATCGTATCGCCTGCCTCGTCCGTGACGATGGCCTGCCCGGAGAGGGGCCCAAGCCCGGAGAGTTCCGGGGGTGGATCGAAGGACGGGCAGGCAAGGTCATGCGCATGCCCGGTGCCGGGCATGCGCTTGAGGTGAAACACACCATTGATTAGGGCCACATACATGGGCGGTTCGGCCTCGCAGCACTGGCACAGCGGCCTGGCATGACCGTCATGCGCCCGAGCGAGGATCCCTTGCAGCTCGGGCGCATCGTCGCAAAAGCGGACATGCCCCAGCCGGTAGCACTTGCCGTCAGCGCTCATCGTCCGTTCCCTTCCTGTGCTGCCGGTCCCCTGCCCTGCGCCAGTCCGCCGGCCGCATGAAGCTGCCGCGCCAGATGCCTGTCCCCCTGGCCTCCGCCTCACGCCCCGCCGCCCTGTACCTGCCCTGCTCGTCGCGGGCGGCAACAGCCCATCTCTCCCGGTCCAGCCACTCGGCCAGATCGCTGCCGCGTGAGGCGCAGCGTGCCAAATCGCGGCCGTAGCGGTCCAGACCAGCGACTTGGCACGAAACCTGCCGAGCGACAGGCGCCGCCAGGACTTGTGGGAGGTCCCCACCGCATTCCAATGTCTGCCTGGCTGCGTCTTGGCAGGTCAGGTCCGGTTCAGGGGCGCCCATGCCGAGGATGCGGATCCGCCACCCGCCGATGACAAGGGTATCGCCATCGATCATCCGTGCAGGCCCTGCCACACCGGTAGCAAGTGTGGTGTGTTCCTGCGCACCCAGCAGGAACATTGCCGCCACCAAGATCAACAAAGAGAGCCGCGCCGCATTCTTCATTTCCGCCACCCGTTTGAGGGCGGCTGCGGATCGACCCCGAGACGCGCTCGGAGGCCAAGCGCTGTCGCACGCTGCACGAAGGTCTCGCGCGCGGCGGAAACGGAGCGGGCCCGCGCGAGGCTATCCTGCCATGCCTGATCCAGGCACTGGAAATGCTGGGTCAGGGCCGAGAAGTACCGCTCGAAATCAGCCGCCACCAGATCGACATAGGCCTGTATATCCGCATCTCGCTCCGGAACCCAAGGCTCCTCGGGTGGCACGCAGACCGGAACCTGCGCCGTTGCGGCAGGAGAGATCAAAAGCACCGTAAGCAGGGCGGCGGTGATGAAGCGATGATGCGTCACGGCGCCTCCTCCCGTCGCCGGCGTTCGCTGAGGCCGATCAGACTGCCCATCATGTTCAAGTGACCCTGCAGCCATGCCCGCGTCATGCCCCGCAGATAGCCGCCGGGGCTGATGATCGGCGCCACAGCATCGCCCCGGCGCGCGTCCAGGATCAGCATGGCCACCGTTGCGCCCTCCTCGCCCATGGCCGTGCAGGCATCGGACCAGGCGGAGGGGTGAATGCCCAAATCCAGCACACGCCGCTCAGCCGTCCAGATGAAGTCGTAAAACCTCAGGCGCTCGGGATCAGCCCGCCCGGACAGGTAGAACTGCATCTCGGGTGAGGCGAGCCGGAACAGCCGCTCAGGGCCGAGTTTGGTGAGCCATTCGCTTCTGGCCGCGTTCGGCCCACCCTTACGTCCATTTTCAGCCTCTGGTCTGCTGCTCACCAGTGGCAGGCGAGATGGTTGGCCGAACGCCGGCTCAGCCATTGGCAGTCTGCCCTCGGTGCGGGCATCACAAGACAAGGAAGAATCTTCGCTTGTATCTTGTAGATGGGACCGCTCGTTTTCGAGCGGTCGATCGGTTGATTTCTGGAAAGTTTCGAGCAGATCGAGGGCGGCTCGCGTCAGGGCGTCCGCTTCCCTCTCGTGTGCGGTAAGCGCATCCAGCGTCATGGCATGCAGCCGGTCGGCGCGAGGCCAGGCAGCCCAGGCATCCTCCATGGCTTGAACACGGGCATCCTGGGAGGCAACGTCGCGGAGCTGCTCCAGAGCCCGGCGGAGACAGCGCCAATGAGTACTGCGTTGACCCCGAAGATAGATGGCCTCGTGCCGCGCTGTGGTCAGCTTCGCATCGAAAGCAAGCAGTTTAGAAAACCGGTCAATGACGCCGCTGAAGAACAGCCCGGTTCCGGCGCGGCGGGATCGGCTGCCATTTGCGGCTGTCCTTCGCTCCAGAAGCCCCGCCTGTTCGAGCCGTGCCGTGTGCGCGCGCAGCCGTGCCCCGGAGAGAGCAAGCATCTTTGCCAGTTCGGACGCAGCGGCATAAACGCTGGGCTCTCGGTCGGGCTCTATCCAGTCTGCTGGCCGGGTCATGCCGGCAAGCCGGGTCCGTGTATGAACCGCTGCCCGGCCGACGCCGAGATGCGAGGCGACCCGCTCCACAAGGTGAATACTTGCAGGGCTCAGTCGATGGCCTGGAAAATCTCGCGGGCCTCGGGATGATCCGCGGCATGGGCGTAAAGGCGGGCAAAGCCGTCTGAGAGTTCCGGGGCGTCATGGCGGAACGACAGGTGCGAGAAGGCAAACAGCGTGGCGATGATGCCGGCAGCATCGGCCGAGACATCGCCCTCGTAGGCATTGCCCTCCCAGACGAGGTGGAAGCGCGGCCTGCAGGTCGGGGAGAGATAAAGGGGCTTGCCTGCCAATTCGAGGAAGTCCCACATGCCGCCGGTGTAGTTCGTCGGGCTCAGCCTTTCCATGAAGCCGAAGACGGTGTGCTCGCCGACAAGCAGAAGGCGGGCTCCGAACAGCCGGGGCAGAAAGCCCATGCGGCGCTCCTCGGGAACGGGCATGGCAGAGGAGAATGACGGTGCGGTGAGGGTCATGGCGGAGATCTCCAGTTATGGGAAACGGGGATGCGCTGCTCGAAACGCTCTCTAGCCCCGGCAGACGCAGCCTTTTCCCGGCTTTCCTCTGTCTCTCGCGATCCTTGACCAGACCGCACAGGGGTCGTCACAGCTTGATGACCGCCTTCGACTTTGCTGCTGTGGGGCGATGGATTGGGCCGTCAGGTTGCGTCCGGCGCTGACGAGCATGGACCCGCTTTTTGCGCGCCGAATGCGCGACACGACCAAGCTGTCGCGGCATAGGGACGGCGAGATGCGGGGCGGACGAAGCCGCCCCGGTCCCGGTCTCACTCAGCGGCCATGCCCTGCGAATGGTCCTCCTCGACCCGGGCAGTGCCGTCTTCCCCTGCCCCGGATGGGACGCCTCGTGCGGGATCGTCGATTGCTTCCGGCTCCGCGCCGTCGGCCTCGCTGGTCAGGATAGCCGGCAGGCAAGCTGACCTGGCAACCTCGACGCCGGTGGTTCCGCTGTCGGCGTCTCCCAGCCGCAGCGGCTCGGGCAGCCAGCCGGTCTCCGCCAGGAGCCGCTCGGCTTCCCGCGCCATGTCGGGTTTCTTCAGGTGATCGATGCGCTGCGCCGCTGCCTCCCCTACGCCTTCGCGCACTGCCGCAAGGATGCGCGGCTTGGTCACCCGGCCAAGATAGCTCTCGACCGTGGGCCGCCAGCCCGCCTCCACGAGATCGAGCCCCGTCGCCCGGGCCAGCCGGTTGGCCTCGCGGAGGCGCCGCTCAAGACCCTGCTGGCTCACGCCCGTGCCACTATAGGGGTTCGGCCGCTCGAGGAGCGCATTGACCCCGAAGCTGACGCAGTGGGCCAGAAGCGAGATGCGGCTCGGCTCGTCGAGGCTCTCGAGCCAGGACCAGAGCCGGTCTTCATCCTCGGCATCCGGCAGGTCGGCCTGCCACGCCGCATGCCGCGCAGCGATCTGTTGCGCGGGCAGGCTGTCAGCCAGACCCGGGGCCTGCACGGGAAAGTAGACGGTCCGAACAAAGGCCTCCAGGGCCGCGCCGCAGCCGCGGCTGCCAAAGCAGTCCAGCACCAGCCGGTGCAGAAGGGCTGTCAGCGCGACATGCGGGTGCGCGGCCAGGGCGTCGCGCAAGGCCAGCGTGCGATATGCGGTCAGCTCCACCACCAGGCTCTCGGGCAAGGGCTTGAGGGTGTCAGTCTCCTCGGCACTTTCCTCGCCGGTGCCTGGCTCACCCGTCGTGATGGCGGCAGGTTCTCTGGCATCCCGGGGCGTGACGCCGCCCGTCGCATCGGGCAATCTCCCGGCCTCGCCGTCTTCAGTCCTTTGCCCGTCCTCATCGTCGGGCCGTACATGGCCGCGATCGACCATCAGCCTGCCGTCGGCGCCTATGCTGACAAACACCCCGGCGCGCGCCATCTGCTCGGGCGAGAAGACCACCGGCCTGTGCTCATAAGCCTCGAGCGCCGCCTCGATCTCGCCTAGCCGCCGGTCGACCTCCTCGGGCAGTTCTTCGGCTTCGGCATGCTCGGCTTCGAGCAGGTCGTATTCGTCGCGCAGGGCCTCGCGCGCGGCACGCTCCTCCTCGGTCAGGTCGATGGTGCTGCCGGCAATCTGCCGAAGGCCGCGGTCGTGGCCATAGGGAAAGCTCACGGCGGCCTCGACCCAGGCCCAGCCTGCCGCGGCGATCGCCTCGGCCTCACACTTCAGCTTCTCCGCGACCATCCGGTCCAGCAGGGCCACGTCCTGCAGCCAGCCGCCGTCGTCGGTCTCGAAGAGATCGCGCAGCACGATGCCGCCCGCCGCCTCGTAGGCCGAAACACCCACGAAGAGCGCGCGCCGGTCGGACGCCCGCACCGTGGTTTCCGTGAGCAGCCGGCGGATGGTGTAGGGTTCCTTCGACCAACTGTCCTTGATCGCCTGCCAGACCTGCTCCTGGCGGGCGTGATCGTCAGAAACGGTGAAGGCCATCAACTGCTCGAGCGTCATGGCGTCCTCGGCGTAGACCTCGAGCAGCGCGGGCGAGACAGAGGCCAGCCGCAGGCGCTGCTTGACGACCTTGGCGTCGACGAAAAAGGCTGCGGCGATGGCTTCCTCTGTCATGCCGGTCTCCCGCAGGGTCTGGAAGGCGCGGAACTGATCGAGCGGATGGAGGGGCGCCCGCTCGATGTTCTCGGCCAAGGACAGTTCGGCCACGAGCACGTCACTCTCGCCCCCGGTGTCCGAAACGATGCAGGGTACGGGCGCGGTCTTTGCCAGGCGCTTCTGCTTGACCAGCAGTTCAAGCGCCTGGAAGCGTCGGCCGCCGGCGGGCACCTCGAAGAGACCGGTCTCCGCGCCGTCCTCGTCCAGGACGGGACGCACGTGGAGGGACTGGATCAAGCCGCGCCGGGCAATGGATGCGGCAAGCTCCTCGACCAAGACGCCGGCCTTGATGCGCCGGACATTGGACTGGCTGAGGACCAGCTTGTCGAAGGGAATGTCGCGCGCGGACGCGAGGGTGATGGGGGATAGGGCTTTGGCCATGGCAATAATCTCCGCGACGGGCGCCGGGGAGCCTCTCTCCCTGGCTATCAACCCGTCACGATTCCCCAGCCCGCCTTTAACTCTCTGCAGACCGCCCCTGAGCTGCGGCCCGGATCACAGCGTTTTGCCTGAGAGCGATGCATGTCGAACACGGGCGGCTTTATCGTAGGCGACGGCAAGGCCTTTTGCCTTCCCGCCCCCAAAGCCCTTCATCCAAATCATGTCATGGATGAATGTCTTGAGGACGCTCGGAGGGGAGCTTGCTTAGGACCCCAAACCGGTAGACCAATGCGAGGCAACTGATCGACGACCGACCGCCCCGGGGCGGTTACCCTTGTATGTGCATGTTCGGGACAACCATGATGAAGACTGCCGCGGGTCCAGCCGAGAACGCCGTGAAGGCCTTGCTTGCCAAGCACGCCTGCCCTGTGCCGTTTCACGAGGTGCGCACACGGTTTCTGGGCAATATCGCCACTCCGACGATGTCGGTTTTGCCCTTGCAGATCATCAAGGGCCTGTGGGGTGGCGAACTCCCGGCCGCTGACAGCATCGATGAGCTCAACGACCTGCTCGAGGCCCTGGTGCAGGGGCTGTGGAACGGGTTGACCCTGCACCAGAAGCGCAGCCAACCTTTCAGGCTCACCCGGATGTCGACGGACGCCACCGCTGTACATCTCGCCCGTTACGCCCGCGTCCGCTTCGAGGAACTGGATGGATTCATGACAGGGCTCTTCAACGGGCAGGAGATCATCGATCTGCCCGAGCGGGCGCACGAGGCCGTCGGCCACATCAAGGAGTTGCGGGCCATGATGACCGGCATCTGCGACCTCGCCGCGCGCGAGCCCAGACCCGATGACCCCGAGCAGCTTGAGACCACCTTCAAGCATTTGCGCGAACTGACCCGGATTATGGAAACCGAAATCCACGAGGCCGTGCTGTCCTGCGCCCGTGCCCGGCGCCAGATGCTCGAGAGCGCGCCCTCCGCCCGGTCAACGATCCACTGATGGTCCTATCCTCCGAGGAACGCCTTCGCGAAAAGCTGCGCAAGATCGAGGCGCTTTATGCCGGTGCTGCGACCGCCGGGGAGAAATCTGCGGCAGGTGCCGCGGCGGAGCGCATCCGGCGCCAGTTCGAGACGATCAGCAGGACGGAGCAAGCCGAGGAGTTCAAGTTCTCGATCAACGATCCTTGGTCACGTCAGCTCTTCATCGCCCTGTGCCGGCGCTACGGCATGAAGCCGTTCCGCTATCCGCGCATGCACCGCCAGACCGTCATGGTCCGCGTCCCGGCCAGTTTCGTCCACGTGACGCTATGGCCGGAATTCGAGGAGCTCAGCCGCGCCCTGACATCCCACCTCAACGACATCACCAAGAAAATCATTCGCGAGGAAGTGCACGAAGCCACCCAGGACGCGGACGAGATCAGCGAGCCGCGTCAGCTGCGCTGAGATGTTTTTGGCCGTACCTCTCTAAAGCAGGCCCACGCGGCGACCGGGAGAAGACAACTCGACGCCCTCATCCGGCGCGTCCCCGGCCATGCAGATGGACGGCTGCAGGTCTCCTGACGGAAGCCGGCGCGAGGCCGGGCGGCTGTAAACCGTGCTCCGGCAAGACATGTCTAACCGGGGGGCGGTCGTGACACCGGCCGCTGGATGACCCCCGTCCCGCAGGCTGAGTTGGACCGGTATCGGCGTGGCCGGACAGGGGTGATCCTCCGGCACGTCCAGGCGCACACCTTGCTACACCGTGCCGGTGAAAACAGGAGAACCAGGGTAGCCCGCATCTGTTTTTTCGAATGCGCCGGGTGGTGTGAGAGAAGGCTGCTGCGCATGCATCCAGTCGGCCGCCTGCTGGGCCTTGGCCGCGGCGGTGAACAGGGCGCGGGGGTCGTTCTTCAAGACGCGCAACCATGACGCAAGGTAGGCGGCATGGTCGGGACGCGGATGGTGGGCAATGCCGAGATCGGCAAGCACAAGGCCACTGAGGATCTCCACGCAGCATTCTTCCGCCGCATAAGCCGCCGAGCCAAACCGGCCCGACAGATCGCGGTCAAGCCTGTGCTTTGCCCCGGAGGCGTGACCGTGCTCATGCAGCCAGACACCGTAGAACGACGCGGCGTCCCGGAACGATCCGAAGTCCGGCATGACCACCGTATCCGACGAAGGACGATAAAAGGCGTCCGGCCCTCCGAACACGGTTGTGATCCCCAGGTTGGCGACAAAAGCCTCCGCATGCGCCAAACGCTCGTTTTCCGACAGCAGGTGTGTCGGAGCGCGCTCGTACCCGTCAACCTGGTCAACATTGAACACGGAAAAGGCGCGGGCAAACATCCGCACGCGGCCGATGTCATCCTTGTCCGCACCCTCGGCCCCGTCAGACGATGGAAGCTGCTTCCACAAGACGATGGTGGTCGAGCGCTCGCCCTTGCGCACCTGCGCCCCGGCCTCTTGCCACTGCCGATAGGTACCCCAAAGGCCATCGTTGTACCCGGAGACCATTGCTGCGGCCCACAGCGCCACGGTGTTGATGCCCCGGTAACGCCTGCCAGATGCCACGTTGGTCGGCTGGGCGGCACAGCTTCCGTTGTGAAACCACGGTGCATGCCACTCCCCTGCCCCGTGTTCGATTGCCGCAATGATGGCGGCCGTGACGCGCGCGTAGGTGTCGGCCCGCGAACCGGCAGCATCGCCAACGCGTGCAGAATGCGTCAGCCGGTCGGCACCGTTGTTGTGTCTGGGCATCGCAATATCCTCCGCGACGGGGCGCCGGAGGCCTTTCCTCCGGTCTTCATCCCGTCACGCAGTGACCAGCCAAGCTTTGCCTCTCGAAACCCGAGGGATCCCTTGCGGTCGTCCACGAGCGCCGTAGCAAACGTCACGGTCAAAGCCTGATCTGCAGCCCACCACGCGCAGTGGTTCATTCATGATTGGAGAACAGAAGTCCCTCCAACCACATGCTGCCGACGTAAAGGGCGGACAGCGGCCTGTCAGCGGTGCAGCAAGAAGCTAGCGTAGACCGTGGAAGCAGCCGTTCGTCCGCACCGCAGAATCTTCTGCACCTGGATCGACATGAAGAGCGGTCTGTCTCGACGAGGTGGATTCGCAAACCGGGGCCCTTGAGCGTGGCTTCAACGCAGTGTTCGATCCTCCTTTGGCAATCATGATCTCGGACTCGCTTTGAACATAGCGACAGGTGGCCTCGAATTCCGAGGCCACCTGAAAAGGCGTTTGTCGAGGCGCCTCGTGCGCCGTCTCACGTCCCGCGGTGACCAAGCTCCAAGCGGTCAGGCAGACTCCGCCGCTGTAGCTTCCATCATCGGGTAGTCAATGTAACCTGCCGCGCCGCCGCCGTAGAAGGTGGCGGGGTTGCCCTCGTTCAGCGGCTGTTCGGTCTTCAGGCGATCCACCAGGTCAGGATTCGCCAAGGCCATGCGGCCAACTGACACCATGTCCGCGACGCCCGCGGCGACGTCCTCGCCGATTGCCGAGCGGGCGCGGCCCGGCCGGTTCACGACCAGCGGGCCGTGCCAGTCCTGGCGCAGGCTAGCCAGAAGGTCCTCGTCGCCGGCATGGGTGATGTGCAGGTAGGCGAGCTGCAAGCGGCTGAGTTCGCGGACGAGGTGGCGGTAGACCTCGGGCGTTTCCTCGCCCTCGACGATGCCGCCAATTTTCAAGCCCGGTGAGATGCGGATCCCGACGCGCTGCGGCCCGATCGCGTCTACCACGGCCGCCGCGATCTCCAGCGGCAGGCCGACACGGCGTAGACTGTCGCCGCCATAATCATCGTCGCGATGGTTGGCATTGGCGGCCAGGAACTGATGCAGCAGGTAGCCGTTCGCGGCGTGGATCTCGACGCCGTCGGCGCCGGCGTCAATGGCGCGGCGGGCGGCGGACGCAAAGTCGCCGATGGTTTGGCGGACGTCGGCGGACGACATCTCCCGCGGGATCGGCGCCGGCTTCATCCCTTCTGCCGTAAAGATGTCGACGCCGGCCGCGATGGCCGAAGGCGCCAGCATCTGACGGTGATGCGGCGTGTTCTCCGGGTGGCCCATGCGGCCCACATGCATCAGCTGGATGAAGAGCAGAGCCTTGCGCTCATGGACCGCATCAGCCACGCGCTTCCATCCCGCGACATGAGCGTCCGTGTAGATCCCGGGCGTCGACAGGTAGCCCTGACCGTCGGCCGAGGGCTGCGTGCCTTCAGCGATAAGCAGCCCGAGCCCCGCGCGCTGGCCGTAGTAGATTGCGGCATCGGGGTGGGGCGTGCCATCGGGCAAGGCGCGGCCGCGGGTCATCGCGGCCATGGCAAGGCGGTGCGGCAGGGGCTTGCCGCCGAGGGTGAAGGGGCTCCAGAGATGTGCCATCGAATGCTCCTGTGCTGGCATATGGGCTTGAGCTAAAGGCGCGGTCGTCAGAACGAAGGCGCTGTTTAAGGGACAAGTTGTTTCGGAAGTGGAGCGTGGTTAGTGCGAGCTGCCGCGTCCGGTGCTCCGGCAGCTTGACGTGCGGGCGGTCACTGATCCTCCCGCGAGGATCGGTCGGGCGTTGCAGCGCCGGTGCCCATGAGCGTGACCTTGACCAGATCATTCCGCGAAAGGTTCGAACGCGCGGGATCGGGACCTTCGGCATGGGCGGCAAGCGGAGCAAGGGCAAGAAGCGTCGCGACAGCTTTGATGGACATGGGTCGTTCCTTTCCTGTGCTTTGGGTTGATCCTCTCGGATGCGATTGACTTGGGCACTGCATCTGCGGAACAAAGGTTGGATAAAAGGAACATAGCGGTCCGGATATGGAACGATTTGATCTGCCCAGCCTTGAGGATTTCATCGCTGTTGCTTCCAGGGGCGGGCTGAACGCGGCCAGTCGCGAGACGGGCGTGCCCAAGGCAACGCTGTCCCGGCGCATCCGTGATCTGGAGGCGGCGCTTGGCACGCGCCTGCTGGAACGCAGCCAGCACCGACTGCGGCTGACCGAGGAAGGGCAGATGCTGCTCGAGCGCGCCGCGCCCCTGATGTCCGAGCTTCGCGCTGTTGGCGAGGCGGTCAGCGGCCGCGGTCAAGAGCCGAGCGGATTGTTAAAGATCAGCGTCTCGTCGCTATTCGCGCAGACCCGGATGGGCGCGTTCGGGGCGGCGTTTACCCGGCAGTATCCGCAGGTGACGCTGCACGTTGACGTGTCGGACAGCTTTGTCGATCCGGTGAGGGACGGCTATGACCTGGTGGTTCGCGGCAACCCGCCGGCCGATACAGACCTTGTCGGCGCGTGCTTCCTGCGCAGCGAGACCGTGCTTGCCGCCGCGCCCTCCATCCCTCGGCCCGACGGGCCGGAGGCGGAGGTTCCTGCGGTGGTTCTTGCCGCGCAGGCGGAGCTTGATCTCTGGGCAATCTTCGGGAGCGGAAAAGAGCAGCGGGTTCGGCCGCGTCCAGTCATGGTCTGCACAGCCATGACCGTCGTTCACCAGGCGGCGCTTGCTGGGGCCGGCTGCGCGCTGCTGCCAGACTGGCTGATCAAGGACGATCTGGCGCAGGGGCGGCTGGTGCAGTGGGGCGTCGTGCCGAACCGGCGAGTGGAGGCCTGGGTGCTGCACACCTCACGCCGCCTGACCAGCCCGAAGGTGCGGGCATTCGTTGACGCTCTGGTGGCCGCGCAGCGCAGCTGATCAGGAAGATGGCTGCTCGAAGCGGCCATTCTCCACCAGCCAGTCGCGCACCTGAACCATCGCCGGCGTCAGCGCCTTCCCCCGTGGCCAAGTCAGCCAGTAGCGCCCCGCGCTGATGTCGACATTGAATGGCCGCGCCAACATACCGGCGTCGAGTTGCCGGGTGAACATCGTAGCAGGCAGCAGTGCTACCCCGAGGCCAGCCGCCGCAAGTTCGGCCATGGCCACTGAGCTATCGAGGACCGGCCCTTCCAGCGGCGGGCAAGTCGCTCCTGCTGCCAAGAACCACGCTTCCCATTCATCGCCACGATAGGACCGCAGCAGTCGCTGCACGCGTAGGTCCTGCGGCGTCTGAAGGCGCGCCAGAAGTTCGGGCGCGCAGAAAGGCGTCAGCGGCGCCTCGGCCAGCGGCTCCGCCTCCAGCCAGGGCCAAGCTGCGCGATCGCCGAAGCGGATGGCCATGTGCAGCCCCTCCTTGGCGATGTCGATGCGGTTGTTGTGCGTGAAGATCCGCAGGCTGATGCCGGGATGAGCGCTCTCGAAGGCCGGCAGGCGCGGGATCATCCATTCGGCGGCGAAGGTGGTCACGACCCCGAGATGCAGCGTCTCGCGGTAGCGCCCGCCCTGGAAGCGGTCCAGCACCTCTCCGATCTCGTCGAAATTGCGCGACAGGACGGGGTGCAGCGCGGCGCCGATGTCGGTGAGGATCAGCCCGGAAGAGGCGCGCGTAAAGAGCCGATGGCCCAGCAGGTCCTCGAGCCGCTGGATCTGCTGGCTGACGGCAGCCTGCGTCACGCGCAGCTCGATCGCGGCGCGGGTGAAGCTCCCTTGGCGGGCAGCCACCTCGAAGGCGCGCAGCCCGTTCAGCGGCAGGTTCGGTCTATCCATGGGCATCACATCAGCTAATGGCGCACCTCAGGATTTGTCGTTTGAACACTGTGCCGTCAATAGCTTAGACGGGCAGAGCGGCCCGAAGCGCAAAGCTTTGGTCGAACCCATAACATCAACCGTTGCTGCCCTTCGGGTGGCGCGGCCCCGGCCTCTGCCGGGGTCCTGACAGAGGTTTATCTATGAGAAGTCTCCTTGCCGCCTGCCTTCTGGTTGGCAGTTTCGCCGCCCCGACCCATGCCGAAACCATCACTGAAGCCGCCCGCGCCATCGAGGCCGAACTCGGCGGCCGCGTCGGCGTCGCCCTGCGCCGCCAGGGCTCGGCCGCCGAGTTCTTCGGCTATCGCAGCAGCGAGCGCTTCCCCTTGTCCAGCACCTTCAAGGCACCGCTATGTGGAGCGATCCTGACGCTGGTGGACGCGGGCGAGGATCAGCTGGACCGCGTAGTCGGCTACACTTCTGCCGATCTCGTGACCTACTCACCCGTTACCGAGACGCGCGTGGACAGTGGCATGAGCGTTGGCGAACTCTGCGAGGCGACCATCACGCTCAGCGACAACACGGCCGGCAACCTATTGCTCGAGCGCGTCGGCGGGCCGCAAGGCTTAACCGAGTATCTGCAGGCTATCGGTGATGAGACGACGCGCCTCGACCGATGGGAGACTGATCTGAACGAGGGCACGCCCGGCGATCCGCGCGACACCACGACGCCCGAGGCGATGGTGGCGACGCTGGAGAACCTGCTCTTTGGCGAGATCCTGTCAGAGAGCTCGCGGGAGCAGCTGAACGCATGGATGGAGGCGGACCAGGTGGCAGACGAGTTGCTCCGCGCCAGCCTGCCCGCAGACTGGATCATCGGCGACAAGACCGGCGCCGGCGGTTACGGCTCGCGCTCGATCATCGCGGTGATCCGGCGGCCGCATGACACGCCTTGGCTGGCGGCGGTATATCTCACTGAAAACGAGGCGGACATGACCACGCGCAACCAGGCCATCGCCCGGATTGGCGCGGCGATCGTGAAAGAGATCGCGGCACCGTAAGTAAATCTCTTTACATCTAGCCGTCGTTGATTTTATTACCATCCGGTCGGAAACTAACGGTGGCAGGATGGCACGACCTCGGAAGCATGATCAGCAGCTAATCCTTGATGCCGTCGCCCGGGTGATCGCCCGCGACGGCATCCTGACGTTGGATGCCGTCGCCACCGAGGCTGGCGTCTCAAAAGCGACGGTTCTTTATGAACATGCCAGCAAGCGCGAGCTGCTGGCCGCCCTCGTGCGCCGCACCATTGAGGCAGACAACGGTTTCAACATCCGTTGCAGCCAAGGGTATGACGGCGAACCAGACGCGGCACTTCGTGGCAGGATTGACGCGGCCCGGCGGAGCGCGCCGCCTGAAGGTGGCGATCCTGCAGTGCTCAGCTTGATCGCGGCCCTGATGCAGGATGCGGAGTTGCGAGCCGAATTCCGCGCCAATCAGGCTGAGTTGCGCGAGGGCCTGCTGCAGGATGCCGCCGACCGCCGCAGAACGCGCCTCGCCTGGCTGGCGCTGGAGGGGCTGAAGTTCCAGCAGCACATGGACCTCGTGCCGTGGAGCCTTGAGGAGGTTGGCGAGGCACTAGATGACATCGAAGCCCTTGTGGCGAAAAAGGACAAGCCGTGAGCGGCACGCATATCTTCATCACCGGTGCCGGCGGCTATGTCGGTCGCAACCTCATTCGCTACTTCACGGCGGCAGGCGCACGTGTCACCGGCTTGGCGCGCAGCGAGGCAAGCGCCGCAACAATCGCGCAGCTGGGTGCAACGCCCGTGCGAGGCGACATGCTGACAACAGACCTCGCGCCGCTGATGGCGGGGGCAAGCGTGCTGATCCACGCCGCCGCCGACCTCGATCACGGTCCGGGAAACCGCGCCCTGCGCAGCAATGACGAAGGCACACGCCGCGTCTTCGCCGCAGCGGCCCGTGCGGGTATCACGACCGCCGTCCACATCAGCTCGGACTCGGTGCTGCAGGACGGCCGCCCGCTTCGTAACGTGGCCGAGACGCACCCACTGCCGCGCCGCCCGGCCGGCGCCTACTCGGCTGGAAAGGTGGAAGCGGAGCGCGCGGCGCTCGCGGCCGCTTCACCCGCTCTCACGGTGATCGTCCTGCGCCCGCGCATGATCTGGGGGCGCGATGACACCACGGCCCTGCCGACGCTCATCGAGATGGTTCGAAGTGGTCGCTTTGCCTGGATCTCGGGCGGCGACTACCTCAGCTCGACAACCCATATCGCGAACTTCTGCCACGCCGTGGGCCTCGCCCTGCAGCGGGGCCGCTCGGGCGAGGTCTACCACATCACCGACGGCTCGCCGCGCACCTTCCGCGAAACTGTCTCGGCACTTCTGACCAGCCAGAAGCTGGAGGTGCCGACGAAGTCGGTGCCCCGCAGCCTCTTGCGGGTGATCGCCAGCGCAGGGGAGTTGACGCATCGCGGCTCGAGAGGCCGACTAAAGGGTCCGGTCTCTCGCCAAGAGCTCGCCACAAGCGCGGTTGAGGTCACGCTCGATATGTCGAAGGCGCAGCAGGAGCTGCACTACAAGCCGATCATTTCGTGGCAGGAGGGCTTGGCTGAGTTAGCGCTCGTGCCGGTGAAGCAAAGTGCGTCACCCATGAGGATACGTAGACCAAGCCACATGGTAGCAGCAGGAGCTGACCTTTTTTAGCCCTTGCCTCGCATGACACAGCCCTCGGATGATCTTGCTGCAGCGTGCATCAACGTCCGGTCTTGAGGAACTGCACTGCAGCTATCGATGAAGAACGAGCGGCGGCTTTGGGCCGACATATGTGTTGAGATCCATGTAGAGATGTTCCGAGCATGCTGCTGCGTGATTCATTCGGATGCGCCCCACTGCATCCTTCACCACACCTGCAGGAAGGCGCACTCGCCATCAGGCACTGGCGGAACTAATGGCCGTCCGCCATGCCTCAACGCTCGGTCAGCTGCCCGTAGTCCAGCATCATGTAGCGCGCGGGCTCGTTCTTCTTCTCGCTGCCCTCGTCGCTCATGATCAGCAGGCGCGGCTCGCCGTCGATCACGATCGAGTCGATGGATTCCACGTTATTGAGGTTGATGATGTCCGGCAGCGCGATCGGCTCGGGCTGGACAGCGGGGTTGCCGCTCCACCGCCACAACTGCGAGAAGCGGTTGCCCTCGAACCCCTCCAGCTCGTTGACGATGAGGAAGGCGTCCAGCACCGGGTCATAGCTGAGCGCGCGGATGCCGCCGCCCTGAAGCTCCAGCAGGATGGGCGCACCGAAGCGGGGGCGGGCGCGGCCGTTGAACATCTCGGCCGGGTTCTCGATCACGACGATGATGCCCTGCGTGCCGGCCATCGGTGCCCGCAGCCCGACATAAAGGTGCCCGGACTGGCGCACGAAGGCGAGGCCCTCGATGTTCAGCGCGTTCATGTCGATATGCTGGCCCGTCGCCTGCAGCACCGCCTCGCGCAGGGCCGTGTCGGCGGCCAGCGTGTCGCGCAGCCCGCCATAGGTCGCAATGTCGCTGACGCCGTTGCCGGTGATGCGGAAGCGCAGCATCTGCTCGCGATCGGCCTTGCGCTCGCCCTTCTGGGTCAGGCTGTGCGAGGTCGTGGCGTAAAGGAAACCATCTGCGTCGATGGAGAGGCCCTCCAGATCAGTCAGCTTGCGGCCGAAGGCGCGCATCATCCGCACGTCGAGGGCGTTGTCCTCGACCAGCATCCCGGTCTCGTCGATGGTCAGGATGTTCAGCGCGCGGGAGGCCTCGTCCTCGACAACCAGCAGCCGGCCGTCGGGCAGCTGCTGGACGGCCGAGGGCTCGTAGATGTCGTCGAAGGTCCCGATCCCAAGGTTCCGCAGCCGCACCGAGGCGTCGGTCTGGCGCGGAATGAAGTCCAGCGACAGCTTCAGCAGCAGGAACGAGAGCATGGTCGCCAAGAGGCCCCACCGGAAGACGGTATAGCTCATGTTCAGCAGGCGGAACTTGCGGTCCGCGACCAACGCCAGCCAGTAGAGCTGGTCGCTCATGCTGTAATAGATCCGCTCGCGGTTGCGCATCATGTCCTGCATCTCAGCCCAATACGCCTCGGGCGACAAGCGCACGCGCTGTTCGTAGATGAGGACGTTCGTCGGCCCCTCGGCCGGGGCGCCGTGGCGCGGGCGGGTCATGTATCCGCGCAGGTCGCGCAGCCGGGCCTCGCGACGCCGCACCGCCACCGTCCAGTCCCGCAGCCCGGTGAACAGGTCGCTGCGTTCGGGCGAGGCCGAGAGCAGCGCAAAGACGATCGAGGTCGCAGCCGTGACCAGGAAGACGCCGGCAGGGAACAGGAAGGCCGGGGACGAAGCAAAGATAAACGCGCCCGAGATCATCAGCGCCGAGATGATGAACCCGTTGAGCGAGATCATGATGTTCGCCTTCATCGCCGCCAGCGCAATCGTGTCCAGCTCGGCCCGATAGCTGTTGCGGAACATCGTCTCGACCGCCTTCTCAGTCCCGATGGGCTTTTCCTTCTTGCGCTTGATGGCCGGCGCGTCAGGCGCAGGGCCTTCAGCCGCCTCGTCCAGTGGCTCGGGTTCGGCATCAAGCTCGGGGGGCATGTCGGGGGCGGGGGCATCTGGGTCCGGGATCAACGCGGTGCGCGCGTTGTTCTTGTTCTTGCGCCCCTTTGCCATCCTGTCCCTTTCCCTTGATGCTGCTTCTGCTTCCCGTAAATACACCACGCAGGCTGCGGGTTGCGCATGTTTGTCATGACGTTGTCACATGCCGATCCGGGATGTGGGAAGAGAAATCAGCGGCAAGCCGTCAGCTGTGGGACGCCCGCGTCCACAGCCGCGCCGGTCCCTAAGTCGGGTCTTAGGGCGCCAGCTCGGCAGGTGCGCCGGGCATTACCTTAGCGCAGCGTCCGGTCAATATCGCTGCTGCGAGTTCTAATGTCCGCTTCGAGGAAGCTGCACTGCGGCGCCGGACCAAGAGTCGTCCGGCAGCAATGGGCCGGAGCTGCGCTTGGACCCGCCCAGGGCACGACCGCCGCCGCCACTCGGTGGTGGACTACATGGGCGCCCATTGCCACCGACGATACATACCGCAGCGAATACGGGTGCAGCACGCATACAACTCTCAGTCTTGGCGCCCCACCAACCAAGACGCTTGTCGCCGTCACACCTGCTCCACAGCATAGTCCCTCTGCAGGTCCGAAAGACCTTTGCACTGTGGGCCGAGTCGCGTCCCTCGAACATCACCTCCAGCCGAGCGGCTTGAACGCTTGGGGACGTGAACAGGCGGTGATGCGAAACTTCGATGATGTTGGCCCTGGCCGCTCCGATCCGGGCTGAGATCTCGCCCAAGACGCCGGGGCGGTCGGGGATGTCGAAGACCAGGCGCATCAGCCGCTGCTCGCCTGGCGTTCCAGCTTCTCCGCCGCCTCGCGCAGCGCCGTCTGAAGCGAGGCGGCGAGCCTCGATATGGCAGGATCGGGATCCTCTGCCGCTGCCGCGAAATCGTCCGCGATCTTGCGCAGACCGCTTGGTGTGCCGCCGAGGCCGAAGCATAGTCCAACCATCATGTGGACAGCTATATCCGCCAGGTGATCGACCTCAGCCTGTAGTTCAGCAAGGCGTATGTCGGTATCGCTCATCGTCCTACTCCGGCGCTCACGAGGCTTTAGCATCTTGGTGCCTGAAGCTACGCCAAGATTACTTGCGCGAAGCCTTTCATGTGGGGTGTCTGCTTCTTCTATGGTCACGGCAAGATCCTAGTCGAGAACCGTCACGGGACCGATCTGGCCGTTGTAGCTCGCGCATATCGAATAGCGGCGGAAAGAATATCCCTCAGCTACCTTATCCCAGGTGCCAGAGGAGCTCGCAGCGCCTATCCATGCGCCATGATTTCCCGGATGACCTCCCGGAGAGATCATTGTTCGCCAACGCAGCTAGTCGATCTCGCTGCGGCATGCTTGAACGGCCGCTTCAGGAAAGCTGCACCGCAGCACCAGACCGGTACCGACCGACCGCAATGGGCCGACTCTATCATAGCAGTTCCTTACCGGCGATGATGCTTCGTGCTAGGATAACCTACAGCTCGGCAGTGCGTCCTTCTCGTCTGGAGGTCCTGCCAGCGCGTTGCTGGCAGGACTTGGCTCCCTTTACACAAAAGCAATCCGTCGTGCGCGGCGCGCGGCTGTTTATTGCGCAGCAGCCCGCGCCACTTCCAGCCAGCCGTCCACCAGAGCCCGATTGTTCGCGATCCACTCGTGCGCCTGCGCTTGGATATCATCATTGCCCTCGTTCATTGCGGCGTTTTGGGCGAAGATGTCAGCCAGCGGTATCTCGGCTGCCTCCAGAAGCGCTCGGACAGCCGGATTTTCTTCAAGGAATGCCGTGTTTGCAACGGGGACGATGTCGTTGGCCGGGAAGCCCAGCATGCAGGGGTCGCTGACGCAGCCTTCGACGCCCTCCATGGTCGCCGCATCCTCCAGATCGGCAAGCTCCTCAGGCAGGTCGACCTCGGGCACCTCAATCCAGACAACATCCTTGCCGGGCACTAGCTCATTCACGGTCCAGTTCGGCGTCCAGGTATAGAAGAATATCGGCTCGCCATTCCCGTAGGCCGCGACGGCATCGGCCATCGAGGCGGAATAACCGGCCTTGATCGGGTTCACGTGGTCGCGCAATTCGTAGGCGTCCAGGTGATGTTCGATGTTGATCTCGCACCCCCAGCCCGGCGGGCAAGCGACCATGTCTGCGTGTCCGTCGCCGTCCCGGTCAAAGGCCGCCTTCACGTCGTCGCGCTTGAAGTCGTCAAGCGAGGTGATGCCAAACTTGTCGGCGCTTGCCTTGTCGACAAGATACCCTTCAAGCGCACCACCCTTGGCCACGGCGCCCACGATTTCCGCTTTGCCCTCGAAGGTTGGGCGGTAGGTGTTGTGCAGCGGGAACCACCCGTCCACCCAAAGCGCCACATCCCCATAGGCGACGGATTCATAGAATACCGGGTTGTCCAGCGTCAGCGTGTCCAACACCGTATATCCCAGTTCTTCGATCATCTGGCGGTAGATCTCGGTATGGAACCAGCCGGTGTCCCAAGTCGGGCGCGCCATTTTCAGCGTGACACCCTCCCCCGGTGCGTCCTGGGCCGCAGCAGCGTTGCCAATGAACATAAGCGCCGCCCCGATGGCGCCTGCGGCGACGGTGGTCTTGAATTTCTGCATGGTTGGTCTCCCTCTGATGTTGCTTGACTGTTGTCGTTCAGCCGGGGTTCGCCCCGCCGGGCCGTGGCGCTGCGCGGAAGAACCCGGCCAGGGTGCGCATCAGCGACGGCTGCGGGCCGAAGCCCTTTTCCCCCAGCCCTTGCGTGATCCGGTCCAGGACGATGGCAAGGATCACGATCCCGACGCCGCCCGATGTGGCCTCACCCACGTTCAACCGTCCAAGTCCGGTGTTGACGACCAGGCCCAGCCCGCCCGCCCCGATCAGGGCGGCGATGACGACCATCGACAGGGCCAGCATCAAGGTCTGGTTCAGGCCGGCCAGGATGGTGCGCATCGCTAGGGGCAGTTGCAGGTCCCAGAGCATCTGCCAGCGGGTCGATCCGAACGACTGCGCCGCCTCGATCAGATCATGACGGACGCCCCGGATGCCGAGATTTGTCAGGCGCACAATCGGCGGGATGGCAAAGATGATCGTCGCGATGATCCCAGGCGTCATGCCAACGCCGAACAGCATCACGATGGGGACCAGATAGACGAAGGACGGAATGGTCTGCATGATGTCGAGGACTGGCCGAATGGCGCGCCATGCTAAATCGCTTCGGGCGGCAAGGATGCCCAGCGGAATGCCAATGACGGCGCAGAACAGGACCGAGGTCACGATCATCGCAAGGGTTGTCATCGTTTCGGGCCAGTAGCCGATCATGTCGATAAAGGCGAACCCGAGAACCGTGAAGATGGCCGTGCCCTTGCCCGCCCAACGCCAAGCGGCCAGTGCGAAAGCAAGGGTGCTCGCCATCATCGGCACCCACAGCATGAAGGCGTTCAGCATGTTCAGGACAGTGGAGATCGGCACCTGCGCGGCCCGGAAGAACGGCCGGAAATTCGGCACCAGCCAGCCACGCACGAAGCCGTTCATCCAGTCATCGAAGGGGATGGTGACAAGGTCAGCGGGGCTAAGCATCCAAGTGCTCCCTCTTTTGGCGATGCGTGGGCATCGGTCCACCGGCAAGGCAGGCGAAAAGGTCATCCAGCTCGACCACGCCGGTAAGCGTGCCGCCATCGTCAAGCACCGCGATGGGCAGCCCGCGAGCGGCATGGGCGTAAAGCTCGTGCAGTTTGGCCTCTGGCACGGTGCTGGAAAAGGGCCGGAGCAGGTCGCGCGGTGCGCCACCGTCGCGCACCAGATCCTCGTAGCGCACGATGCCCGCTATGCGATCCGCTGCCAGGACGTAAAGGGCGTTGCGGCCGAGTTGCTGCATCCGGTCCAGTGCGCGCTGGCAATTATCCTCCAGGTGCAGGGTCTCGGACGGGCGGGCGATGTCGGTGGCCCGAAAGACGCGGCCGCGGTCGATATCGCCGACAAAGGCGGCGACATAGTCGTCGGCGGGATTTGCCACGATCTCCTGCGGGGCGCCGACCTGCACAAAGCGCCCGTCGCGCATGATCGCGATGCGGTCCCCCAGCAGCAATGCCTCATTCAGGTCGTGGGTGATGAAGATAATCGTCTTCTTCAGTGTCTTTTGGAGGACCACAAGCTCCTCCTGCATCTCGCGGCGGATCAGCGGGTCAAGTGCGCCGAAGGGCTCGTCCATGAGCAGGATCTGCGGCCCCGTGGCCAGGGCGCGCGCCAGCCCCACGCGCTGCTGCATGCCCCCCGAAAGCTGCGGCGGCAGGGCGTCCGCCCAGGCACCCAAGCCCACCTGCTCCAGGGTCTGCAGCGCTGTCGCGCGCCGTTCCGCAGCGGGCATGCCCTTGATCTTCAAGCCATAGGCGACGTTTTCCGTAATGGTCCAATGCGGGAACAGCGCGAAATGCTGAAACACCATCGCGATCTTCTCGCGCCGGATGGCCTGTAAGCGGTCGGGCCCGCAGCTTGCCACGTCTTCTCCGTCGATACAGATTTCGCCCGAGGTCGGCGGGACAAGCCCGTTCAGCATTCGCACCAGCGTGGACTTGCCAGAACCGGAGAGCCCCATCACCACGAAGATCTCGCCCTCGGACACGTCGAAACTGGTGTCCTGCACGCCCACCGTGGCCCCGGTTTCGAGCAGGATCTCCTCCTTGCCCTTGCCCTGCCGCAGCCGAGCGAGCGCCTCGTCAGCCCCTGCGCCGAAAATCTTGAACACGTGACGAACGGAAAGTTTCGGAGACATCATTTCCCTGCTTTTGGTCGCGGAGGAGCACAAACGCAGCCAGGCGTCGCCCCATGAAAACGCGCCCGCCTCGGACCCAAGGTTCCCATTGATGCAGGAAGCCTAGGCCGTGCATCTTGGTGAATCAACGGGTTGACAGGCAATTGCCCGAAAAGACCTACGATTGGAGCAAGGAACCGGTCCGCCGGCATTTAGTCCCCCGAACCACGTCTGGCGGAAACCCGTTGGTCCTCTTCCGTTGGCAGGACTGCCTGCTGGTTCAGTCGCCGGGGCGGATGGCGCCTTGCCAGACCTGGTCTTTCCAAGTCCGGTGCTGCATGATCCGGCGACGGGGACTTCATGGCTTCACAGATCCTTCATCAACCGCAGCGCGTCATAAACGGCGGCGTGGGTGTTCCGAGCGGCCACCGCGTCACCAATCCGGAACAGGCGAAAGCGGCCCGTCGGGTTTCGGACCACGGCCTGTGCGTTCCCCGCCGTCAGCGCCTGGTAATCCACCTCGCCCAAGTTGCGCGACAACGGCTTCAGATCGAAATACAGCTCGTCCAGCGGCCGGGTGCCGTGGTTGACCACGACCTGATCGACCAGCCGCTGGCGGCTCATGTCGCCATAATCGCTGCCAAGCGTGGCGCGTAGCTTATTGCCCTCGCGGGTTACCGACAGCAGGCGCCACGTCACCGTGAAGGTCACGTCGCGACGCTGCAGGCTGCGCATATAGGGCACGAGGTTCATTGCCATGACTTCGGGGGCAAAGCTGCGGTCGGGGGTCACGATCTCGACGGCGGCGCCCGTCGCGGCGATGGCATCGGCTGCCTGAAGCGCCGCGTGATCGCCCGCGTCGTCAAAGATCAGGACGTCATGGCACGACTTCACGTCACCCGAGATGATGTCCCAGGCCGAGCAGACCAGATCATTGCCCTGCGACAGCACCTCGGTATGCGGAAGGCCACCCGTGGCAATGACAACGTCGTCGGGATCGGTCGCCAGCACGTCGCCGACCTCGGCAAGGGTATTGAAGTTGAAGCGCACGCCGAGCTTTTCGCACATTGCGATCCGCCACGAGATGATCGAGCTCATTTCGCGCCGGCGGTCCTGCCGGGCCGTCAGACGGACCTGCCCTCCGGGTTCATCGGCGGCCTCGAATACCGTCACGTCATGTCCTCGCTCGGCCGCCACGCGGGCGGCTTCCAACCCTGCTGGTCCTGCACCGACGATCGTGACGCGGCGCTTTTCCGTCGCGGGCGGAATATCATGCGGCATCGTCTCCTCTCGTCCAGTGGCGGCATTGTGCAGGCAGAAGGCCAGTCCGCCTTGATAGATCCGGTCCAGGCAATAGTTGGCGCCAACGCATGGACGGATATCGTCCTCGCGCCCCTCCATGATCTTGCGGACCAGGTGCGGGTCAGCCATGTGCGCCCGCGTCATACCGACCATGTCCAGAAGACCGGCGGCGATGGCATGACGCGCCGTCGGCACGTCCGGGATCTTGGCGGCGTGGAAGGTTGGAAAGCCGGTCGCCTTGCGGATCTCGCCGGCAAAATTCAGGTGCGGCGCGTTCCGCATTCCCTGCACTGGAATGACATCCGTCAGGCCGGCATCGGTGTCGATATGGCCCCGCACGACGTTCAGGAAGTCGACAAGGCCGCTGTCCTTCAGCATATGCGAGACCTGGAAGCCTTCGTCGCGCGTCATTCCGCCCGGCAGCACCTGATCACCCGTATAGCGCAGACCGACGATGAAATCCTTGCCACAGCGTTTTCGGATCGCAGCCAGCACCTCCATCGTGAAGCGGAGGCGGTTTTCCAGGCTGCCGCCATAGGGGCCGTCCAGATCGTTCGTCAAGGGCGACCAGAATTGCTCCAGCAGGTGACCATAGGCCTCCAGCTCGATCCCGTCGACACCAGCGGCCTTCATCCGTTCGGCCGCATCGGCAAAATCGCGGATGACGCGGGCAATATCCCAGTCTTCCATCCGCTTGGGAAAAGCGCGATGCGCGGCTTCGCGTTCATGGCTTGGAGCCAGGACCGGCAGCCAGTCCCCCTTGTCCCATCGCGTCCGGCGCCCCAAGTGGGTCAGCTGGATCATCACCGCCGCGCCGTGGTCGTGGCATTCGTCCACCAGCTGCTTCATCCAGCCGACGACCTCGTCCTTGTAGGCCAGGATGTTGTTGAACACCGGCGGGCTGTCCTTCGACACCGCAGCCGAACCTGCGGTCATGGTCAGTGCGACACCGGCCTTGGCGCGCTCCACGTGATAGGCGCGATAGCGGCCCTTGGGCATTCCGTCCTCGGGATAGGCGGGTTCATGGCTGGTGATCATGATCCGGTTCCGAAGCGTCAGGTGCTTCAACCGGTAGGGCTGAAGAAGCGGATCGTTGGACATTACGGGCTTTCAGGCAAATGCGGTTTACGTCATGAGGCCGGTAATGTTCACTTGTGTCAACAATCTTCTTCCGCCTGTTTGGAAGAATGTCACTGATGAACAATGCCCTTGTCTTGCACATTCCGAGTTCGTTAATTGGAGTCATGAATGAAAATGCGATCAATGCACCCGGATGGCGGGGCTCTCGTGCCGGATGGCTCGAGGCGGGGTATCAGGCCTTGATCGAGAGCGGGGTCGATGGCGTGAAGATCATGCCCTTGGCCAAGCGGCTGAACCTGTCGCGCACCAGTTTCTATTGGTTTTTCGACGACCGTGAAGCCCTGCTGGCTGCCTTGCTGGACGGATGGGCTGCCCGCACTACACTGCCTTTGATCGCGGCTACGCGACAGTATGCGGAAACACAGGCGGAAGCGATGCTGAACGTGATCGGCTGCTTCCTGTCGCACCACACCTTCGACTCGAGGCTGGAGTTCGCCGTCCGCAGCTGGGCTCTCCGAGATGAGCCCGTGGCAGCGCGGATCAAGGAGGCGGATGAGATGCGTATCGCGGCCCTGACATCCATGATGCAGCACTGGGGGCACGATCCGGTGGCCGCAGATGTGCGTGCGCGTACCGTCTACTTGGTCCAGATCGGTTACATCTCGATGCAGGCGACCGAAGACCTGCAAACCCGTCTTGGCCGCATCCCAACATATGTCGAAATCTACACCGGCAGCCTTCCGGAGCCACGCGAGATCGCTCGCTTCCACGCCCGCTTTCAGGATCGTACTGCGACGTAAGGCTTGGGATTACCGGAACAACGAGCCGGGCGGGAGCGGCTCTGGGCGTACAACGTTTTGAGCGTCCTGTCGAAGTAGCCCGCGACCTCTCTTTCTGCTCAACCATGATGGCGTCTCGACCGCCACGGGAGGTCATTAAATCTATGTCGCCGATCGGGTGCTCCTGCGCATGTGGCCTGAAACCTCCACAAGCGGAAAAGATCTCTTGGGTGGGGTTGAGTGACATCGTAACAGATGTGCACCACTTGCTGCAGCGGGCAGGCGTTATCGATGCTGCTACCATCTTGGCTCGAAGGAAGGGCACAGAACCATGAATCTAGCAGACTGGTCGGCAAGGCCGCGTCCGGCGCGGGCACCGCTAGAGGGATGCTACGTCCGGCTGGAGCCATTGGCACACCAGCACGCCACTACGCTTTTCCAGGCCGCATCAGCGGGGGCGCAGAGGACCGTTTTCGTTGGCTGTTCGAAAGCCCCCCTCGGAACCGCGCTGAGTTCGACGCCTGGATCGAGACCGCATCGGCCTCGACCGATCCCCTGTTCTTTGCGGTGATCGATAAGGAGACGGGCCGTGCCGAAGGCCGCCAATCCTTGATGCGGATTGACCAAGCTCATGGCGTCATCGAGATCGGCAACATCATGTGGGGGCCTGCGCTTCAGCAAACGCGGATGGCGACCGAAGCGCTTTACCTGTTTGCCGCCCATGTCTTTGCCCTCGGCTATCGCCGCTTCGAGTGGAAGTGCAATGACCTGAATGCCCCCTCCAAGCGTGCGGCCATCCGCTTCGGCTTCCAACCCGAAGGCGTGTTCCGTCAGCACATGGTCGTCAAGGGCGCCAATCGCGACACTGCCTGGTTCGCCATCACCGATCAGGATTGGCAGCGCCTGTGCCCAAGCTATCAGGCATGGCTGTCGCCTGACAATTTCGACACGGGCGGGCGGCAAGTACGGAAGCTGGAGGACTACAGGTCATGACGACAACAACCGCAACAGACAAGCGCATCACCTTTCGCCAGATGCATGACAGTGGGTTTTTCCTTCTGCCAAACGCCTCGGATGCTGGCAGCGCAGTGCGCCTCACCAAGGCAGGATTTCGCGCGATCGCATCAACCAGTGCCGGTGCAGCCTGGGCGGCAGGCAAGGAGGATGGAGAACTTGGCCTGGGTGACGTGCTCTATCACCTGCGGATGCTGGTATCGGCCACTCCCCTGCCGGTGAATGCCGATTTCGAGAACGGCTTCGCGGATCGGCCAGAAGATGTTGCCCACAATGTCTCGCTCGCCATGGAAACAGGGGTTGCAGCCATCTCCATCGAGGACTGGTCCGGAAGCCTGATGTATGAAACCGGATTGGCAGTCGAACGCCTGCAGGCTGCTCGCACGGCAATCGACGCCGTCGACCCTGCGGCCATGCTGATTGGCCGCAACGAGAACTTCCGCGTGCCCGGCATGTCGGCCGCCGAGAGCATTGCCCGCGCCGTGGCTTACGCGGGAGCCGGCGCAGATTGTCTGTTTGTTCCCTTCATCCGCGACGAGGGTGCTGTGGCCGAACTGGTCGCAGCAGTTGCCCCTAAGCCGGTCAATGTTGTTGTCCATGAGTATGATGACAGGATTGGCGCCTTTGCCGCCCTCGGCGTCCGGCGCTGCAGTGTCGGAGGCAGCCTCGCCAGGCGTGCATGGGCAGCATTTGATGAGGCGGCGATGGTTCTCAGACGATGTGAAAGCGAAGCCGTCACCCACACAGCTTGATCCTTCCTGCTGCCTCGCATGGCACAGGGAATAACAATGTCATCCTTGACCCCATTGGGCTGTTTCGGCATGGGCATGGCGATGCTGCGGCGGCTGCCTTGAGCCTGATGCCTTTCGCTGAGGTGGTATCAACGCAAACGAGCCCATCCCCGTCATTCGGAACTACGTTCTTCGCAGTTCGTGTTACGTCGATGAACTGAGAGCAACCTGATCAAGGATTGAGGGTGGCGGACTTTTTCAAAGATTTCACTGAACGGCACGTGCTGACATCGCACGGCAAAATCCGTGTGCGATATGGCGGGTCAGGCTTACCCATCCTCCTTCTTCACGGACACCCGAGAACGCATACCACTTGGTTCAAAGTAGCGCCTCAGCTCGCGCAAGAGTTCTCAGTGGTTTGTGCGGACATGCCTGGTTTTGGGCAAAGTTATCAGCCGGAAACACTTGCGGGCAGTTCGGCAAGGGCGAAGGCGGCCGCATTGCACGAATGCATGGCTGTTCTTGGGCATGACAAGTTCGGGGTCGCGGGACACGACCGTGGATCTTATCGGGCTTTCCGGCTGGCGATGGACTACCCAGACAGTGTTATAGGCCTTGTCGTCATGGACGGCGTTCCAATCTACGAAACACTGAACAGGGCAGATTGGCGTTTTGCCAAGGATTGGTGGCACTGGTTCTTCTTCGCTCAAAGCGAAAAGGCAGAAGCGGCCATCCAAGCTCGTCCCGACCTCTGGTATCCTACGAAAGCCGTTCCCGGGGCAGAAAATAACCTGGATTACCTCGCTGCGACTCGCAGCCCCGAAGTCGTACGGGGCATGCTTGCAGATTATCGCGCAGGGCTTGAGTTCGATTACGATGATGACAGACGCGACAAGGATGCAGGACGACGCCTACAGTGCCCGCTGGGTGTCCTTTGGTCGCGCTATGACGACATGGAAAAGCTGTATGGCGATCCAGCCAGTCCTTGGGCGGATTGGAGTGATCGGATCGTGCTGCGACAGGGCATCCCAAGCGGGCACCACATGGCCGAAGAAGCTCCTGGTGACGTCGCCGACATGATCAGGTTGTTTTTTGCCAAGCTTTGCTGAACGTCGGCTTCTGTCCGCCTCGCAGACAGCGCCCCGCCCCTGCCCTGCGTTTCTGCGGCAAACATGGAGGGCCGGTTCAGGGAAGCTGCAACGCAGCGGCTGACGGAGGCCGACCGTCGGTTATGGGCCGGCCCGGCACGAAACTTGTCGGCCGGCTTCCGGACTACAGACCTATCCCTTCTGACAGCGTCAGCGCATCACCGAGGTCGACGCTGAGGTCTTGAACAGTGCTGTCCATCTTGGTGCGGCCCAGCAGAAGTTGAGCCGCCCGCAGGGTGCCCGTCTTCTTGTAGATCTGCGCCACCTTTGTCGGGCGCATCGAATGCGTGCCATAGGCGCTTGGCTCAAGACCTATCGACGAGACCCATTCACGCAGGATGCGCGCATATTGGCGCGCCGACAGATGGGCGCTGTGGTGGAGACGGCAGGGCCAGAGATACTCCAACCCAAGCATTTCCGGGTCGGCAATTCCACGTTCAAACGATTTGGCATGTCGTTTCGGTGATCTCGAAGCGGACAGGCTTTCCGGTCTTGCTCTGGGTGACGGAGGCGCGCTCTTTGACCCTCTCGGCAACAAAAACGTTCCGGACCTTCAGGCAGACCAAGTCGCAGCCTCGAAGCTTGCTGTCGACGGCCATGTTGAACAATGCCAGGTCGCGTCGGTTGTCCGCCATCTCCAGGGGGACCCGGATCGACCAGACATGTTTTGGCAGCAACGGGCGTTTCTGGCCGATGATGCGCCCTTTGTTCCAGGCGGGACGTTCAGGCCGGAGCGCAGGGAGAAGATCGATGGACATGGTGTTACCTCCTGTCCTTCAGCCCCGCCCTGACTTCGGATGATCCGACAAGCTCAATGGTATCACAGATGTACGCGCTGCTTTGCGCAGCCTAGCATGCAGTAAGCCGACTGATGACAATGCAGCATTCCCTGGCCGCGAGGCAATGGGAGCGGGCGATCAGTTGCGCTGATCACGTCGTTCAGATCGCTGCTCGTCCCTACGGCCTGATGCCGTTGCTACGTCTCCTCAGATACGGTCATCAGCAGTCGTACGAGAGGTGTGTTGATGTAATAGTTGCTCTTCCCGGCCCGATGCTTCTCCACAAAGCCACGCTCAGTCAGTGTGTCGAGATACCTCGCCGCGGTCTGGCGAGTAATGGCGAGTTCATTTTGGACATAGTCGATGCGCGTATAGGGGTGCCGAAAAAGGTTGTTCAGCAGATCCTGGCTGTAGATCTTCGGCAGTTCCGACCGAAGCCGATGCTTTGCTTCGCGCATCTGCAGGCCAATGCCTTCGACCAGTTCTGCGGTGGTAATTGCCGTTTCCGCCACGGCATCCAGCATGAAGATGACCCAATCCTCCCATGCTCCGTGATCCCGCACAGCCTGCAGGAGTCGATAGTAGTCGCTCTTGTGCCGGGTGATGTGGCGCGAAAGGTAGAGAACGGGAATGTCCAGCAGGCCGTGCGCGTCAAGTAGAGCACGTTCAGGATGCGTCCGATCCGCCCGTTCCCGTCCGCGAAGGGATGAATGCTTTCGAATTGATGGTGAATGAGCGCCATCTTGATGAGTGGGTCGAGGTCCGACAGGTCATCGTCATTCACGAACCGCTCGAGGTCGGTCATCAGCCGAATGATCTCGTTCGCGTCCTGCGGCGGTACGAAGACTGTCTCCCCGCTCCGTTCATTTTTCAGGGCAGTGCCGGGCGTGACCCTGAAGGCATCATCGCGATCCTTCAGGAGGCGGAACATGTCGATGAGGGTCGAGTTCGGGATGAGCCCGCCTGTCTCGACCAGTCTGCGGTGTCCAAGCCGCAGGGCATCGCGGTAGCGGGCAACTTCCTTGGCAGCAGGTGACTGGGGATCGTCGGGGAATACATCTGCCTGGAACAGCTCGTCCTGCGTCGTGACAATGTTCTCGACCTCGGACGAAGCCTTTGCTTCCTGCAGGGCCAAGGTATCAATCAGGATGCCCTGGTTGGGGATCGTCCTCGCCTGCCCCTTAAGGTTTGCCAAGGCCCGCGACGCGCGGTTCAGGCTCTTCAACACTTGTACGGTTTCGAGTTCCACCGGCGGAGGCAGCCTCGGCAGAATGTATGTCGGCTTTAACATGAGATCGTCAACGTGTTCGATAAATGGGTTTTCCTTAACATGACAAGACGCACATGTTCGCTCAAGCCACGTATCGTGAACATGACATTGCATGAGAAGGTTGGAAGGTTGTCACTTGGCTCCGATGGTTGTCCGGATCTTCGATGATCAAGACCAACGTGACTCACCGCGCACAGAGGGCGGGAACCGGATGGACGAGGGAGGAGCATTGAGAGCAGAAGTCCCGCATGCGGGACGTTTGTCTGGCGGGCCCTCCAAAATCTCTTATTGAACTAGAGTTGGAGTTTGCCGCGTCCACCGCGTCGAGTTGACGTGCCCAAATCGTTGCAAGTTAACATTGCAGACATGCACGAGAGCCTAGCTGCCGACGATGTCGTACGCTACACGGGTGCCAGCCACGCTTTGCGCAGCCAGAAACCTCCTGCATTAGAGACACCGATGCTGCACGCGAAAACCAGGCTTACCTATCCTCGTAGTGCCGCTGCCATGTTCCGCTTCGCGGCGGATCATCCGGAATACATCACGGGAACGGAGGCAGGCCCCTGGCGGATGCAGATCCCGCTGGGCAGCTTCGAGGCGCGGCGAGACGGTGAGGCGCTTCTCGTTGAGGCAGCAGGGGTCAACCCCATCGGCCTCAGCTACATGAAGCTGATCTTCGTGGATCATATCCGCGAGTATCTGGCAGAAGACGTGGATCTGCACTGGGAGGGCGACGGACAGTCCCATGGCGTTCCGCCGTTCTTCCGCGAGGTCCGCGTCACGGCCTCGCGTCGCCTGACCCCGTCGATGCAAAGGGTCACCTTCGCCGTTCCGGACCTGGAAGACCTGCCGCTGGACGAGCTTCACGTCCGTCTGCTCCTGCCTCCGGAGGATCGGCCAGCAAACCTGCCGCCTGTGTGGCCGATGCTGACAGCAAGTGGTGCGCTGAGCTTTCCCGCCCGGTCCGATGCCTTGCTGGTGCGCGTCTACACGATCCGCCATGTCGATCTGGCGCGGGGCGAGGTGGACATCGACTTCGTGCTCCATCCGACCGCCGAGAGATCGGCCGGGGGTTGGGCTGCGGCGTGCCGCCCGGGCGAGGTGGCGGGACTGCTGGGTCCGGGCGGCGGGGCGATCCCCCAGGCACCACGGGTGCTTCTGCTGGGCGACGAGACGGCGCTGCCGTCCATCGCCCGCATGCTGGAGGCTGCGTCGCCCAGGTCCATCTGCGAGGCGATCATCGAGGTGGATGGCCCCGAGGATGAACAAGATCTGGCCGGCCCGGTGGAGTGGCTGCATCGGCATGGCGCCGCGCCGGGCACGCGGCGGCTTCTGGTCGAGGCGCTTGCCCGGCGGCAGCCGTCCGATGATCTTTACGTCTGGGCCGGATGCGAGTTCGATGCGTTCCGCGATATCCGCCGCCACGTCCGTTCGGTCTGGAAGATGCCGCGCGACCGGCACATGGTCGCAGCCTACTGGCGGCGCGGCGTGGCCGGCGAGATGGCGGAAGAACCGCACCACAGTTCTGCCGCCTGAACCCGGCGGCCGCCCCTTCCTTACGCCGTCATCGCTTGGGCCTGGGTCTTCACCAGCCATTGCAGCATCAGGACTGCCAGAACGGGCAGGACGGCGGCAAGGCCGAAGAAGACGCCATATCCCGCCTGCTGCGCCACGATCCCTGCTGCAAGGCCAAGACCCATGCTGAGAGCGCCATCAAGGCATTGGAACAGGGTGAAGTCGACACCACCCTGCCCCGGATCCGACCACCGCATGAACTGGGCATAAAGCGCGGTAAACCCGATGGCCGACAGCGCCGATCCGGACAGGAGCGCGGCCGCGACCGGCAAGGCGGTCGGCAGGGCGGTCCCGGCACCGCTCAGCGCCAGGCACAGCATGAGGATGGCCTGGGACACCAATGCGCCAATCATGGTTGTCCGCACCCCCCATCGCTGAACCGCCGCCCCGCCGAGCAGCGCCCCCACGAGGCCCAGGACCAGGCTGCCAAAGCCGTTGAGCAGGCCCACTGTCGCAAGGGAAATGCCCGTGTCGATCAGGAACGGTCCCAGCATTCCCAGGGACAGCTTCTGGGCGACGACAAAGATTGCCGTCAGCATCAGCCCTTGCCGGATGTCCCGTCGGGCCAGTGCCCGGCGCAGACTGGGGCGCGCACCTCCGGCCGGAGAAGGCGCGGACTTCCGCGCCGTCAGGGCAAACCAGACGAGCAGAACAGACACCAGACCGGCCATGCACCAGACCGCCCCGGTCCAGCCGATCCGGGCGACCATGACCAGCAGAAGCCCCGCACCGATCGCTGATCCGACATAGGCGCCACCAACCTGCGCGGCATTGCCCCAGCCGTGCTCGCTGCGGGCAAGGGCGCCGACCGCATGGCCGTCAACGACGACATCGGCGGTTGCCGTGGCGAAGGCCACCCCCATCAGGCAGGCCAATGCCGGCAGCAGCGGCACCAGGCCGACGGTGCCGGTGGCCAGCAGACCAAGAACAGCGATCAGACCGAAGAGCAAAACCAGCAAGGCGCTGCGTGGTGGCCGGCCCGGCGGCAGCCGCCACCGTTCGATCGCTGGCGACCACAGCACCTTCAGCGCCCATGGCGCGATCAGCAGCGACAGAAGGCCGATCCGGTCCAAGGGCAGGCCCTGGTCGCGCAGCACGGCGGGCAGTCCACCCCAGGTCAGCCCGCCAATCACGCTCTGCGCGACATAGGCGGCCCACAGGCCGGACAGGATCGCGGCCTGTCCAGGCTTCCCTGCACCACGTGCCATCAGAAGCGGCGGCTCAGGCTCGCCGTCCAGGTGCGGCCTTCGTCACGATAACAGTATCCGGCCGTGCAGGTCTGCTTTTGCTGATCGAACAGGTTCTTGACGTTCAACTGCATCTCGACCCCCGGCAGTTGCGCGGGCTCATAGCTGACGCCGAGGTCCACGAAGACGCGATCGTCGTTGGTGATGGCATTGGCATCATCGCCATAGCTTTCCCCGACATAGCGAAGCCCTGCCGCCAACCCCAGGCCCGTTCCCGGTCCCGACTGGACGTCATACTTGCCCCAGAGCGACAGCGTATCGTTCGGCACGCCGGACAATTCCTTACCGACAGTGCCGGGCAGCCCTCGCTCGGTCTTGACGCGCTGATGCGCATAACTGGCGATCACACCCCAACCATTGTCCCAGTTGGCCTGTGCCTCCAGTTCAAAGCCGCGGCTGTTCAGGTCCAGCTGACGCTGGCGGTTCTCGCCGGTCGACACATCAAGCACGGTGCCATCACGTTGATCGATGTCGAAGACGGCCGCTGACAGCAGCAGGTTCGTGCCTTCGGGCGCGTATTTGAGGCCGATCTCGCGCTGCGTGGATTGCATCGGGCGGGCGGCCCTCTGCGTGCTGTCATCGGCCGGATCATCATAAACAAAGCCGATATTGGGCGCGAAAGAGGTCGAAACGCTGCCATAGACCATGACGCCGTTGGTCCAGTCATAGCTCAGCGCCAGGCGTCCGGATCGGCCGGTGTCGTCCTGCGTGCTATTTGAACCGTCGGGAGCCGTCGTGATCGTCTCGACACTGTCCCAACGGGCGCTGGCAAAGGCCTGCCAGTTGCCCCACCGCATCTGATCATGCAAGTAGATGCCCTTCTGGCGCTGCTCCTGCGCACCGTCGAACGGCACCGCCGCCGCGGCCGTCTCGGCAGCCGAGACATAGCCGAGGGTGCTGTAGGTCTCATAGTCGGCGCGGGTCATGTCAATGCCGGCCAGGATCTCGTGCGACACCGGACCGGTGTCCATGCTCCAGCGCAGCCCATTGTCGAGCACCAGCGTGTCGATGTTTTCCTTGTAGTGCCCCCAATAGCGGGCCAGATCGGCCCCGACGGGATAGTGCCCGCTGTATTCGAGGTCGATGTCAACGCTTGCCGCCCGGAAGCTCTGGCGCAGCGTTACGCTGTCGTTCAGGTCATGCTCGACCTCATAGCCGAGGCGCCACTGGTCCTGCTCGAAATCGTTGTAGTCGGGATCGCCCTCGTAGAGGTCCGACACCACGCCATAGGACGGGTTGTAGAAGGCGGCAGTTCCGCCCGTCAGCGAATTCGACACCTCTGCCAGCAGCGTTGCACGGGTCACGCCATTGTCCCAGGACAGGGCCGGGGCGAAGTAGGTCTTGTCGTCCGCATAGCCCGGCAGATCGGTGTTCGATTTGCGAGCCAGACCCGTCACGCGATAGCTGAACTCACTGCCTTCGGAGACGGGCCCGGAGATATCGCCCGCAATCTGGGCGCGGTCATTGGCGCCGGTGGTCAGTTCGATCTCGCGATAGCGTTCGGTCTTTGGCCGCTTGGTGATCAGGTTGACGACGCCGCCCGGTCCGCTGACGCCATAGAGCGACGAGTTCGGGCCCTTCAGCACGGCGACACCTTCCAATCCGTAAGGCTCGGATTTGAACCAGGCGGTCGGCGCGTTGTATTGGCGCAGCCCGTCGCGGAAATAGCCGTTGTAGTAAGCCGGAAGGCCGCGGAGGAAGAAGGCGTCGAACCGGGTGTCGAAACCGTAGTTGTTCGGGTTCGCCGCCGCCGTATAGCCCAAGGCTTCGTTCAGCGTGCGCGGCGCCTGATCCTCGATTTGGTCCTGCGTGATGATGGTGACAGCCTGCGGGATTTTTCCGACCGGCGTATCCAGCTTGGTCGCCGTGCGACTGATGCCCGGGACATAGCCGTCTTGCACCAGCGTGGTGTCGCTTTCCGCCTCCAGCGTAATCTCGGACAACACATAAGGGGCGTCTTGAGCCACAGCGGGAAGAGCCGCAACACCGGCAAGCAAACAGGCAATCAGTGGTCTGGTCATCGCGGATCCTTGGCAACAGCGTCAGTGATTGCGCCCATGTTCACGGCACGGGCATGACTGGCATGCCTGAACATGATGGACGCGCAGCATCCCAAGCTAGCACCGCCCGCTAAAGATCCTGATTTAATCTGTCAAGTATGGAAGTTGGTCGTGGCTGGTTACGCTTTACCGCTCGATATACTGGCCAACCCAGCACCTGCTGTATGTTGAAAGAGAGTAAACATGTGGCAGCGAAAGCCACCTAGATGTCTCACAGTTGTCCTTCTTCGAGTTGTCGCGGCCACAAGTCCGAGTGTCAGGTCTGAGGACGCTGCACCGCCGCGACACGGCACGTTCGGACCCTCAAGATTCAGCCGTTTTAACTGCGGCAACCAAAGGCCAGCGTCAGCCAGCATGGCAAAGGGCTTATGACCTCACCGTTACGCCTGCCGGTTCCCGAGCACCAGATCGCGTCCTGCAAAGATGCCGCCCACGCATTCCATCTCGAAGCGCTCCATGTCTCGGCCACGGAATGAAACCATGACCTCGTCCACAACTTCGGGGGCTTCGCCCAAGGTCAGCAGCGCCTCTCGCCCCAGAACAAAGGCGCTTTCCAGCGTTTCCCGGATCTGGAAATCAGCCCCTGCCTTGACCAGTTCAAGCGCATGTTCCCGGTCGAAGGCTCGTGCCAGCACTGGCACCATCGGGAACTCATGCTTGGCTAATCCGACAATCTTCGTTACCGCTGCAGGATCGTTGGGGGCTGCGATGATAAGGCTCGCCTTTCCGGCCCCGGCGGCATGAAGGATGTCCAGCCGCGCCCCGTCACCGTACCAGACCTTGAAGCCGAACTCGGCAGCATTGCGGATCGACTGCGCGTCGGTGTCGATGATGGAAAGACTATGTCCTCGAGCAAGCAGCGGCTGGCTGACGATCTGTCCCACCCGCCCGAAGCCGATCAGCAGCACGCTTGCCGCAAGAGCTTTAGCCTCGTCCACCCCGTCCATTGATATGGGCCCATCCGACGCGAAGCGATCGTGCAGGATCACCATCAGTGGCGTAAGCACCATTGAGCAGATGATGATCGCCGTCAGGTTGGCATTCCATTCCGGCGTCAGGATGCCGAAATGGGTCGCCGAGGCGTAAAGCACAAAGGCGAATTCGCCGCCCTGCGCCATCAGGACCGCGCGTTCCATGGCCTCGCGGCGTGACGCCTTGAGCAGCCGTCCGACACCATAGATCACACCCATCTTCAGCAGGATATAAGCTGGAACGCTAAGGGCGATCACCGCCCAGTTTTTGGCGATCGTATCGAGGTCGAGTGCCATGCCGACCCCAAGGAAGAACAACCCGAGAAGGAGGCCACGAAACGGCTCGATATCGGCCTCGAGCTGATGGCGAAAACTGCTCTCCGACAGCAGGACCCCGGCAAGAAAGGCGCCCATGGCCATCGACAGGCCGCTAGCCTGCATCAGGACCGCTGCGCCCAGCACGACCAGCAGTGCGGCAGCTGTCATCACCTCTCGGGCGCCCGATCGCGCCAGTAGGCGGAACATCGGATCCAGAAGGTAGCGGCCTGCAAGGACAAGTCCTGCAATGGCGGCAAGGCCGACCGCAATGCCCTGCAGCCGGTCTGCGAGGCTGGTTTCGGTGCCGCCCGGAGCCAGAAAGGCGACAAGGGCCAGAAGCGGGACGATCGCCAGATCCTCCAGCAGCAGGATCGCCACGATGCGGCGGCCGCTGGGCAACGCCATCTGGTTCCGTTCCGTCAGCATCTGCATCACGATGGCGGTTGAGGTCAGGACGAAGCCGGTCCCGGCAACGAAGCTCGGCACCGTCGGATATCCCAAAGCCAGGCCAACCCAGATGAGGGCCGCCATCGCAAGCGTAACCTGAAGAAGGCCCAGCCCGAAAATCTCGCCTCGCATGGACCAAAGCCGCGCAGGCTGCATCTCCAGCCCGATGATGAAAAGAAACAGCACGACGCCCAGTTCGGCGACATGAATGATGGATTGTGGGTCGTCAAAGAACCCGAAGCCGAAGGGCCCGACTGCCAGTCCCGCGGCCAGATATCCCAAGACCGATCCCAGGCCTAGTCGCCGGAAAAGCGTTACCGCAATGACTGCTGCGGCTAGCAGCACGACCACGGCCGCGAAGTCGGGCGCACCATGCGCGGCGGTGTCATGTACTGCATCCACAACCTGACTGGCCATCTGCTTCTCCTATCGAGGCTTGTCCCTGTTATGATGTAAATCCGTTCAGAGGCGAGCCCCAATGCAGTGCAAACGCCCAGCATGTCTTACGCAGGCCGGATCGCCGGCCACTCCGCCCCGCGTTTTGGCGTGAACATGAGTGGCCGATTGTGGAAGCTGCATGCGGCAAGATGACTGGTCCGACCGTCCGCAATGGGTTGTTTGGCCAAGCACGGCTTCTGTTGACAGCTTCCTTCCTGGGGCGGAAGCTTCTGAACCAGGCGTTCCGCTTTGGACGTCGTTTCGTGTGAGGTGCTTCATGAGTTCGGCTCTGATAGGGCGGTGCGTCTCCATGCCCCGCCGCATTCTCCTTGCGTCTTCTTTCACACTCGCTAGTCTTCTTGCCTCGGCACCCTCAGGGGAAGCTGCAACGCTTCGGCTTGAGAAGGTTGTCATGGAAGGCCTGGCAAACCCGCGGGGCGTTTCCTTCGGTCCCGATGGCTGGCTTTACGCCGCAGAGGCCGGCACCGGCGGAGATGGGCCATCGATCGTCTCTGGCGACGGCCAGACAGTTTCCTTCGGTCTCTCGGGTAGAGTAAGCCGGTATCGGTCCGGGGTGCAGGAGGTGGTCGTTGATGGACTGCCCTCGCTTGCCCCAGCCGGGGGGTTCGGTGCCACGGGTGCGCACGACCTTGCCTTCCTGGACGGGGTTCTCCATGCCGTCCTGGGCTTTGGCGCAAATCCTGCCCTTCGCGCAAACCTTGCAAGCGCTCCCGGCTCTGAACTGCTGGGGCAGGTTGTTTCTGTCTCGGGCGGCACTGTTTCAGCGGTTGCCGATCTTGCCGCATTTGAACTTACAGATGGCCCCGACGACGAGCCGAACAGCAATCCGTTCAGCTTGATTGCCCTTTCTGATCGCTTCATTGCCACCGACGCGGGAGGAAACGACGTTCTGACGGTCAGTCGGGATGGAGCAGTTGCCATAACGGCAGTATTGCCGAAAGGCTCCTATCAGCCGGTTCCAACAGGCGCCACTGTCGGACCGGAGGGTGAGATCCTTGTTGGCCAGTTGACGGGATTTCCTTTCCCCGTTGGCGGGGCAAATGTCTTTGCCATTGATGGAATAGGAATGATCGACGTGCTCGCTGCCGGCTTCACGAACCTCATCGACGTCGCATACGGCAACGGCAAACTTTATGCGCTCGAGTTCGACAGCGATGGCCTGCTCGGTCCGAACAACACCGGGTCGCTGTTCGAGATCGGTGAAGACGGCATCAAACGTCTTGTTTACGGCGGCCTAAACAGCCCGACTGGCCTTGCGCTTGGGGTCGACGGGAGCATCTTTGTTGACGAGAATGGCGTTTCGCCGACAGATGGGCGCGTGATCCAGCTTGCCCCGGTGCCGCTTCCTGCATCCTTGCCTCTCCTGGCAGGCGGCATGACCTTTGCCGCGGCTGTTGGTTCATGGAGAGGCCGCAAGCGAAGCTAAGGCAGGAAGTCACATTGCGGAAGCCGGCCAGCCACAACCGAACGGCGCAACTTGCTGTCGCCCGAACTCGTTCCCTTGGCCGGCTTCCTGCGGTTGGTCACGCCATTCGCTGTGCATGAGATATCCGTTCGCCCGACGTCAATTGCTATGGCTGCAGCTTGCCTGATCGTCGGTGATAGGATCAAACATCCCGTATGCTTCACCACATCTTGCCCGCCCCAGCTATGCGTGTTCGAAGGCGTAGTTACTTTAATGGAGATATGCATGCCCCTCACGCGTCTCGGGTTTGTCCTGACCACTGCCCTCCTGCCTGCAGCCGCTGCAGCGGATGTTATCGCTCCAAAGGTCATGGTGATCGCGATGTTCGATGCCGAGGCCAAGCCCTGGCAGGACAATCTGGACCTGCCGAACAAGGTTCAGGTTCCCGGCTTGCCGGAAAGCGCCAATGAGGTCGCCTGCAATGCCGACCTTTGCCAGATGACCACGACCATGGGCTTTGCAAATGCCGCGGCCTCAACCATGGCCGTGGTGCTCTCGGACAAGTTCGACCTGACCAAGACCTACTTCATCGTGGCAGGCATTGCCGGTGTTGATCCCGAAAACGGGACGCTCGGATCGGCGGCCTGGGCTGACTATGTGGTAGACGCCGGGCTTGTTCACCGCATCGATGATCGCGAGGCGCCGTCCGAATGGACCAGCCAGATCGTCGAACTAGGCGCGAGGAAGCCTAATGAAAAGCCGGGTTGGAGTGCCGGAACCGAGGTATTTCAGTTGAACCCGAACCTAGTAAAAGCTGCCTACGAGGCCAGCATGGACGTCGAGCTGAGCGACAACCCGGATGCAGCGGCCTATCGCGGCGCCTACAGCCAGGATGCTGCGAAGGCCGATCCTGGCGTTATGGTCTGCGCCTCGGTTTCCGCCGACACCTACTGGCATGGTGCGGTCACCGCCAAGGAGGTCGAGGAACACGTTTCGCTTCTCACGGATGGGAATGCGGATTACTGCATGAGCCAGATGGAGGACAACGCCACGCTGGCCGCGCTTCAGCGCGGGGCGCAAGCGGGTCTTCTAGATTTTGACCGCGTTGTTGTCCTGCGGACGGCGTCGAACTTCGACCGTGCCCATGTGGGACAGAGTACAGCTGAGTCCCTGGCTGCGAAATCAGGCGGTTTTCCTGCGGCCACTGAGAATGCCTTCCGTGTCGGAAACGCATTTGCCCAGGCCATCATTGCGGACTGGTCGAGCTATGAGAATGGTGTCTCCAAGCCATAAGGCGTCATCCTCATGCCCTCAGCCCCACGTCTTGACTGTGGGCTGAGGGCCTATAGCGGGTTTGACCCCCTGTATATCCCGCTCGGGGGTGAGCTGCATATCGCGCGTTTTGCACAATGTGCAAGAGATCGCCGATGCCTCCTAGATCCTGATTTCGCGGAGTTCGCGGGGGCGGCACGGCTCTGATGATGTGACCGCCCCCCGACGGCATCTGATGTGCCAGGGTGGGTCTGCAACGATCCACAAAAGGGAGCGGTCATGTCGGAGATTATCACGGTCGGGCTCGATCTGGCGAAGAATGTGTTCCAGGTGCATGGAGCCGACGGCGTAGGACGAGCCGTTCTGCGCAAGAAGTTGCGGCGGGCTCAAGTGCTAGAGTTTTTCAGCCAGCTGCCCTCGTGTGTCGTGGCAATGGAAGCCTGTGGGGGTGCCCATTTTTGGGGCCGGGAAATTGGCAAGCTGGGGCATGAGGTGCGGCTGATCCCGCCGGCCTATGTCAAGCCTTTCGTGAAGCGCCAGAAGAACGACATGGCGGATGCTGAGGCCATCTGCGAGGCCGCGATGCGTCCGACGATGCGCTTTGTTCCGGTGAAGAGCGAGGAGACGCAGGGCGCGGCGATGGTCTTCCGAGTCCGGGAGCTGCTGATCCGGCAGCGCACGCAGGCGATCAACGCATTACGCGGCCATCTGACCGAGTTCGGTCAGATCGTGCCGCAAGGGGCATCCAATGCCACACGCCTGATCGCGATCGTGGAAGACCCGGAAAGTGACCTGCCTGCCGATGCCATCCCTACGCTGAAGGCTTTGATCGCGGCGCTCATGCACCTGGAGGCAGAGATCGCCAAGCTCGATGCGGAGATCGCCCGTCGCGCCAAGGAAAATGACGTAGCCCGGCGGCTGATGACGGTGCCGGGCATCGGGCCGCTGATTGCTACGGCCATTGCTGTTCTGGCTCCCCCTCCCGAGACCTTCCGCAAGGCACGCGACTTTGCCGCCTGGCTGGGTCTGGTGCCAAGACAGCATTCGACCGGGGGCAAGCAACGTCTCGGAGCAACGACCAGAATGGGCGAACGATCCCTTCGACGCCTGCTGATCATTGGTGCCAACAGCGTGGTGATCAAACGTAACGTTCACAAGGAAGCGCAGCCCGGAACATGGCTGGGCAGCCTGCTGTTGCGCAAGCCACCGATGCTGGTGCGGGTGGCATTGGCGAACAAGATGGCGCGGATCGTCTGGGCCCTGATGGCTCGAGGTGGCATCTACCAGTCTCCGACCGCAGCGGCGTAAGCCGAGCGTCAGTCGCGAGGACGTCGGAGCGGAAGAGGGCAAGGAGCAGTTTGGCGCAACAGTCGTGAGACGGGATCGGGAGAACCAGTGCGCAACAGAGTGCCTATGAGCACGCGGCTTTGATCTGGACCCGACCTTCGAACATCATACGGGCCCTGCGGCATGTGGAACGCCGCATCATGAGGCCGGACACATGTCAGCACCCGATGACGCGCCAAGATCAGCTTCAAAAATCCCTCTTGCGCTTGGGGCGGTTACACATGTTGCACAAATCGGGTGACGGGCAGACCTTTCCTTTCCCGGACAGAGCTATCCTGCGACCTCTGTGAGGGGCGTGCCGAGGGCGGTAAAGCCGTTGAGGACGGCGACTCTGACCTGGAACTCTGCAACCTGACGGTCGAAGTCGCGCGCGGACAGGCGCTGCCCGAGGAGCTTGACGCAGTGCATCTTGGTTTCAGCGCGGCTTCGGCGGTGATAACCGCTCCATCGTCGCCAGATCGTTCGACCGAGGCGTTTTGATGTCCGAAGGATCTCGTTGCGCGCGACAGCACCTGGGGTGTCTGTCTTCCATGGTTTGGCGTTCTTGCGGGGTGGGATGATCGCCGTGGCTCCGCGGGCAGCGATCGCGTCATGGCACTTGCGCGTGTCGAAAGCACCATCGGCTGTGACGCTGGCGATCTCCTGTTCGGGCGAGATCTGGTCCAGCAGCTCGGGCAACATGGGCGCGTCCCCCACGTCGCTAGTGGTGAACTCCGCCGCCCTAATTTCCAGCGATTTCTCGTCGATCCCGATGTGGATCTTGCGCCAGACGCGCCGCTTGGAACCGCCGTGCTTGCGGGCGTTCCATTCCCCTTCGCCCTCGACCTTGATCCCGGTGCTGTCGAGCAGGAGGTGCAACGGGCCGCCCAAACCGCGATAGGGGACGTTCACCTTCAGCGTCTTCTGGCGCCGCGACAGCGTACTGAAGTTGGGCACAGCCCAGTCCAGGCCAATCAGACGCAGCAGGCTCTCAACGAACCCTGTCGTTTGCCGCAGCGCCATGCCGAACAGCACTTTCATCGTCAGACAGGGCTGGATGGCGGCGTCGCTGTAAGCGGGCTGCCGCCCGCGCTTGCCGGCTGGCATGGCTTCCCAGGTCATCGAGGGGTCGAACCAGATCGTCAACGAGCCACGGCGCTTCAGCGCTTCGCTATAGGCGGGCCAGTTCCTGGTCTTGTAGGCGGGGGGTGTCGGTCTGCTCATGCCATTCCGCTATCACACTGGATTCACACAATGAATCCTTACTGGCTTTGTGCAACAGAGCCCCTCCAACCCCATAAACTCCGATACAGAAAGACGCACCACTCCCGCGATCTCGCTCGCAGGCGCCGCGGCCGCGCGCAGAAAGGCATCCGAAGCATGTGCCATGGCGCGCACATGTTCGTGGAGCGCACGCGCCTGCTCGGTAGGCAATAGACCCTGGAACGACCGGGTGAACAAGATCATGCCGAGCGCGTGCTCCAGCGCCTCGACCCGCGCCCGCACTGTTGGCTGCGCCATCCCTAGCCGCCGTACCGCAGCGGAAAGGCTTCCCTCCTCAATGACCGCAAGGAAGGCGCGTTGGTCGTCCTAAGAGAGGTTTTGGCTCATACGTTTCTGACTAGCGGCTAGACAGAGTTTAGCAATCGTCTTCGTGCCCGTCCCGGCCCACCTTTCTTCTGTCACAGACAGGGGAACAACATGGACAAGACCACTCACACACCCACGGTAAGGACTGCTCTGGTGCTGGGTGCCACGGGCGGGATCGGCGGCGCGGTAGCCGAGGCGCTGGCCGCTCGCGGCTGGATCGTGCGAGGCCTTGCCCGCGATCCCGCCAAGGCGGCAGAAGGCTGGCTGGGATGCACGGGTCACGTCGAGTGGCAGGCAGGCGACGCCATGATCCGCGGCGATGTGGTGCGCGCCGCTGAAGGCGTCAGCACCATCGTGCACGCGGTCAACCCGCCAGGCTACCGAGACTGGCACCGGCTGGTGCTGCCCATGATCGACAACACCATTGCGGCCGCCCGCCTCGCGGGCGGTGCCCGCATTCTGCTGCCCGGCACGATCTACAACTTTGATCCCGCCGCCACTTCCGTGATCCGCGAAACAAGCCCGCAGGAACCCCGCTCCCGGAAAGGCCGTATTTGAGTAGAACTTGAGCGTCGCTTGCAGGGGGCCTCCGTCGAGAGCCCCATTCTGATCGTACGCGCGGGAGACTTCTATGGACCCAAGGTCCGCGCAAGCTGGTTCGCGCAGGCCATGGTGACACCCGGCAAGCCGGTCACCCGGCTGGTGACACTGGTCCGCGGCGTGGGCCACACATGGGCCTACCTGCCCGATCTTGCCGACACCATGGCGCGCCTTCTCGACATCGGACATGATGCGCCGTCCCGGTTGCGTTTGTTCGAGCGAATAGGTTTCGAGGGCTTCTGGGACGCCGACGGCACTGCCATGCCCGCTCTGGTTTCGGCTGCCCTGGGCCGGGACAGGCTCCCTGAACGCGCCTTCCCCTGGTGGCTCATGCAGGCTCTTGCACCTTTCGGAGGCTTTCCTCGCGAAGCCGTGGACATCCTGCCCTTCTGGCACCACCCGCTCCGCGTCGACAACGCCCGCCTGTTGGAGCTTCTGGGAAAAGAGCCCCGAACGGATCCTCTTCTGGCGATGCGCACCACCTTGGCGGGTTTGGGATGCCTTCCGGAAGACGAGAAGGCGCTTGCCGCCAAGCCGGCCTAAGCACCTGTCCGGCCCTCTGGCAATTCTCCCCGTTTTGACGGGGCGCGGTCTTAGAGTTTACGCGGCCATTTCCAATTTCATGGCGGGGGAAGCCCGCCGATGCCCATGTTGGGCCGTTCGTTGTTGTAGGTCATAGCCATTCGGTAGCGATCTGCTGCACCTCCTCGATGTCGAGCGGATTGGGCCCGCCATGACGGACATCCATGATGCGATGCTGGCTGTGCAGTCGCTTCAGGAAACGCCGACCGGGACGTTACGCATTTATGCCATTGCCTCGGCCGCTCGCGAAGTAATGGCGCCGCAAGATGATGCTAGCTGAGCACATGCCGATCATCAACACAGGGCTTGCCATGGCTCCTGGGAGAGAGTGGCCGGCAAGCATGCCATCTGTGCCTCGCTCAGCCCGAGACGACTGCTCATGCCCCTGCCAACCATCGACATGGCCCTCACTTCCCACACTACTCCCTTAACGGCCGCTTCTATGAAGCTCTGCACTTCAGGATTGTGGGCTTCTGATCCGCGACCTTGGAATTTGCGGGTGAGCCCTCGAAAACTCGGCCTATCTGAAGCCAGTTTCACAAAACTTTCGCATGGATCGCCGATGAGCAAGACCGTTTCTTGTTTGTGAAAGGTCTGCCATGAAGTCCGGTATTCTCAATGTTGTCGCGACCATCGCCGTAGTCGGCTGCGCCCACTCTGCTTCCGCCGCCGTTGTCGGCAGCCTAGACGGCTCGCGGACCCATTCCGTCACCACCACCGCCGGCGACCTGCGTGAGGGTAACCTCAACGGCACCTATTACTCGAACCTGCGCAATCACCTGACCTCCGGCGGTTCGACCGTAAAGGCAGGTGCGGCGACGGTCACTGCAGACTATCTGGCAGATGTCGATCTCTTCGTGACGGGAACGCCGACGCTGAACACGAACACCGCTGGCCTAGCCTCTGAGGCGGAAAAGTCCGTGTTGCGGGACTGGGTTTCCGCAGGCGGCGTGGCTTTCCTGATCGGGGAAGCAGCAAGCATGTCCAGCAGCAGCATCGGCTCGGAATTGGCCGCAAACAGCTGGCTCGGCATCTTCGACCTGGCCATTGAAGGCAACTATGGCCGCGGCACCGGCCGCTGGACCGCATCAGAGAACGCGCTGTTGAATGGGGTGAACAATGGTTCGCTGAACACCATCGCCACCAATACGGGCGGGGCCTTCGCGGAGGACGGCGCATACGAGATCCTTGCCCGCTACGGCACCTCGGCTACCCGCGGCCAGGCTGCGATCGTGGCCCTGCAGTATGGCAAGGGCTACGTCATTGCGAGCGGCGACTCCTCGCCCTTCTCGAATGAACGGTTCACCTCGGTCATCAACGACGGCGTGACTTTGTCGAAGTCGGCGCAGTTCCTCGACAACATTGTTGCGCTGTCGGAAGCGCAGCAGCCGGCGCCGGTTCCGCTGCCGGGCACGCTGCCGCTGGCCCTGGCGGGCTTGGGTGTTCTGGGTCTGGTGCGTCGCCGGCGCATCAACGACGCATGACCTTTTCTCTGGGTTCTGCCGGCTCATGGCTCAGATGAAGTAGACAAACACCTCAGTCTGCGGCCCATCAGGGCCGTAGACTTGCCATGCCTTTGTGCTCTTAGGGTGCGATAAGACCATTGATCATGCAGCGCCATGCTCGCGGCAGGTCGGCAAGCGTGCCAACGGATGAAAGCAGATATGCCAGTGCGGATTTTCATTCCGATGCCGCAAATCGTGGTTTATCCAGTTCTCTGGCAACCAGAAACACGGGTATCAGTCTTATGGTCGAATATCGGGTCAATGGTTATCAGAACAACTGGCAGCGAGAGCCGCACATCGCCGCGCTGCCGGATGGCGGCTGGATCATCGTTTATGAAGGTTACTTCAACAACTACGACGACTCGGACCTGAACTTCACCTACGTCGCGGCCCAACGTTACAACGCTGACGGCACGTTGCGTGGCCCCGAGACGATCATCAGCGCCATCGATGACACGGTGTCAAGTGACGCCAGCATCGCGGTCCTGAAGGATGGCGGCTATGTCGTCACATGGTCCTTCGCCGCCGATGACGACATCTTCACGAACGGCGCGCGCACCTGCGCGCAGGTGTTCAATGCTAACGGCTCGGTACGCTCCGGAGTCATCACCGCCGATGTGGCCACGTCCTTTCGGACCATCGCCCCCGACGTGGTGGCCCGGGGGGACGGGGGCTTCAGCCTGTCCTGGGGCATCGAATCCTCGGGCGGACCGACCTTCGACGATGTCAGGGTGCGCCATTATTCCGCCTCGGGTCAGGCGATCAGCGGCGATCTGCGGTTGAACACGAAGGAAGCGGAATTCGATCAGCTTGTCACCCGCACGGCCACCCTTTCCGACGGCCGCGCCATCGTCATCTGGGGGTCCGAAGCGACGATCGATGATGGCGGCGCGGGCGATAACGATGTTCGGGCAAGCCTGATCGGGGCAAACGGACGCGTGCTGAAAGGTGACTTCCACCTGCTGCGAACCACCGGCAGCGCGGGAACCGAGCAGAATTCGGGCTATGACGTCGCAGCCCTGGCGAATGGCGGTTTTGCCGTAGTCGCCGAGGACTGCGCCTTTCGCTACGACGACGACCTGGACGGACGCTTTCTGATGCTGGCAACGTTTAACGCAGCCGGCACGCGTACGATGCTGAAGCGGGCGGTCCACATCCCGTCACACAGCTTCGAGGACGCCAGCCTGACGCAGTTGGCGACCGGCGAGATCATGGTGACCTGGAGCACCTATGGCCCCGACAGCGGCGACGGCAGGGATGTCTTTGGCCGGCTGTTCTCAGTCTCGGGCACGACCCTGACCCGTGCTTTCGAGATCAGCACCAACCGCTTCAGCTATGACAACCAGGAAACGCCAGAGGTCGCGGCCCTGCGCGGCGGCGGCTTTGTTGTCACCTATATGAGCGAAAGCATCGACAGCGACCACGACGGCGTCGCCATGCGTGTCTTCGGGCGCGGAACAGCAGGCCATGACGTCCTGGGCGTGGACGCCACCGGAACGTTGGCCGGTCTGGGCGGCAACGACCGCCTGACTGGAGACAGGCGCGCCAATGTCCTGGATGGCGGCGGGGGCAATGATCGACTTTTCGGGCTAGATGGCAATGACCGTCTGCGCGGGGGTTCTGGCAACGACGTGATGGAAGGCGGTACCGGCAACGACACCCCGATTGGCGACGGGGGAAACGATGTGCTTGCCGGCCATGCCGGGAATGATTTTCTGCAAGGCGGCCAGGGAAACGATGTCCTGAATGGCGGCAGGGGTGTCGACACCGCGCTTTACTCCGGTCCGGCCGCCGTGATGGTGCGGCTGTCCATGACAGCGCAGCAGAACACCGGCCACGGAATGGACCGACTGATCGGCATCGAGAATGTCACTTCTGGGCCGGGCAGGGATCTTCTGGTCGGCAACAGCCTTGCGAACAGGTTGGCCGGCGGGGCGGGGAACGACAGCATCAGGGGTGGTGACGGCGCTGACTGGATCATCGGCGGCAGGGGGGCCGATACCCTGTGGGGCAGTCTGTCCTCGGTTGGCGACGGCGACCGCGACACCTTCGTCTTCACGTCGCCGGCCGATGCCCGCATTGGCGCGAAGGCCGCGGACCGCATCGTCGGCTTCGAGCGCGGCCTCGACCGGATATCGCTGTCGGCCATCGACGCCGATCCCGGCGCGGCCGGAAACCAGGCTTTCGACTGGGGTGGGGCAAGACCCACGGCACATGGCGTTTGGGTGACCGCTACGGGATCAACACGCGTGGTCAACATCGATGTCTCCGGCGATGCCCGGCCCGACATGCAGATCTATCTGACCGAAATGACGGGGTTCAACGCAGGTGATCTGCTGCTATGATCCGGCAGTGACGCTTCGCCTCCCAACAAGTCGGGACTTGAGTATAGGGAAAACAGACGGCTCCTCACCGGCGTCTAAACAAGATAGTGCGCCGCTTAGCAACATGCCGCCGGGCCTGGATGAGGCGCTAATTCGCTGAAGCGGTCGCTCGACGGCCGACCGCACAGCTTGTGACACACTTTGGGGGCGCCTGTTCTTCCCGACCTTGCCGAGCAGGCATCAGACGTCAAAGTAAAGGCGGCAAATTACCTTGGCAGTTCGCGACAGTTCTACTCTGCGCTTACAGCTGTCCGAAAGCAGAACGGGTGATATGGATCTCTTCGCACCTGAACGGCTCGCCAGCTACGTCGGCCTGACGTCACAAACCCGGCAATCAGGCAATCACCGTGCCGCCCATAACCATGTCCCCGACCAGGGAAACATCGCCGCAAGGACCGCTTTGATAAAAGCTGCTCGAGTTCCGACACCAAGATGGCAAACAAAGTGAAACTTGCTGCGCCAGGTCAACGCCGATGATCGTTGCATCCTTCATCACAGTCCAATCCTCCTGATCCGATCCGATCATGGTGACACAGGTGCCGTCACGAGGGGATGCCAACCCATCATCATCAGAGTCGGAGCGATCTCAGACTGGGGCTGGACAAGATCAAAAGACGGGATTGTGATCTTCGCCTTTCCTCTGGTGCACCTGGCCATTGCGGTGTGGCCCTTGCGCCCAAATGCTGCTTGCTAGCAACTTTCGGATGCAACAGCGCAGTCATAATGCAACGAGGCCGATGCATTGGACGCAGTCGAAGAAGCAAACCCCTTAGGGTTTCTGGTCAGCAGTCCGGGCAGTGGGTTGATGCACATCTTAATAGCTTCCATCGAAGGACTTGGTCTGACCGGTCCGGAAGGCCTGAACCGAGGCTGCCGCAGCACCTGCCATCAGCCGCACGTCGTTCGAAACGGTGACCATGTCAAAGCCCCATTCCTTGCCGCGGAGCGCGTATTCCATAGAGCCGCAATGCAGCGCCGCCCGCTTTCCCGCCCCGTGCGCTGCGGCGAGAACGCGCTGGATCGCCTCGATCATTTCGGGTTCCTCGCGATCAAAGCCGATGCGATACTTTCGTCCCGTCAAGGCCAGTGTCAGGTCCACAGGCCCGATGTAAAGACCATCCAGGCCCGGAGTTGCCGCAATGGCGTCCAGGTTCTCCATGGCCTCGGCCGTTTCGATCATCGCAAGAACGACGATCTCGTCTTCGGCCCGCTGCCCGTAATCCGCACCGGCGGAAAAGACGGCCCGTCCGGGGCCGAAGCTGCGGACGCCGTGGGGCGGGTAGCGGGCATAGGATACCAGGCGTGCAGCATCGTCCGCAGTGTTCACCATGGGACAGATCACGCCATAGGCTCCGGCATCGAGGATCTTCATGATTGCGACGGGGTCCAGCCATTCGACCCGGGCCATGGGCGCGACCGGATTGCCCTGCATGGCCTGAAACATCCCGACAGCCGTCATGTAGTCAATGACGCCATGCTGGAGATCGACGATCAGCCCGTCATAGCCCTGTGCCGCCATGATCTCGGCCGCGAAGGGGCTTGGGATGGAAAGGAAGGCGTTCAGCGCACAGCCGCCCTTGGCCCAGATTTCTCGAATACGATTGGGCTTCATGGAATTCCTTTCCCCCGCTCTGGCCTTCAGTTGACCGGCGTCAGCAGCGGCCGGCCTGCAAAGAATGCCTCTAGGTTGTCCAGCGTCAGTTGCGCCATGCGGTCGCGGGTTTCCTCGGTCCCGCTGGCGTGGTGGGGATAGAGCGTGACATTGGGCAGCGCCGTCAGCGCCGGATCTGGATGGGGCTCGTTCAGGAAGACATCCAGCCCAGCCCCCGCAATGCGGCCGTCCTGCAGGGCGGCGATCAGCGCCGCCTCGTCCACGACCGAGCCACGCGCGACATTGACCAGCGTGCCGGTGGGTCCCAGGGCCTCCAGCACGGTGGCCGAGATCAGCCCGGTGGTCCCTGCCCCGCCGGGCGTCGCGACCAGCAGGATGTCGGCCCATTCCGCCAAGGCCACTGGGTCGGGGAAATAGTCGTAGCCGACGCCGGGCTTCTGATTGCGGCCAGAATAGCCGATCGCCAGCCCCATGGCCTCGCAGCGACGGGCGATCGCCAGGCCGATATTGCCAAGCCCCACGATCCCCGCGCGCTTGCCCGCCGCCGAGGTCGTCAGCGGGAACATTCCCTGCCGGCCCCAATCGCCCGACCGGACATAGGCATCGGCCTCGACCAGCCTGCGCCGCGAGGCCAGCATCAAAAGGATTGCCGTGTCAGCCACGTCATCGACCAACGCCAGCGAGGTATTGGTCAGCGTGATCCCCCGCTGCGTCATGGCGTCCAGGTCCATCAGGTCGAACCCGGCCGAGGAACAGGCGGCCAGCTTCAAGGCGGGCAGACGGTCCAGCATGGCCGCATCGACCGCGACATGCCCGTTCACGACAATGGCGGTGCAGACCCGGCCGGCCTTCGCCAGCACGGCATCCTTGTCCGTGGCTTGGTCGAGGCGATGCAGGGTATAGCGTGCCTCCAGTTCCTCCATGAACCGGGGGCGCAAGGGATAGGCGACAAGAACGTGCGGCTTTTCTGCGGGCTTCATGCAGTCTCCAACTGGCGAGCAGTGCGGCGAGCGGCCTGCACCACCGGATCGGGGTCCAGACTGGCCGACAACAGTGCCCGCGTATAGGGGTGTCGCGGCGCGTCGAAGATTTGGCGCACGGGGCCTTCCTCGACGATTTCGCCCGATTTCATGACCACCACGCGGTCGGCGAAGTCACGCACCACCGGCAGGTCATGGGCGATGAACAGGTAGGACAGGCCGAACTCTCGCCGCAAGCCATCCAGCAGTTCGATCACCTGCGCCTGGATCGACACGTCAAGGGCCGAGACCGCCTCGTCGCAGACGATCAGCTTCGGCTCCATGGCCAAGGCGCGGGCAATGGCGATCCGCTGGCGCTGCCCGCCCGAGAACTGGTGGGGATAGCGGGCCGCCATTTCCGGGCGCAACCCGACCTTGACCAGAAGGTCGGCCGCACGGTCCTTCCATTGCGCCTTGGGAAGGATGTCGGGGTGGATCACCCAGGCTTCCGAAATCAGCTGGAACACCGTCATGCGCGGGTTCAGCGATTGCGTCGGATCCTGGAACACCATCTGCAGATCGCGCCGCAGCCCGAACAGCTGGCGCGGCGCCATCGCCATCAGGTCATCACCACGATACAGGATCCGCCCGCCATCCGGGTCGTCCAGCCGCAGGATCGCCCGCGCCAGTGTCGATTTTCCCGAACCGCTTTCGCCCACGACCGCGACGGTTTCGCCCGGCATGATGGTCAAATCCACGCCCTTCAGCGCGTGGAACGCGCCATAGCTCTTGGTCAGCCGTTCGGCCCGCAGCAACGGCTGGCCCGTGCGGTCGCGTTCGACAGGCATCTGCCCCTTGCCTGGCGCGGCGTCGATCAGCTTGCGGGTATAGGGGTGCCGGGGGTTGCGATAAACCTCGGCGGCATTGCCCGTCTCGACGATCTGGCCGCCGTTCATCACCACCACGCGGTCGGCGATCTCGGCTACGACGCCCAGGTCGTGGGTGATCAGCAGAAGACCCATGCCGGTTTCGCGCTGCAACTCCTCCAGCAGTTCCAGCACCTGAGCCTGCACGGTCACGTCGAGCGCCGTGGTCGGTTCGTCCGCGATCAGGATGTCGGGCTTGCAGGCCAGGGCCATCGCGATCATCAGGCGTTGTCGCTGCCCGCCCGAGAACTGGTGCGGATATTTCCGCATCGCCAGTTCGGGTTCCGGGATGCCGACCCGGCGCAGCAGGTCAAGCGCACGGGCCTGCGCCTTGTCTCGGGTGCCGCCGTGGGTTGTGACCATCTCGGCGATCTGCCAGCCGACGGAATAGACCGGGTTCAGATGCGCCAGAGGATCCTGGAAGATCATCGCGATCTTGCAGCCGTTGATCTGGCGGCGCTGTTCCGCGGTCATCACCAGCATGTCTTGCCCGTTCAGCAGGATCTGCCCGCTGGTGATCCTGCCCGGCGGCATGTCGATCAGGTTCATGACCGCCGAGGCCGAGACCGACTTGCCCGATCCGCTTTCGCCCAGGATCGCCAGCGTCTCGCCTCGGTCCAGATGCCAGCTGACATTCTGGACGGCCTTCACCGTGCCTGCGGCGGTGTGGAACTCGACCGACAGGTCGCGCACTTCCAGCAGGTGGTCAGTCATTCTTCCGTCCCCTCATTTCCAGCCGCCAGCGTTGCGCGGGATCCAGCGCGATGCGCATCCAGTTCGACAAAAGGTTCAGCGACAAGGTGGTCCCGATGATCGCCAGGCCCGGCCAGAAGGACAACCACCAAGCGGTGGTCAGGTATTCGCGGCCTTGGGCCACCATCAGGCCCCAGGTGATCTCGGGCGGCTGAATGCCGATCCCCAGGAAGGACAGGCTGCTTTCGGCCAGCATCACGAAGGCAAAGTCCAGCGTGGCGATGGTCAGAAGCGTGGGCAGCACCACCGGCAGGATGTGGCGGAAGATGATGCGGCGGTCCGAGGCGCCCATGACGCGGGCGGCCTGGACGAACATCCGTTCCCGCACCTCCAGCACCTCGGCGCGGGTGGTGCGCAGATAGACGGGGATGCGCGTGATCGCCAGCACCAGCACGATATTGGCGACCGAGGGTTCCAGCATATACAGCACGATCACCGCCAGCAGCAGCGACGGAAAGGACATGATCACGTCGCCAAGGCGCATGATCCATTGCGCGGCGCGCTTGCGCGAGTAGCCCGCGATCAGGCCCAACCCGCAGCCGACCACGGCGGAACACAGCACCGCTGCGCCCGCCACCATCAGCGTGTTCTGCGCGGCCACCACGATGCGCGGCAGCAGCGGGCGGCCAAGCGCGTCGGCGCCCAGGATCATCAGCCAGCCGCGCGCCAGGTCGAAGGGCGGCGCGTTGCGGCCGCGCAGGTTCTGCTTCGTGGCCAGATCGCCCATCAGCCACGGCCCGAAGATCGCGCAAAGCAGGGCAACCAGCAGGAACAGGGCGGCGAAGAAGGCCAGCTTGTCGGCCCAGAGCATCGACAGCCATGTTGTAAAGGGGCCGCGGGGCTTGGGATCGGACTGGATACGGGTATCGGTCATCGCCATCGCTCAATACCGGATACGGGGATCGAGCATGGCATAGGCGATGTCGATCAGCAGGTTCATGATGAAGATGGCAACCGCCGAGATCATGATCGACGCCAGCACCACCGAGAAGTCGCGCAGAAGGATGCTGTCGATCATCAGCTTGCCGATGCCGGGAAAGCCGAAGATCGTCTCGATCACCACGGCGCCGTTCAGGATCGCCGCCGCCTGGTCGCCGATCACGGTGATGACCGGCAGCATGGCGTTGCGCAGCCCGTGGACAAAGATGATCGACCGCGTGCGCACGCCCTTGGCCCGCGCGGTCTTCACATAGGCCGAGGACAGGGTCGTGATCATCGACCCGCGCACCACCTGCAGGATCAGGCCGAAGGGTCGCACGAACAGCACCGCCACCGGCAGCACCCAGTGCCAGGGCGTCCCTGTCCCCGAGGTCGGCAGCCAGTGCAGGTTCACCGCAAAGATCACGATGGCGACGATGGCCAGCCAGAAGTCCGGGGCGGATGCGCCCACCAGCGAAAAGAAGGTAGCGATGCGGTCGAAGATGCCGCCCACCTTGAAGGCGGCAAGCGAGCCGATGACGATGGCCGCCACCGTCACGCAGGTCATGGTGATGAGGGCCAGCCGCAGCGTCCAGCCGAAGGCCTGCAACACAACCTCCATCGCCGGACGCGCCTGTTGCAGCGATTCCCCGAAGTCGCCCTGCGCCAGGTCCATGACATAGCGCCCGAACTGGACGATCAGCGGATCGTTGAATCCATGCAATTGGCGGAACTGCTCGCGCGCCTCGATCGAGGCGTCCAGAGGCAGATACAGGTTGGTCGGATCGCCGGTCAGCCGCGACAGAAAGAAAACCAGGATCACGAGGCCGATCAGCGAAATCCCGCTGGCAAGCGCACGCTTCCCGATGAAGCCGGTCATGGATCCCTCCTCCCTTGGTGGCAGGTCTGGTCCTGCCGTTGGCCATTGGGCCGTGCCGATCCCTCCCGGACCGGATGAGGCGATTCGTCGCGCCTTAATTGATATATTAGTATCACTGTTCCACAGAGAAAGGCTTTTTTCGTCTGGAGTGCAGCGAAAGCGCGCTTGCCGTGACAATGACCCCTGCACCGATCCAGGTCGAGGCTGGGGCAACCTCGGCAAAGAACAGCCATGCCAGCAAGGCTACGGCGGGCAGGCGCAGGAAATCCAGCGGGGCCAGAAAGGACACATCGGCCAGGGAAAAGGCCCGTGTAATCAAGGTCATGTTCAGCGCGCCAATCGCCCCTTGCAGCGCCAGCAAGCCAAGCTGGGTCAAGGTCGGCGTGGTCCAGACGGGCAGCGCCGCCACCAGGCCCAGCGGCACCATTGCCATCAGGTTCCAGGCAACCAGCCGCTCGGTCGTGTCGGTATGGGCCATGTGGCGCAGCATCAGCTGGATCACGGCCGTCAGCACCGCGCCCGCAAAGGCGAACAGCAGCCAGGGATCGAAGCCCGCGCCAGGCCGAACGATGATCAGGATGCCGCCAAAGCCCGCCACAGCGCCCAGCAGGCGGGCGGCGCCCACGGCCTCGCCCAGGAAAGCCCAAGCCCCCAGCGTCACCAGCAGCGGCATGGTAAAGGTCAGCGCCATGGCATCGGCCAGGGGCGCATGGGCAAAGGCCACGAAGACCGCGACCAGCGAGGCAAGCTTCAGCCCGGCGCGCAGCACATGCATCCATCGCCAGGGCGAGGCGCGCAGATCGACGCGTCCCAATGTCCAGGGCAGCACCGCAAGCAGCCCGAACAGCGCGCGGAAGAAACCGATGACCAGTGGATGCACCTGCCCCGCCAGCAGGCGCACGATCACCGCGTCCAAGCCCGCCAGCACGGCCGCCGCCAGCATAAGCCCGGCGGCCAGCAGCGCGGGACGGCGGGCCATCCCTCAGTCCTCGTCCTGGAAGGCTTCCTCGCGCTTGGAGCGGATCGCGGGCGCCAGGACGCTGGCGATCAGAGCCGCCGCGACCAGCAGCAGCACGGCGCTGATCGGGCTGGTGACAAACGAGGTCACGTCGCCCCGCGACACCAGCATGGCGCGGCGCAGGTGCTCCTCCAGCATGGGCCCAAGGACGAAGCCCAGCAGCAGCGGCGCGGGTTCGCAATCCAGCTTGCGCAGGATATATCCCGCGACGCCGAACAGGCCCATCAGCCAGATGTCGAAGGTCGAATTCGCCAGGCTGAAGACCCCGATCAGGCAGAAGGCGACGATGCAGGGGAACAGATAGCCATAGGGGATCGAGATCATCTTCACCCAGATGCCGATCAGCGGCAGGTTCAGCACCAGCAGCATCAGGTTGCCGATCCACATCGACACGATCAGCCCCCAGAACAGCACCGGCTGGTCCTGGACGACCGAGGGCCCCGGCTGGATGCCCTGCATGATCAGCGCGCCGATCATTAGCGCCATGACCGGGTTTGAAGGGATCCCCAGCGTCAGCATGGGGATGAAGCTGGTCTGCGCGCCCGCGTTATTCGCGGCCTCGGGTCCCGCCACGCCCGCCAGGGCGCCCTTGCCGAACTGTTGCGGGTTCTTCGACACCTTCTTTTCCAGCGCATAGGAGGCGAAGGACGACAACATCGCCCCGCCGCCCGGCAGGATGCCCAGCACCGATCCCAAGGCCGTGCCGCGTCCCACCGGGGCCAGCATGGCGCGCAGGTCCGCCCGCGTCGGCATCAGGCCGGTGACCTTGGTCAACACCGTGGTGCGGTCGCTCTCGTTTTCCAGGTTCGACAGGATCTCGCCCAAACCAAAGACGCCCATGGCAACCACGACGAAGCTGATGCCGTCGGCCAGCTCGAAGCTGCCGAAGGTGAAGCGCATCGCGCCGGTCTGCACGTCGGTGCCGATCAGGCCCAGGATCAGGCCGAACAGGATCATGCCGACCGCGTGCAGCAGCGACCCGCTGGCCAGCACGACCGAGGCCGCAAGTCCCAGCACCATCAACGCGAAATATTCATGCGGCCCGAAGGCCAAGGCGACACTGGACAGAAGCGGCGCGAAAAAGGCGATAAGCACCGTGGCAATGGAGCCTGCGATAAAGGACCCGATCGCGGCGGTCGCCAGCGCCTTGCCCGCCTGCCCCTGCCGCGCCATCTGGTAGCCATCGATCGCCGTGACGACGCTGGAGCTTTCGCCCGGCAGGTTCACCAGGATCGCCGTGGTCGATCCACCATATTGCGCGCCATAGAAAATGCCGGCCAGCATGATGATCGCCGTTTCGGGCGACAGGCCGAAGGTCACTGGCAGCAGCATTGCCACCGTCGCCGTAGGGCCAAGGCCCGGCAGCACGCCGATGGCGGTCCCCAGGAACACGCCCAGAAGGCAATAGGTCAGGTTCCAGAATGAAAACGCCGTCTGGACGCCCAGCAGCAGGTCGCCAAGAATGTCCATGTCTCAGCCTCCGAACAGGGTGCCGAACATCGGCAGGGGCACGTCCAGCCCGCGCACGAAGACCAGCACGCAGAAGATCGTGAAGGCCACGAGGCCCAGCAGCGGCACCGGCGCCAGGCGGAACCGCTTGCTGGCGGTCGCGGTGATGAACATCGCGGCGGGCAACGCCACGGCAAGGCCCAGAAAGTCCAGCGCGATCGCGAAGAACAGGGTCGCGCCAATCACCAGGATCATCGGCTTCATGTGGATCCTCTCGACCAATTCGCCAGGCCGCAGCAGACCGCGCAGCAGGGACACCAGCCCGATTATGGCCAGCAACCCGCCAAGCACCGTCGGAAAATAACCGGGCCCCATGCGAGCGGCGCTGCCAAGCGTCAGGTCGCGCGCCAGGATGACCGTGGCCAGGCCAAGCACCAGATAGATGGCGCCCGCCCAAAAGTCCTTCGTGCGGTGTCCCTGCATCGCATCCACCCTTTGCAAAAGAAGATGCGCGCCCATGCCGGGGCGCGCGTTGGGACATCACTCCTCGGGGGTGATGTTGCCGGCCTTGATGACTTCGCTCCAGCGGGCGATCTCGTCGGCGACAAAGGTATCGGCCTCGGCGGGGGAGTTGGCCAGAACCTCGAAGCCCAGGTTCTTGAAGGTCTCCTGCACCTCGGGCTTTTCCAGCGCGCCGTGGATTGCCCCCACCAGCGTTTCCTTGACCGCCGGATCCAGTCCCTTGGGCGCAGCAAAAGCCTGCCAGGAATAGACCTCCATCCCCTCGATACCCAGTTCCTTGAAGGTCGGCACGTCCGGGAAATCGGGCGAGCGTTCGGCGGCGGCGATGGCCAGCATCTTCATCTGGCCTTCGCGCACGAAGCCCGCCACGGCGCCCAGGTTCTGGAAGGACACGTCGGCATGGCCACCGATGATGTCGGTCTGGGCCGGTCCGCCGCCGCTGTAGGGGACGTGGATGCCACTGGTGCCGGTCTGCTGCCAGAACAGCTCCGCCGTCAGATGGTCCGAGGATCCGACGCCCGAGGACGCGAACAGCATGGCGTCGGGCTGGTCCTTCAGCATGGCGATCAGCTCCTCGGCCGAGTTCACCTCCAGCGTCGGGCGGGTGACCAGGACGTTGGGGGTGCGGACGGCGACCGTCAGCATCTCCATGTCCTCGCGCGGGTCATAGGGCAGGTCGTCGCGCAGCGCCGGGTTGATGCCATAGGTGCCGATGGAGGCCGCCATGATCGTATAGCCGTCGGGCTTGGCACGTGCCAGTTCGGCAGCGCCCACCGCGCCATTCGCGCCAGGCTTGTTTTCCACCACCAGCGGCTGGCCGAAATCTGCCTGCATGGCCTGGGTAATGGTCCGCGCGGTCGTGTCGCTGGCCCCGCCCGGCGCGAAGGGCACGATCACCGTGAAGTTGTCGCTGGGGTAATCCTGCGCAAGCGCCGCGTTGCCCAAGACTGCGACGCAGGATGCAGCCGCGACGAACTTCATGAACATGTTTGTCCTCCTTCGACGGCTCTCCAACCGTCATTCCCAACTGCGGTATAAAACTGATATATTAGTGTGTCAACCTGCTTTGCAGGGCGGCAGGTGGGGTGATCCCTAGCTGTTCGGCATGTTTGGCCATGCGATCCCAGTCGTTTTGAGCCACCGGCACGCCATTCTGCATTGCGTCGCGCCGCTTGGCCGACGCGCTGTCCCCCGGCACCCGCACCGCACCCTTGTTCCAAGGCGCTGGAGGATTCGTGCGGCAGGCATTAGCCAGCCAATCGGATTGTTCGGTAAAGGCATCCAGACCGGCAAAGAAATCCGGGTCCACGACCTGCAGGAAGGCGCTTTGCGCAAGCGGTCCGGGGGCATCTGTGTTCGCGCGCCCCTTGCCCGACAGCCCCTGCCCCAGCAGATCGACCATCAATGCAAGACCGTAGCCCTTGTGCCCCTTCAGTGCGCCGCCCAGAGGCATCATGGTTCCGCCGCGCTCGGTGATTTCCTTCGGATCGTCAGTCGGCTGACCCTCGGCGGTCAGGCCCCAAGGTTCGGGGTATCTCTCGCCCTTCTTGGCCAGAAGCTGGGTCATGGTGGTCGTGGTGATCGACGAAGACACGTCCACCAGGATCGGATCTCCTGATGTCGGAAAGCCCATGGCCAGCGGATTGGGCGTCAAAATCGGCTGCGTCCCGCCATAAGGCGCCACCCGCCGCGCCGCCGGGTTCGAGGCGGACAGTTGCACGATCAGCCCCCGGTCGGTCGCCCGCCGCATATAGGCCGACAGCGCGCAAGTGTGATGGCAATTGCGGATCGCGGCACCGGCGATGCCGTACTCGCGCACCCGCTCCATCGCCTGATCCAACGCTTTGGTCAGCAGCCAGGCGCCCGGCAGCAGACGCCCGTCCCAGACAAAGCCCGCGCCCTTGTCGGCGACGACCTCATAGCTGCCCTTACCGTTCAGGCTGCCATCGGCGAGGCATTCCAGATACCAGTGCATCAGTTGCAAGCCGTGGGTTTCGTGGCCGATCATGTCGCCCTCGACCAGCACGGCGGCGGTGACGGCGGCCTTGTCGGCCTCCATTCCGGCGCGGGTCAGCAGGCCTTCGGCATAGCGCAGCAGGTCATCGCGGTGGTATCGCGGCATCGGCATGTCCCCCGGCAAGCGGCGGGCCGGGGACGCCCCGGCCCCGTTGAGGTTACTTGAACCGGATCTGCTGCAATTGCAGTTCCGAGTTCGTGGCGATGGTCGGCTTGAAGTCGAGACGCGGCGAGACGCGGGTGAAGCCCACCATGTGGAACATCGGCACATCGGCGATGATCTCGGTGTTCACTTTGGCGAACAGTTCTTGCCACAGCTTGGTGCGTTCCTCGCCCGTGGCGGCGCTGGCGGCGGCGATCAGGCGGTCCACCTCGGGGTCGCGGACCATTGAATGCGCGCCGTCAGAGGCGTATTTCACATGGGCCGTGAAGACCGGATCGCCGGTGGCGTTGTCGTGCTGCGACTGCGTCAGCGTAGCCCCCGCATCGGCCACGAAGGGCGACACGAAATAGTTGTTCCACACTGACACATCATAGCTGTCCAGCGCGACGTTCAGCCCCACGTCCTGGAACATCGCCATCATCGCCTCCATCGTCTCGGTGCCGTTGGGATACATCCCGTTGCGGCCGATGATGCGGATGGGCGCGTCAACGTTCACACCGTCAGCCTTGGCTTCCTCGACCAGTTCGCGGGCGCGGTCGGGATCATAAGGCCAGGCCGGGATGTCGGGATTGTGGCCGATGGTCGTGGGCACCACCAGATGCGTGGCGATCTGCGCGTCTGCCGGGAACAGCGTGCCGATCATCGCCTCTCGGTCCACGGCCAGGTTCAGCGCCTCGCGGATGCGGCGGTCGTCCGTGGGTTCCGTGCGCGTGTCGATCCGCAGCGAGGTGGTTTCAGAATTGGGATAGCTGAAATCCGTTTCCGGGTTGTTGGCGTCCTGCAAGGCGATCGAGGGCACGATGTCGGCCTCACCCGTTTCCACCATGGCGGCGGCGACGGCGCTGTCGGACCGGAACAGATAGGTGGCCTTTTCGACCTGCGGCTGGGCGCCCCAGTAATCGGGATTGCGGGTCAGCGTGATCGATTGCCCGTTCTGCCAGTCGCTGAAGACATAGGGCCCGGTGCCGGTCGGCTTTCGGTCGAATTCGGCGGCGGGCGTGGTTGCGGCGGACTGGACCGGCATTACCGACATCAGCAGGGGCAGGATTGGCTGCGGCGGGCTGGTGGTGATGCGGATGGTGTTGTCGTCAGGGGATTCGAAGCTGAACTCCATGCCGCCGAAATACTTGCCGCCGGTTTCGCACGACAGATCCGCGTTCTTGTTCCGCTCGATGCTGAACTGCACGTCCTTGGCGGTGAAGGGGCTGCCGTCGTGCCATTTGACGCCGGGACGCAGCTTGAATTCCCAGGTGTCGTCATCGACCTGGCTCCATTCGGTCGCCAGGCGCGGCTTCAGCCCTCCGTTCACATAGTCGAACTCGATCAGCATCTCGTTGACGTTTTCCGAGATGACGCGCCCCACGTCCTGGCGCGCGGCCATGCAGGGCTCGACCACGCTGACGGTTTCCGACAGGACCACCGTCACGTCGCGGCTGGCGTCCTGTGCATGGGCCATACCACCGGCCAGGACGGCGCCCGACAGGAACAATGCTGCCTTGATCTTCATCTGTTTTCCTCCCCTTTTGTCCGGCGCTGCCGGGCTTTGATTGCCGCCCGGCCTCCCGCCGGGACGGTGGTCAGTGCAGAAGTCCGTTTTGCTTAAGGAAGCCTGCCATCTTGCGCTGCTGCGCGTCCGTCAGCGGCCAGGCGGCGGGCGGGCGAGTCGGGCCACAGTCCCGGCCCATGGCTCGCAGCGCGGCCTTGACGCCGGTGACGTTGGTGCCGTTCAGCTCCTGCGCGCGAACCTCCTCGAAGGCCGCCATTCCGGCGATCAGGTCGCGCGCCCTGGCATAGTCGCCCGTCTCCAGCGCAGCATGGATTGCCAAGGACCGTTCCGGCCAGATGTTGATCAGCCCCGAGGTGAAGCCCCGCGCGCCGACCGCATAAAGCGCGGGCGCCCAGACCTCGGCCAGGCCGCCGACCCAGATGATGCCGGGATCGCAGGCGCCGATGGCCTCGGCCAGCTTCAGCGGGTTCGGCGTGGCCCACTTGACGCCGATCACGCCGGGAATGGCGCAGAGATCCGCGATGGCCGCCGTGCCGATGGCGTCGTTCCGCAGATACAGCATCAAGGGCAAACCGCCGCCCGCATCGGCCACCCGGCGGACGTAGTCGACCACCCCGCGCGGTGCGGCGAAGGGATCGGGCGGCTGGTGGACCATCAGCCCCGCCGCACCGGCCCCGGCAGCCGCGGCGGCCAGGCGGCAGGCGTCCTTGACAGACCGCCCCACCCCGGCCAGCACCGGCGCGCGGCCCGCCACCATCCCGCAGACCTCGGCACGCATGGCCTCGGCCTCGTCCACGGTCAGGCTGTAGAACTCGCCCGTGTTGCCGTTCACGACGGGGATGTGCAGCCCCGCAGCAAGCGCGCGGTCGATGATCGGGACCAGCCGGGCGGGGGCGATCCGGTCCTCGGCATCGAAGGGCGTGACCAGGATTCCCGAGATTCCGGTCAGTGCGTCTCGCAGCGTCATTGGACGCTGTCGATCAGGGCCTGCATCATGCCCATCTCTTCCTCGGTCAGATCGGTCAGGGGCGCGCGGACATGGCCGGCGTCGAAACCGCGCAGGCGCACGCCCGCCTTGACGGCCGAGACCGCGTAGCCTGCCTTGCGGTCGCGGATCTTGGCGAAGGGATAATAGAACTCCCGCAGCATCCGTTCGCAGGTGGCGTCGTCGCCCGCCGTAAAGGCCGCGTGGAACTTCAGCGCGGTTTCTGGGACGAAGTTGAACGCGGCGGACGAATAGGTGGGCATCCCCGCACCCTTGTAGGCCTGGGCGAACAGTTCGTGCGTGGGCATCCCGCCGATATAGGACAACCGGTCGCCCAGCATCACGGTGACGCGGCGCACCGTGTCGATGTCGCCGGTGCCGTCCTTGAAGCCGATCAGGTTCGGGCATTCGTCGGCCAGTTGCGCCAGCTGTTCCGCGCTGACCCGCGCCTGGCCCCGGTTATAGACGATCACGCCCATGTTGGTGGCCTGGCAGACCGCGCGGATGCGGTTGGCGACGCCGTCGGCGGGCGCCTCGGTCAGATAGTGCGGCAAGAGCAGGATCCCGTCGCCGCCCGCGGCCTCGATCTCTCGCGCCATGTCGCAGGCGATGCGGGTGCCGTATCCGCAGCCCGCGATGACCGGCTGGCCGCCCGAAACCTGCCGCGCGGTCCTGACGACGTCCACCACCTCGCCGGGGGTCAGCGAGAACAGCTCGCCCGTGCCGCCGGCGACGATCAGCCCGGCGACCGGATAGGAGGACAGCCATTCCAGATGGGCCGCGAAGGGCTTGGGGTTGAAGCGGTCCCCATCGTCGAAGGGCGTCACCGGGAAGGACAGCAGGCCGGTGCGGATGATCTCTCGCAGGTGGTCGGGGGCGATCATGGTGGCGTCCTTCATTGCAGATCCTCGGGCAAGAGTTCTTGGGGAAAATTCTGGTAGCTGACGGGCCGCAGGAAGCGGCGGATCGAGAGGGTGCCGACCGAAGTGGCGCCGAAGTTGGTCGATGCCGGATAGGGTCCGCCATGGACCATGCTGTCCACCACCTCGACACCGGTCGGAAAGCCGTTGACCAGCACCCGCCCCGCCTTGCGCTCCAGCACCGGGCGCAGCTTTTGCGCGGCCTCCAGGTCGGCAGGATCCATGTGGATCGTCGCGGTCAGCTGGCCCTCGAAGCCGCGGGCCAGGCGAACCATCTCGTCGGTGTCGCGGACCCGCACGACCAGGCCCAGCGGGCCGAAGACCTCCTCGCCAAGCGCGTGGTCCTGCAGGTAAGCCTCGGCCGTGGTTTCATACAGGTTCGGACTGGCCTGCCGGTCGTGGCTGTCGGTCGAGACGACCGGCGTGACCGAGTTGCGGGCCTCGAAGCGTTCCTTCCCCTCGCGGTAGGCCCGGGCGATGCCATCGGTCAGCATGGTCTGCGGACCCACCGCCTCAAGCCCCGTCTTGGTCGCAGTGACAAAGCGATCGGCGTCCGCGCCGTCGATGACAACCGCGATGCCGGGATTGGTGCAGAACTGGCCCGCGCCCATGGTCAGGCTGCCCGCCCAGCCTTTGCCCAGATCCTCGGCCCGGGCGCAGGTGGCCCCAGGCAGCAGGAACATCGGGTTGACGCTGCCGAGTTCGCCAAAGAATGGGATCGGCTCAGGCCGTTGCGCGCACAGGTCGAAAAGCGCCCGTCCCCCTGCCAGGCTGCCGGTGAAGCCCACGGCCTTGATCAGCGGGTGCTGGACCAGGGCAGTGCCCACATCGCGGCGCCCACCCTGGATCAGGCTGTAGACGCCGGGATGGATGCCGCAGGTCTTGATGGCCGCATGGACGGCATCGGCCACGATCTCGCCGGTGCCGGGATGGGCGCTGTGGCCCTTGACCACCACCGGACAGCCTGCGGCCAAGGCGGCGGCGGTGTCGCCGCCCGCAGTCGAAAAGGCCAGCGGGAAGTTAGAGGCGCCGAAGACCGCGACCGGGCCGACGGGGCGCTGGACCATGCGGATGTCGGGACGCGGGGCGGGCTGGCGGTCGGGCATGGCCGGATCGTGGCGGCGGTCCAGGAAGTCGCCCTTGCGGATATGTTCCGCAAACAGGCGCAACTGGCCAGTCGTCCGTCCCCGTTCGCCGTTGAGCCGCGCCTCGGGCAGGCCGGTTTCCCGGGTGCCGATTTCCGTGATGGCCTCGGCGCGCGCCTCGATCTCGTCGGCGATGGCGTCCAGAAAAGCGGCACGCGTTTCGCGGCTGGCCTCGCCATAGGACCAGAACGCCTCCTCGGCGGCCTCACAGGCGCGGTTAACCAGTTCCACCGTGCCCATGCTGAACTCGTGGACGGGGCCAAAGGCCGGCTCGTTCGGGAAGCGCGTCTCGGTCCCGACCCAGTCACCCGCGATCAGGTGCTTGCCGTGAGGGGTGAAGGTCATCGGAAATCCTTTCGTCATGGCAGACCGGAGGCCCGGCCCCAGGTTTCAGCGGCCGGTGCGGGCGCGCCATTCCTCGTATTTCTTCTGGTTCTCGTCCTTGGTGCAGGGGTATAGGCCGATGATGGCCGCGCCCTCCTTGACCTGCTCCAGCACGAAATCCTCGAAACTTTCCATGCCGGTGCATTCGTCCGCGATCTCGTCGGCCAGATGCGCCGGGATCACCATCACTCCGTCCTTGTCGCCCACCAGGATGTCGCCCGGAAAAACCGGCGCATCGCCGCAGGAAATCGGCACGTTGATGTCCAGTGCCTCGTGCAGGGTCAGGTTCGTGGGCGCGCTTGACTTGGCGAAATAGGCCGGCATGTCCAGCTTGCCGATGCCTTCGGCGTCGCGCATCCCGGCATCGGTCACGACACCCGCCGCGCCACGAATTGCAAGCCGGGTGATCAGGATAGACCCCGCCGTCGCGGCGCGGGCATCCTTGCGCCCGTCCATGACCAGCACATGCCCGGCAGGGCAGGTTTCGATGGCGACGCGCTGCGGGTGGTCGGCATTGCGGAAGACGGTGATCGGGTTGCGGTCTTCCCGCGCGGGGATGTAGCGCAGGGTGAAGGCCGGGCCGACCATGTTCTCGTCCTTCGGCGCCACCGGCACCACGCCTTGGATGAACTGGTTGCGCAAACCGCGCTTGTACAGCGCCGTGGCGACGGACGCGGTCGAGACCTTCTTCAGCTTGGCGCGGGTTTCGTCCGAAAGGGTGTATTCGGTCATGGTCGTTCCTCGAAAAAGGTCTGGCCTCAGAAGATGTCGGGCTCGCCCGCCGAGCGGCCGAAGTCGGTTTGCAGGAAGTCGAAGTCGCAGCCCTGGTCGGCCTGCGTCACGTGACGCTCGAACATCCAGCCGTAGCCGCGCTCAAAACGAGGCTCGGGCGGCGTCCAGGCCGCCTTGCGGGCAGCCAGTTCGTCGTCCGAAACCAGCATGTCCAGGCGGCGATTGGGCAGATCCAGCCGCACGATGTCGCCGGTCTTCAGCAGCGCCAGGGGACCGCCGACAAAGCTTTCGGGGGCGACATGCAGGATGCAGGCGCCATAGGAGGTGCCCGACATGCGCGCATCCGAAATCCGCAGCATGTCGCGGTATCCCTGCTTGATCAGAGCCTTGGGGATCGGCAGCATTCCCCATTCGGGGAAGCCCGGCCCACCCTGCGGCCCGGCATTGCGCAGGACCATGACGTGATCGGGGGTGATCTCCAGATCCTCGTCGTCCACGGCGGCCTTCATCTCGGGATAGCTGTCAAAGACAAGCGCCGGGCCCTCGTGGACATGGAATCGAGGGTCGCAGGCAGCGGGCTTGATGACCGCGCCGGACGGGCACAGGTTCCCCTTCAGCACCGCCAGGGATCCCTCGTGATAGACCGGGTTCGACAGGGGCCGGATGACGTCGTCGTTGTAGACAACGGCACCCTCCAGGTTCTCGCCCATCGTCTTGCCGGTAACAGTCAGGGCGCCGCAATCCAGCCGATCCTCGATCTGCTTCATCAGCGCGCGCAGACCGCCCGCGTAGTAGAAATCCTCCATCAGGTAGTCCTTGCCGGAGGGGCGGACATTGGCGATCAGCGGCGTCGTGCGGCCAAGGGCATCCAGGTCGTCCAACGTCAGATGGACGCCGGCGCGCCGCGCCATGGCGATCAGGTGGACGACGGCGTTGGTGGAACAGCCCGTGGCCATGGCGACAATGGCGGCGTTCCTGACCGCGCCTTCGGTGATGATCCGGTCCGGGGTCAAATCCTCCCACACCATCTCGACGATGCGGCGGCCGCAATCGGCGCCCATGCGTTGGTGGTTGGCATCGACCGCGGGGATCGAGGACGCGCCCGGCAGCGTGATCCCCATGGCATCCGCGATGGCGGTCATGGTCGAGGCCGTGCCCATGGTCATGCAGACCCCTGCCGAGCGCGCGATGCCGCCCTGCAGCCCGATCCATTCCTGGTCGGTGATATTGCCTGCGCGGCGTTCGTCCCAGTATTTCCAGGCATCGGAACCCGACCCCAGGATGCGCCCGGCATAGTTGCCGCGCAGCATTGGTCCGGCAGGCAGGTAGATCATCGGCACGCCCGCACTGATCGCACCCATGACCAGACCCGGCGTGGTCTTGTCGCAGCCGCCCATCAGCACCACGCCGTCCAGCGGGTGGGACCGGATCATCTCCTCGGTCTCCATCGCCAGCATGTTGCGATACAGCATCGAGGTCGGCTTGGTGAAGCTTTCGTCGACCGACAGCGAGGGCATCTCGACCGGCAGCCCGCCGCCCTGCAGCACGCCGCGCGCCACGTCCTTGGCCCGCACACGGAAATGCGAATGGCAAGTGTTCAGCTCGGACCAGGTGTTCAGGATGCCGATGACAGGCTTGCCGTGAAAATCCGCCTCGCCATAGCCCAGCTGCATCATCCGCGAGCGATGCCCGAAGCTGCGCAGGTCGTCAGGCGCGAACCATCGGGCCGACCGAAGATCATCGGCTGTTTTTCTTGTCGTCATGATCCCTCCTCCACGCCGGAATCACTCAGCGCGTCTCAAACATACTAATATTTCAGTTTAACAGGTATATCAATAGCGCTATTATCCTTGTTGATCGGAGGGCCTGACCCTAGGTTCGGCCTGATTGAGGGAGAATGTCATGGCCATATCGCTTGCCGCCAGTTTTGGGCTTTCTGCCATGCAGGTGCAGGCCGGTGGCGGGACCGTGCAGCGCGTCTACGAAAGCCTGCGCAAGCGAATTATCACACTGGAATTGCCACCCGACACCACGCTGTCGCGGACCGACCTGACCGAAACCTATGGGGTCAGCCAGACCCCGATCCGAGAGGCCCTTCAACTGCTGAAGCAGGAAGGGCTGGTCCACATCTTTCCCCAATCGAAGACGGTGGTGACGCGCATCGACGTGCCGCAAACCTACGAGGCGCATTTCCTGCGCGTCGCCCTGGAAACCGAGGTCTGCCGCAGGCTGGCCACCGAGGCGCCGGCCGACGTGCTGACCCGCGCCCGATCGATCATCCGGATGCAGGAAGCCATCGCCGAGGACACCAGTCAGATCGCCGTCTTTCAGGAACTGGACGAGTTGTTCCACCAGACCCTGTTCGCGGGCCTGCGGCAGTCAGGACTGCACCAGTTGGTGCGCGAACGGTCGGGCCATCTGGAGCGCATCCGTCGCCTGCACCTGCCGGAACAGGGCAAGGTGCTCAACATCTTGTCTGGCCATCGGTCCATCGTGGACGGCATCGCATCAGGCGACCCGGATGCTGCGATCGCGGCAATCCGGGGCCATCTGAGCCAGACGGTGTCCAGGGTGGAGGCCCTGCGTGAGGAATTTCCGCAGTATTTTGCCTAAGGCCGCCGTGTTGCCAGTGCCTTGAGACCATGCAGGGTTCATCACCCTGCTTGGTTTGTTGTCGCGCGGCGCGCTTGCTAGGACGTCTGGATCGGACTCCGACGATTTTTCCGAAACCTTCAAGTTAAGCCATAGGCCGAAAGACGCGCTCAGGAAGCCGGGTTCTGGAATGGTGGACATCGTCGGGCTTGATCGCGGCCTCGATGGCGACCAGGGCGATGGTGCCGTCGGGCTCGTTCGGCAAGGGCTGGGGCTGGATCGATCCCAGCACCGCCGCGCCGCCCCCTTCGTACAGAAAGGTATGGGCCGTGTGCCCGACCAGGTATTCGTCCCCGCGACCGCAATGGGCCATCAGCGCGGCCAGGTTCGACTGCGTTCCGGTGGGAAAGAACAGCGCCGCCTCTTTGCCAAGGCGTTCCGCCGCCATCGCTTCCAGCCTGCGGGTGGTCGGGCAATCCTCGTAGACCGCATCGCCCACCTCGGCCGAAGCCATTGCCGCCCGCATCGCCGCATCCGGCCGCGTCACCGTGTCCGAGCGGAAATCGTCCTGGCCCGTCATGTCCCCGTTCCTTTCGCCGGGCACGATCACGGCCCGAGGGCGCAGGAAAGCCGCCGCAGCGCAAAAGTGCAAGCCGCCGTCTTTCTGCGTCGGGCCGGCCGGTCAACTCCATCTCGAGGAGGCGCGGCGCGATGCCAGAAGCAGGTTCGTCTCGGAGGTGACGACCCCTTCCAGGTTGCGGATGCGGCGCAGGACCTCGTCCAGTTCGGCCAGGGATTGCGTCGAAACCTCGACCACCAGATCCCACTTGCCGTTGGTGGAATGAACGGCGGTGACCTCTGCCATGCCCGACAGGCGCGCCATGATGCGGTCGCCGCCACGGCCCTCGATCCCGATCAGCACAAGGCCTCGCACCGGCGCGTCCGAGACATCGCCCCGGGTGACGGCCGTATAGCCCAGGACCTCGCCCTTCTGCTGCAGCCGCGCCATCCGCAGCCGCACGGTCGCGCGGGTGACGCCCAGGCGGTCCGCCAGATGCTGGACCGAGGCGCGCCCGTCCCGGCGCAGCTCGGCGATCAGCCTTTGGTCGAGTTCATCCATTTCGGCAGGTCCTTCTGGCCACTTCGCGCAGTTTGCCTGCCGAACCTGCGGATTGTCCAGTTGAGACCCGCCTGTTTCGCGCAGCATCCTGTCCGAAACCACCCGAGGTGACGATGACACGAACCATCCTGATCGGCGCGCCCGTCGACAGCGGCCAGCGGCAGCCGGGATGCCTGATGGGCCCGGCCGCCTATCGCGTGGCGGGACTGCGGCCGCTTTTGGAAGGCCTTGGCCTGGCCGTGGCGGACCGGGGCGATCTTGCGCTGCCCCAGGTGCTGCCGCGGCGGCATTGCGCGAATGGCGCGGTGGACCAGTTGCCCGCGACGGTTGCCTGGACCGGGCTGATCCGCGACGCGGTGCGCGACGCCTTGCGCCAGGGGGGCATACCCATCGTGCTGGGCGGGGATCATTCGCTGGCGCTTGGATCCGTGGCCGGCGCGGCCGAGGACGCCGCCGCCCAAGGGCGCCCGCTGTTCCTGTTGTGGATGGATGCGCATAGCGATTTCCACACGCCCCTCAGCACGACAACGGGGAACCTGCACGGCACGCCGGTGGCCTATGCGGCGGGCCGGCCGGGCTTTGACGCCTTTGGGCCTTTCCCCACGCCGATCCCGGCCGAGCGCATCTGCCTGTTCGGCATCCGCAGCGTCGACCCGGCCGAGCATCGCGCCCTGCAGGACTGCGCCATCGGGGTCAACGACATGCGCGTGCTGGACGAACAGGGCATCACCGCCCCCCTTGGCGCGTTCCTGGACCGGGTGCGCGCGGCCCAGGGCAAGCTGCATGTCAGCCTGGACGTGGATTTCCTCGACCCCTCCATCGCGCCCGCGGTGGGCACCACCGTTCCCGGCGGCGCCACCTTCCGGGAAGCGCATCTGGCCTGCGAACTGATCCACGAGACGGGGCTGATGACCTCGCTGGACCTGGTCGAGCTGAACCCGTTCCTGGACGACCGCGGCCGCACCGCCAAGCTGATGGTCGACCTGGTGGGCAGCCTGATGGGCCGCAAGGTCTTCGACCGCCCCACACGTTCATTCACCTGAAGGAGATGCCCATGACCCCGCCCTCGCGCCAGGCGCTTGTTCCCTTTGTCAGCGTCGACCACATGATGCGCCTAGTCCTGCATGTCGGGATCGAACGCATGATGGTTGAACTGACGGATGCGATCGAGGCCGACTTCCGCCGCTGGCCCCAGTTCGACAAGACCCCGCGCGTCGCCAGCCATTCCGATATCGGCGTGATCGAGCTGATGCCCACCTCGGACGGGCAGCAATACGGCTTCAAGTATGTGAACGGCCATCCGGGCAACATGCGGCGCGGCCTGCAGACCGTGACGGCCTTCGGCGTCCTGGCGGACGTGGCGACGGGCTATCCGGTGATGCTGTCGGAAATGACCATCCTGACGGCGCTGCGCACGGCGGCGACAAGCGCGATGGCCGCGAAATGGCTGGCCCCGCGCGATGCGCGCGCCATGGCGATGATAGGCAATGGCGCCCAGGCCGAGTTCCAAGCCCTTGCCATGAAGGCCGTCTGCGGGATTGAGGAGGTGCGCCTTTACGACATCGACCCGGCGGCCACCCGCAAATGCGCGGCGAACCTTGCCGGGCGCGGCCTGCGGGTGGTGCCCTGCAACAGCGCCGAGGACGCGATCCTGGGCGCGCAGATCATCACGACCTGCACCGCGGACAAGCAATACGCCACCATCCTGACCGACAACATGGTCGGCGGCGGGGTCCACATCAACGCGGTGGGCGGCGACTGCCCCGGCAAGACGGAACTGGCCCCCGCCATCCTGCACCGCGCCGGGATCTTCGTGGAATACCCGCCCCAGACCCGGATCGAGGGCGAGATCCAGCAACTGGACCCCGACCATCCGGTGACCGAATTGTGGCAGGTCATCGCAGGCCAGGCGCCCGGCCGGACCGGCCCGTCCCAGGTGACGCTGTTCGACAGCGTGGGCTTTGCCATCGAGGATTTCAGCGCGCTGCGCCACATCCACGCCCGCCTGCGCGGAACGGGCTTTTTCCAGGACCTGGACATGATCGCCGATCCGGACGATCCCCGCGACCTGTTCGGGATGATCTGCCGGGCCGAGGCTGTCGGCGCGGCCTGAAAAGCCTAGGCCGCCCCTGGCCGGGGGCGGCGCTTCGATCAAGCGGCCTGTGCGGCCAGGAAGCCCTGAAGGCGTTCGGTCTGCGGGCGGCTCAGCACCTCGCGCGGGCAGCCCTGTTCTGCAATGACGCCCTGGTCCAGGAAGACCACGCGGTTGGCCACGTCGCGGGCGAAGTTCATCTCGTGCGTGACGACGATCATGGTGCGGCCTTCCTCGGCCAGGCTGCGCATGACGCGCAGGACCTCGCCCACCAGTTCGGGATCAAGCGCACTGGTGGGTTCGTCGAACAGCATCAGGTCGGGCTCCATCGCAAGCGCGCGGGCGATGGCCACGCGCTGCTGCTCGCCCCCGGACAGGAAGCCTGGATAGGCGTCCTTCCGATGCGCCACGCCCACGCGTGACAGATAATGATCGGCCCGTTCGCCTGCCTCGGCGCGGCTCAGGCCGTGGACGCGGATTGGCCCCAGCATGACATTGTCCCGCGCGGTCATGTGGGACCACAGGTTGAACTGCTGGAAGACCATCGTCACCCGCGCGCGGAAGGCCCGCAACTGCGCCGGATCGGCCACCGTCTGGTCGCCGTTGCGGTCGCGCTTGCAGGCCAGGACCTGTCCGCCAAGCGCGATCTGGCCCTGGGTGGGATGTTCAAGGAAGTTCAGGCAGCGCAGGAAGGTGCTTTTCCCCGATCCCGAGGATCCGATCATCGAGATCACGTCGCCCTTCGCGGCGGAAAGGCTGATCCCGCGCAGCACTTCCCGGGTGCCGAAGCTTTTGCGGATGTCGGTGGCGTTCAGCATGGTCATGGCAGGTCCCTCAGGGGCTGAGCAGCGGGCCGTCGCGGAAGGGCCGGTCGCCGGCGATCTTGCCCAGGCGTTTTCCGGCCTCCGCGATGCGGGTGGCGGGGCGGGCATAGAAGACGCCCGTGGTGCTGGCGCGGACGGGGATCATTGCGCCGGTCTCCAGGTCGGTGATCTCGGCCACGGTCTGGCCCGCCTGCACAAGGCTTCCCAGCGGCACGGCATAGGACAGCAGCCCGGCCGCGGGCGCGGTCAGCGCCTCGGATCCCGCAAGGGGCGTGGGGCTGCAGGCGGCGGGGGGCAAGTCGACGCTGCCCGACAGGACGCCCAGATGCACCAGGTAATCCCTGATCGCCCCGGCATCGCGCAGCCCCTGGGTCCGGCAGACGTCGGATCGTCCGCGCAATTCGACGGTGGTGCTGGCGCAGCCCAGGGGGACCGGGTGGTCAGGAAAGCGCGCGGCAATCGCGGTCCAGGGACCGGACAGGGCCTCGTCAAAGGGATGGCCGCCCGACACCTCGGCCAGCAGCACGGCACGGCAGGCGGTCAGGGTCGCCAGGGGGGCCAGCCGGTCCCAGGCGGCAGGCTGGGTGTAAAGGTGCATCTCGGCTTCGCCATCGCAGTGCAGATCCAGCACCACGTCGGCATCCAGGGCCAGGCCCATCAGGTGATGTCGCAGCGCCTCGGCCGGCCCTACGGGCTGGCGTTCCTGCAAGGCCGCCCGCAGGGCGGCCCGGACCAAAGCCACATTGCGCTGCGGGTCACCGGTCAGCCGGCCTTCCAGCCCGGCTGCGGCGTCATCGGACAGGTCGGGATAATCGCGGTTGAAGTTGCGCCCGTCGTAAAGATCGAAGCGCCCCGAATGATCGCCGTGAAGCACCTGCCCCAGCCCCAGCGGATTGGCAAAGGGCACCACGGTCACATGGCCCCGCAGCCGGCCTGCCGCCTCGGCCTGGGCCAGAAGATCCGCCAGCAGCCGGGCGACCATCATGCCGGGGCCTTCGTCGGCATGAAGCCCCCCCTGCACATGGACATGCGGCCGCGCGTCGGGATCGCCGAAGGACAGGGTCAGGACCTGGTGGCGGGTGCCGGGACCGCGCCCGGGAAAGGAAAAGCAGCGTTCACGCATGGGCAGAGGCTTTCACGGGTTCGGGCATGGGGGTCGCGCTTGCGCGTGGGTCGAGATGGCGCAGGAAATGGCGCTCCAGAAGCCGGAACAGCCCGGCCAGGACAAGGGTCAGCCCCAGATAGAAGACCGCCGCCATGCCGAAGCTTTCGGGGATCTTCAGGTAGTTGGTGTAGACATCGCGGCCGACGCGCAGGATCTCGACAATGGTGACGGTGCTGGCCAGGGCGGTGGCGTGCATCAGCTGGATGATCTCGTTGCCGTATTGGGGCAAGGCGCGGCGCCAGGCGCCGGGCCAGAACACGTCGCGAAAGACCTGGGCGCGGGTCAGGCCCATCGCCCGTGCGGCCTCGATCTCTCCGGCGGGGGTGGTGCGGATGGCGCCCGCGAAGATCTCGGTCGTGTAGGCGGTGGTGTTCAGCGTGAAGGCTGCCCAAGCGCAGAACCACGGGTCGCGGAGCAGTGGCCACAGGGTGCTGTTGCGGATCACCCCGAATTGCGGCAGCCCGTAATACAGGATGAACAACTGCACCAGAAGCGGCGTCCCCCGGATCACGAAGGTAAAGCCGAAGACCGGCCAGCGAGCCCAGGGGCTGCGGGCCGAGCGCGCCACCGAAAGCGGCACCGACAGCAGCAGCCCCGCCACCGCCGAAGTCACCAGCAGCAGCAGCGTCATCTGCAGCCCGTGCCAGAAGGCGGGCAGCATCTCGCGTACGATGGTCCAGTCGATCATGCCCTGGCCTCCGACCGAATGCCGCGCGACATGCGGCGGTTCAGCGCGCCAAGCACCAGGATCGAGACGGTGGTCACCGCCAGGTAGATGGCCCCGATCAGCGCGTAGAAGGTAAACGGCTCGCGCGTCGCGGCGGATGCCAGCGATGCGCGGTGGACCATGTCGTCCAGCCCGATGATCGACACAAGCGCGGTCGCCTTCAGCATCACCAGCCAGTTGTTGGTAAAGCCCGGGATGGCGTGGCGGACCATCTGCGGAATGACGATGTCGCGCATCACCTGGCCGCGCGACAGGCCCATCGCGTGCCCGGCCTCGATCTGGCCGCGCGGGATGGCCAATATCGCGCCCCGGAAGGTTTCGGTCAGATAGGCGCCGAAGACGAAGCCCAGGGTGATGGTGCCCGCCGCGAAGGCGTTCACGTCCATGTATCCCCAGCCCTGCGCGGTCGCCACGCGGTTCAGCAGGATCTGCCCGCCATAAAAGACGATCAGCATCAGAAGCAGGTCGGGCAGCGCCCGGATGACCGTGGTATAAAGCCCCGCCAGCCCGCGCAGGACGGGCGAATGGGACAGCTTGGCGCTTGCCCCCGCCAGGCCGAAGACGCAGGCCACTGCCAGCGACACCACCGCCACCGACAGCGTCACCCGCAGCCCGTCCAGGATCATCGGCAGATAGCCGTGGAACATCGTTTGTCTTCCCTTTGGATCGGACGCCCCCCCGGCGGGGGGGCGCGTCGGGTCACTTGCGGGCGTGGGGCGGGGTGATGTCGAAGTCGAAATACTGCGCGGCCATCTTGGCATAGCTGCCGTCTTGCATGATCGCGGCCAGGGCCTCGTTCACGCGGGTCTTCAGCGCCTCGTCGCCCTTGCGCATGGCGATGCCCACGCCGCCATCCACGCTGTCGGTCAGAGTCAGCGTTTCGCCGACCTGCTCAAAGCCCTCGCCCTCGGGCTGCTTCAGGAAGGCCTCGGCCGAGACGACCGATGATCCGAAGGCGATGTCGCCCCGGCCGGCCGCCAGTTCCAGATAAACCGCCGGCTCGCGATCCACCGCCAGGATGCGGCTGTCGGGATAGGTCGCTTCCAGGTACTGGGCGCGGGGGCTGTTGCGCAGCACGATGATCGTCTTGCCAGCCAGTTCCTCGGGGCTGTAGCCTCCAAAGGCGCCCTCGGCCGCGATGAAGCGCGAGGGGACGTCGTAATAGGGATCGGAAAAATCGACCACTTTCTTGCGTTCGTCGGTGATCGTCATGGATGCCACGATCATGTCGAACTTGTTGGCCGCCAGGGCGGGGATCATCCCGTCCCATTCCTGCTGCACCAGCGTGCAGTCCGCCTTCATCTGCGCGCAGACGGCATTGGCGATGTCGATGTCGAAGCCCGAAAGCGTGCCGTCAGGGGACACCTGGCTGAAGGGCGGATAGTTGCCTTCGACGCCGATGCGGACCTGATCCTGGGCGAAGGCGGGAAGGGCCAGGGCGAAAACGGACAGCGCGGCAAGGGTCTTGCGCATGATGGGAACTCCTGTCGGGATGGATTGTTGTGATTGTTTTTCTTTCATATGATTGAGAAATGAAAATCGATCCGTCAACAGAAATTTCGGGCTGGAGCGCGGGCGCCACGCGCCATTTTGCGGAAAGCCAGCTTGGTCAACAGGTTGTGGCGCGTCTTCAGGCGGGATCCAGGTCGCAGCGCGCCTTGTCCGACCTGATCCTGCGCGATCCCGTCTTTATCGCCACCCATGGAATAGAGGATGTTTCGCGCGCCTCGGGAATCTCGGCCAGCACGATCAGCCGCTATGTCCGCGATCTGGGAATCGACAGCTATGCGGCCTTCCGCGCTGATGTGGCCGACCGTGTCCACGCGCTGATCGCCCCCGTCACCAAGCTGGAAAACCGCCTGGCCGAGGCTGCGGGGTCATCCTCCCCGGCCGAGGCATCGCTGGCGACCGCGCAGTCGCATCTGGGGGCCTTGGCGGACCGCGAAACAGCCGCAGCCCTGCGCCAGGCGTCCGAGATGCTGCGCCAGGCGCGGCATGTCTGGATCATGGGCTTCGGTTTGTCAGCCCATCTGGCGGCGATCCTTGCGCTTGGCCTTGAACCCTATCGCGACGGGATCCTGAACGTCGTGCAGTATGGCGGGACCGAGGTTGCGGCAGGCCGCGTGATGGCGGCTGGCGAAGGCGACGTGGTCATTGCGATCTCATTCCCGCGCTATTCCAGCGACGTGGTCCAACTGGCCCGCATGGCCCGTGGCACGGGCGCCCGGCTGATCGCCCTGACCGATTCCCCGGCCGCGCCCCTGGCCCAGGCCTGCGACCACCTTCTGATCGCCCCCGCCCAGCATCCGGTCCTGTCGTCGTCCTGCCTGCCGGGCCTGGCCATCATCGAGGCGCTCGTGTCGCAATTCCTCATGTCCGACCCCGCCCATGTCGAGCGCGCGAAACGCCTGGCAGCCAGCATGGCGGCCTATCTGTCGGACCAGGGATAAGGCCGGGGCTTCCTTCCGCCCGAAGGTTCCGGGCCCCTCTACCCGCCGAGGATCTGGCGCAGGTCGCTTGCCTCGGCCGGCGCATCGAAGACCAGTTGCGCCTCGATATGGCGCAGATGCGCTTCCAGCAGGTCGCCAGCCCTTGTCCCGTCGCCGCTTCGGATGGCCGAGGCGATCTCGCCATGCTCCTCATCCTGGCAAAGAACGTGGCTCGAGCCTGCAAACAGGCCGATGATAAGGGAACTGCGCATGATCAGTTCATGCAGGAACTCGGCCAGGACGTCGTTCTGCCCGATCTTAGCCAGGACCATGTGAAACTCGCCTGACAGGCGGATGGCCTTGGCGCGGTCTCCGTTCTTGCGTGCCAGGATCTCGGCCCCCACGACATGGTCCAGTTCCGCAAGGTCGGCCCCTGTCGCGTGCTGCGCCGCGTTTCGCGCCAGGGTCTTCTCGATGGCGCGGCGGGCCTGGAAGACGTTGTGGGCCTCGGGCTGGCTTGGCACGCGCACGAAGGCACCCCGGTTGGGCCGCAGCTCGACCGTCTTTCGGGTGGCGAGAATGACAAGCGCGCGACGCACATCGGTCCGGCCGCAATCATAGATCTCGCACAGCTCCGGCTCGCTCAGCTTGGTGCCGGAGCGCAGGCGCCGTTCAAGAATGGCCTCGACCACGCCGTCGACGATCCGGCTTTCTGCATTCACTGCCATGGGACTGCGTTTCTCCTGCCTGCCCGGGGGAAATTATGCCGCCGATCCGGGCAGCACAAGAAGCCCCGCGCCATCTTCGATATGAATCGTTGACACATCACATGCGAATCGTCGACGATCCAGAAACAGAAGCAAGCCGGAGGCGCCCATGAAAATCCTTCTCGTCAATCCCAACGCGACGGCCTCGATGACCGACAAGATTGCCGAAAGCGCGCGGCGCGTGGCAGGCCCGGGGGTCGAGATCATTGCCCGAACCGGCGAAGGATCGCCCGCCAGCATCGAAGGCCACTATGACGAGGCGATGTCGGTGCCCGCGCTCCTGCGCCATGTCCGTGAGGCCGAGCAGCAGGGCGTGGCCGGCGTCGTGGTGGCCTGCTTCGACGACCCGGGCATCGGCGCCTGCCGGGAACTGGCAAGCGGGCCGGTGATCGGCATCGCCGAGGCCGCGATGAAGGCCGCCACCATGCTGGCCACCAGCTTTTCCGTGGTCACCACCCTGCCCCGGTCCGTTCCGGTGATCGAGGAACTGGCCCGCCGCTATGGCGTGGACCACCAGTGCCGCAAGGTCCGCTCGGCCAGCATTCCCGTGCTCGCGCTCGAGGAGGAAGGCTCGGGCGCCCGCGAAAAGGTGCGCGACGAAATCCTGCGCGCCATCCGCGAGGACAATTGCGAGGCGATCGTCCTGGGCTGCGCGGGCATGGCCGACCTGACCGACTGGCTGTCGCGCGAAACCGGGGTGCCTGTCATCGACGGCGTCACGGTCGCGGTCAAGTTCGTCGAAGGGCTGGCGGCCGTGGGCCTGGGGACCAGCAAGATCTGCGCCTATGCGCAGCCGAACCAGAAATAGGACAAGATCAACAACAGGGAAGGACAAGACGATGACCTCGATCGAAAACATGGCCGAATGCCCAATCACCGAGGCGGGCCACAAGAAGGTGGGCGAGGAAACGCTTGCCCCGCAGCGCCACCGGATCATGGATCCCTGGTCCTATCTGTTCGCCTGGCTGGGTGGCTGCGTATCCATCGGGACCTTCACCGTCGGGTCGGGCCTGGCGGGGACGCTGAACCTTTTGCAGGTGTTCCTTGCCATCGCCATCGGCTGCACCGTGATCGGCGTCGCCTTGGCGATCAACGGCGCGGCGGGCCACAAATACGGCATTCCCTTCATGGTGCAGGCGCGGTCGTCTTTCGGCTTTGCCGGCACGCGGCTGCCCGCCCTGGTCCGGTCGGTGCCCGCCATCGTCTGGTTCGGCTTCCAAAGCTGGATCGGCGCGGGCGCGCTGAACCTGGTGTCGGTGACGCTGTTCGGGTTCGACAGCATCGTCTTCTGGTTCGTAGCCTTCCAGTTCCTGCAGATCGGCCTGTCGGTCCTGGGCTTCAGCGGCATCAAGTGGCTGGAAAACATCGGCTCGGTCTTCATCATCGGCGCGCTGATCTACATGTTCTTCAGCGTGATCGGCAAATACGGCGACCAGATCTCGACCAACCTGCTGCAGGCCGAAGGCACCTGGGGCGCGCCCTTCTGGGGGGCCACCATGCTGTTCCTGGGCGTCTACAGCACGATGATGCTGAACGTGTCGGATTATTCGCGCGAGCTGAAGGAAAGCGTCTCGCCGCTGCGCCAGGTGGTGATCTATGCCAATTCGATCCTGCCCGCGACGCTGTTCATGGGCCTGATCGGGCTGATGGTGTCCAGTGCCACGGGCGAGGTCGATCCGATCAAGGTCTTTTCCAGCGCGGTGGACAACAAGGTGCTGCTGATCATCACGCTGCTGTTCATCGTCTTCGCGCAGGTCACGACCAACGTGCTGAACAACGTGATCCCGCCCGCCTATGCGCTGATGGACATCTTCAAGCTGAACTTCAAGACCTCGGCGGTCCTGGTGGGCCTGCTGGCCTTCGCGACCTTTCCCTGGGAACTGGTCAAGGACGAATCCGCCGCCGGGCTGAACCTGTTCATCCAGACCTATTCGGCCTTCCTGGGACCGATCTTCGCGGTGCTGGTGGTGGACTATTACATCCTGCGCAAGCGCCAGCTGAACCTGGATCTGCTTTATGACGAGGAAGGCCCCTACAAGGGCGTCAACTGGGCCGCGATCATCGCCACGGCAGTCGGGATCGTCTTCGCGCTGATCTTTTCCAGCATCTCGTGGTATGCCAGCCTGATCCCTGCGGGCGTGGCCTATTACGTGCTGATGAAGTCCATGCCCTCGGCTCGCCGCTTCCTGTCGAACTGACCCAAAATCGGCAGCCCGGCCCTTTCCAGGGGGCCGGGCGATCGTCTGCTGACTTGGGCAAGTTGCAAGGCGGAACCCGGCCTCAGGCCACCACCCCCGCCGCATGAAGCAGGATGCCCAGGCCGGCCGCACCCGCCAGGACGGTCGTCATGCCCAGCCTGAACCGGAACACCGCAACAAGGGCCAGAACGGAAAGCGCGGCGGCGATCCAGTCGATGGAACCTGGGACGGGCAGTTCCAGCGACAGCGGCCCAGCCTCGATCCGCCGCACCTCGTGCCAGATCACGTGGATGGCGAACCAGATCGCCAGGTTGACGATCACCCCCACGACCGAGGCCGTGACGGCCGTCAAGGCGGCGGACAGGGCCCGGTTGTTCCGAAGCCGCTCCATGTAGGGGGCGCCCAGGAAGATGAAGGCGAAGCAGGGCGCAAAGGTGACCCAGGTCGTCAAAAGCCCGCCCAGCGTCCCCGCCAGAAGCGCGCTGTCCCATCCCCCGTCGCGGAAGGCACCAAGAAAGCCCACGAACTGCAGGACCATGATCAGCGGTCCCGGCGTGGTCTCGGCCATGCCGAGGCCGTCCAGCATCTCGCCGGGGCGGAGCCAGCCATAGGTTCCGACGGCCTCTTGCGCGACATAGGCCAGGACCGCATAGGCGCCGCCGAAAGTCACAACGGCCATCTTGGAAAAGAACAGCGCGATTTCCGCAAAGACATTGCCGCGACCCAAGGTCAGGACCAGCAGCGCCACGGGCACCAGCCACAGGATCAGCGCCGCAGCCCCGGCCCCAAGCGCGCGGCGCCGCGCCCTTGGCGGCATCCGGGCCATCTCCTCGCCCAGAAGCGTTTCGGCATCGTCCACATGAACCCCGCCGACCGCCCCATGGCCGCCGGTCGCGGCGAAGGCGGGAAGGCCGGCCCGTGCCCCCAGATAGCCGATCAGCCCCGCCGTCAGCACGATCAGGGGGAAAGGCGCGTCGAAGGCGAAGATCGCCACGAAGGACAGCACCGCCAGCAGGCGCATCGCGTCGTTCCTCAGCGCCCGGCGGCCGATGCGGACCACCGCCTGCAGCACGATGGCCAGGATCGCGGCCTTGAGGCCGAAGAACAGCGCCTCGACCACGCCCACATCGCCGAACAGCACGTAAAGCCAGCTGAGCGCCATGATCGCCACCGCGCCGGGCAGCACGAACAGGACACCCGCGATCAGGCCGCCGCGCGTCCCGTGCAGAAGCCAGCCGACATAGGTGGCAAGCTGCTGCGCCTCGGGCCCGGGAAGCAACATGCAGAAGTTCAGGGCGTGCAGGAACCGGCCGTCGCCGATCCACCGCTTTTCCTCGACTAGAATGCGGTGCATGACGGCGATCTGCCCCGCCGGGCCGCCAAAGGACAAAAGCGCGATCCGCGCCCAGGTCCGCGTGGCCTCGGCAAGCGAGGGATAGGCGGGACGCGCGGCTGGGCCCGATGGGCTGCCCGGTTGTTCCGGCGCGGGGGCAATACGGGCGTCGGTCATCGCGCCGCCCCCGCCTTGGCGCCGGGCCAGTTATGGGTTTCGTTCGTGGCGTCCCGCGCCCAGCGGTAAAAGGCGTCGTAAAGGACCATTCCGGCCTCCAGTTGCTCAAGATCGTCGGAATGGATGCGCGACAGTCCCAGCGACGCGGCCAGAAGGCCCGCGGCCTCGGGCGCCAAGTCCAGCCGGGCGGTGTCGGCCCCCCGCACGATGGTCGTCAGCCGGTCCAGGGCCGGGACGGACAGGCCCAGTTCGGCCAGCAGGACATCGAAGGTGCAAAGATCGCCCCGGTGGCTGAAGAACACGCCCTCGATGTCCAATGGCGCGGCGTCATGACGCTCGGCCACGGCTTCGACCTCGGCGGGTGCGACGAAAAGGATCACGGCGCGGGGATCGACAAAGCGGCGGATCAGCCACGGGCAGGCGATGCGGTCGATCTTGGGCCGCGCCCGCGTCACCCAGACCGTGCGCCCGCGCCGGTCCCGCGGCGGCAAGGCGTCCGGGCGGATCAACGGCCAGCCCGCATCACGCCAGGCCGCAGAACCGCCTTCAAGATATTCGGCCGGCCGACCCTCGGCCCGCAGCCAGGCGGCTGCGCCCTGGCTGCGGCGATGGCCGCCCTGGCACAGCACGACAATGGGCCCGGCCGGAAGCTGCGGCAGGTCGGCAAGCGCGCGGTCATCGGCGCGGATCGTGCCCGGCAGCATCCGGGGATCGGCGGCAAGGTCCGCATCCGAGCGGACATCCAGGATGGCCGGCGCCCTTGCCGTCCCGATCAGCCGCGAAAGCTTGTCTGGCGATATCGCATTGGGTGCCGGCACGGGCGCTCCTCCCCCTTGAAGGTTGATCATGATCGATCCGGAACGCGAACTTCGGCTGGCGCCTCGTGGGGCGTCGCAGGCCCCATGCGGTTGAGTTACCTTTGACAGGCCGCAGACGTCAAGACACCAGGCGGGGGACGGCGCGGCCAGGGAACAGAGACGGGCTTCACCGGTTTGGTGGCGGTCGCACAAGCCGTTGGCAGGCCTGCCCCCGGATGCGGGATCACCATGCCTGAACCCTCGGCGGAGAACGATGAACATGACCCAACCGCGGCATTACCTGTCCAACGGCAACGCGTCCCGCGCGCTGTGGGATTCGGTCCGCACCAGCCTGTGGTTTCTTCCCGCGATCATGGGCGTTCTTGCCCTTGGCCTGACCGCGGGCGCCCTGGCCCTGGATGAAGGGCTGGGCCAGGGATCGGACAAAAGCTTCCCCCGGATCATCTATGTCAGCGCGCCGGACCAGGCACGAGAGCTTCTGGCGACCGTGCTGACCTCGATGATCACAATGGCAAGCCTTGTCTTCTCGATCACGATGGTGGTGCTGACGCTTGCCGCCGGGCAGTTCGGCCCCCGCCTGATCCGGAACTTCATGGGCCGCCTGCAGACGCAGTTCGTCCTGGGCACCTTCGTGCTGACGATCATCTATTGCCTGCTGCTGCTTGCGTCCATCGGGCCAGGCGACGCGGGCGGATCCAACGCTTATCTGTCCGTCACCGTCGCCATAGGCCTGGCCTTGTTCAGCGTGGCGCTGCTGGTGCTGTATATCCATGACCTGGCGACCTCGATCATGTCGGAAACGCTGATCGAAACGGTCGGCCGCGAGCTGGATCAAGGTGTGCGGGACTTGCGGCCCCTAGGCCAGACGGATGACCCCGAACAGGCGCTGCCCGAAGACTTTGCCGAACGGGCCGCCCTGGCGGGGGTCCAGGCTTCCGGCTATGTCCAGGCGATCGAGTTCGGGCGCATCGTCGAGGCCGCCCGGTCGGCCGATGTGCTGGTCGGCCTTTATCTTCGGGCCGGCGACTTCGCCATCCGCAACGGCCGCGCCTTCGGCATCTATCCGGCGGAACGCGTTACCCCCCAACTGACGAAGATCATCGGCGACGCGATTACCCTGGGCGTCCACCGGACCCCGGTCCAGGACATCGAGTTCTCGATCCGCCATCTGGTCGAGGTCGCGGTCCGGGCACTGTCGCCCGGCATCAACGACCCCTATACGGCGGTCTCGGCCATCCACCGCCTTTCGGCGGTCTGGCCTGACCTGATGGGTCGCGCGGTTCCGCAAGGAGTTTTCCCCGACGACCAGGGCCAGGTGCGGGTCATCTGCCCGGTTCCGACCTATGCCACCCTGCTGAACGCCTCCTTCAGCCAGATCCGCCAAAGCGGGACCGGAAAGCCGCTTATCCTGATCCACCTGCTCAAGGCCTTTGCCGCCATGGCCCCTTGCGCGCGGACCGAGGAACAAAGGTCGGCCCTGCGGGACCAGGTCCACGCCGTCCTCGAAGACGCCAGGCGGGCCATCCCCAACCGCGCCGATCTGGAAGATGTCGAGCAGCATGGACTTTTGGCCCTGCACGACCTTAAGGCAAGGTGAACTGGTGCCCGGGCTGCAATCCTGCCCAAAAAATAACCTGTCGCGCCCGGCATTTCTGACATACGTTGCCCAGTATCCTGTTCATTCGCCGTACGGACATGTTGCCCGATGACCCGCCCCACGATCCATGACGTCGCCCGCGCCGCCGGCGTCAGCCTTTCGACCGTCGACCGGGTGCTGAACGACCGCGTGGGGGTCCGGCACGCGACCCAGATCCGCGTGGCCCAGGCGATGCGCGAACTGGGTTTCGAACGGAACGCGGCGGCGGCGAACCTGGCGCGGCGGCGGCAGGACCGGCTGCTGTTCATCCTTCCGGCCGGATCGAACAGCTTCATGCGCGGGCTGGAACGCGAACTGGCCCAGCGGTCCGAGGCGTGGGAGTTCACGTCAATCGCCGTGCAGGTCGTGCCGGCCTTTGACGACGTGGCCCTGGCCCGGACCCTGCAGGCCGTCGATCCCGGCGCGACCGACGGCGTGGCCGTGGTGGCGACCGACAGCCCCGTGGTGCGCGCGGCACTGGCCGAATTGCGCGAACGCGGCGTGGCCGTGGTGACGCTGGTATCCGACCTGCCATCGTCCCGGCGCCAGCATTTCGTGGGGATCGACAACGTGCAGGCCGGGCGCACGGCGGCTAGCCTGCTGGGCCGGTTCTGCCGCGGCCGGTCCGGCAAGATCGTCATCGTCGCAGGGTCCATGCTGGTGCGCGACCATGCCGAGCGCCGCCTGGGGTTCGAGCAGGTCCTGCGGGCCGAGTTTCCCGACCAGCAGATCCTGCCGCCGCTGGAAGGCCGGGACGACCGCGACATCGTGGAAGCCGAACTGGATCGCGTCCTGCGCCAGCAGCCCGATGTGACCGGCATCTATAGCCTGGGCGCGGGCACCAGGGGCGTTGCCCGGGCCTTGGCGGGACATGCGGCGGGCGCGCCACGCCCGTCCGTGGTGGTTCACGACCTGACGCCCCATTCGCGGCAGGCGCTTCTGGACGGAAGCTTCGATGCCGTCATCCACCAGGATCCGGTCCGGGAAATCTCGGCCGCCGTGTCCCTCCTGCAATCGCTGGTGCGCGGCCAGCCGGTGGATCCCGATGCCGGCCGGATCGGGATCGAGGTTTTCCTGCGCGACAACCTGCCCTGACAACCTGTACCAGAATCGGTTGCAGCCGGTTCTGGTTTGACGTACGTAAGTCATAATCTGAAGGCAGACTTCGGATGGCCGGTAGAGGAACCGGCGCAGGGAGGACAACATGAAGTATTCCGCCGCGGCCCTTGCCGCTGCCATTGCCGCCGTCAGCGGCCATGCCGCCTTGGCGCAGACCCAGATCAACGTGCTGCGCGTGGCGGTGAACCCCGAGCAGGAACAGTATCTCGAAAAGATCGCGACCGACTTCGAAGCCCAGAACGAGGGCGTCGACGTGATCTTCGAATATGTCGCGAACGAGGCCTACAAGGCCCGCCTGCCGACCCTGCTGCAATCGGACGCGCGGCCCGACATCTTCTACAGCTGGGGCGGCCAGACCGTGGTCGAGCAGGTCGAGGCCGGCTTTCTTCAGCCCATCGGCGACCTTCTGCCCCAGGGCTTCCGCGAGACTCTGCCCCAGGCCGGGCTTCAGGCCTACGAGGTCGAGGGCCAGCTTTACGGCCTGCCGCAATACGCGACCGAGGTGGTCTTCTGGGCCAACAAGGCCCTGACCGACCAGGCCGGCATCGACCTGGATGCCATCAAGACCTGGGACGACTTCCTCCAGGCGGTGCAGACCGCCAAGGACGCGGGCGTCACCCCGATCATCGCCGGCGGGCAGGACAAATGGCCGCTGCATTTCTACTGGAGCTATCTGGCCCTGCGCCACGGCGGCCCGACGGTCGTGACCGACGCCATGTCCGGCGAGAATGGCGGCTTCACGGCCGAACCCTTTGTCGCCGCGGGCCGCGACTTCCAGCGCCTGACCGAGCTCGAGCCGTTCCAGCCCGGCTACATCAGCACCACCTATGAAACCGCCAGCGGCATGTTCGCGGACGGTGCCGGCGCCTTCCACCTGATGGGGGACTGGGACTATCTGCCCATGCGCGAGCGTTCGACCAGCGGCCAGGGCCTGCCCGACGACCAGCTTGCGATCATCAGCTTTCCCGCCGTCGCCGACCCGGTGGCCGAGGGCGGCAATGACGCGACGCTGGGCGGCATCAACGGCTGGGCCGTCACCAACAGCGCCGAGCCGGAAGCCGTCGCCTTCCTGGCCTTCATGATGAACGCCGAAAACCAACGCGAGGCTGGCCGGCAACAGCTGTTCATCCCGATCGCCGAGGGCACGTCGGACGGCATGGACAACCCCTTCTTCATCCAGGTGGCCCAGAACATCGCCGACAGCAGCTTCCACCAGATCTTCCTGGACCAGTTCCTGGGGGCCTCGGTGGGCGCGACGATCAACGACATCTCGGCCGATCTTGCCCAGGATGCCATCACGCCCGAGGACGCCGCGGCGCAGGTCCAGGAGGCCTGGGACTTCCGCTGATCCCTCCCCGGCGGAACGGCGGGGGCGGCGCTTGCTGCCCCCGCCCATTCGGCCGCCTTCTTTCCCCAACCCATGAGGAGCCGGAATGACCCTCGCTGACGCCGACAGGCGGCTGCCTGCCTCTGCCCGCTGGCGGCGCGCCGTCTCGAACGGGCGCATCACCGCGGTGCTGATCCTGCTGCCGCCCGCGCTGATCCTGTTCACGCTGTTCGTGACGCTGCCCCTTGGGGAATCCGCCTGGTTTTCCTTCTTCAACTGGAACGGCTACGGCACGCCGTCGGACTTCGTCGGCACGTCCAACTACGAACGGATCCTGGGCCATTCGATCTTCCATACGGCGGTCGGCAACACCCTGAAGATCGTCGCCGTGTCGCTCTTGGTGCAGATGCCGCTGGCCTTGTTCCTGGCGCTGCTGATCCACAGGAAGACGCCCACCAATGCCGTTTTCCGGCTGGTCTTCTTCCTGCCCTATATCCTGGCCGAGGTCGCGGCGGGCCTGATCTGGTCCTTCGTCTTCGACGGAAACTACGGCGTCACCGCCTCCATCGCCCAGGGCTTTGGATTGGGCGAGGTGTTCATCCTGTCGAACCCCGACTGGGCCTTCATGGCCATCATGACGGTGATCGTCTGGAAGTATTTCGGCTTCCACATGATGATCTATATCGCCGCGCTGCAAAGCGTGCCGCAGGACCAGATCGAGGCCGCCCGGATCGAGGGCGCGTCCCGCCTTCAGGTGGTCCGCTATGTCCAGGTCCCCCATATCCGGCCCGCCATCGCGGTCAGCGCCTTTTTCGCCATCATCGGCGCGCTTCAGGTTTTCGACGTTATCATTCCGCTGACCAACGGCGGGCCGTCGAACCAGACCCATACCATCGTGACCTATCTTTATACCTTCGGCCTGACGCGGCTGAACATCGGCTTCGGCTCGGCGGTCGGCGTGATCCTGTTCGTCGGCGCGGTGACGGTTGCGGTCTTCTATCAGCGCATCTTCATGAAAAGGGCCGAGGCATGACAAGCGGCCACCTGACCCGCAACATCCTGCGCGTGGCGTTCTTGTGCATCGTCGCCAGCTTCGTGCTGGCCCCGATGCTGGCCACCATCCTGGGCGGCTTCAAGACCAACGCCGAGATCCGCACCAACGCGCTTGGCCTGCCTGCCATGTGGAACACGGAGTTCTACGGCCAGATCATCAGCGACCCGGCCTTCTGGCGCTACCTGCGCAACTCGCTGATCATCTCGGTCGGATCGGTGGTGCTGACGCTGATCGTGGGGGCGGCTGCGGCCTATGTCTTCGCCCAGATCCGGTTCTTCGGCTCGCGGATGCTGTTCTCCTACATCCTGCTGGGGCTGATGTTCCCCTTCGCCACGGCGATCCTGCCGCTGTTCATTAAGGTCCGCGACATCGGCTTGCTGGACACCTGGTGGGCGGTGATCCTGCCGCAGACCGCCTTCAGCCTGTCGCTGGCGATCCTGCTGTTCCGCACCTTCTTTTCCCAATTGCCCAAGGAACTGTTCGAGGCCGCCTATATCGACGGCTGCGGCTATGTGCGCTTCTTCTGGCGCTTCACCCTGCCGCTGTCCGCACCGATCCTGGCGACCGTGGGCGTCTTCGTCTTCGTGCAAAGCTGGAACAACTTCCTTCTGCCGCTGGTGGTGCTGAACTCGCGCGAGGTCTTCACCTGGCCGCTGGGGATGATGCAGTTCCGCGGCGAATACGTCACCCAGTGGAACCTGACGCTGGCCTTCGTCACGCTGACCATCGTGCCGGCCATCGTCTTCTTCCTTGCTGCCCAGAAATACATCGTCGCCGGCCTGACGGGCGGCGCCGTCAAAGGATGACGCATATGAACACGATCCAGAACCCGATCCTGCCGGGCTTCAACCCCGATCCATCCATCGTGCGGGTGGGCGCGGACTATTATATCGCCACCTCGACCTTCGAATGGTATCCGGGCGTGCAGATCCACCATTCGCGCGACCTTGCGAACTGGCGGCTGGTCACGCGCCCGCTGGCCCGCGCGGCGCAACTGGACATGCGCGGCAATCCCGACAGCGGCGGAATCTGGGCGCCCTGCCTGACCTACGCCGACGGGCTGTTCTGGCTGATCTACACCGACGTCAAGCGCCGGGACGGGGCGTGGAAGGACAGCCACAACTATCTGGTCACCGCCCCCGGCATCGAGGGGCCGTGGTCGGACCCGGTCTATCTCAACTCCTCGGGCTTCGATCCTTCGCTGTTCCACGACGCGGACGGGCGCAAGTGGCTGCTGAACATGATCTGGGACCACAACCAGACCGGCGGCGACCGCTTCGGCGGGATCGTGATGCAGGAATACTCGCCCGAGGATCGCAAGCTCGTCGGCCCGGTCCGCAACATCTATCGCGGCACCGACCTGAAGCTGACCGAAGGCCCGCATCTTTATCGCAAGGACGGCTTCTACTACCTGCTGACGGCCGAGGGCGGCACGGGCTATGACCATGCCGTCACCATGGCCCGGTCGCGCGACCTGTTCGGCCCCTACGAGACCGACCCCGCCAAGCACGTCCTGACTGCCCGCGGCACCGACGGGCTGCTGCAACGCTGCGGCCATGCCGACATCGTGCAAACGCAGGACGGACAGTTCTACATGGTCCACCTGTGTTCTCGCCCGCTGGACGAGACGCGCAGCCTGCCGGTGGGCAATGGCGGCATCCACGCCGACGACGTGCGCCGCTCGCCCCTAGGGCGCGAGACGGCGATCCAGAAGCTGGTCTGGGAGGCGGGGCAGTTCCCCCGCATGGCCCATGGCGGCAACGCCCCCGCCGACACCGCGCCCTGTGACCTCCCCCCGCATCCCTTCCTGGGCGACGAGGCGCGCACCACCTTCGCCCCCGGCGCCCTGCCCCTGGCCTTCCAATGGCTGCGGACGCCCGATGCGGATCGCCTGTTCAGCCTGACCGAACGGCCTGGCGCCCTGCGCATCTTCGGCCGGGAATCCCCCGGTTCGGCCTTCGAGAACGCGATGCTGGCCCGCCGCCAGACGGCGCTGTCCTTCCGCGCCGAAACGACGCTTGAGATCGAGCCGGGCGATTACCAGCATTTCGCGGGCCTCATCGCCTGGTATGGCCGCTTCAAGTTCCATTACCTGGCCGTCACGGCGAACGAACAGGGGCAGCGCGTCCTGACCGTCTACAGTTGCGCCGCCGATTGGCCGGATGCGCGCGTGACCTATCCCATCGCGCCGGTCCCGCTGCCGGACGGCCCGGTGCAGCTAGGCTGCGACGTGGACGGCATGACGCTGCGCTTCCGCTACAAGACGGATGGCGACTGGACCGACCTCGGGATCACGCTGGACCAGTCCGCCATATCGGACGAGGCCGGGAACGGGCCGGGCAACAACTTCACCGGCGCCTTTATCGGCATGGGCGCGCATGACACGTCGGGCCGGGGGCGTCACGCCGATTTCCTGGACTTCACCTATCAGCCGATCAACGCAGGCCCGCAGGTAAGCCATGTCTGAGGTCCGTCTGCAGAACATCACCAAGTCCTTTGGCGGCCATACGGTGCTGCCCGACCTGAACCTGACGGTGCCGAACGGGTCCTTCACCGTTCTGGTCGGCCCCTCGGGCTGTGGCAAGTCCACGCTTCTGCGCATCATCTCGGGGCTGGAGGAGCCGACCTCGGGCGCCGTGGTGATCGGCGGGCAGGACGTGACGCTGGACGAGCCGTCCCGGCGCGGCATCTCGATGGTCTTCCAGTCCTATGCGCTTTACCCGCACATGACCGTCGCGCAGAACATCGACTTCGGCCTGCGGTTGGCCAAGATGCCTGCCGCAGAACGCCAGGCACGCGTGGCCGAGGCCGCGCGGATCCTGGCGCTTGAACCCTATCTGGACCGCAAGCCCGCGCAGTTGTCCGGCGGACAGCGTCAGCGCGTCGCCATCGGCCGGTCGATCGTGCGCCAGCCCAAGGTGTTCCTGTTCGACGAGCCGCTGTCGAACCTCGACGCGGCGCTGCGCACCCAGATGCGGGTCGAGCTGGCGCAGCTGCACCAGTCGCTGGACGCCACGATGATCTACGTCACCCACGACCAGGTCGAGGCGATGACCCTGGCCGACCAGATCGTCGTGATGAATGCGGGCCGGATCGAGCAGGTCGGCGCCCCGATGGAGCTGTATGACCGCCCGCAGACCGTCTTCGTGGCGGGCTTCATCGGCTCGCCCAAGATGAACCTGATGCCGGGCGCCGCCGTTGGCCAGCCGCAGGCCGAGACCGCGGGCATCCGCCCCGAGCATCTGGTGATCGCGCCCGAGGGCCAGGGCTGGTCCGCCCGCGCGCAGGTGGTCGAAACCCTTGGCGCGGACACCATCGTCTATGCCGATGTCGAGCGGATCGGCCCCATGACCATCCGCCTGGCGGGCAACAACCGCCTGCGGGCCGGCGAAGCCCTGCGGATCGCACCCGAACCGGGGCACCTGCACCTTTTCGACGCAAACGGACGACGCATGGAGGACGCGGCATGAGCGCGCTTGGACTTGGCATCATCGGCTGCGGCTTCATCAGCGAAATCTATCTGAAGAACGCCCGGCTTTTCCCGCAGCTTGACCTGCGCGCGGTCGCGGACCTGAACGCGGATGCCGCCGGTGCCAAGGCCGCCGCGCATGGCACCACGGCGCTGACGCCCGAGGCGCTGCTGGCGCGGGACGACATCGACATCGTGCTGAACCTGACCGTGCCCGCCGCGCATCTGTCGGTGGGACTTGCCGCGCTGCAGGCGGGCAAGCACGTCTTTTCGGAAAAGCCGCTGGCCGTCAGCCTGGACGACGGCAAGCGCCTGGCCGAGGCTGCCGACAAGGGGGGCCTCCGCATCGGCTGCGCGCCCGACACCTTCCTGGGGGCCTCGCACCAGACCTCGCGGGCGGTGCTTGACGCGGGCCGGATCGGCCAGCCGGTGGCGGGCACGGCGATGATGATGGTCGCCGGCCATGAACGCTGGCACCCGAACCCGGACTTCTACTATGCCGGGCCGGGCGCCGGGCCGCTTTACGACATGGGGCCCTACTACATCACCGCGATGGTGAACCTGCTGGGGCCGGTCCGCGCGGTCAGCGGCATGGCCTCGCGCCTGCGGGCCAGCCGCACCATCGCCTCGGGTCCGCGCGCAGGGGAAAGCATCCCGGTCGATGCCCGGACCCATGTGGCGGGCGTGATGGAGTTCGAAAACGACGCCCTGATCCAGATCGCCACCAGCTTCGACGTGCCCGCCCACGGCCACACGCCGCTGGAACTTTACGGCACCACGGCATCGATGAAGATCCCCGACCCGAACCGCTTCGACGGGCAGGTCATGCTCTCCGGCCCCGATGGTTGGCAGGCCGTGCCATCCGACCACGACTTCGGCGGCGACAACCACCGCGCGCTTGGCCTGGCCGACATGGCCGACGCCATCCTGACCGGCCGGCCGCACCGCGCCAGCGGCGACCTGGCGTTGCACGTGCTGGACGTGATCGCCTCGCTTCTGCAGTCGGCCCGGACGGGCCGCACCGTCACCCTCACCTCGACCTGCGCGCGGCCCGAGCCGATGCGCGCCGGCGCCCTGACCCACCTGACCGCCCCGGAGGCCGCATGACCAAATCCGCACTGATCTTCTGGGGTGGCTGGGACGGCCACGAGCCCGAGGCCTGCACGCGGCGCCTTGCCGCGATGCTGGCCGAGGACGGCTTCGAGGTCGAGACCCACCCCGGCACCGACATCCTGGCCGCCACCGACCTGACGCGCTTCGACCTGATCGTGCCGATGATGACACAGGTCCAGGTCGCGCCCGAGGGGCTGAAGGCGCTGATCGCGGCGGTGGCCGCAGGCACCGGCCTCGGCGGCTTTCACGGCGGCATGGGCGACACCTTCCGGGCCGAGCCGTCCTATCAGTACATGACCGGCGGCCAATGGGTCGCCCATCCGGGCAACGTCATCGACTATCGCGTGACCGTCACGCGCGGGGACGATCCGATCATGGCCGGGATCGAGGATTTCGACTACCGCTCGGAACAGTATTACCTCCATGTCGATCCGGCGAACGAGGTGCTGGCCACGACGACCTTCGAGGGCGCGCATGATCCCTGGACGAAGGGGGCGGTGATGCCCGTGGTCTGGAAGAAACGCTACGGCGCGGCGCGTGTCTTCTATTCCGCCCTCGGTCACAAGGCGTCCGAGCTTGACCATCCGCAGATGCAGACCATCCTGCGCCGGGGCCTCGCCTGGGCCGCGCGCTGAACAGATCATCGATAAAGGGACAGAAGCATGAGCTATTTCAAGGATATCCCCCCGATCCAGTACGAGGGGCCGGACAGCGACAACGAATTCGCCTATCGCCATTACGACCCGAACGAGGTCGTGATGGGCAAGCGGATGGAAGATCACCTGCGCCTGGCCGTCGCCTATTGGCATTCGCTGGCCTATGAGGGCGGCGATCCTTTCGGGGGGCGCACCTTTGAACGGCCCTGGTATGGCGACGACATGGCCGCCGCGCGCGTTAAGGCCGATGCGGCCTTTGACATGTTCGGCGTGCTGAACGTGCCCTTCTTCTGCTTCCATGACGCCGACGTCCGCCCCGAAGGCGACAGCTTCGCCGAAAGCCGCCGCAACCTCGAGGAAATCTGCGACGTCTTCGCCGACAAGATGCAGCAGACGGGCACCAAGCTTCTGTGGGGCACGGCCAACATGTTCACGCATCGCCGCTGGATGGCGGGCGCGGCGACGAACCCCGACCCCGAGATCTTCGCCTATGCCGCCGCCACCGTGAAGGCCTGCATGGACGTCACCCACAGGCTTGGCGGCGAGAACTATGTCCTGTGGGGCGGGCGCGAAGGCTATGAAAGCCTGCTGAACACCGATCTGACGCGCGAGGCGGAACAGGCCGGCGCCTTCCTGACCAAGGTCGTGGACTACAAGCACAAGATCGGCTTCAAGGGCACCATCCTGATCGAGCCGAAGCCGCAGGAGCCGTCCAAGCACCAGTACGACTTCGATGTCGGCACGATCTACGGCTTCCTCAAGCGGTTCGGCCTGGAAAACGAGGTCAAGCTGAACATCGAGCAGGGCCATGCCATCCTGGCCGGCCACAGCTTCGAACATGAGCTGGCGCTTGCAGGCTCGCTGGGGCTGCTTGGCTCCATCGACATGAACCGCAACGACTACCAGTCGGGCTGGGACACGGACCAGTTCCCCAACAACGTCCCCGAGGTAGCCCTTGCCTATTACGAGGTGCTGCGCGCGGGCGGCTTTACCACGGGCGGCACGAACTTCGACGCACGGGTGCGCCGCCAATCGCTGGACCCCGAGGATCTGGTGCTGTCCCATGTCGGCGCCATCGACATCTGCGCGCGCGGGCTGAAGGCCGCCGCCGCCATGCTGGAGAACGGCGGGCTGGAGAAGATGCGGGCCGAGCGTTACGCGGGCTGGGACAACGAGGCGTCGCAGGCGATGCTGAAGTCCGAGTCGCTGGACCAGATCGCCGCGCGGGTCGAGGAAACGAACCTGAACCCCCAGCCCCGCTCGGGCCGGCAGGAACGTCTGGAAAACTGGGTCAGCCGCTTCGTCTGACACAGCAAGGCCGGGGCGCGGTCAGCGCGCCCCGGTTCACCGCGATGCAGCACCGGGCCGGTGCAGTGTCAGGCAGCGGCCAGCGGCTGCCACGCCCCGTCGGCCCGGCTTGACCGGATGCAGGCGGCGACGAAGCGCATCCCGTCAAGGCCGTCCTGGATCCCCGGCAGGCCCGGCGGCACCTTCCCTGCCCAGATGGCGTCGGCCGCATCCGTGTAGATCGAGGCGAAGGCTTCGAGGTAGCCCTCGGCATGGCCCGAAGGCAGGCGCGCGCTGCCCATGAAGTCGGGTCCGCCGCGCGTCAATGTCTGCGACGGCTCGCCCAGACGGGTCAGGCGCAGGCGGTTCGGGTCGGCATGGGTCCAGTCCAGCCCCGCCTTGTCGCCCATCACGCGCAGACGCACCTCGTTGTCGGACCCCGCCGCGACCTGGCTGGTCCACAGCATCCCCCGCGCCCCTTGGGCAAGGCGCAGCATCGCATGGGCGTTGTCGTCGATCTGCCGGCCCGGCAGGAAGGCGGTCAGTTCGGCCGCGACCGCCTCGATCGGCAGGCCCGAAACAAAGGTGGCCAGATGCGCCGCATGGGTGCCGATGTCGGCGATCGCGCCGCCTTCTCCGCCAAGGGCGGGATCGGCGCGCCAACCCTGCTGTTCGGCGCGGCCCGGCCGGGCCAGCCAGTCCGAGACGAACTCGGCATGGACCAGCCGGATGCGGCCCAACTGCCCCTCGGCCACCAGACGGCGCGCCTCGCGGATCATCGGATAGCCGGAATAGCTGTAGGTCAGGATCAGCAGCGCCCTGCTGGCCGCGGATATGCGGGCCAGATCCTCGGCCTCGGGCAGGGTCGCGGTCAGGGGCTTGTCCAGGATCACGTGGATGCCCGCTTCCAGAAAGGCGCGGGCGACCGGCAGGTGCAGGTGGTTGGGCGTCACGACCGAAACGGCGCGGATGCCGTCCGGCCGCGCCGCCTCGGCCCGCGCCATCTCGCGCCAATCGTGATAGCTGCGCTCAAGCCCAATGTCCTCGGCCGAGGCCGCCGCGCGGCCGGCGTCCGAGGACAGCGCCCCGGCCACCAGCGTGAAGCGGTCGTCGATGCGCGCCGCGATGCGGTGCACGGCGCCGATAAAGGCGCCCTGCCCGCCGCCCACCATGCCCAGGGGAATGCGCTGCACGTCAGCCCAGCCCCAGCATCGCCCGCAGCGCGGCCCGGTCGGGTGCCTTGCCGCCGGCGAAGTCGTCGAAGGCGGTCTCGGTCGGCTGGATCAGATGCGCCTCTATGAAAGGGGCGCCCTCGGCTGCGCCCTGGGCCGACGACTTGACGCAGCATTCCCATTCCAGCACCGCCCAACCGCGATAGCCGGCAAGCGTCAGGCGCGAAAAGACGCCCGCGAAATCCACCTGCCCGTCGCCCAGGCTGCGGAAGCGCCCCGCCCGGTCCGTCCAGCCGGAAAAGCCAGAATAGACCCCCTGCCGGGCCGAGGGTAGGAACTCGGCATCCTTGACGTGGAAGGCGCGGATCCGGCTGGCGTAGTGGTCGATGAAGCCCAGGTAGTCCAGTTGCTGCAGCACGAAATGCGACGGGTCATAGTTGATCGCGGCGCGGGGATGGTTGCCGCTGGCCTCCAGGAACCGCTCAAAGCTGGTGCCGTCCATCAGATCCTCGCCCGGATGCAGCTCATAGGCGTAATCCACGCCCTGCTCCTCGTGCGCGTCCAGGATCGGCTTCCAGCGGCGGGCGAGTTCGGCGAAGGCTTCCTCGACCAGACCCGCCGGGCGCTGCGGCCAGGGATAGAGATAGGGCCAGGCTAGCGCGCCGGAAAAGCCCACCTGCACGTCCAGACCCAGATGGCGGGACGCGCGGGCGGCCTTGATGACCTGCCCCGCCGCCCATTCCGACTGCTCGCGCGGCTTGCCGCGCAGCGCCTCGGGCGCGAAGCCGTCGAACTGCGCGGCATAGGCCGGATGGACCGCGACAAGCTGGCCCTGCATATGGGTCGAAAGCTCGGTGATCTCGACGCCCGCCTCGCGGCAGGTGCCCGCGATCTCGTCGCAATAGTCCTTGGATTCGGCCGCGCGATCCAGGTCGATGAAGCGAGGATCGACCGGCACCTGGATGCCGCGATAGCCAAGGTCCGCCGCCCATCGGGCAATGTTCGGCAGGGTGTCGAAGGGCGCGGCGTCGCCCGCGAACTGCGCCAGGAAGATCGCGGGGCCCTTGATGCCCCGCTGCGTGTCATTTGCCATGATGGCTCCTTTTCTTGGGCCGGGTTTCAGGCCGGGACGGTCTGGCTTGCCAGAAGCTGCGCCGCGGCCGCGGGATCCAGGGCCTCGGGGCGGGCGCAGGTGGTGGTCATGGGCACGAAGCGCCCTTCCTCGCCCGATTGCAGGATCGCGGTCATCACCTCGACCACGTGCAGCGCCAATTCGTCGTTGCAGCGGTGCGGGCGGCCTTCGGCGATGGCAAGCGCCATGTCCGCAAGGCCCGACGCGCGATAGTCGGCGACGCTCTTGCCGTTGTTCGTCTCGCGGTTCGGCGGTCCCAGCGGATGATCCCATGCGGGCAGGTCCGCCGCCTCGGCGCGGCGCGTCACGCGGACCTCGCCGTCGAAGAAGTTGGGGTCGGGGATGTGCAGCGTGCCTTCCGTCCCGTAAAGCGCCATCGGCTTCAGGTCGTGCTGGTGGACGTCCCAGCTGGACTGGAAGCTGATGACCGCGCCGCCTTCGAATTCCAGCAGGGCGTGGATCGTGGTCGGCGTCTCGACCGGGATCTGCTCGCCCTTGCGGGCGGCCGATCCGATGGTCCGGGTCGGGCTGGGGGTGGAGGCAAGCGCCGCGACGCGGGCCACCGGCCCCAGAAGCTGCACCAGGTTCGAGATGTAGTAGGGCCCCAGATCCAGCACCGGCCCGCCGCCCTTGAGGAAGAAGAAGTCGGGGTTGGGATGCCAGTTTTCCATGCCGCTGGACATGACCGCGCAGGTGCCCGAGGTGACGCGGCCAATGGCGCCGCTGTCGACGATATGCCGGGCAAGCTGGTGGCTGGTGCCCAGGAAGGTGTCGGGCGCCGATCCGATCCGCAGCCCGCGTTCGGCGGCGATCCGGGCCAGTTCGCGCCCTTCCTCCAGCGTCAGCACATAGGGCTTTTCGGAATAGACATGCTTGCCCGCCTCAAGCGCGCGTTTCGAGATGTCGAAATGCGCGGCCGGGATGGTCAGGTTCACGATCAGGTCGATGTCGGGGCTTGCCAGCAGCGCGTCCACGCTGCGGGCCTCAATCCCGTATTCGGTGGCCCGCGCCTCGGCCGCGGCATGGTTCATGTCGGCCACGGCGACAAAGCGGATGCCCGCGAAATGCGGCGCACGGCCCAGATAGGATGCCGAAATGTTGCCGGCCCCGATCAGGCCCAGTTTCAGGTCGCTCATGAGGTTCAGCCTTTCAGGGTCTGCCAGGCCTTCGCGGCCTGGGTCGCAAAACGGTCGAAGTCCGAGGGCTTGTCATGTTCGGCCACCAGAACCTCGACGCGGGCCTGGGCGCGCAGGGCATCCAGGATCGCGGGCCAGTCCATCGTGCCGGTGCCGGGATCGGCCCAGCCGTCCTCGTCGGTCTTCTCGCCCGCAGGCGCGATGTCCTTGAAATGGGCGGCGGTGATGCGCGGGCCGTACTGGGCGATCCAGTCCAGCGGGTCCCCGCCGCCGCGCACGATCCAGGCGATGTCGGCTTCCCAGTCGATCATCGGTGCCTCGTCCAGGATGATCTTCATGGGCGTCCGGCCGTCGGGCAGGGCGTGGAATTCGAAGTCGTGGTTGTGCCAGCCGAAGGTCAGGCCCCGTTGGGCCATCGCCCCATGCGCGGCGGCAAGGCGGGCGGCAAAGGCCTGCCATCCTGCGGCATCCGCGGGACGCTGGTCGGGGCCGATATGGGGGGCGAAGATCATGGTGGCGCCGACCTGGCCCGCGATCTGGGCCACGCGCTCGGGGTTTTCCTCGATCAGGTCCAGCGAGACATGCAGCGACGGCATGGTCATGCCCGCGGCCGACAGGGCCTCGGCGATGGCGGGCAGGTCGTCGAAGACGCCGCCATAGCCCTCGGCCGCGTCATAGCCAAGCGCGCCGAGACGGCGGATCACGTCGGCATAGGGCGTGGCGAAGCGGGCCGAATAGAGTTGCAGGGACAGTTTCATCATCTTCTCCGTGGGAAAGTCTCAGATCCGCGTCTCGGTCGCGGCGTCGAACAGCGACAGGCTGGCGGGGTCGAAGCCGATGGACAGCATCTGGCCCGCGCGCACGCGGTCCTCGCCGTCCAGGCGGACGCGGAAGGGGGTGTCGCCAAGCCGCGTCCAGACCAGGGTGTCGGCGCCCATCGGCTCGACCACCTCGACAAGGGCCTGGGCCTGGATGGGCAGGGCGGCGGCCGCCTCGCCGGTGCGGACATGTTCGGGGCGGATGCCCAGCACGATATCGCCGCCACGCGGGCGGGTGGTGAAGTCATAGCCCGTCACGTCGGCCACCAGCGGGCCGCGGAAGGTGCTGCCATCCAGCCGCCCCGGCAAGAGGTTCATGGGCGGCGACCCGATGAAGCCCGCCACGTAAAGATTCGCGGGCCGGCGATAGATGTCGTCGGGGGTGGCAAGCTGCTGGATCTTGCCGCCGCGCATGATGGCGATGCGGTCGGCCAGGGTCATCGCCTCGATCTGGTCATGGGTGACATAGATCATGGTGTTGCCAAGGCTCTGGTGCAGGCGCTTCAGTTCCACGCGCAACTCGGCCCGCAGCTTGGCGTCCAGGTTCGACAAGGGCTCGTCGAACAGGAACACGTCCACGTCGCGCACCAGGGCGCGGCCGATGGCCACCCGCTGGCGCTGACCGCCCGACAGGGCGGCGGGCTTGCGCTTCAGCAGCGGTTCAAGCTGCAGCGTTGACGCGGCGCGCGCGATGCGGCGCGCGATCTCGCCCTTGGGCACCTGGGCGTTCTTCAGGCCGAAGGACAGGTTCCCCTCGACCGTCATCTGCGGGTAAAGCGCATAGGACTGGAACACCATGCCGATGCCGCGTTCCGAGGGTTCCGCCCAGGTGACGTTCTTCCCCGAGATGAAGATCTGGCCCTCGGTCGCCGGTTGCAGGCCGGCGATGCAGTTCAGCAGCGTTGACTTGCCGCAGCCCGAGGCGCCCAGCAGCACCAGGAACTCGCCATCGTTCACGTCCAGGTTCAGGTCGCCCAGAACCTCGACCGCGCCATAGGACAGGCTGAGGTCGCGGATCGAGACGGAGATGCCGTCCAGTTCGGATCGGGTTTCGGCGCGGAGTGCTTGTGCCATGGGTCAGCCTTTCACGGCGCCTGCGGCGATGCCGCGGACGAAAAGTTTGCCAGAGAGGAAGTAGATCGTCAGCGGAACAAGGCCGGTCAGCAGGGTCGCGGCCATGTTGACGTTGTATTCGCGCACGCCTTGGACCGAGTTGACGATGTTGTTCAGCTGCACCGTCATCGGATAGCTTTCGGGCCGGGTATAGATCACGCCGAACAGGAAGTCGTTCCAGATCCCCGTGACCTGCAGGATCACCGCGACCGTGAAGATCGGCAGCGACATCGGCACCAGCACGCGCAGGAAGATGCCCCAGAAGCCTGCGCCGTCCACGCGGGCGGCCTTGAACAGTTCCGGCGGCAGCGAGGAGAAGTAGTTGCGGAACAGAAGCGTGATGATCGGCATCCCGAAGACCACATGGACCAGGACCAGGCCCCAGACCGACCCCATCAGCCCGATTTCGCGCAGGATGATGACGATCGGATAGATCATCACCTGGTATGGGATGAAGGCGCCGAAGATCAGGATGGTGAAGAACACCTCGGACCCCTTGAAGCGCCAGTTGACCAGGGCATAGCCGTTCACCGCCGCCACCGCGATCGACAGGATCGTCGCCGGTATGACGATCGCGACCGAGTTCCAGAAGCCGCGCGACAGCCCGTCGCAGTTCAGCCCGGTGCAGGCCTCGGACCAGGCCTTGACCCAGGGCTCAAAGGTGATCTCGACCGGCGGGGCGAAGATGTTGCCCATGCGGATCTCGGGCATCCCCTTCAGCGAGGTCATGACCATCACCCACAGCGGCAGCAGGTAATAGGCCGAAAAGATCAGAAGCCCGCCATAGATCATGATGCGCTTGCCCGACAGGCGGCGCGTGGGGGCAAGGCCTGCCGGTCCGTCCAGCAGCCTGCCGCGAGGGGCGGCGCTGCGGGACCGGGCACCGGCGGCCGCGGGATATGCCGCGTCAGACATGGCGTTTCCTTCCCATGCGGAACAGCGCGAAGGGGATGATGATCGCCAGCACCGCGGCCAGCATCATGGTCGAGGCCGCGAAGCCCTGCCCCAGGTTCTGGTTGCCGAACATGTAGTCATAGACGTATTTTGCGGGCACTTCGGACGCGATGCCCGGCCCCCCGCGCGTCAGCGCGACGACAAGGTCGTAAAGCTTGATGATCCCGGCCGAGATCAGCACGATGCAGGTCGCGAAGACCGGCTTCATCATCGGCAGGATGATGAACAGATAGGTCTTCCAGGCGGGGATGCCGTCCACCCGGCTGGCCTTCCAGACGTCCTCGTCGATGCCGCGCAGTCCGGCCAGCATGATGACCGTGGTCAGCCCCGCGCCCTGCCAGATGCCCGCCGCCAGAAGCGCCACGATGACAAGATCGGGATTGTTCAGCGGATCGAAGGTGAAGCCGGAAAAGCCCATGCCGCGGATGATGTGCTGCAACCCGAAGTCCGGGTTCAGAATCCACTGCCAGACGACGCCCGTGACGATGAAGCTGAGGGCATAGGGGAACAGGATGATGGTGCGGAACCCGTCCTCGAACCGGATCTTCTGGTCCAGAAGCACGGCCAGCAGAAAGCCGATCGCCAGCGTCAGCACCAGTGCCAGGATGCCATAGATCGCCAGGTTCTCGATGGACACCTGCCAGCGGGGCGTGGACCACAGCCGCTCGTATTGCGCCAGGCCCACGAAATCCAGGCGGGGCAGCAGGCGCGAATTGGTGAAGGAATAGACCACCGTCCAGAGCGAGCAGCCGATGAAGACCACCAGGGCCGTCAGGATCATCGGGGTCGCGGCCAGCTTGGCGGACCAGTTCTGGAACAGTCGGATGGGAGGGCCGGAATGGGCCATCGCAGGTACCTCCGGTCAAGGGCGGGGGTCCGGCCCAGGGCGGGCCGGACCGCGATGCATCACATTTCCGACTGGACGATCTGGACGAAGCGCGCGTGCGCGTCCTCGGCGCTGAGGCTTGATCCGAAGAACTCGGCCGTCAGATCCTCGATCTGGCCGCGCGAATCCGACGACATCACCAGGTCGATGGTCGGGATGGTGTTGCCGGCCTTCAGCGTTTCCAGCCCGGCCTGGGTGCATTCGTTCACTTCGGCCAGGTCGATGTCGCCGCGCACCGGCAGCGAACCCTTGGCGGCGTTGAAGGCGACCTGCGCTTCTTCGGACAGGATCACCTGGGCCAAGGCGCGCTGCGCCTCGGTCACGGCCTCGTCGTCGTTCACCGGGAAATAGATCGCGTCGCCGCCCGTGGCGATGACGGGTTCGCCCCCAAGGCCGATATGGCAGCCGTAATCCGTGCCCGCGGTCTTGCCGGCCAGGGCGAACTCGCCCTGCGCCCAGTCCCCCATGACCTGGGCCGCGGCCGTGCCCTCGATGATGCGGTTGGTGGCCATGTTCCAGTCGCTGAGATTGCCGCCCGAGGCCAGGTCGCGGGCAATGGCATATTCAGCGAAGATGTTCTTCAGCGTGTCGCTGTTCAGCGCGTCCTCGTTCCGCTCGGCGAAGACCTGGTTGTAGAAGTCGGCCCCGCCGATCCCCGAGATCATCGCGTAAAGCAGCAGCGCCGTCTGCCAGCCCTGCATCCCCTGCGCCAGGGGCAGGATGCCCGCCTCGCGCAGCGCGGGGGCGGCCGCCTTCAGTTCTTCCCAGTTGGTCGCAGGCTCGATCCCCGCCTTTTCAAAGGCGGCCAGCGAGGTCCACATCCATTGCGGCGAATGGATGTTCAAGGGCGCGCAATACACGCGGCCCTCGAAGGTGCAGGCGTCCAGCAGCGAGACCGGGTTGATCGAGTCGCGCCAGCCGTTCGCCTCGGCCACCTCGGTCAGGTCCTGCATCAGCCCGGCCTCGACCAGTTCCTGCGCTTGCAGGCCGTGGTTGAACTGCGTTGCGCCCATCGGGTCGCCGCCGATGATGCGCGACACCATGATCGGCCTTGCGGTCGAACCCGATCCGGCGATGGCGCCGTCGACCCAGCTATGCTCGGTCTGTTCCTCGAAGATGCGGGCCAGTTCCTGCACGGCGGCGGCCTCGCCGCCCGAGGTCCACCAATGGGTCACCTCCAGGTCGGCAGCCATCGCGCCAAAGGGCAAAATTGTCAGTGCAGCGCCCGCCAGCAGGCGGCGCATCGAAATGTTCTGCATTGTCATCCTCCCGTTTGTCCGGCGCAGCATGGCGCCGGCAGCATCGGTTCAGCCTCTCCCAGGCCGATGTAAACGATTGCTACCAAATTCATCTCATAGCCATTGCCATCCCGTCAACAAAAAATGTAATCCATTACAAAAGCGGAACGCGGCGGGAAATCATGGCCATTGGGATCAAGGACATTGCTCGGCTGGCGGGGGTCTCGACCGCGACCGTCAGCCGCGCCTTGTCGCAGCCCGCGCGGGTGTCGCCCGAAACGCGCGCGCAGGTGATGGCGGTGGTCCAGGAACACGACTATCGCGTGAACTCCTTCGCCCGATCCCTGCGCGTCAGGCGGGCGGACGCGGTGCTTGCCCTTGTGCCGAACCTGGGCAACCCGTTCTTTTCGGAAATCATCGCAGGGATCCAGGATGGCCTGACCCCTGCTGGCCTGGATCTGCTGGTCACTGATACCCTGTCCCAGCAGGAACGGCGGCAATCCCCCGTCACGCATCTTCAGGCGGCAAGGGCCGACGGGCTGATCTGCCTGGATGGGGCGCTGCCGCCCGATATCCTGGACGAACTGGCCGCGCCCGATGTGGCGGGCCGCGTGGTCTTCGCCTGCGAATGGCCCGAAGGACGCGGCTTCCCGGCCGTGCGCAGCGACAACCGCGCGGGCATGGCCCTGGCCGTGCAGCACCTGGTCGGGCTGGGCCACCGCGACTTCGCGCTGCTGACGGGGCCCGCGGGCAACATCCTGACCGAGGAACGGCGCGAAGGCGCCGAGGAGGCCTTGCGTCAGGCGGGGCTGACCCTTCCCCCCTCGCGCATCGCCGGCGGCAGCTTCGAGATTCGCGACGGCTTTCGCGCGGCAGGCGACCTGATGCGGATGCCGTCCCGGCCCACGGCGATCCTGTGCAGTTCGGACCAGCTTGCGATCGGCTGCATTTCCGGCCTGTCGGAACTGGGCGTCCGCGTCCCCCAGGACGTGTCGGTCGTGGGCTTCGACGACATTGCGCTTGCAGCCTATTCCCGCCCGCCCTTGACCACGATCCGGCAGGATCGCCGCCGCCTTGGCCGCATCGCGGCGCAGCGCCTGCTGTCCAGCCTGTCCGGCAAGCCCCCGGCCGAAACGCTGACCACCCTGCCGGTCGAGATCGTCGTGCGCCGGTCGACAGCGCCCGGCCCCAAGGCCGCGAACTAGGCCGCAGGTTGCCGGCCGGAACCGATGCCGGGGCCGCCGAATTGATCCGACGACGCGGGCAGATCCCCTGACCCAATCGGCGATCAGAGGTGCAGATGTCCGACCCCCTCCCCCCCTCCGTCGAGGCGCTGACCCTTCTGCGCGAGGCAGGCCCCGCCGACCGCATCCTGCACGTGGCCCGCGACGAACGGACGGCCGAGGCGCTGGCCGCCTTCCTGGGGCGCGTGCTGCCCGACCGCCGGGTCCTGTTCATGCCGCCCTGGGATTGCCTGCCCTTCGACAGCGCCTCGCCCACGCCCGATGCGATGGGCCGCCGCATGGCCGTCCTGCACCAGTTGCAGGATCCACAGGCGGGCGACATCGTCGTGGCGCCGCTTTCGGTGCTTCTGCAACGCCTGCCGCCGCATGACGCCCTGCGCAGCCTGTCCATCGGGACGGGCGATCCCCTGGACACGGCAGCCCTTGAGGCCTTTGCACGGCGCGCGGGATATACCGCCGACGACCGCATCGACGAGCCGGGCGAAATCGCCATCCGCGGCGGCACGGTCGAGATTTTCGCCGCCGGCAACGCCCTGCCCTGCCGGATCGAACTGTCGGACGGCGTCGTGACCGCGCTGCGCTGCTTCGATCCCGTGACCCAGCGGTCCACCGGAGAGGTCGACCGGCTGGACATCGTCCCCGTGACGGAACTGCCACCGGCCGAGGATCCGGCCGAACGCGGGGCGGAACATCGCCTGCCCAAGGCATGGCAATTCCTGGCGACGCTGCCCGACCACATGGGTGATGCCCGGATCATCGCCCTGCCCGCGACCCTAGCCCTGGCGGAACGGCGGCTGGCCCGCCTTGAAGAAGCCCGCGCCGAGGCCGAGGCCGACGGGGGCCATCCCCTGCCCGTCGATGCCCTGTATCTGGGGGCGTCGGAATGGGCGGATCTTGCGGCCCGCATCCAGGCGCCGGACCCCGGCGACTGGACCTCCGTTCCCGCCTTTGCCGCCGCCGCCCGGCCGCGCGCACGGCTGGCCCAGTATCTGGCTAGTGACGCCGTGGCGGGACGGCCCGTGGTGTTTGTCGCCGGATCCGAATCGGAACGGGCGCGCATCACCCGGATGCTCGCGCAGGCCGCGGGCGATCCGCCCGCGCGGGCCGCCACCTGGGCCGAAGCCATGGGCCGGGACCGTGCCATCCTTCTGGCCGATCTGGCCGAAGGCGCGGTCGCCCCCGACGTGGCCCTTGTCACCGGCCAGGATCTGCTGGGCAGCCGCGCCGGATCAAGCCCCCGCCAGGCCTCGCTGCAGGCGCTGCCCTCGGCCGGGCTGGAACTGGGCGATATCGTCGTCCACCAGGATCACGGCCTTGCGCGGCTCGAAGGGCTGGAGCCGCTGGACGCGTCCGATCCCGGCACCGAGGCGATCCGCCTGACCTTTGCCCGCGAAGAACGGCTGATGGTGCCGACCCATGACGCGGGCCGGATCTGGCGCTATGGCAGCGGCGATGCGGGGGTCAAGCTGGACCGCCTGCGCGGCACGGCCTGGCCCCGGCGCCGCCAGGCCACGGCCGATGCCCTGGACCGGCTGGCCGATCAGCTTGTGGCGCTTGCCCGCGAACGGGATGCGGCGAAGGCACCGGAACTGGTGCCCCCTGCCCGCGACTATGAACGCTTCATTGCGCGCTTTCCGTTCCAGCCCACCCCCGACCAGGCGGCGGCGGTGCGCGCGGTGCTGGCCGACATGGCATCGGGACGCCCGATGGACCGGCTGGTGATCGGCGACGTCGGCTTCGGCAAGACGGAGATCGCCCTGCGCGCGGCAGCGGCGGCCGCGCTTGGCGGCCGGCAGGTGGCTGTCTGCGCCCCGACCACCGTGCTGGCGCGGCAGCATTACGATACCTTCCGCCGCCGCTTCGCCCCCTTCGGGATCACCGTGGGCCACCTGTCGCGCCTTGTCACGGGCAAGCCCGCCGCAGCGGTCCGCGAGGGATTGGCCGACGGTTCGGTCCGCATTGCCGTCGGCACCCATGCCCTGCTGGGCAAGGGCGTGACCTTTGCCGATCTGGGCCTGCTGGTCATCGACGAGGAACAGCGCTTCGGCGCCGCCCAGAAGGAAAAGCTGCGCGACCTGGGCCAGGGCCTGCACGTCCTGTCGATGAGCGCGACCCCCATCCCCCGGACCTTGCAGACGGCCCTTGTCGGGTTGCAGGATCTCAGCATCCTCCACACGCCCCCTGCCCGCCGCCGCCCGATCCGCACCCTGCTGGCCGATGACGGGGATGCAACGCTGCGCCAGGCCCTGCTGCGCGAACACCGCCGCGGCGGGCAAAGCTTCGTGGTCGTGCCGCGGGTCGAGGATATCGCGCCCGTGGCCGAACGCCTCGAACGCCTGCTGCCCGCCCTGCGGCTGCGCGTCGCCCATGGCAGCCTGTCGGCGCGAGAGATCGACGAGGTGATGGTGGGCTTCGCCGGGGGCGATGGCGATGTCCTTCTGGCGACCGGGATCATCGAAAGCGGGCTGGACGTGGCGCGGGCCAACAGCATGGTTATCCTGCGCCCGGCGCTGTTCGGCCTGGCACAGTTGCACCAGTTGCGCGGCCGGGTGGGGCGCGGCCCGGTGCAGGCCTATTGCCACCTTCTGACGGCGGAGGGCGAGGACCTGTCCGAGGATGCGCAGAAACGCCTGGGAACCCTGCAGGCCATGGACCGGCTGGGCGCGGGAATGGCGATCAGCGCGGCCGACCTCGACCGGCGCGGTTCGGGCGACCTGCTGGGGGAACGGCAGGCGGGCCATGTGCAGCGGGTGGGGCTGGGGCTTTACCAGCAGATGCTGGCGCAGGCCCTGCGGCGCGCAAAGGGGCTGGCCGAGGTTCCGCCTCCGCCGCAGGTGCCGGGCGAACCGGGCCACTTCCCCGCGGATTATGTCCCCGAACCGGAGAACCGGCTGGACCTGTATCATCGCATCGCCCGCGCCTCGGACGCGGCCGAGGTCGCGCGCCTTGCGGACGAGATCGCGGACCGCTTCGGCCCCCTGCCCGAACCCACCGTCACGCTGCTGCGCGCGGCAGGCCTGCGCGCGCTTGGCGCGGTGCTGGGTGTCGAGACCCTCAGCCTCGGCCCCGAAGGGGTGGCGCTGTGCTTCCGCGACGGGGTGGACATGGAAGACCGCGCGCCCCTGGCCCTCGACCTGGACGGCGTCGCGATCGAAGACCGCCGCCTGACGCTGCACCACCCCGGCCCCGAGGACCGCCTGGACGTGGCAAGCGACCTGCTGGAACGGATGGCCTGACGGGTCAGCCGGATGAACCTTCGTCTGGCATGGTAAGACGGGTTCCAGATCAGAATTGACATGTCAGTTAAGCATGTGGGCGGCCCAAACGAACCGGACGGGACGTTCAGCCCCTGCCGATGAACTTCAAACCCTGAGACAATCATGACCTTGCGAGGGATTTAACAAGGCAATTACAGTAGGTTGAAAGCGCCTGCCGCCGCACCCCCTTGCATTCCCGCATTTCCCGAGTCTTTTACTTGCCAATCCCGGCCGGCGGCGAGGCTTGTCGTCAGCGCCGTGCCCGCATCTTGAAAGGCAGCGTCGTGAAGAACCTGATACTTGCCCTTGCCATGGCCGTTCCGGCAAGCGCCTTGGCGGACATCGTGACCGAAACCGTAACGGTCCGGACAGCCGTCGGCGAGGTCGCGGCGCCGGTCGCGCCGGAAACGGTCGTGGCCCTGGATTTGGCGGCACTCGACAGCCTGGCCGCGCTTGGCGTGCCGGTGGCGGGTCGTCCCGACATGACGCCGCCCGCCTATCTTGCCAAAGCCGTTGAGGGCGTGCCCACCGTCGGCACCTTGTTCGAGCCGGATTTCGAGGCCCTGGCCGTCATGGCCCCGGACCTGATCGTCGCGGGCGGCCGGTCGCAGCCGCAGGTGGCGGCGCTGTCGCGGATCGCGCCGACGCTGGACATGACGGTCGGGGCCGAGGATCTTGTCGAGGAAGCCAAGGCCCGGCTGGACGCCTATGGCGCCATCTTCGACCGCGCCGAACAGGCACGGGACCTGAAGGACGACCTTGATGCGGCGCTTGATGAAACGCGGACGGCGGTGGGGGGCAAGGGGAACGCCCTCATCCTGCTGGTCAGCGGCACCAAGATTTCGGCCTATGGCGCCGGGTCGCGCTTTGGCTGGCTGCACGACCGGCTGGACCTGCCCCAGGCGGTTCCCGATCTTCGCGAAGGCAATCACGGCGAAGCGGTGTCCTTCGAGTTCCTGGCCAAGGCCGACCCGGACTGGCTGCTGGTGATCGACCGGGGCGCGGCCATCGGCCAGGGCGGCGAAGCGGCCGCGGCGACGCTGGACAATCCCCTTGTCGCTGGCACCAAGGCCGGAAAGGCCGGCCAGATCCTGTATCTGGACGGCGCGGCCATGTATCTGGCCGCGGGCGGGGTCCAGTCGCTGATGCTGACCCTGGAACAGCTGCGCCAATCCTTCGCAAACGCCGGCGCCTGATGAGGGGATGGACCGCCGCAGGGCTGGCGCTTGGGGTTCTCGTGGCGGCAAGCCTCGGGATCGGCGCGGGCGATCTGTCGGGGGCCGACGGGGGGCAGCTGTTCCTGGCCAGCAGGATGCCGCGCACGGCCGCCGCGCTTCTGGCGGGCGCGGGACTGGCGCTTGCCGGGGCCGTGGTGCAGATGGCGGTGCAGAACCGCCTGGTCGAGCCCGGCCTGACCGGCACCCCCGAATCCGCGATGGCGGGTCTGCTGGCGGTGACGCTGATCGCGCCCGGCACGCCGCTGCTGGGCAGGATGATCGTGGCCTCGGTCGCGGCGCTTGCGGGGACGGCGGGCTTTCTGCTGCTGGCGCGGCACATCCCGCGCGAGGATCCGATCCTGCTGCCGCTGGTGGGGCTGGTCTATGGCGGCATCCTGGGATCGGCCGTCACCTGGGTCGGCTGGACGACGGACCTGATGCAGCTTCTGTCCAGTTGGCAACTGGGAGAGTTCTCGGGCGTCCTGCAGGGCCGTTATGAGCTGCTGTGGCTGATCGCGGGGCTTGCGGCGCTGCTTTATGCCATCGCCGACCGGATCACGATGCTGAGCCTGGGCGAGGACCGCGCCCGGAGCCTTGGCCTCGACTATCGCGGGACGCTTTTGTCGGGGCTGGTCGTGGTGGCGGTGATCGTTGCGGCGGTGGTGGTCACGGTGGGGGTGCTGCCTTTCGTGGGGCTGATCGTTCCCAACCTCGTGTCCCGCTGGCGGGGCGACAACCTGCGCGCCAACCTGCCGATGATCGCGGCGGCGGGCGGCGGGGCGGTGCTGGCGTCCGATGTCCTTGGCCGCGTCATCCGCTGGCCCTACGAGATACCGGCGGGCACGATTTTCGCCGTTGCGGGGGCTGTCCTGTTCCTGTGGCTGCTTTATGCCCCCGGCAAGGCGCCGCGCCGCCATGGCTGACCGGTCCCTGCTGATCCTCGCCGCGGCCTGCGCGGGCGCCGCGGCCGTCTATGTGGCCTGGGGGCTGCAAGGCCCCTACGGCTTCATCCTGTCGCTGCGCGCGACAAGGCTGGCCGCGCTTGCCATCGTGGGCGCCTCGGTCGGTGCGGCGACGGTGATCTTCCAGACCATCACCGCGAACCGCCTGCTGACCCCCGGCATCGTCGGCTTCGATTCGCTGTTCGTGCTGATCCAGACCCTGCTGGTGCTTGGCCTTGGCGGCATGGGCTATGCCGCCCTTCCCGCCTTTCCCAAGTTCCTGGTGGAGATCCTGTGCCTGTGCGCCGTCGCGGTCGCCCTGTTCGCCAGCGTGCTGCGGGCCGGATCGTCGGACATGACCCGGCTGGTCCTGACCGGGGTGATCCTGGGCGTGCTGATGCGCGGCCTGACAGGCTTCGTGCAGCGGCTGCTTGACCCGACCGAGTTCGCCCTGGCCCAGGCCGCCACCTTCGCCAGCTTCAATTCGATTGACCCGGTCCAGGTGGCCTTCGCGGCGCCCATCCTGATCCTGGCCCTGCTTCTGGCCTGGCGCCTTTCGCCCGTGCTGGACGTCGCGCTTCTGGGCCGGGACGGCGCGCGGTCGCTGGGGGTCGATCACGAGCGGCTGACGATGGCGGCGCTTGCGGTGGTGGCGATGCTGGTCGCGACCTCGACCGCCGTGGCGGGGCCGGTGACCTTCCTGGGCCTTCTGGCGGCAAGCCTTGCGGCCGCCGCGCTGCCGCACTGGCGCCACGCGGTGCTGATCCCGGGGGCGGCGCTGACGGGCGCGCTGATCCTGATCGTCGGGCAGTTCCTGTTCGAAAGGCTGCTGGGCCTGCAATCCACCCTGCCCGCCATTGTCGAATCCCTGGGCGGGCTGGTGTTTCTGGTGATGGTCCTGAAAAGGCGGACGGCATGATACGGGTAACGAACCTTGGCCTGGCCATTGACGGCAAGACGATCCTCCACGACATCAGCGCCCGGATCCCGCCGCAAGGCCTGACGGCGGTGATCGGCCCCAACGGCGCGGGCAAGTCCAGCCTGCTTTACTGCCTGTCGGGCCTGACCCGGCCGACATCCGGCCAGGTCAGCATCGACGGCGCCGACATCACGGCGGCGCGGACGACGGATCGCGCCAGGATGCTGGCGCTGCTGCCGCAGGTGACGCCTGCCCTGCCCCGGCTGACAGTGGCCGACCTTGTGGCCTTTGGCCGCTGGCCCCACCACAGGGGCCGTCCCAACGACACGGACCGCCGCATCGTCGCACAGGCAATCCGGGACCTGGATCTGGACGACCTGCTGGACCGCCGCCTCGATACCCTGTCGGGCGGGCAGAGGCAGCGGGCCTTCATCGCCATGAACCACGCCCAATCCACGCCCTGGATGCTGCTGGACGAACCGCTGTCCGCCCTTGATCCGCGCTACGCGTCCGACATCATGGCCCGGCTGGTCGAGCTGTCGCGTCCCGGCACGGGCCGCGCGATCGTGGTGGTGATGCACGACCTGGCGATGGCCGTGCGCCATGCCGACTGGGTGATCTGCCTGAAGGCGGGCCGCCTGTTCCGGTCCGGCCCCCCGTCCGAGACGCTGACGGGCGCCGGCCTGTCCGCGCTGTTCGACACCCCCATCCATGTCGAGCATCTGCGCGGCCGCCCGGTGGTGATCATCGACTAGCCGGTCGCCTGCCCGGCGCCGTCGCGTTTCCAGTCGAAAACCAGTTCCTCGCGGAAGGCGAAGCGCCGCAGGTGGTCGGCCACCACCCCCTCCAGCCGGTCCAGCCCCTCGGCCGTGGCGTCGGCGATCTGGACATCCAGCCCGGCCTCGCTGGCCGACAGGGTCACGACCTGGCCGTCGCCGAATGCGATGCGCCCGGAACGGTCGTCGAACTCGACCGCGAAGCGGTGGCTCCAATGCTTGCAAAGCTGCTGCAGATAACGGCTGGCATGGCCGGTGGCCGCATGGGCACGGGATGTCGTCATGGCTTGTCCTTCGAATGGCGGGCTTGCTGCCCCGGTGGAACGGCCGGACGGGGCGATCCGCGCCCGGCCTTGTGCTGTCCTTGCGCTAGAACCTGATCGACGCCGAGAGGGAATAGGTGCGCGGCGCGCCCGCGGACAGGAAGCCCCGCGCCGACGTTGCCCAATAGTTCTCGTCCAGGACGTTCTCGACCTGGGCGCGGAGCTGGATGTCCCGGCCGTCGGCCCGTGCCACCGCATAGCGCACCCCCAAGTCGAGCCGGGTCCAGCCGTCCACCTTCTGGGTGTTGGCCTGGTCGTACCAGGTCGATCCGCCATGCATCAGGCGGCCGGTCAGCGTCAGGTCGCGGATCCCGGGCGTGTCGTATTCGGCGTAAAGGCTGACCGCCGTGTCGGGAATGCCGGGGGCGTCCTTGCCGTCGAACGCGCCATCCTGGGTGCGAACCAGCGTGGCGTCCAGAAAGGTCACGCCGCCCAGCAGGCGAAAGCCCTCCATCGGCTCGCCCGCGACCGACAGCTCCAGCCCCCGGTTGCGCTGCTGGCCCCCGACCGAAAAGACGTTCGTGGCCGGATCGGTGATGCCGTTCGGCTGGCGGATCTCGAACAAGGCCGCGCCAAGGGCCACGGTGCCGGTGTCGTATTTCAGCCCGACCTCGCGCTGCCGGTTGACGGTGGCGGGGAAGATCTCGCCCCCGTTCACGGCGGCGGTCGGCGCAATCGGTCCCTCGGTCAGCGCCTCGACATAGTTGGCGTAGACCGACAATCCGTCCGTGATCCGATAGGACGCGGCGACGGCCGGAGTGAAGGCCTCGTCCTCGTAAAGATAGTTCCGCTCGCCCACCGGGGCCTCGGGGATGCCGGGGCGGGTGTTGAAGCCGCGCGACCGGATGGTCTGGTAGCGCCCGCCGATGGTCAGTTGCAGCCGGTCCTGGTCAAAGGACAGCGTGTCGGACAGGGCGATGCTGGTCGCCGTGAGATCGGCGAAGGGGATCAGGTCGCCGGACCGGGGAAGGCCCGTCGTGTCCACCGAACCGTCCGGCAGATAGACCGGGTCATAGATGTTGGTGGGGTTTTCCGGGAAGACCAGAAGGCGCGGGTTGAAGCGGCCCCGGTCGTTCTCGTTCACCGAACGCGCCGCCGACAGGCTGAGCGCATGGCCGACGCTGCCCGTCATGAACTGCGACCGCAGCCCCACCTCGCCCGAGAAGCCCCGGATCTGCTGCGGGTTATAGCCGAAGGTGTTCAGCGCATCGCCATCCGCGTCCTGGATCACATAGTTCGAGGTCAGGAAATCCTCGCGGTACCGGCTGGCCCCCGCGGCAGCGTAGATCGTCGTGTCGGGACGGATGTCGTATTCCAGCCGCCCCGCGATCATGCGATGGCTGCTGTCGTGGTATTCGAAGGGATTGGCGGTGTTCACCTTGCCGTCGGGCGCATCGGGGATGTCGATACCTGGCAGGGCCGCGTTGAACAGCGAGGTCGGCGCGTCGAGGTTCTGGTTGGACAAGCTCGCATCAAGCGAGGCGCGCAGCCGGTCGCCGCGGTAGTCCAGCCCCAGCGTCGCCACGCCGACCTCGACGCTGTTGTTGTCAAGCGCGCTGTCGCCCGCCCGCCAGGACCCGTTGGCGCGCAGGCCCCATCCCCCGCCGGTGCCGAAGCGCCGCCCCACGTCCAGATGCGTCCACACTTGCGAATCCGACAGGATGCTGGTGGTCAGTTGCGTCAGGGCCTGATCGCCCGCCCGCTTGGGCACCAGGTTGATCGTCCCGCCGACGCGACCGACCCCGCCATTGGCAAGGGCGGTCGGTCCCATCAGGACATCGACCTGCGCGATGCCTTCAAGCGCGCTGCGGCGGGGGTTGGCCAGATAGGGCAGCCCGTCGAACAACGTGTCCAGGTTGGTGACGGAAAAGCCACGGATGAAGAAGGAATCGCGCTCGCTGAAGGTGGGGGCGTCCTGACGGACCGAAGGGTCGTTCGACACCAGATCGCCAAGGCTGATCGCCTGCTGGTCCTGGATCAGGGCCTCGGTAAAGCCCGTGACGCGGAACGGTGCCGATTGCGCGTCGCGGTTCCCAAGCGCGCCAAGCCGGACCTGGGTCGATACCTGGCCGCCTGCATAGGGCGCGGCGGGCGCGTCGATGGTCCCGGTGAGCAGGCCAGCCGCGTCCAGCGTGATCGGCGCCAGGACCGTGGGTTGGGCCGGATCGGCAACCGGTTGGGCCAGGGCCAGGGCCGGACCAAGCGCGGCCATCGAGACGCCCAGAAGCAACTGCGGAACATGTCTGACGAAGTAACGGCTTGCGGGGCGATGCATCGGTCCATCCTGAGGTTGAAGAAGACGCGCCAGATCCTGTCACATCGGTCGGCGCTGATTCTTTACAATTATAGTCAACAATCGTGGAAGGGGAAAAAGAACCCGACGGCGCAAGCCGATCTTGCTGGTCTTTCACGGCTTCCTGTTGCGGATCTGCATCTCGTAGCGCGGCACAGCCGGCAGCGCGGCGCGACTTTACCGAGCCCCGCCTCTGGCCAGCACCCGATGCTTTCCGCCTGACCGGAAAGGCTGGCGCCTAGCCGATGCGGACCAGATGGTTGTCCCAGGCCAGGTCGTGGCGGGCGCGCAGGCGCAGGCCGGCTTCATCGGCAGACCAGATCGCGCCGCCGCCATCGGTGAAGGTGAAGGGGGCGTCGGCTGCGGGGGCCACGCCGCAGATGTCGGCGCGGCGCAGGGTGGCGCGGTGGGCGCCCCCCTCATCATGGATCATCGCCACCCCGCCGCGGGGCGAGGTCACGGCGATCAGCCCCCCATTGGCCGCGATCGATCCGGCATAGCCGCGCATGGCCGCGGCCTGATCCTCGGGCGGGGTGGCCAGGGCCAGCGCGGACCCAAGGATGCCCAGCAGCGGGACCGTCTCGGCCGGGTCGCCCTGCCATTGCATGGCAAAGGCAACACCGTCCCGCAGCAGCGCCAGGTGCCTGATCGAGTTCTGGTGCAGGCCCAGATCCAGTTCGGTCAGGGACAGAAGCCCGCCCGTCGGCGACAGGACGGCAAGGTTCGGGCGCATCCTGTCCAGGTTCAGGGGCGTGCGGTCCAGCGGGTCGGTCTCGATCCCGCCATTGGCCTGGATGATCGCCCCGTCCGCGCGGGTTCGCACTTCGTGCGGGCCGATGCCGTGGCTGTCCATCTGGCCCAGCCGGGCATAGTCCTGCGCGGCGTCCCAGATGCCGATCCGGCCCGCCGATCCCTGCGCCACCACCTCGGAGGTGTAGAGAAGCCGGCCATCGGGCGAAAAAGCGCCGTGGCCGTTGAACTGCAGGCCCGGCGGCGGCGCAAGGCGGTGCAGGACGGCGCCCGTCCGGCAGTCCAGCACCAAGGCGAACAGGCCAGGGCGGCGGGCAAAGGCCACGGCCTCGGCCCGGCCGGGATGGGCGGCTGCGGCATGGCCGCGACCGGGCAGCGGGACCGCGAAGACCAGCCCGCCGCCGGCGTCGATCCCGTAAAGCGCGTGGCTGTCGTCCGGCGACCGCGCTGCGGCGACCCAGGCGGGCGATCCTGCCGCGGCCCAGCCCCGGCGGGGCAGGATCGCCGCCGCCGCAAACCCCTTTATCACCATGCGCCGGTTGGCCATCAGTCACCATCCTTTGCGTTGAACCCGGTCGAGACGCCAAGCGCCGCCCCGATCTCGGTCTCGACGGCCGCCTGGGCGGATTGCACCGCCTGCTGGAGGATCTCGACCTTCAGCCGCCCTTGGGGCGTTGAAACACCTGCCAGGACCGGGTCTTCCAGGTCCTGGGCAAGCGCCAGCGCGCGGTCGAAGGCGGCCTTGGTCAGGGGCGCGTCGGGATGCAGCGCCAGGGCCAGATCCCGCAGACCTTCCAGCGAAAGGCGGATGTTGCGCAGGCTGCGGCCGGACGCCACCGCCTCGGCCCGTTCCGGCCGAGGCTTCTGGAACGTGCCCAGGGGCCGGCCAAGCCGCCCGTCGGACAATGATGCCAGCCCCGTCACCAGTTGCGTGAACAGCGCCTGCCGCGCCTCGTCCGTGGTCAGGTAGCTGGTGTTCGCGTCGCCGGGCGTCGTCAGCAGCGCCGCATGGGCCGGCCATTCGGCAGCGATCTCGGCCGTCATCCGCGCCAGATCCGCCGCCGTGGCCCGGCGCAGGGCGCAAAGCCTGTCTTCGGCACCCGTCAGGGCCGAGGGGTAGAGCAGCCGCTCCAGCCCCGAAAGCCCGCGCGCCGCGACCGAGACCTGGGCAAAGAGGGCGGGATCCGCGATCACCTGCGGATCGCCCGCGACAAGCGCCTGCTGCGCCCGCAGGCCCGACGATTTCGGATCGGGCCAAAAGGCGATTGCAAGCGACCGCCCCTGTTCCTCGACGGGGCCGAGGCGCAGGAAATCGATCCGCGCCCAGGCGTCCCAGGCCTGCTGGAACGGCGCCCGCATCGCCGCGGGGGCGCAATCCTGCCGGGCGGCGTCGTCCAGGTCTGCCGCGGCATCGGCCAGCCCGGCATAGGCGGGCGTGATGACCTGATCCACGGCCTCGGCCAGGTCCGCCGTCGCGGGCGTTCCCAGCAGCGCCGCAAGGGCTGCAAGGGCCGCCATGCGGGTCAAAGCGATCGGAGCCATGCGATCAACGCCTTTCGGTCAGGGGTGGGCAGGGCGACGACCGCGTCGCGGGCGGGCTGGGCTTCGCCCCCATGCCACAGGATCGCCTCGATCAGGGATCGGGCGCGGCCGTCATGCAGGTAGCTTTCGACGCCCGTGACGGTGCCGTTCAGCGAGATGCCCCATAAGGGCGCGGTGCGCCATTCGCGACCCGTCGCGCGGCTTTCGGGCCGGTTGTCGGCCAGCCCCTCGCCCATGTCGTGCAGCAGCATGTCGGAATGGGGCCAGATCAGCTGGAAGCTTTGTTCGGGCCGGCCGTCCAGCCGATGCGTCACGAACTTGGGATTGTGGCAACTGGTGCAGCCGATGTCATGCGCGATCTTCTTGCCCCGCAGGACCTGCGGATCATCCAGGTCGCGCCGGGCCGGCACCGCCAGGTTGCGGCTGTAGAAGGTCACCAGGTCCAGGCCCAGGCCGTCCACCTCCAGCCCCTCGCGGACGTCCGGTTCCTGCCCGGCCGGCGCGGCGCGGCAGGCGGCCTGCGCTTCGCTGCATTCGCCGAAGGGAAAGGGGAACAGCGGGTTCGACAGGCCCATGTCGCCCAGAAAGGCACTTGCCGATTGTTCGCGGATCGTCGCGTTGCCGGCCTTGTGGCCGAAGCGGCCCAGCATCGGGCGGTCGAATTCGCTGGACCAGACGATCTGCGGCCTGCCGGATATGCCATCCCCGTCCCGGTCGTCGGCATCGGCCAGGGCCAGGATGTCTGCCACCGGCACCGCCTCGAGCAGGCCAAGGCCGATCATCTGCGGGGCGACGCGGGCCGAGATCTGCAGGTCTGGATGCGGCGCGCCATGCACAGGGTCTTCCACCGCAAAGGACGGGCGGCGCAGTGTGACGACCGTGCCGTCGGCCAGGGTCACGGGTTCCTCGGCCCAGGCGACGCCCATCCGCGCCTCGGCCAGGAAACCCGCCAGGGCCAGGTCCTGCAACTGCGCCCCATAGACCGGATCGGGGCTGGTGGCGATATAGTCCGGGATCTCGGGCCGGGCAGGTCCGCCGGGGACCGACAGGCGCAGGAAGGCGGAAACGCGGCTGTCGTCCGGCCCCTGTGGCAGATGCCCGCGCCCGTCCTTGATGTGGCAGTTCTGGCAGGCGCGGGCGTTGTAGAGCGGCCCCAGCCCGTCGCTGCCTTTGGTCGAGGATGGCGCGCCGACCCAGAGCTTGCGGAAGATGGCGTTGCCCAGCTTGAAATCCATCTCGCGCGCGCGGGGCAGGTTGGGCGGGAAATGCGAAAAGGCATCCGCGTTCGGGACGAAGCGCGCCGTGGCGGCCCCGGCGGGCTTGTCCTCGAAGGGTTCGGGACGGGTGAAGTCGGCGGGTGGCGCCAGCACCGCCGCGATGCGCGCGGCCTCGGCCCTTGTGCGGGGGGTGATGGGCAGATGGGGTTCCGCCTGCCAGTCCGTGGCCGTGGCCGGGCCGGGCGCCACCGGCACCGCCCGCAGCGCATCGGAGGGGGTGTCGGACAGCCCCGGCGCGACGGCCGCGCCAAGGCTGGCCGCCAGGGCCGCAGCCATTCCGGCCAGGGCGCGCGCCACCGCAGGACCGCCTTACTGGAAGACCGCGTTCGGATCGTCGAGGCTGTCGGACCCTTCGAAGGCGATGCCATCCAGGCCAAGGGCCGCGACCGCGCGTTCGATGGATTTCGCCTGTTTCACCAGCCCGTCCACGCCCGCCTGGATGATCGCCGCGCCTTCCTGGTTGCCCGGCGCCAGCATCTGGTCATAGGCCATCCCCGCTTCGGCCTTGTCGCGCAGCGCGGTCAGCGCCACCATCGTGGCGGCAAGATCGGCCTGCAGCGCCTGATCCACGCCCGCATCGGCTTCGGCCACCAGGCCCGACAGGGACGGGCCCGCGACTTCGCTGCCATCCACCCGCACATAGCGGCCCAGATAGACGTTCTGGATGCCAAGCCCGTCATGGTAGTGGCTGAGATGGGTCTGGTCCGAGAAGCAGTCATGTTCTTCCTCGGGGTCGTTCAGCATCAGGCCCAGCTTCATCCGCTCTCCGGCCTGCTCGCCATAGGACAGGCTGCCCATTCCGGTCAGCATGGCGCGCAGCCCGGCCTGCGGATCGGCCGTGACCGCCGCGCGGGCGGGGCCGTCCGTTTCCCAGTTGTCGGTCATTTCCCACAGGTCGGACACCAGCAGATCGGTCGCCGCGACAAGGTATTGGGCGCGGCGGTCGCAATTGCCGTTGGTGCAGCCCGCGCCCGCCATGAAATCCGTATGGGGGCGGCTACCCGCGCCCGGCCCCGTTCCGTTCAGATCCTGCCCCCACAGCAAAAACTCGATCGCGTGATAGCCCGAGGCGACATTGGCCTCAATCCCGCCGGCCTCGTGCAGCGCGCGGATGATGTGGGGGGTGATGGTCGCCGCATCCACCGTCTCGGATCCCAGTTCAAGGACGGGGTTGGCGATCACGTTCAACTGCGCCAGCTCGTTATCCTCGGTCGAGGGGGTGCCTTCGGCGACATAGTCGATCAGCCCCTCGTCCAACGGCCAGGCGTTCACCCGCCCTTCCCAGTCGTCGACGATGGGGTTGCCGAAGCGGAACACCTCGGACTGCTGATAAGGGACGCGCGCGGCCGTCCAGGCCTGACGCGCGGCGGCCAGGGTTTCGGGCGAGGGATCTGCCACCAGGTCGCCCACCGCCCGTCGCAGGGCCTGGGCCGTGGACAGGCTGTCCCCATAGGTCGCAAGCGCAATATCCGCATAGGTGGTCACGACCTCGGGCGGGCCGGCCAGGACAGGGGCGGGAAGCAGGCACAGGACCAGCGGGAATCGACGGCGCAGCGACATGGTCATTTCCTTGAGGAAGGCGGGATCAGGGACAGGCACTGCCGGTCCACCCAAGTCTTTTTGTCGGATTTTGTTGCAAGTCAATCGGAATATGCGGCGGCGGGGTTTGCCGGGCTTTGTGCCCGCCTGCCGTCGCGCCGCGATCACGTTCCCGCGGGCTGCCACCTGCCGGCGGAACGGCCGCCCCCACACTGCGTTGGTCCTGCGAAATGTGACAAACAAAGGAGCACCGAAATGGGCGAGATGACCGACAAGCTGAAAGCGGCGGCGAACAAGACGGCAGGCAGCGTGAAGGACGGCATCGGCAAGATGACCGACGATCAGTCCCTGCAGGCCGAAGGCAAGGCCCAGAAGACCAAGGGTTCCGTGCAGGACGTGTCGGGCACCGTCAAGGGCAAGCTCGGCAACGACATCTGAACCAGGGTCCAGTCCCTGCCCAAGACCCCGCTTCTGCGGGGTCTCTTGCGTGGCGGGACCGCAAAAATGGCCTTTCCGCGCCATCCGGGCTGAACTTTCAGCGCCCCGGGGTGTTTGGCTTCACAATCGCCGCCGGTAACGGGACCGAGAGCAGCCTGCGCATCATGACCTGTGGGCCGTTCCCGCATCCTTTTTCCGGCAGAAGCCATGCGACACGGAAAAGGACCCGCATTTGCCCGATCAAGCCGTCCCCCTCGACCCGCAGACGCCCGATGCCATTCCCGCCCCCGAGGGCGCGACCCAGGTGATCCAGACGGATTACGAGGTGGGCCAGGACAACATCAACTATCGACGCCGGTTCGTGTTCGAGCTTGATATCCACAACATCGTCTTCAGCATCTCGGCCCTGGGGGTGGTCGCCTTCACCCTCTTGACGCTGATGTTCCAGAACACGCTGGATCCGCTGTTCGCGGGCTTGCGGGATTTCCTGACGGCGAACCTCGACTGGTTCTTCATCGTGGTGGGCAACCTGTTCGTGCTGCTGTGCCTGGCGCTGATCGTGCTACCGCTTGGCCGCATCAGGCTGGGCGGGCCGGATGCAACGCCCGACTACAGCTATCTGTCCTGGTTCTCGATGCTGTTCGCGGCCGGCATGGGCATCGGGCTGATGTTCTATGGCGTGTCCGAGCCCTTGGGCAACTACACCGCCGCCTTCGACGGGCCGGTCACGGGACCGGATGGGGTGCGCACGGACTGGGCGCCCCTGGACGGGGTGCCGGGCGATGCGGAAGGCGCGCGGCGGCTGGCCATGGCCGCCACGATCTTCCATTGGGCGCTGCATCCCTGGTCGATCTATGCCATCGTCGCGCTGTCCTTGGCGCTGTTCTCGTTCAACAAGGGCCTGCCGATGACCCTGCGGTCGATCCTGTACCCGATCTTCGGGGAACGGGTCTGGGGCTGGCCGGGCCATGTGGTCGACATCCTGGCCGTCTTCGCGACGATCTTCGGGCTGTCCACCTCGCTCGGGCTGGGCGCGCAGCAGGCAAGCGCGGGACTGAACTTCCTGTTCGGGCTGCCCGCCACCACCGGCGCGATGATCTTCCTGATCATCATCATCACCGGGATCGCCACCGCATCGGTCGTCGCCGGGATGGACAAGGGCGTCAAACGCCTGTCCGAGATCAACATGGGCCTTGCGGTCCTGCTGCTGTTCTTCGTGATCGCCGCAGGCCCGACGATGCAGATCGCCACTGGCTTCTTCAAGAACCTGCAGGCCTATGCCCAATACCTGCCGGCGCTGTCGAACCCGGTCGGCCGCGACGACGACAACTTCCGCCAGGGCTGGACCGCCTTCTACTGGGCCTGGTGGATCAGCTGGTCGCCCTTCGTGGGCATGTTCATCGCCCGCGTCAGCCGCGGCCGCACCGTGCGCGAGTTCCTGATCGCGGTGCTGCTGATCCCCTCGCTGGTCTCGACCCTGTGGATGACGGCGCTTGGGGGCACGGCGATCAGCCAGGTGGTGAACCAGGGGCTGGTCTCGGTCCAGGACGCCGCGCTTGAACTGCAGCTGTTCGAGATGCTGGCCCATCTGCCGCTGACGGGGATCACGTCGCTGGTGGGGATCGTGCTGGTCATCGTGTTCTTCGTCACCTCGTCGGATTCCGGGTCGCTGGTCATCGACACGATCAGCGCGGGCGGCAAGATGAACGCGCCGACCCCGCAGCGCGTGTTCTGGGCCACCGTTGAAGGGCTGATCGCGATCGCCCTGCTGCTGGGCGGCGGGCTGGCCGCGCTGCAGGCGATGGCAGTATCGACCGGATTTCCCTTTGCCATCGTCCTGCTGGGCGCAAGCTTCGCGCTTGTGAAGGGGCTGATGGCCGAGCCGCGATGACGACCCTCGGGCGGGCGTGCCGGATCAGGACCGGCAGGCCCCTGGCCGGCGGGGGCGACGCGCTGCCCTAGCCGGTGCGGAAGGCGACATAGCCTGTCATGCTGTCGTCGAACTGCTGGCGATAGCCGCCGTCGGTCGTGATCCTGACCACCGTTGCCTCGAACGCGGGGCCATCCTCGGGCGCGATCCTGATGGTCCTGGCCCCGGTGAACTGGGTCGCGCGGACGGGGATGGCGGTGAAGGCGATCTCGCCCTCGGTCAGGTTTCCGTATCTGATCGACCCGTCGAACGGGCCCAGATCGTCGATGCTGAATGTCACACGGGTCATGGCTGATTGATCCTCCTGCCGCTGCAAACCCAACAACCTGCTGCGGGACCTGTTCCATCGCCCCGGGCGGGCCGGATCCCGCCACCCGCGCGGGGCGATTAACCTTTGTTCCATGCGGCCGGTGGAACAGATGCCCCCCCTGGCGGTTCATCCTGCGTGATCGGCCAGGGACGGGTCTCTTGCGAGGCGGTTCCACAACAAGAGACAGGCAATGAGCATTCCCGCCCCCGACGCCCTGCCCAAGGGTCTGCGTGCTGCCCCTTCCCTGGAACGGCGCGATCCGGCGCGCAGACGGATGCGCAGGCCTTGGCCGGGCGCGGAACAACCCTTTCATTGCCCCGCCTGAAGAAGGAGCGCGAGATGGCGACCCAACCCAGTGAACGGGCTTGCACGGGTCGTTCGCAACCACCGCAGCCATCTGCCCGCGACCGGCGGGCCGGATGGGCCCCGCGACGAACGTGATGACATCCGGCGGCCCCTGACAGGCGGGGTCCGCGCCGCAGCACATGCCCACCGTCCCCCGACGATGCGCCCGAACAGAAGCGAGCAAGATGAAAGTAACGGATACCAAACACGAATCTGTTGCGCTGTTTCCAGGCCATCCCCGGGCTCGGCACGACGAGGATCACCGCCGCCATCTGAACGATCCGGGCGGTCGCGCCCTGGCCATTGCCCGGCGGCAGGAACAGCCCGCCACGGGGCGGCCGCTGGCCGTCGACCTGGACGGGACGCTGATCCGGTCGGACCTGCTGATCGAGACGGCCTTCGCCGAACTGGGCCGGCAGCCCCTGTCGCTGGTCGGCATGGTCGGCGCCCTGGCCGGCGGCAAGGCCGCGCTGAAGCACAAGCTGGCAGAAAACGCCGATTTCGACCCGTCCACCCTGCCCTATGATCCCGTGGTGCTGGATTACATCCGGGCGGCGCGCGCGCAGGGGCGGCAGGTCTATCTGGCATCGGCCAGCCATGAACGGCTGGTCAAGGCCGTCGCGGACCACCTGGGCCTGTTCGCGGGCTGGTTCGCGTCCAATGCCGAAACGAATTGCGGCGGCAGGGTCAAGGCGCAGAAGCTGGTCGCGGCCTTTGGCGAAGGCGGCTTCGACTATATCGGCAACGACGCGGCGGATCTGCGGGTTTGGGACAAGGCCGGCAAGGCCATCGCGATCCGCACATCCGGGCGCGTGAACCAGGATCTGAAACGGGCGCATCGCGATGTCGAGGTGCTGTCCTGGGAAAGGCCGACCTGGCGCAGCTGGGCCAAGCTGGCGCGCACCCACCAGTATTCCAAGAACGCCCTGCTGTTCGTGCCGCTGATCACCGCCCATGCCTTCGAGCTGGTGGCCTTTCTGCAGGTCTTCCTGGCCTTCGTGGCCTTTTCGCTCTGCGCGTCCAGCGTCTATATCCTGAACGACCTTGTCGATCTGCAGGATGACCGCAAGCACCGGACGAAATGCAACCGCCCCCTGGCCAAGGGGACGATCCCGCTGGCGCAGGCGCTTGTGGCGATGCCGGTCCTGCTGGCCCTGTCGATGGGTCTGGCGGCAGCCATCTCGTTGCCGTTCCTGGGCATCCTGGTGATCTATTGCGTTCTGACCACCACCTATTCCTTCTTGCTGAAGCGCAAGGCGCTGCTTGATGTCCTGTCGCTTGCGGGCCTTTACACCCTGCGCGTCATCGGCGGCGCGGTGGTGCTGGGCGTGACCGTGTCGGCCTGGCTTCTGGCCTTTTCGATGGCGCTGTTCCTTTCGCTGGCGCTGATCAAGCGGTTCGTCGAACTGGCCGCGCGGCTGGATGCCCACCTGCCCGACAGCAGCAGCCGCGGCTATCGCAACACCGACGCAGACCTGGTGATGATGCTGGCGGCCGCGTCCGGCTTCAACGCGGTCACCGTGTTCATCCTTTATGTCTCGAACGAAAGCATGACGCTGCTCTACAGCACGCCGCAGATCCTGTGGCTGGCGGCACCGATCCTGACCTACTGGATTGCGCGGATGCTGATGCTTGCGCATCGTAGGGTCATGGATGACGATCCGGTGGCATTCGCGACGCGGGACAGGGCCAGCATGATCTGCGGCGCCCTGATCGGTCTGGTGATGTTCGCAGGGGCGTGATCCATGGTGGCAAGCAGCGCCGCCTGCGCAGGGCCGCGGTTCTTTCGGTGGAGCAGTGTCGTATGACCATCGCCATTCGCTATGTCCTTTTCGCGATCGTTTCGACGCTGGTGAACTTCGCGACGCAGGAAGCCGTTATCCGCGTGGCGCCGCTGGGCCTGTCCATCCTGGCAGGCACGGCGGCGGGTTTTGCGGTCAAATATGTGCTGGACAAGAAATGGGTCTTCTATGACGGCTATACCAGCCACGGCGACGAGGCCCGAAAGGTGACGCTTTATGCCGCCTTCAGCGTGCTGACGACCATGGTGTTCTGGGGGTTCGAGATCGCGTTTTGGATTATCTGGCAGACCGACCTTGCCAAATACGCGGGCGGCGCGATCGGGCTTGCCATCGGCTATGCCGCGAAATTCGCGCTTGATCGCCGCTTCGTCTTCCAGGCGGCTGCCGCCTGATGTTGCTGGAGGGTTGGGGAAGGTATCCGCGTTTCGAAAGCGAAGCCCTTGGCCTGGGCGACCCCCTTGCGGTGCCCGGCCTTGTGGCGTCAAGCCGCGGCATCATCGCGCGCGGCAACGGGCGCGCCTATGGGGACGCGGCCATCGGGACAAGGCGGACGCTTGGCGCGCTTGGGCTTGACCGGATGAAGGCCTTCGATCCGCAAAGCGGGCGCCTGACGGTCGAGGCGGGCATGCTGCTGTCCGACATCCTGGCGGCCTTCCTGCCGCGCGGCTTCTTTCCGCCCGTCGTGCCGGGGACGAAGCTGGTCACCGTGGGCGGGATGATCGCGGCCGATGTCCACGGCAAGAACCACCACCGCGACGGCAGCTTCGGCGATCATCTGGAACAACTGACCCTTGTCCTGCCATCCGGGCAGGCGGTCGCCTGCGGGCCGTCCGAGAATGCCGACCTGTTCCGCGCCACCGTCGGCGGCATGGGACTGACAGGCATCATCACCGGGGCGACCTTCCGCATGAAGCCCGTCGAGACCGGCTGGATCCGGCAACGCACGATCGTCGCCAAGGATCTTGCCGGCGCGCTGAAGGCCCTGGATGACAGCGACGCGGCCACCTATTCCGTGGCCTGGATCGACTGCGTGGCACGGGGCGCGGGGCTGGGGCGGTCGCTTATCTTCGCGGGCGAGCATGCCACCCGGCAAGAGGTTTCATCCGAACGCCCCGACGCCCCGCTGCTGCCCCTGGCCAGCCCCGGCCGGCTGGGCGTTCCCTTCGACCTGCCCGCCATGACCTTGAACAAGGCCTCGGTCGCGGCCTTCAACGAACTTTACTTCCGGCGCGGCGCCCGAAACGGCGACAAGCCCTTCCTGACCCACTGGCATCCCTATTTCTTCCCACTGGACGGGGTGGACCGGTGGAACCGGATCTATGGCCGCCGGGGCTTTTTGCAGCATCAATGCGTGGTGCCGCCCGCCACTGCCCATGCGGCCCTGGCCGAGATCCTGGACCGCATCACCCGGTCGGGAAAGGCCTCGTTCCTGGCGGTGCTCAAGAAGATGGGGGCGGGGGGCAGCCTGATGTCCTTTCCCATGCCGGGATATACGCTGGCGCTTGACCTGCGCGTCACGGACGAAACCTTCGCTCTTCTGGACCAGATCGACCGGATCGTCGTCGCGGCAGGCGGGCGGCTTTATCTGGCGAAGGATGCAAGGCAGTCCCGCCAAACCTTCGAGGCGGGCTATCCTACCTTGGGACGCTTCAACGACCTCCGCAGCGCCATCGGCGCCCCCGGCCACATGGCCTCTCATCTTTCAAGCAGGCTTGGCATATGACAGAGAACCGCAAGACGATGCTGCTGATCGGCGCCACCTCGGATATCGGGCGCGCGACGGCTATGGCCTATGCCGAGGCGGGGTGGCAGGTGCTTCTGGCCGCCCGCAACGTGCAATCGGCCCAACGCAATGCAGACGACATCGCCACGCGCACCGGCGCAGGCGTCGGGGTCCATGCGCTTGACATCCTGCACAGCGACGCCATGCCGGGCTTCGTGGACGGCCTGCCGGTCCTTCCGGACACGGTGGTCTGCGTGGTGGGCGAGATGGGCGACCAGGAACGCGCGCAGGTCGAGTTTGACCATGCCGCCATGGTGTTCCGCACCAATTTCGAGGGGCCGTCCCTGCTGCTGGGGCATTTTGCGAACCGCTTCCTGGCGCGCGGCTCGGGTTCCATTGTCGGGGTCAGCTCGGTGGCGGGCGATCGGGGGCGCGGCACGAACTACATCTATGGCGCTGCAAAGGCCGGGTTCACGGCCTTCCTGTCGGGCCTGCGCAACCGCCTGGCCCCCAGCGGCCTGCGCGTGGTCACCGTCAAGCCGGGCTTTGTCCGGACGCGGATGACGGCGGGCATGAAGCTGCCCGGCCTGCTGACCGCGGAACCCGCCGAGGTGGGCGCCGCGATCCTTGCCGCAGCCGAAGGCAAGCGCGGCCGCGACGTGATCTATGTCCGCCCCGTCTGGCGCGGGGTGATGTCGGTGATCGGCGCCATCCCCGAGCCGATCTTCAAGAAGCTCAAGCTCTGACATGGCGCAGCCCCTGGCCAGCCGCAGCGCCGCTGTGGAAGGGATCGTTTCCCGTCCCGGCCGGTTGATCATCGGCCTGGCCGTCCTGGCGGCCCTGCTGCTGGTCCTGCCGGGGCGGACGGTGGCCACGCGTGGGCTTGACGAGCTGTTCTACATCCTGGACGGGGCGAACCGCGTCCTGTCGGGGCAGGTGCCGGGGCGCGACTTCATCACCGCGCAGGGGCCGCTGGTCCATTACCTGCCTGCGTTCGGGGCATGGCTGGGCGGATGGGGCGCGGCCTTGCCGGTGGCGGTGGGGGTCGTGCTGGTCGTCCTTGCGCCGGTCATGGCCCATGTCCTGACCTCGCGCCTGGATCCGGCGCTGGCCCTGCTGTCGGCCGCCTTTCTGGTTCTTGTGCTTGCCGCGCCGATGAACCTGGGCGAGCCGATGACCGCGCTGTCCTTTGCCCAGTTCCACAACCGGATCGGCTGGGTGGCGCTTGCCCTGCTGCTGGTGATGGTCCTGCCCCCGCTGCAGTCGGGTATGGACAGACGCGATGCGGCGGCTGCGGCGGTCCTGGCTTTCGCGATGATCCATGTCCGGCTGACCTATGGACTGGCGGCGGTGGCGGTCCTGGCCTTCATCCTGTGCGACCGGCGCCAGCGGGGGTGGGCGGCGCTTGCTCTGCTGGGCGCGGCCTTGGGCACGCTTGTCACAGCGCTGATCTGGGGCGGCCTGCCCGGATACCTGCAAGCCACCACGACGGCCTGGGGCGCAGGGGGGCTTCTTCGGGGAAGCTGGGGCGACATCATCGACCACGCCCTTGTCAGCTTCACCGACTACGTCCTTCTGGGCCTGATCGCGGGCATCTCTCTGTGGCGGCGGTGGAGCCTTCGATACGCGCTGTTCTTCATCCTTTGCGCCCTTGGCGGCTTCTCGATCATCAACCACAACGAACAGCGTTGGGGCATCCTTGCCCTGCATGCCGGTGCAATCGTCGCGGCCGGTCGTATCCTGCGGGAAGGCGATGGCCCCCGCCCGCCCATCCTGGGAAACAGCGCGGGCGCCACGCTGCTGGTCCTGGTGATGATGCTGCCGACGATCCTGCACAACGGGATCGCCCTGGGGCTGCATGTCACGGCAGCCGTGACGGGCGCGGGGCGGCCCCTGCCCCTTCCGGGGATGGAGGGGGTGCGGCTTGCCGACCTTTGGACCGGTGGCGACTTCGGCGGCGCGAACCGGTATCTTGGCACGGTCGAGGATGGCATCCGCGCCTTGTCGGCCCTTGACCCGCAGCCCGAAAGCATTGCCGTTCTGGGCGCGGCCGATCCCTTCTCGGCTGCCCTGGGCCTGCGCCCGGCCAGGGGCTTCATGCCCGTGATGCGGTGGCTGAACACGCTTGGCCCCGCGGACCATCCCGCGCCCGAAGCCCTGTTCGCCGATGCCGAGGTCGTCCTTGTCCGCGCGGGCGGGTCCGACCCCGTCCGCGCGCTTTACCTGCCCTTCGTGGAAAGCAACTTCACGCTGATCCGGCAAACCGAGTTCTGGCAGATCCATCGCCGCGCGCCGGCTGCCCGGCCATGATGCGGCAGGCCACCGCACCCGTCCTGATCGCCCTGATCGGGCTGTCCTGCGCCCTGATCCTGGGCGCGCCCGGCCGCACGATCACAAGCGCCTTTGCCAATGACGTGCTGATCTTCCTTGATGGCGCGCATCGCATCAGCCGGGGGCAGGTGCCGAACCGGGATTTCCACACCGCGCTTGGGCCGCTGGTCTATCTGATCCCGGCTGCCGGTTACTGGATCACCGGAAGCCTTGGCGGGGCGCTTCCGGTGGGAATGGCCCTGGTGATCCTGTTCTTCACGCTTCTTGCGGCCCATGTTCTGGGATCGCGCCTGCATCCGCTTCTGGCGGTGCCAGTCGGGGCCTTCCTGATCCTGCTGCTTGCGGTGCCGATCAACCTGGGCGACCGGATCGGCGCCCTGTCCTTCGCCATGTTCTACAACCGGATCGGCTGGGCGGCGCTTGGGCTGCTGGTCATCATGTATCTGCCGCCCCTGGTCCCCAGGCCGTGGCAGGAAGCGCGTGACGTGCTGTGCGCGGCGGCGCTGACCCTGCTTCAGCTTTACAGCAAGCTGACCTATGGCGCCGTTGCGCTTGCCTTCCTGGTCTTCCTAGCCGTCATCCCGGGCCAGCGGCGCCGGGCGGCGCTTGCGCTGGCCGTAGTCATGGCGGCGGCTGCCGTGGCCGAGCTTTTCTGGCGCGGCACCGCAAGCCACCTGGCCGACCTGGTGGAAACGGCCCGGATCAGCGGCGGGCGGGGAACGGGCGCGCTGATCAACGTCACCTTGCGCAATTTCGCCGACCTCGCTGTCTTCGCCCTGATCGCAGGCCTGGCGCTGTGGCAGGAAAGGTCGCTGCGGGATGCGGTCTTCTATGCCGGCTGCGTGGCGGCGGGGCTGCTGATCGTCAGCCAGAATGCCCATAACTGGGGGGTCATCACGCTTTATGCCGGATCGGCGGTGGCGGCGCAGCGGCTTGTGGGCAGCGCGGGAACCCTGGCAGCCGCAACGCCCCTGCTGCTTCTGGCATTCACCCTGCCGCCGACGCTGTATCACGCCTCGGCCCTGGTGCTGCACGGCGCCCTGGCCACGGCCAATGCCGGGACGCCGCTGGGGCTGCCCGGGTTTCGCGATGTCCGATATACCCGGCTGTGGTCCGCAGGCGACCACGGCTTTTCGCGCCTTTACGTCGGCAGCTTCGCTTCGGGCGGGCAGGCCCTGCAGCGCCTTGGCCCCGCTATCGGCCGGGTCGCCACGCTGGACTTCGTGAACCCCTTCCCGGCCGGGCTTGGCCTTCCGCCGCCAAGGGGCGACAATGCCTGGCTGCACTGGAACCGCAATGTCAGCGCGGAACACCACCTGCCGCCGGCGCAGCTTTACCGCGACGTGGACACGATCATGGAGCCCAGGATCGGGATCAACAGCCTCCAGCTTCGGGGGATCTACGGGTCCTTCATCGACCGCCATTTCGTCCCGGTCCTGAAGACGGACGACTGGACGATCCACATGCGGAAGGAGCCGAGGCCGTGATGCCCGCCAAGGCCCAGCACCAAGCCCAGGCCCAAGCCCAGGCTCATGGCCGGACAGGCCCGCTGCGCCGGCTGGCGGCCATGCCGCAGGGCCGGATCATCCTGCTGTCCGGCCTGCTGATCGGCCTGGTCCTGGCCCTTCCGGGCCAGACCGTGACCACCAAATATGTCAACGACCTGTTCATCTTCCTGGAAGGCGCCTACCGCATCCAGACGGGCCAGGTGCCGAATGTGGATTTCCGGTCCTCGCTGGGACCGATCGCCTATTACATTCCCGCCCTCGGCCTGGCCCTGGGCGGCAGCCTGGGGGCGGCGATGCCCCTGGGCATGGCGCTGACGACGCTGGGCTTTGCGCTGATCGCCTCGCATGTGATCGCGACCCGGATGCGCCCGGCGCTTGGCCTGCCCCTGGCGCTTTATCTTCTGCTGATCGTCGCGGTGCCGATGAACCCCGGCGAGGGGATCGCGGATCTGTCCTTCGCCATGTTCTACAACCGCATCGGCTGGGCGGCCCTTGGGCTGCTGCTGGTGATGTATCTGCCGCCCCTGCGCCCCCGGCGCGGGCAGGGGGGCGCAGATGCCGCCTGTGCCGCGCTGCTGACGCTTCTGATGCTTTACCTCAAGATCAGCTACGGCCTTGTCTGCATCGCCTTCCTGATCTTCATGCTGTCGGACCGCCGGCAATGGGGATGGGCGGCATCGGCCCTGGCGCTGACGGCGGCGGCGGGCCTGGGGATCGAGGCGGTCTGGGGCGGCACCGCAGGCTATCTTGCCGACCTTCGCCTGGCCAGCGAGGTCAGCGGCGACTTTCCCGGCCCGCGCGCGCTTGTGACCGAACTGCAGCGAAACCTGCCCGAGATCTGCATCTATGCCATCTTCGCCGCCTTGCTGCTGTGGGCAAGGCGAAGCCTCCGCGATGTCCTGTTCCTAGTATGCTGCCTTGTGACCGGCATCCTGCTGATCGAGCAGAACTTCCAGATCGTCGGCATCCTGACGCTGGGCGCAGGCGCCGGTGTCGCCGCCGAGGCCAGCCTGCGCGCCGCCCATCCCCTGCAACGGGGGGTGCCGCTGCTGTTGCTGGCCTTCCTGGCCCCGCCGCTTGTACATTTCTCGGTCGTGCTTGGCCTGCATGGCGGGCTTGGGCTGGCGCGGCAGGGGGTGCCCTTGTCGCTGCCCAACTACCAGGGGATCAGGCTTGTGCGGCTTTGGAACGAAGGCCAGTATCCCGCCTTCCGGCGCTATGACGACAGCCTGCGGGACGGGGCTGAGGTCCTGGCGCGGCTTGACGCGCCGGGCCGCGTCCTCGTGCTGGATTTCGTCGGCCCCTTCACCGCAGGGCTGGGGCTTGCCCCGACCCAGGGCGGCAGCACTTGGCACCACTGGGGCCGCACGGTCGATGCGCGCCACCACATGCCGCCCGACGACTTCCTGGCCGATGCAAGGATCGTGATGGAGCCGAAGGCCCCGATCGAGCGGTGGACCACCAATGGCCTGCGCGAGGTTTATGCCGCGGCCCTTGCCGAACGCTTCGTTCTGGCCGCCGAGACAGAGTTCTGGCGCCTTCACGTGGCCAGGGATGCCCGCCTTGACCTGTCGCCCCCGGGAAGCATGACCACCACCATGCAAAGCAGGACGGCCCAGCCGTAAACCGAACCGATGGTCAGCTGCGCCCCGCTGCCCGCCGCGAACTGGTCGATGACGAAGGGCACCGGCACGACCAGAAGGCCGCCCACGACCCACATCGCCCGCCGGTCCCAATGGTGCAGCAGGACCGGCAGCAGGAAAAGCGTGTAATGGATCCAGCCCAGCGGCGAGGCCAGGACCGAGGCCACCAGTGCGGCGCTGCTGGCCGCCATGACGGCGGGACGGCGGCGAAAGGCCCAGGCCGCAAGTCCCAGAAGAAGCGCCGCCCCTAGGGCCGTGCCCGCCGCGGGAATGCTTGCGCGCGCGGCAAGCCCCGACAGGGAGGCATTTGTCAGGAAAAAGGCCCGTTCGCCGTCCGAGGCGACGAGGCCCAGCCACTGCCGGTAAACCCCCGGCCCCAGGACCACCGCGGGAATCAGGCTGACCGCCGCGGCCACGGCAAGGCTGACAAGGGCGGGCCGGCGATGGCCAGACAGGAACAGCAGCACCGGCCAGACAAGGAAGTTCGGCTTCATCGCGACAACAAGGCCGATCAGGATGCCCGACCACAGAAGTTCCTGCCGTTCCAGAAGCAGCCAGGCCCCCACCGCCATCAGAAGCAGCGGCAGATAGATCTGGCCCAGGAACAGGGTGTCCCAGAACCCGGCCAGCCCGAAGGCCCAGACCGCGATCAGCAGCCCCTCGATCCCCTGCCCATACCGGCGCACCAGCAGGACCACCGTGGCCAGGTAGCAGGCGACCGATATCCACAGCCAGACCCGCAGCGACGCCTGCGGCTCGGCCAGGTCGAAAAGCTGGAACAGCAGCGCCGAGATCGGCGGGTTCAGGTTCGGGTTCCAGGACTCGAAGCCCGGCAGGACCACATGGGGGGTCAGGGGATAGATGCCATAGGGATCCAGCCCTTCCGCCGCCGCCCGCCCCGACGCCACAAAGGCGCCGAAATCCCAAAGCCCATGCGGGGGCAGGACCCGCCCAAGCTCGCCGATCATGGCAATGACCGAGGCCGCGGCCAGCATGACCATCACCGCAAGGCGCAAGGGATCGGCCGGATATCGTTCGAACATGTCCACCCTGGTCATGGCATTGGCCCCTGCATCTGTCAGCCGTCCCGTCGCCTATGGGGCCCTGCGCCCCTTTGCGAAGGCAGGCCCCCGGGTTCACCGGCATTGCGCGGCATCGCGCGGATCGGAAAGGCCGCCTGCGCCTTGGGACAGGCAGCCCTTGGTGCCAGCGCGTTACTGCCCGGTCAGGCTCTGGGCATGTTCCAGATGCTGCTGCAGGACAGGCAGGCTCTTCTCGGCATAGGCCATCAGCGCCTCGTTGTCGCCGCCTTCCGCATAGGTCTGATACAGCGTCACCGCCGTTTCATGGGCCACGACCTGGTTCTGGACATAGGCTGAATCGAAAGCCTCTCCCTCGGCGCTTTGCAGGGCCTGCATCATCTCGGCATGGGGGCTGCCCAGTTCGGCCGGCATCGACAGGTTCTCGGCCTGGGCGATGGCCATCAATTCCTGGTTGTTGGTCGTGTGATCCGTGATCATCTGGTTGGCGAATTCCTGGATTTCGGTGTCCTGGGCGCTTTGCAGGGCAAGTTCGCTCGACTGGACCTCGAACAGGCCGCCGCTGGCCGCCTGGGTGACGAAGTCCTGCGCCGTCATGTCCTGTGCCCATGCTGTGCCAAGGCTGGCAAGGCCGACGGCTGCGGAAAGGAAAAGGGTCTTCATGGCGATCTCCTTGGAAGGCCCAGGTGCGGATTGCCCCGGGGCGGATCGGATTTCAGAACGGGGAAAGGTTCAGGCGGCAGGCCAAAGCCATGCCGGGATCCGGACGATGCCCCCCCCGCGGACTGATCCCAACAGGGAAGGCGGACGAATGTTCCAGCACGTCGCCGGCATCGGGGATTGCGGCGGTGCGGACAACCGCGACGGAGGCCGAGGGAGGCGCCGTTCAACGCAGGCGGTGGCGGCTTCACAAAAAGCAACATGTCTTTGCAGACAGGTCATCTTGTGGTGATATGGCTGTGCGGCTACGGAGCCGAGATCAGGCGTAGAAAACTGTTCTTCCACCGGAAAGCTGCGGGACCGGACATTGCACCAGGCGAAAAGCATCACGATCCTGCGCATCGGAAGCCTGCTGCTTCCGCTGCTGGGCAGCGTCTTGTGGGGCACGATCACCTATCTGGACGAACGGCAGCGCGCCATCGACCAGGCCCATGAAAACGTGGCCCTGGTCCGCCAGTACACGCAGCGCCTGGTCCAGACCCAGACCGTTCTTCACGACGCGGCCCTGGCCCATGTCGATGCCCAGCCTGACCCCGATTATCTGACCAGCAGGGCGTTCCACGACTTCCTGGCCCGGATCGAGGGGGGGCAGGGCATGACGCTGGGCCTTGCGGTGATCGGCCTTGACGGCACCTGGATGGCGTCCAGCCGGGCCTTTCCCGTGTCCAGCACCGCCTCGCGGCGCGATTACCTGGACGGGATCAGGGCAGGCAGCACACTGATCCTGGACCGCATCACGCTGCAGCCGCAGGGCCAGGATGCGCTGATCGTGGTCAAGCCGTTCCGCCACGGATCGTTCCAGGGCGCCATCGTGTCGGCGGTCAGCATCGAGGCGATCCGCGGCTTTCTGCGAAGCGTTGCCCGGCGGGACGGCGAATCCGCGTCCCTTTTGCGCGACGACGGCAAGCTGCTGGTCCGGCACGTGCCGACACGGCCGATGTTCCTAGACCCGTCGTCGCCGGCGCGGCTGGCAATGGCGCAAGGCAACACCGGCCATTACAGCGCCACGGCCGTGACGGACGGGACCACGCGGCTTTACGCCTTTTCCAAGACCGATGACCTTCCGATCTACGCGCAGTTCGGCATCGCGCGCGACCTGATCCTGTGGTCCTGGTTCTGGCGTTCCGTGCCGGTCTGGATCCTGCTGTCGGCGGGCGGGCTGTTTTCCTTCGTGCTTGGCGGCTTCGTGCGGCGCAGCCTGAAGGAACGCAGCGCGCATGAGGAACAGGCAAGGCTTCGCCAGGAAGCCGAACGCAAGGCCGAACAGCATCAACGCTTCATGCGCGAGTTGAACCACCGGGTGAAGAACAACCTGGCCCTTGTCGACAGCATGATCGGCATCCAGATGCGGCGGGAAGGCGGCCTGGACGGGAACGAGCTGAAAGCCCGTGTAGCGGCCATCGCCGATGTCCATGACGTGCTGTACCAGGCGGCGAATGCGCACCAGATGGATCTTGGCGAATTGCTGCAACAGGTTTGCCGCAGCCCCGCCCTTGTCCCGGCCGAGCGGGACATCTCGCTGGACCTCAGGACACAGGACGGCGTGATGGTGGGGGCCGACACGGCCACCTCGCTGGCCCTGGTGGTGGTCGAGCTTGTCACCAATGCCGTGAAATACGCCTTTCCCGATGACCGGCGCGGCACGATCTCGATCTGCCTGTCCGCCGGCAGTGGCGAGGCGGAGCTGCGCGTGGGCGATGACGGCATCGGCATATCCGACGGCGTCACCCGCAGTTCCGGCATGAAGATCGTCGAGGCCTTCGTCCAGCAGATCGAGGGCCGGATGACCCGCAGCACCGCCGCGGGAACCTGCTACCGCATCACCTTTCCGTCGGCCGGCCCGTCAGGAGCCCCGTCAGAAGCCTCATCCGAGGCTGCCGCCTGAAGAAGCTTCGTGATCATCAGGCCCAGTTCGATCTCGTTCACGGGCTTGGTCAGGACCGGGACGCCCGGAAACTCGTCCCTGACCCCCGCCTGGCCATAGCCGGTCAGGAACACAAAGGGCACGCCCGCACCGATCAGGGCGCGGGCGACGGGAAAGCTGGTGCCGCCGCTTCCCAGGTTCACGTCCAGCACGGCCACGTCCGGGGCCATGTGCTGCAGCCTGTCCAAGGCCAGTTCGGCCTTTGCGAAGGGACCGACCACGTCCAGGCCCATCTCCTCGAGAAGGCCGCCCAGATGCATGGCGATCAGGGCCTCGTCCTCGACGACCAGTGCCCGCAGGAAATCCTGGTCCCCGTTCATGCCGCGTTTCCTTGCAAGGGGATCTCGGCCCGGTATTCGACGCCATCCGGCGACAGGGCCAGCCGGGCGGATCCTCCCAGTTCGTAAGGCACGGCATCTTCCAGAAACCGCGTGCCGAACCCGCGTCTTTGCTCCCGTGCCACCGCAAGCCGCGTCTGTTCGCGCCAAAGGAAGGACAGGGTTCCGTCGGTGGCGGCCCAGGACAGCTCGACCCGTCCGGCGGGATCGCGGAAGGCGCCGTGGCTTGCGGCATTGGCCGCAAGCTCATGGATCGCCAGTCCCAGCGAGACCGCGGCCTTGGGCCTGAGCGACACCGGCCCGCCCGACAGGGCGACATCGGCGCGCGCGGTCGATTGCACGGATGCCAGGGCGGCCTGCGCCACATCCGCCAGGGACGCGCCTTCCCAGTGGGACCGTGTCAGCAGGTCATGGGAAGCCGAAAGCGCCTGAAGGCGGCCGTCAAGCGCGCGCCTGGCGGCGGGGTCCAGTTCCGTTCCCCGCAGCGACTGGTGCGTGATCGACTGCACGATGCCAAGGGTGTTCTTGACGCGGTGGTTCAGCTCGGCGATCAGCAGGCGGGTCCGGTCCTCGGCCCGGCGTTGCTCGGTCAGGTCGCGGAAGATCTTCAGAAAGCCGCTGATCCCCTCGCCCTGGACGGGGACCATCTCGCCGCTGGCCCAGAACAGCGATCCGTCCTTGCGCGCGTGCCAGCGGGAGTCCTCGGCGCGGCCTTCGCGGCGGGCCTTTTCCATCTCATGCTCGGGGCGGCCGGCCGCCTTGTCCTCGGCCGAAAAGAAGATCCGCAGGTGCTGGCCGATGGCCTCTTCCTCGGAAAAGCCCAGGATGCGCTCGGCCCCGGTGTTCCAGCTTGTGATGATCCCGTCGTCATCGGCGGTCAGGATGGCATAGTCCTTGGCACTGTCGATGATCAGGCGCAGACGCTCGGCGTCCAGGCGCCGGGCTTCGGCGCTGGCCCGGTCGCAGGTGATGTCCCGTCCGACGCCCACCAGCCGTCCGGCGTGGTTGTCGACCGGATCGAACCGGCCCTTCAGCGATATCCAGCGGATCCGGCCCCCGGCCAGGCACCGGCCGGTGATGTCAAAGCCCGACCTTTCGGCTATCGCCTGGCCCAGGGCCGTGCGAAAACCGTCGCGGTCGTCGGGGTGAAGGGCATCCGACATCATCTGCTGCGACATGGCGACGCCCGGGTCGCAGCCGAACAGGGCCTTGATCTCGTGCGAGGCGTCAAGCTGGCAGGTTTCAAGGTCAAGCTGCCAATGCCCCAGCCCAGCCACCTCAAGCGCAAGGCGAAGCTCGGCCTGGGTTTGCTGCAATTCCAGTTCCGCCTTGGCCTGCTGGACCGCCGACCAGGTCCGTTCCGCAACCTCGCGTGCAAGATCGATCTCATGGCGCGACCAATGGCGCGGCTCGGGATGGTGGACGGTCAGGGCGGCGATCAGGACGCCGTCCTTGATCAGGGGCACGACCATCCCGGACGAAACCTGGAACTGCAGGAAGAAATCGGCGCTTTCGCGGGTCCGGGGATCGGTGACGACATCCTTGATCCACACGACACCGCCGCGCATGATGTCCTGGATCAGGGCCTGGCCGACCAGGTTGAGGGAAAAGCGGTCGGCGACAGCATCGATCCCCCGGTCCGCATTGGCCCACTCGGCCGAGGCGGCAAAGGTCAGCCGCGCCCGGTCCAGATCGACATAACGCACCCGGCCGCAGTCAAGCCGCAGGCCAAGGGTCCGGGCGGCGTGGTGCATGATGGCGTGCGGCGCGCCCAGATCCCGGATCGCGTCCGACAGCGCCAGAAGAAAGGACTGCCGTTCCGCCAGCCCCGCGACCTGCTGATCGGACCATTCCTCCTCCGCATCGCGGGACAGGGTGCAAAGCCATTCCGCCGCGGCCCCGTCCGGTCCCGGAACGGGAACGGCGGCGACCGAGGCCGGGCTGTCGCGGGCCTCGGTCCCCCGGATGCGCAGCGACAGCCGGAACGCCTGGCCGCGGTCGACAGCAGCGCGGACCGCACCGCCTGCATCGGCTTGGTCCGGCAGGACCAGAAGCCCCTGGATGATGGCCAGGTCGCTTGCCGAGGCATGTTCGGGCAGCGACAGGACCGCGTCCCACCCGGCCGAAAGGCGAAAAACCGATGCCTGGATCACCTCGCCAGTATTCAACAACGCTAACTCAGAAGGAAGATTGTCCACCAGATGGTCCTCGTGCGGCCGCGTCGGCCACCAGCCCCTTGATACGCACAAGGGTAAAGGGCGGTAAAGTGAATTAAATGCAAGGGTTTGGCAGGTTACGCAGCGGCAGGGTCACGGCAGGCCTGGCCGGTGCCAAGGGGGACACGGCCTTCAGGATCATCAACCTCATCCGCGGCCGCGAGTTCCATGCCCCTGTTGCCTTTGCGCGCAAAGTCAATGGCAGAAGGCGAACCGCGCTTGGCTGACACATTCCTCGGTTGCGCCTGGCGATCGCCGGGCCGGCCGGGATCATGGCACGCCAGCCCATCCGGGCCGATTGCGGTTTCGCTGCGGGCGGCTAAGGTGGCGCGATGAGCCCGCCCCTGCTGATGAACACCGATGCCCGCCGGCTGTTCCTGGATCGCCACCTGCTGCTGCGACAAGGGTCCGGCCCCGGCACGGGCGCGGATCTGGGCGATGTGCTGGGGGGCTTGGGATTTGTCCAGGTGGACAGCGTCAACACGCTGGCGCGGGCGCATGACCTGATCCTGTGGTCGCGCCGGACCCGTTACCGCCCCCGCGCGCTTGACCATCTGGTTTCCCGCCGCCGCGCGGCATTCGAGCATTGGACCCATGACGCCGCCGTCCTGCCGATGCAGTTCTATCCCATGTGGCAGTTGAAGTTCGCCCGGGACGAGGCGCGGATCCGGCAACGCTGGCCCGCCTGCCGCCGCCCCGGCTGGGAAGGCGAGATACGGGCGATCCTGCAACGGATCGCCGATCACGGCCCCGCAAGCGCCGCCGAGGTGGCGCCGGACGAGCCGCGCGGCGGGGGAGGCTGGTGGGACTGGCATCCCTCGAAGACGGCGCTTGAATATCTGTGGCGGTCGGGCCGCCTGGCGATCAGCCATCGGGTGGGGTTCCGCAAGGTCTATGACCTGGCCGAACGGGTCATCCCGGCACCCTATCGTGATGCATCGATGGCCGCGCCCGATGTCGTTGACTGGGCCATGTCCGCAGCCCTTGACCGGCTTGGCTTTGCCACCAGCGGCGAACTGGCGGCCTTCTTCGACATCGCTACCCGCGACGAGGCCAGGCGGTGGTGCGCCGAAGCCCTGGCCGCCCGCCGGATCATCGCCGTCGAGGTCGAGATGGCCGACGGATCGCGCAGGCCTTGCGTCTCGACGCCGCAGATCCTGAACGGGCTGGCCGCGCTGCCCGCGCCCTCGCAGCGGGTGCGGCTGCTGTCGCCCTTTGACCCGGCGCTGCGCGACCGGGCGCGGGCCGAACGGCTGTTCGGTTTCCACTACCGGATCGAGATCTTCGTACCTGAACCGCAGCGGCGCTTTGGCTATTACGTGTTCCCGGTGCTGCAGGGGGACCGGCTGATCGGCCGCATTGACGCGAAGCGTGACAAGGGCGTGCTATCGGTGCGCGCCTTCTGGCCCGAGGCCGGGGTGCGGATGGGACTGGCCCGGCAGGCAGGGCTGATGGCGGAATTGCAGCGCGTCCTGCCCTTGGCCGAGGCCGCCGGGATCCAGCTTGCGCCGGACTGGCTGCGGACCTGACGGACCGCCAGAACGCACTGTCCTCAAAGGGATCGCCGGATCCGCCTGCGGGTGAACAAATAGCAACTGGTGGAACATAAGCCCGCCCCCGCCGTTTCATCCATGACGTAGTCAAGGATCGAGATGAAGCGCCGCAGCCGGTTGTTGCGGAGGCTTCAGGAACTGCCATGCCTGCCGCCCGAGTGCCCTGCATCCCGGCCGTCAAGCAGAAGCTGTGCGTCCTGCGGAATGCCCGCGGCCCGCAAGCCGCGGGACAAGCGCATCGGGGGGGTCGTGGCAGGCTCGGGGTTGGTGAAGTTGTTCCTGTGACTTTTCTGTTCGACCGCCGCATCGGCGGCACCACGGCAATCTGGAAGAAACGCGACGGCGCCCGATAGCGTCATCGCAGGAGGATCATGAGCATGGCCAACGAAGCAAGGCTGCACGGGGTGAAGGTCCTGGTGGTCGAGGATGATTTCCATCTTGCCATCGGGATCGAGGAGGTTCTGCGCAAGGCCGGGGCCGGTCTGCTTGGGCCGGTCGCGCACGAGGATCAGGCCCTGGATCTGATCGCGGGCCAGACGCCCACCTGCGCGATCATCGACATCAACCTGGGGAACGGGGCGCGGTTCAACGTTGCGGATGCGCTGAAGGCCAGGAACATCCCCTTCATGTTCATGACCGGCTATGACGACGTGATGATCCCCGTCCGATTCAAGGACGTGGGGCGGATGCGCAAGCCCGCCGGGTTCCGCCTGGTGGTCGATGCGGCGGTCCAGTTGTGCAGCCAGCGGGCGGCGGATTGGCTGAACGATGGGGCGGGGCTTGAATACATGGCCATTTCCTCAACGGGCAAGCCGCTTGCAGGCCCGCCGACGCCGGCCAATGCCTCGACCCAGATCCGTTGGTTCCACCGCAGCAGCTGACGGCCGGCAGGGGGACCTTGTCCGGTCCCCCGGACTGGGTCCGGGCGGGGACCGCAGGGTCGTCCCCGCGCCCCGCGGCATCCCCGGAACCATTTCCTGGCTGCATCGTTTTCCCCCTTCACGGCGAAGAGGCTGACATGGAAGATCCCGAACAGATTCACCAGATCTCGCATCAGGACGAACGTCCGGGCGGACCCAACGACATCGACCACCCGCATGGCAAGCGCTCGCCCGGCAGCATGAAACGCGGCGACGGCTCGGTCGAGGACGCCTTTCCCGAGGCCCAGGACCAGCCCCTGGAGGAGTTTCCGGCCGAGGAGCTTTCCGACAATCTCAGCCCCGCCGACGGCCGCATCATCGAGGCGGGCGAAGGTGGCACGGAGGGCGGCCCGGACGAGGCGGACGAAGCGATCATGTCGCCCGTCAAGCTGGAAGGCCGCCGGGACGACTAGCGGCATCAGGGCCGCGCAGGCCGGGCTTGACAGCGCCGGCGGGGCGCCGGGCCGTCATCCGCGGCGGCCCAGAAGATCCAGGCATTCCTGCGCGAACTGGTCGAAGCCTGAATCATAGGTGACAAGCTGCGGGGCCTCCATCCGCTCCATCGCCGGAAAGACCTCGGCGATGGTCTGGCGCTTTTCCTCGGCATCGCCGGGCCCCAGATAGAAGATCACCTTGCCAAGGCCGTCCTCGGGTTCCTCGGCGAACTGGCGCAGGAAGAACCGGATCAGCGCGTCGTCCGAAGGCAGGCTGTATCCCACGATCACCAGGATCGTCGAATCCCGCATCAGCCGGACCACCTTGGGAAAGACCATCGCGAAATAGGGATCCGAGTAATCCTGTTCGCGCGAGGCCAGCGTCACCACCGGCAGATCGGCCATGATCGCCCTGGCATCGCGCTTGCCATAATCCAGCACATAGCCATGGCCCCGGCGCAGGATCTCGAAGCCGCCGTTGATCTTCAGCAGGTGCTGCACCTGCCAGTGTTCGTGGACAGGCGCGAAGCCGGGGCCGCCCGCGATCTGCACCGGGGTGAAGCCGCGATAGGTGTGGAAGAACAGCCGCGGGGCATCGGGGGTCAGGTTGTCCAGGATCGTTTCGATCACATAGTCATAGTTCGTGGTGATGAAATGGGTCCGCACCCCTTCCCACGGATCCTCGGGCACCGAGCCGAGGCGCAGGTGCCGGAAAAAGGCCATGATGTCCCGTTGGCGGGCCGACGGTGACACCAGGGGAAACCTTCCCGCCGCCCCGTCGAAATAGTTCAGACGCGTCGCCCGGTCATAGCGGTCCAGCACGGCGGCCCGCAGCGCGCCGCGGAACATCCGCAGGTTCTGTTCGTCAAGATAGCGCGGCCGCACATCGGGAAAGCGGTCATACATGTCCAGCTGGTAGACGATCTGCCTCAGGGTCTCGGGCGTGATCCTGTCCGATGCGTCCAGCCCGAACATCCGCGCCAGGCTGCCCGCATCCGCCACGTCCCGGATCAGCTTGGTGTCCAGCGTGAACAGCTCGCACCCTATGGGCGCCTTTGAATCCCAGGCCTTCGAAAAGCCCGCCCCCGCGAAGAAGGTCACGTTGGTCAGGGCCCTTGCCCGGTCCGACCTATTCCGGCGATAGCTGAACTGCTCGACATGGCGCAGGAAGACCTCGGCAGGGGCGCCGGACGAGGACATCGTGGTGGTCGAAGACATGATGCCGCCCATCTTCCGCCGCAGGATCTGCGAAACCGGCCAGGACCTCGGGTGTTCCAGACGCCTTGGCCTTTTCCCGCGGCGGGCTTCCCGGCCAGGACGCCGGGAAGATGAAGGCTGGCGCCCTAGCTGCGCCGCGGGTGCGAGAAATAGGCCTCGCAGGCCGCCTTCACCCGATCGACCGCGGCGTCATCGACATCAAGATGCGTCACCCACCGCAGGCTGCCATAGCGTCCGCCCACGACAATACCGCGATCCGCCAGGAACTGCCGGAAGCTGTCGACATCCGTGCCGACGGGGGTCATGAAGACCATGTTGGTTCGCGCCGGACCCGAGCCCAGTTCGGGAAAGGCCGCAAGCACATCCGCAAGACGCGCCGCAAGGGCATGGTCATCCGCCAGCCGCGCGACATTATGGTCAAGCGCATGGATCGCCGCTGCGGCCAGGATGCCCGTCTGCCGCATCCCGCCGCCCAGCATCTTGCGCAGCCTGCGGGCCGAGGCGATCACATCCGCCGGCCCGGCCAGGACCGATCCGACGGGCGCGCCCAGCCCCTTGGACAGGCACAGGGACACGGTATCGAAGCCCCCAACAAGCGCGTCGGGCGCGCAGCCCGTGGCCACCGCGGCATTCATCAGCCGCGCGCCGTCCAGGTGCGTGGCCAGGCCGTGGCGCCGCGCCAGCCCGGTCGCGGCGTCCAGATAGTCCGGGTCAAGCACAAGGCCGCCGAACGTGTTCTCAAGGGTCAGAAGCCGGGTTCTGGCATGGTGGAAATCGTCGGGCTTGATCGCGGCCTCGATGGCGGCCAGGGCGATGGTGCCGTCGGCCTCGTTCGGCAAGGGCTGGGGCTGGATCGATCCCAGCACCGCCGCGCCGCCCCCTTCGTACAGAAAGGTATGGGCCGTGTGTCCGACCAAGTATTCGTCCCCGCGACCGCAATGGGCCATCAGCGCGGCCAGGTTCGACTGCGTTCCGGTGGGAAAGAACAGCGCCGCCTCTTTGCCCAGGCGTTCCGCCGCCATCGCCTCCAGCCTGCGGGTGGTCGGGCAATCCTCATAGACCGCATCGCCCACCTCGGCCGAAGCCATCGCCGCCCGCATCGCCGCATCCGGCCGCGTCACCGTGTCCGAGCGGAAATCGTCCTGGCTCCTCATGTCCCCGTTCCTTTCGCCGGGCACGACCACGGCCCGAGGGCGCAGGAAAGCCGCCGCGGCGCGAAAGTTCAAGCCATCCCGCGGGCGTGGACCCCATGCCGGCACCGGACGCCGAAGGGCCGAAACAGGCCGGCGATCCCGCTTAGGCAAGATCGACGGTCACAAATGCTTGTTTCCTGCCAGCCGGGACGGCTGCCGGATCCTTTCCCCGGTCACCGCAGATCCTGCGTCATTCTGAAGGAAGTGGCGCGGACGGTGGCGTGCCGGGTGCATCTTCCTCGGCCCGCGGTGAGAGACCGGGTTGCCAGGGCAGCCTGTCCAAGGGCAGCAAGGGCGTGCCATCCTCGGCCCTGCCCTTTATCATGTCGCGCAGCGCGCCGCGGTCGGGGACGGCATCGCCGGCGGACAGCCTGCCGGCAAGCCAGCGGGCCACCTGCGGCGCGGCAAGGCTTGTTCCGCTCAGCCTCTGGCGGCCTGCCGGGGTGATAGAAGGGACGATCATGCCGGTTCGGGACGGGCTGGCATCTGCAGGGGCGACGACATCCCCTGCAAGGCCGTCTGGCAGCAGCCCGGAGTAGGGGCTGATTCGCCCGGCGGGGCGGGCAAGGCCTGCACCCACGCGGATGGGACGGGTTCCTCGGGCATAGGCGCTGACGGTGCCGTCGCGGCGGATCATCGACGAACCGTCGTCCTTGCCGGGCCAGCGTCCGTCGTCGGTGCGGCGGGCATAGGTCGGATCAACCAGGCGGGACTGCCGCCCCTGGGTCCGGAAGCCCGGGAGGCGGTCATCGCGATGGATCACCAGGTCGCAGCCGGATTTGCCTGCGCTTTCCAGGCGCAGACACCACAGGCCCGGCGGGGACCAGGGGGCGTCCGGGCCGGCCGGCAGGGTCGGGTGCAGGATCACGGTCTGGCAGATGCGCCCCGCATCCCCGCCCCGCCGCTGCAGCACGACACGACCGATGGACCTGCGATTGCCCTCCACGATGGAGCCCGCGCCCGACGTGGTCAGCGGCACCTCCAACTGCTCCCCCGAGGGTGTCTCGATTTTCAGCAGCGGGACTGGCTCTGACGGCGCGGACCAGATCTCGATGGCGTTGGGCGTGGGATCGGCGGGGGGAATGTTCCAGCCGATCCTGTCCCCGCTTTTCAGATGCGCGCGCAGGCAATCCTGACGGTGGTTCCCGGTGGGAAGGACGAAATGGACGCCCCCCAGTTCCGGGAAGGCCATCTTGCCGATGTCGTCCAGCAAGCGCGCCAAGGGTCCGCTGCCGTCCTGCGGCCCCGCGGTGACGCCCAGCGACAGGTTGACCACAAGCGCAGGCTTGTGCTTTCCCGAACCTGCCGAAATTTCCCTTGCAAGGGCCCTGGCGCGCGCGATGATGAAGACCAGGGCGCTTTGGATGAAGAACGCGGCCAGGCTTCCCGAGGTCTCGGCCATGGCGCTTCGGGGCAGCGATACGCCCAGAAGGGGGAATTGCCGGCCTGCGTCATCGGAAGGCAGGAACCCACCCGCCAATGCGGCGACGGCCGCGCCGTGGCTGTCGGCATGGGCCATCGACATGCAGCGCCCGGGCGACGCCAATCCGCAGGCCCGGTAGGCCGCGCCCGGATCGCCCTCCGCCCGCATGGCGTGGATGTCAGGCCCGCGCAATTCCCGCCCGAAGGCGATATCCACCCGCCTTTCGGTCGCCGCAGCTTCCATCAGCCAGATCGACGCAAAGCGGCTGTGGCCGCTGGATGTGGTGAACAACGGATGCGCAAAGGGGATCGCATGGTCGATCACGGCGATGATCGCTGTCTTGGCGGTGTTTGACGGCCGGGCCTTCGCGTGCAGGAAAGCCGTTCCCCCGGCAGGCGGGACATCGGGTCCGACAAGCGCCGCCGGGGGAACCAGCATGGGAAGATTGTCCCGGACAGGGGCGAAGTCCTGCAGGGTCGGTCGGTCGCTCATGGCCCGAACGCCGCCTTGTTCAGGGCTTCCAGGGCGTCCTCGATCTCCTTCTGACCTGTTTTCCCCATGATTGTCGGTCCGTCCGGGATCAGCTCGTGCAGCAGGGGCCAGGCCTCGTCGTCGAACCCGGGGGATTCTGTTTCTGTCTCCCTGGAGAATGTCAGCCCCATCTTTCCCCCCATTCGCGTGTCACTTCGGTCCAAAGCGAGGCCAGCATGGGCGCCTTCCCGACCTGCAGCGTTTTGCCCTGCTTCAGGTGGTGCTTGGCATCCCAAACCTTCAAAAGCGCCGGAAGGTGGAAGTCGCGGGTTGCGTCGGGTGCGTCCCCGACCCATCCCTCCGCGTCCAGGCTGACCTGACCGGCCCCGGATGCAGCGCCTGCGCGGGCCAGCACCCAGCGGGCGACGGCAATGCCCAGAACAGCGCCGGCGGCGCTGTCGCAGGGGTAATGCAGGCCCGCGACCGTGCGGTTGACGGCGATCCGCGCGGCCATCTGGTCCAGGGGGTTGTTGATGTCGGGCGAGGTCTTCCCCGTCAGGGCCGACAGCACCCCGGCCACGGCAAAGGACTGGGCGGCATGGCCGCTGGGAAACGAGGAATGGCCGGGGCAGGCGATCATCGGCAGGATGTCGGGCGACAGCACATGGGGCCGCGGCAGGCCGAAGCCCAGCTTGGCACGCTGGACCATCGCGGTGGCCAGTTCCTCGGTCACGGCGATCAGCAGCACAAGGCTGGGCGTCCAGGCCGGCACCATCGGAAGAACCGCCGAGAAGAAGGGATGGATATGCTGGGATTGCGCCAGCACCTCGGTCAGACGCTCGGCCCGCAATTCGGCGTAGCCCGCCACAAGCTGCGCCTCGGACTTCAGGTTGTCCGGGGTCGGGGGCGTGATCCTGACCAGATCGCCCCCCCGGGCGGAAATGGCAAAGGCGTCCGGCCCTGCCGTGACCGTCAGCCCCTCGCCCAGTTCCGACAGAAGGGCGGATACGGCAAAGGGAAACTCGATCCGCCGCAGGCGTGCTGCGTGATCCAGCGTGGGCGCTTGCGGTTCATGCACCTTAACCTCGCCCATCGGGGCAAGGGCATCGTGCGCGACGATCAGGGCTTGCGCCAGCGTCCCGGGATCGACCCCCGATGCGCCGCCGGATCCGGCATGGGCGTTATGGGCATTGTGCGCATTATGGGCGTTGTGGGCATTATGCGCGTTGTGCGCATTGTGGGCGTTCACCAGCGACATGGATCCCCCGCCGAAACTCGGTAAAAAAAGACGACTCTCGATTCGTTTACGTATGGTAACATAACAAACCGCTTCTGCCGGGGCTGATCCATGCGTCTTCGACTACGCCTGATCGGGCCGGTCCGCCTGACCGGACCCGAAGGGAATGACCGGACCCCGACGGGGCGCAAGGCGTGCGGGATGCTGGCCCTGCTGGGCACGGCCCCCGATCTGCGGATGCCGCGAAGCCAGGTCCAGGATCGCCTGTGGAGCCAAAGCCCCCCGGCCCAGGGCGCGGCAAGCCTGCGCCAGGCCATCCGGGAACTTCGCCAGGCCCTGGGCGACGGGCTGCTGGCGGGCAACGGCTGGATCGGCCTGGACCCGGCGGCGGTCGCAGTCGACCTGCGGCCGATGACCGGCCCCACCGGGCAGCCGGTCGAGTTCGCGGAAGGGCTTAATATCCGCGACCCCGAGTTCGAGGACTGGCTGCGCGACATGCGCTTGTCGCTGGAGGATCGCGTCCCCGAACCCAATGTGCCGCTGCTGGTCCTGACCGAGCCCAAGGGCGACGCGCCCTCGGCGCAGCTACTGGCTGGTTGCGTGCTGGAGGAAGCCTCGGCCCGCGCCGCCGCCCTTCTTCCGACGCGGGTGGTCCAGGCGGCGGATTGCCTGACCGGCCTGCGCATCGAATCGCTTGCCGTGGCCCGGCCCGACAATTGCGCGCTGCTGCTGATGGTGCTGCGCAATCACAAGACCGGCGCCCAGCTTTGGGCGCAGCATTATTCCCTGTCGCCCTTGGAAGCCAGCCTGCGCCGGGTCAGCGCCTGCGTCACCCTGACCCTGATCCAGGCCGCCCGCCAGTTGATGCCCGGATCCGAGGCGCTGTATCCCCACGAGGATCTGTTCAGCTTCACCCGCTCGAGGCTTCTTTCGGCGGACCATCGGCTGAAACGGTTCGACGGCCCCGTGCCACAGGCGTTGCGGGCCTTTCTGCGCTATACGCTGATCATCGAACGGCAGGCCCCCGATGCGCACGAAGCCTTCGGTGAGGCCGAGGATCTGTCGCGGCAGGCCTGCGCCATGGCGCCGGGCGACCCGATCGTCCTGTCCATCGCCGCATTGATGAAGTCCTGGAAAGGCGAAGTCTCGGCCGCCCTGGATCTTGCGCGCCTGGCCTGCCGGGTGGCGCCCGGCCACGACCTGGCGCATCTTGCGCTGTCGCAGGCGCTGACCGATGCGGGCCGCGACGGCGATGCCTTTGCGGCGGTCGCGCGGGTGGGCTTCGGGCCGATCGCGGCCCTGGGCCAGCCAAGCTGGCGCCTGCGCATGGCGGTGGCCCAGATCCGGCTGGGCCGGCTTGCCGATGCCGAGGAAAGCGCGGCCATCGCCCTGTCCCATGCGCCCGATTGCCGCCCCGCCCTCCGCATCCTGGCCGCGCTGCGCTTCAAGCGCGGCGATGTCGCGGGCGCGGCAGCGGCGATCGAGACGCTGAGGCAGGTGGAACCGGACTTCAGCCTGCCGCTGATGGCAAGCCCCGAATACCCGGTCACGACCCTTCGCCGGGCGGGCCTGCTGGATGTCACCCGCTCGGGCCTCTAGGTCCGGCCGGGCGGCACCACCCCCTTGCGGAGGCGAGGCTTCACCGTCCCATCCAGCCGCCGTCCACCGTCAGGATCGCGCCCGACGCATATTCTGACGCCGCGCTGGCCAGGAACACGACCGGCCCAGCGAAATCGGCGGGCGTGCCCCAGCGGCCGGCGGGAATGCGCCCCAGGATCGATGCAGAATGGTGGGGATCGGCGCGAAGGGCCTGGGTGTTGTCGGTGGCGATATAACCCGGCGCAATGGCGTTCACCTGGATGTCCAGCCCCGCCCATTCATTGGCGAATGCCATGGTCAACTGCCCGATCCCGCCCTTCGAGGCGGCGTATCCCGGCACGTTGATGCCCCCCTGGAAGGTCAGAAGCGAGGCGGTGAAGATCACCTTGCCGCCCCGGCCGCGTGCCAGCATCCCCCGGCCCACCGCCTGGGTCAGAAGGAACTGCGCGGTCAGGTTGGTTTCGATCACCTCGTCCCACCAGTCCTCGGGGTGATCAGCGGCGGGCATCCGCTTGATGGTGCCGGCATTGTTGACAAGGATGTCGATGGGGCGGGCCTCCATCGCGGCGGCAAAGGCCTTCAGCGCGGCGCGGTCCGAAAAATCGACCGCATGGCCCTCGAAGCTGCGGCCAAGGGCGCGGATCTTGTCCCCGACCTCGCCGCCATCCGCCTCCATGCTGGCCGAGGCGCCGATGATGTCGGCACCCGCCTCGGCCAGGGCAAGGGCCATGCCCGCGCCGATGCCGCGTCGCGCGCCGGTGACAAGCGCGATCTTTCCCGAAAGGTCGAACATGCTCATGCCGCATCCCCGATCTGGATCAGGGACTTCATGGCCGTCGCATTGCCGTTCAGCGCGTCGAATGCCGCCTGCACGCCCGACAGCGGATGGCGGTCGGTGATCAGCCGCCCGACCGGCAGGCCTTCGGCGATCATCGCGATGGCGCGGTCGTAATCTTGCGCCTCGTAGACGCGGGCGCCCAGCATCTCGATCTCGCGCCAGAAGAAGCGGAACAAATCCACCTGCGGCTTCTTGGCGTGGATGGCGACCATCACGATCCGGCCCCGCGCGGCGGCGGCATCGGTCATCAGGTCGACGCCCGGCTGCGTGCCCGAAACCTCGAAGACGACATCCGCGCCCGCGCCCCCCGTGCGATCCAGCACGGCCTGCGCCACATCCAGGTTGCGCGGGTTCAGCCCCTCGAAGCCCAGGGCGTCGGCCATCGCCATGCGGCTCTCGTTGATCTCGGGACAACAGGACGCGCGCGCCCTCGGCCTGGGCCACCATCGCGATCAGCATCCCGATGGGGCCGCCGCCGATCACAAGCGCGGTTTCGCCTCGCGCCAGGCGGGCGCGGCGCACGTCATGGACCGCGACCGCCAGCGGCTCGACCATGGCCGCCACGTCCAGGGCCATGTCCGGCGGCAGGCGGTGCAGCGTGAAGGCGGGAACGATCCAGCGGCTTTGCATCGCGCCGTCGGTATCGAGGCCCAGGAACTTGAGGTTGTGGCAGATATGGCTGTTGCCCGCCCTGCAGGCCGGGCAATCGCCGCAAGGATGCAGGGGGCGGACCACCACCTTGTCCTCGACCGACAGGCCCTCGACCCCCTCGCCCATTGCGGCGACCCGGCCCGAGGTTTCATGCCCGGTGCGCCCGAAGCCACAATGCCCCATAGGCGGGCAGTTCGACGGTGACGGTGCCGTCCCCGGCCAGATCGAGGCGCCCCTGGCCCTGGATGGTCGCCAGTTCGCCCAGCGACTGCGCATCGTCCAGCCGGGATTGCGAGGCGCAGGCCTTCTTGCCCAGATTGTGCAGAAGCAGCACCGTCCGGTCGCCCCAGTCGTAGCGCAGGGCAAAGATCTCGGCATCGGGGAAGGGGATGAAGCTCCACTGGCCGAAAGCCACCTCGGGCATCTCGCGGCGGCGGCGGACCAGGCGCTCCAGCCAGTTGAGCAGCGACTGCGGGTCGTGTTCCTGCGCCTCGACATTGACGCCCTTCGGGCCCCACCGGTTGCCCGAGACCAGGGGCCGCGACAGCCGGTCCTCGGGCGCCGTGGAAAAGCCGCCATTGGGGCGGTCCGCCCATTGCATCGGGCTGCGCACGCTTTGCCGGCCGGGGATGTCCAGGTTCTCGGCCATGCCGATCTCCTCGCCATAGAACAGGACGGGGGCGCCTGGCAGGGCAAAGACGATGCTGTAGACCAGCCGGATGCGGTCGGCATTGCCCTTGAGCATGGTGGGGATGCGGCGGCGCAGCCCGCGACCGTAAAGCTGCATCTCCTCGTCGGGGCCGAAGGCGCGGAACACCTGCTGGCGCTCGGCCTCGGTCAGCTTGTCCAGCGACCATTCGTCGTGGTTGCGCGCGAAATGCGCCCAGCCGTCGTCGGGGTGCAGCTCGGGCATGGCGCGCAGCGAATGGACCAGCGGTCCCGCATCCTCGCGCACCAGGGCCAGGGCGAGGGCCTGGTTCATGTTGAAGTCCAGGCACATGTTCAGCTCGCCCCCGCCTTCGTCGCCATAGAAGCGGCGGACCTCCTGATAGGGCAGGTTCACCTCTCCCAGCAGGACGGCATCGCCGCAGCGGCGCTGAACGAAGCTGCGCAGGTCGCGCAGCCAGTCGTGCAGATCCAGTTCCGGCGGCGTGTCCAGCCCCTGGGTTTCCAGCAGGAACGGCACGGCATCGACCCGGAACCCCGACAGGCCAAGCTGCAGCCAGAAGCCCACGATCTTGTGGATCTCCTCGCGCACCAGGGGGTTCGAGATGTTCAGGTCGGGCTGGTGGCGATAAAAGCGGTGCAGGTAATACTGGCCGCTTTGCTCGTGCCATTCCCAGTTGCTGTCTTCCTGGTCGGGAAAGACCAGATCCTTGGGACCGCCCGGCGGGATCTCGTCGCGCCAGACATACCAGTCGCGATAAGGCGAACCGCGGTCGGAAGCCGCCGACCGGAACCAGGGATGCTGGTCCGAGGTATGGTTGACCACCAGATCCGCGATCACCCGGATGCCCCGGTCCTTTGCCGTGCGCAGAAAGACGGCCAGGTCGCCCAGCGTCCCCAGCCGGGGGTCGACGCCGTAATAGTCGGTGATGTCATAGCCGTCGTCCTGGTTCGCGGTCGGATAGAAGGGCATCAGCCAGATGCAGGTGACGCCCAGGCGGGCCAGGTGGTCGATGCGGCGGGTCAGCCCGGCAAAATCGCCGATGCCGTCGCCGTTGCTGTCCTGGAAGGTCTCGACATCAAGGCAGTAGAACACGGCGTTCTTCCACCAGACATCGCCTGTGCGGCTGATATCCATCCGGGTTCCTTTCGATCAGGGCGGCGGCCATGCGCCCGGCACGGCCTTGCCGGTCGAACGTCACGGCGGCCCTGTCGGTTCACCGGCGGGCGAACCCCTGCCCCGCCGATGCGTTGGGACCGCAGCGCAGGAAAGGAAAAGGCCATGAAGGACATCAGCGAAGCACCGCGCGTCGCGGTCATCACGGGCGCCTCGGCCGGGGTCGGCCGGGCGGTGGCGCAACAGTTCGCGGCACGGGGCTGGCGCATCGGGCTGATCGCGCGCGGCCGGGCGGGCCTAGAAGGCGCGCGGGCCGATGTGGACGCGGCGGGGGGCGAGGCCATGGTCCTGCCCGCCGATGTCGCCGATGCGGCGGCGCTTGACGATGCGGCCCGGGCGGTGATGGACCGCTGGGGCCGGATCGACCTGTGGATCAACGCCGCGATGGCCACCGTGCTGGCCCCGGTGTCCCAGGTCACGCCGGACGAGTTCCAGCGCGTGACCGCCGTCACCTATCTGGGCCAGGTCTTCGGCGCACAGGCAGCCCTGCGCCACATGCGCCCGCAGGGTCACGGCACCATCGTCAGCATCGGATCCGCCCTGGCCTATCGCGGAATCCCGCTGCAGGCGCCCTATTGCGCGGCCAAGTTCGCCACGCGCGGCTTCATGGATTCCCTGCGGACCGAGCTTCTGCACGAGAACAGTCCGATCCGCCTGACCGAGATCCACCTGCCCGCCGTCAACACCCCGCAGTTCGACTGGGCGCGCAACAAGATGCCCCGAAAGGCCCAGCCCGTGCCGCCGATCCACAGCCCCGAAGCCATTGCCCGCGCCGTTTATCGCGCATCGCTTGACGCCCCGCGAGAGGTCTGGCTTGCCGGATCGGCGGTCAAGGCGATCCTGGGCGATGCCGCGGCCCCTGCCCTTGTGGACCGGATCCTGTCCAGCCAGGGATATTCCGGCCAGCAGACGGACGAGGCAGCAACTCCCCGCCCCGACAACCTCTTCGCCCCGATGGACGCCGACCGCGATTACGGCGCCTCGGGCAGCTTCGGCGATGAGGCACGTCCCCATGTCGCCGCCTATCGCCCTGCCCGCCTGCGCGCCGGCGCCGCCGCGATCGCCTGCGCGGTGGGTTTCGGCATCCTGCGGACGGTGCTGGATCGCAAGACCCGGCCATGAAGCCGGGCAACGACAGGAGAACGGCATGACCCAATGGTGGATGGACCGCAGCGCATACCAGATCTATCCGCGCAGCTTCGCGGATTCGAATGGCGACGGGGTGGGCGACATTCCCGGCATCATCGACCGTCTGGATCACCTGGCCGATCTGGGGATCGGGCTTTTGTGGCTGTCGCCGGTCTATCGCTCGCCCATGGCGGACAACGGCTATGACATCTCGGACTACTGGGACATCGCGCCCGAATACGGCACGCTGGCCGATTTCGACCGGCTGGTGGCCGAGGCGGATCGTCGCGACATCGCCATCATCATGGATCTGGTGGTGAACCATTCCTCGGACCAGCATCCGTGGTTTCAGGAGGCGAAGCGGGATCGGGCATCGCCCTTCCACGACTTCTACTATTGGCGCGACCCGGCCCCGGACGGCGGGCCGCCCGACGACCGGCGGGCCTATTTCGGCGGCCCGGTCTGGACCTATCATCCGGAGGTCGGGCGCTATGCCTTTACCCTGTTCTCGCCCCAGCAGCCGGATCTGAACTGGCAGAATCCCGCCCTGCGCCGGGCGATATACGACATGATGCGGTGGTGGCTGGACCGCGGCGTGCGCGGTTTCCGCATGGACGTGATCGACCTGATCGGCAAGGACATCGACCGCGACCTGATCGCCGAAGGCCCCCATCTGCACCCCTTCCTGCAGGAAATGCACCGCGAGGTGCTGGCCGGCCGCGACGCGGTGACGGTGGGCGAAAGCTGGAACGTGTCGCGGGACACGGCGCTGCTTTATTGCGGGCGGGACCGGGAGGAATTGGACATGGTGTTCCAGTTCGCCCATATCGTCGCGGGCTGGGACGACCGGCACGGCAAGTGGCGCCCTCGCCCGCTGGATCTGGTGGGTTTCAAGAAGGTCTGGGCCGACTGGCAAGAGGCCTTGCAGGACGACGGCTGGAACTCGCTGTTCCTGAACAACCACGACCTGCCGCGATCGGTGTCGCGCTATGGCGATGCGGGGCAATGGCGCGAACGGTCCGCCAAGGCGCTTGCCACCGCCATCCACCTGATGCGCGGCACCCCCTTCGTCTATCAGGGCGAGGAGATCGGCATGACCAATGCCGGTTTCACCGGGATCACCCAGTATCGCGACATCGAGCTGATCAACATGCATCGCGAGATGCTGGACCAGGGCCTGCCGGAACGGCAGTTTCTGGAAGGCGCGGGCATCACCGCGCGCGACAATGCCCGCACGCCGATGCAATGGGACGCATCCCCCGGCGCGGGCTTCACCACGGGCGATCCCTGGATCGCGATCAACCCCAACCACGACCGGATCAACGTGGCGGCGCAGCGGGACGACCCGCAATCCGTTCTGGCCCATTACCGCCACCTCATCGCGCTGCGAAAGCGGCACGAAGTGATCGTGCAGGGCCGCTTCGTCCCCTGGCTGGACGATCACCCGCAGGTCTGGGCCTATGCCCGCGAATGGCAAGGCCAGCGGCTGTCGGTCCTGTGCAACATCTCCTCAAGCCCCGCACGGGCCGAGGTTCCGCCGGGCCTTGCCGTCAGCGGCACGGGCCTGATCGGAACCGTGCAGCCGCGCAAGGCGATCCCGGCCGGGCCGATCCTGCTGGAGCCGTGGGAGGCCGTGGCCGTCCTGGGCGATCCGGGCTAGGGCAGCCGGATCGCGGGCTGGCGGGTGATCCAGTCCGTCGCGGCCTCGTATTCCCGGCCAAGGTTCAGGATGGCGGCGTCCCGCCCGCGATGCCCGATCAGTTGCAGGCCCATGGGCGTGCCCGACGGGCCGAAGCCCGCCGGAACCGACAGCGCCGGCAGCCCGGTCAGGGACGCGGGCACCACCACCTCCATCCAGCGGTGATAGCTGTCCATCGCGACCCCGGCGATCTGGCGCGGCCAGTGCCAATCGGCGTCAAAGGCGAAAAGCGGCGCCGTGGGCAGGGCCAGCACATCGACCTCCATCCCGGCCGTGTGGCGGAACCAGTCTGACCGGATCGTGCTGGCACGGCGGAGATCTGCGGCGGACAGCGCCAGGCCGCGCTCGATCTCCCACCGCAGCTCGGGCTTGACCATGCCGGGCTTGGTGCGCAGCAGGGGTTCCAGGTTGCCGGCGATGGTCCAGCTTCGCAGCGTGGTCCAGGCCTGCCACAGCGCCTCGGCCGGAAAGGGCGGCGCAAGGGGCGTCACCTCGTGGCCCAGATCCGCGAAGACCCGCAGTGCCGCCTCGCACAGATCCAGCACGCCCGGTTCGGTGGCATAAGCCCCGCCCCAATCGCCCAGCCAGCCGATCCGCGACTTTCGGTCCGGCGCCTGCGGGCGATACGGGCCGCTGGAATGGGGGTGGCGCGGGTCTTGTTCCGACTGGACCCCCAGCAGCAGTTCCAGGTCGCGGATCGACCGCGCCATGGGACCGTCGGTCGAAAGCTGCGCCAGGAACAGATCCCCGGGACCCCGGCCTGCCACAAGGCCATAGCTGGGGCGGAAGCCGAACACGTTGTTCCAGCCGGCGGGGTTGCGCAGCGATCCCATCATGTCGGACCCGTCGGCAAGCGCCACCATCTGCGCGGCCAGGGCCGCCCCTGCCCCGCCGCTGGACCCGCCCGCCGGACGCGTCAGGTCATAGGGGTTGCGCGTGACGCCATAGACCGGGTTGTAGCTGTGCGACCCCAGCCCGAACTCGGGCGTGTTGGTCTTGCCGATGATGACCGCCCCTGCCCTGCGCAGCCGCGCGACTATCGGGCTGTCCGCCGCCGGCACATGGTCGCGAAACGCGGGCGAGCCATAGGTAGTCACGATCCCCGCCGTATCGGCCAGATCCTTGACCGCCATCGGCAGGCCCTGCAGGGGACCGGGGGGCGCTGCCTCGGCCTCGGCCAGCAGCGCGTCGCGGTCGCGCAGCGCCACGATGGCATTGACCGCCGGGTTGGCCTGGTCGATCCGGTCCAGGGTTTCGGCCATCAGCTCGCGCGGCGTGATCGTGCCTGCGCGAAGGGCGGCCAGTTGGTGGGTGGCGTCATGGTCTATCATCGCGGGTATTCATGGCCCGCCCGCAGGCAGCGTCAAGATGCGGCGGGTATGGCGCCTTTCCCGCCCCTCCGGCGTTGAGACGCGGGGCGGTGGGTCCGCCCCACCACGACAAGGAGAGAACCGTTGGGATCATTCGTCATCGCGATGGGCGCCGCGCCCCACATGAAGCTGTCGCAAGGGGGCCGCGCCTTCAGCGCCGTCGACACGCCTCTTGCCTTTGACAGCCATGACGCCGCCTACGACTATCTTCTGCGCCATGCCGAGGAAGAGCCGCTGAAGGGCATCCGGGGCGAGATCCTGGAAGACCTGTCCTTGTAGCGCGGGGGTTCAGCCCCCCGCCTCTACCCGGACCTGGGACAGGCGCGGATCGCTGCGCCGGACGGCGGTCCGCAGCCGCCCGATCAGGTGCGTGCGGCAATAGGTGGCGTGGAACCGACTGGGGGCGATCAGCACCAGGCACCCCCCATCGATGCCGCCATCGGCAAGGCCCGCGAACCAGGCGTCGAACAGCGCGCGATCCTCGGCCGCCAGATGGGCGCGGGCCGCGCCCCAGACCCCTTCGGCGGCCGCGACATCCGCGCGGCGAAACGGAACGACGGTGCGGTCGGCTTCCTCCGGGGCCATTTCCTCGGCGCCCATGCGGGCCACATAATCCGGCCCGATATTGGACCAGGCGGGGCGCGTGTCCAGCAGGATCCGGTCCAGGTCCAGCCCCAGCACCGACACCCTGCCCCGCGCGCCCTGGCGCTTGACAGTGATCCAGCCCGAGGCCCGCAGCCGTGCCATGTCGCGCTTGACGGTGCGTTCGTCCACGCACCACAGCCGCGCGATCTCTCGTTGGCCGATCGACAATTCGTCCGCCTGCCAGTTGTAGCGGGTGGTGATGAGCGCCATCAGCCGCAGCACAAGCCGCTGGTCCTGGGCATCGCCCGCCAGGGCATGGGCCATCATGGCCGACAGGATGTCGTATTTCTTTGCCGCCGCCGCTCGGCCGACGGCCCGGATCCGCTGCATCCCTTGTGCCCGCCCTTGTTCGAACTGCCCCTGCGGCGGCGTTCCCCCGTGATCGGAGGAAAACATTAAACGCTTTTCACCATCGCGTCCTCATTAGCGTCCTGGCGGGCGATCCTGTCAAGAGATTCGGTCGCGGCGTCAAATGGGCTGCCCGATCCTGTAAGGAGAATCCGGTATCACTGGTATAGGGGGACAGCCAGGACGTCACCCATTCCGGCACGAATGTCCCCCAATGGCTCGTGGCTTGGCCTTCGGCGTCCCCCAATTCGTTGCGCAGGTCCTGCGTGGCAAGCGCACGCCGCTTGGCCGATTCGCGCAACAGGGGCTGGTTGCGTGGTAATTTCGATTTCATTGAACTTGTCTTTTGCCAAGAACGCAAATCCGGCGTAAAAGCGGAAACGACGACAATCTGCGTCCTTTGCGACAAGGCCCATAATGTATACGCACCAAGACCTCGCCCGCCTGCAGTCCCAGTCCCTGAAGATGCAGGGCTGGATCCGGCGACAGACCTTCAGCCCGGACAATGAAAAGACCCTGCGCCGCTTTTCAAGCTGGGAGGTTTCGGAACTGATCTTCCGGATGAACCAGTCCACCTTCCGGGGCAAGCTGGCCGCCGACCCGAACCTTCCCCTCGGGGAAGTCGAGGAGGACGGCCGCCAGCGGTGGTTCTCGCTCGAGGAGATCAACGAGCTCCGCCGCCGGGTGCGGGTGAACAAGAAGTCGCTTATGCCGCCCCGTCCCGCCGACCGCCGCGCGTTCCGCGCGGCCATCGCCAATTTCAAGGGCGGCGCGGGCAAGTCCACCGTCGCACTGCATTTCGCCCATGCCGCCGCGCTTGACGGCTATCGCGTTCTGCTGGTCGATTTTGACCCGCAGGCGACGCTGTCCCATTCCATGGGCCTGACCGACGTGGGCGAGGATCACACCGTCTGGGGCATCATGGCTCGCGACCTGGAACGCGAAACCGACCGGATGAACGCCGCCGCGGCCGGGGCGGAATCGGGAACCGCCCTGCCCCAGCGAAAGCTGCCCGCCTCGATCCGCGACATGGGCCTGGGCTCGCTGCGACCAGGCGACTTCATCAAGCCCTCGGCCTGGCCCACGATCGACATCGTGCCAAGCTGCGCCAATGCGGCCTTTGTTGAATTCGCCAGTGCCCAGTACCGGCACCTGAACCCGGAATGGACCTTCTTCGGCGCCGTGTCGCGCTTTCTCGATTCCCTGCCGGACGAGGCCTATGACCTGATTCTATTCGACTGCCCCCCGGCCATCGGTTATCAATCGATGAATGCGGTCTTTGCGGCCGACATGCTTTATATCCCCTCGGGTCCCGGCTATTGGGAATACGACTCGACCACCAGCTTCATCGGCCAGCTTGCCGAGGCGCTCGAGGATCTGTCCCATGGGTTCGAGAACTTCCCCACGGGGAAGATCGCCCTGCCCAAGGCCTTTGCCGATATCCGTTTCCTGATGACGCGGTTCGAACCCGCGAACGAACTGCATCAGGCGATGCTGGGCGCCTTCCGCCAGGTCTTCGGCGACCGCATGGCCCAGCACCCGATCGAACTGACCCGCGCGGTCGAGCAGTCCGGCCGCTTTCTCAGCTCGGTCTATGAAATCGACTATCGCGAGATGACCCGCGGCACCTGGCGCCGGGCCCGCGCGACCTTCGATCAGGCCTACGAGGAGTTTCGGTCCCATGTGCTGACTGCCTGGGACAAGCTGGAGGACAAGGCATGAGCCGCAAGCGCCGGATGTTCGATATCGAGGTTCCCGCCGAAGAACCCGAAACCTTCCCGGCGGGGAAGGAGGGCGACAAGGCGCAGCGCCGGGGGCCGATGGCCACGGCCATCGCCGAGACGGCCGAATCCACCCGCGACCGCGCCCAACTGGAAGCCCGCATCCGCGCCGAAAACGATGCGCTTGCGCAGGAACATGTCCGGCTGAAGCGGGCAGGGCTAATCGTGGACCTGATCCCGTTGGACGCCATCGACACCCACAAGCTGATCCGCGACCGGGCGCCGGCGGCGGATTTCGAACTGGCCGAACTGGTGGCCTCGATCCGCGACATCGGCCTGTCGAACCCGATCCGGGTCGAGCCGGGCAGGGACGGGCGATACGAGCTGATCCAGGGCTGGCGTCGCCTGTCCGCCTATCGCCAGTTGCTGAAGGAAACCGGCGATGCCGACAGTTGGGGCCGGATCCCCGCCGGGATCGCCGCGCGGGGCGACGCCTTGGAGCAGCTTTACCGCCGCATGGTCGATGAGAACATGGTCCGCAAGGACATCTCCTTCGCCGAAATGGCGCAGCTGGCCCTGCATTACGCGATGGATCCGCACACCGCCGAACAGGATCCCGACCGGGCGGTGGCGATCCTGTTCAAGTCGGCGGGCTATCAAAAGCGCAGCTATATCCGTAACTTCATCCCTCTGGTCCAGGCCTTGGGCGAGGTGCTGATGTATCCCCAGGAAATCCCGCGGGCCCTGGGTCTCTCGCTCGCGCAGCGCCTGACCGAGGTCGAGGGACTGGCCGCCGCCATCGCAGCCGAGTTGAACGACTGGGACACCCGTTCGGTCAAAGACGAGCTTGACCTGCTGCGGCGCTTCGCGGGGCAGGGGGATGACGAACCCGAGGAACGCCCCGCTGGCAAGCCCCTGCGCCCCGCGCCCCCGACGGGCCGCGCCAAGACCACCTTCCAGATCCCCCGGCCGCAAGGCAACGCGAAATGCACCGCCGCCAATGGCCGGCTCGAGGTTCGCCTGTCGCGTGACTTCTCGGCCGTGGACCGGCGCAAGCTGGAAGCGGCGGTTGCCGCCATGCTGGACCAGATCGGGTGACGGAACGGAGTAGGGGCCGGTAATGCGGCCCCAGCGTCCATCAGGGACGCATCACCCTCAACTTGAGGAAGCAATGCGTTTTTGCTATCTGTAAGGAATAACACAGGAAGGTAGTTCAGCCATGTCAGAATCCAGCCTTACCACCAAGGGCCAGACCACGTTGCCGAAGGCGGTACGACATGCGCTTGAGCTGCAGCCCGGCGACCGGCTGCGCTATGTCATTTTGGACGACGGGCAGGTGCGGCTGATGCGGATGGTCCCGGTGGCCAGCCTTGCGGGCATCCTGCGGCGCGAGGGTCAGCGACCGGTCACGCTGCACGACATGGAACAAGCCGTGGCCCAGGGTGCTGCGGGGGAATGATCGCTCTTGATACGAACGTTGTCGTCCGCTTCCTGGTGCAGGACGACCCCGTCCAGGCCGCACAGGCCACCGCCGTCTTCGCCGAACTGACCGAGGACAACCCCGCCTGGCTGTGCCGCGAGGTTCTTGTTGAACTGGTCTGGGTGCTGGAACGCGCCTACCGCCTGCCTCGCGCCGAAATCGCAAGCGCCATCGACGGCCTTCTAGCCGCCCGAGAGGTCGTTGTCGAAGCCCCTGACCGGGTCGGCGCCGCCATCAACCGATACCGCGAAGGCGGAGCGGGTTTTTCAGACCACCTGATCGCCCTTTCCGCGCGAAACGCCGGCTGCACCCAGACCTATACCTTCGACCGTCAGGCAGTGGCCAACGCCGGCATGAGCAGGGTTCCGGTGGCCGGTTGAGTAAGTGGATATAGGCGGCTCCTTCCCGCAGCGGATCAGGTGACCGCGATCTCTCTTATCGACGCATACATTTTCATCGATGTCGATGAAACGGTCGTTTTAACACGATTTTACATATGGTCTCTCTAGATCAGGCTGAGCGAAGGATGCTGCGTCATTTGGCTCTGCTGCTGTCTGCAGGCCTACAAACTTCTGCATCTTCAGCACGCCACCTATGCCAAGCAGTGATGTCTTTCTTGGATAAAGTGCTTCTCCAAGAGTCTCAGCACTAAACCGCAATATAATCCGTAGAAGCGGCTATAGAGATGTACACACCTTTATATGTGATCTAAAGAGAGCAAGGGTAGGGGGTAAGTGGGGCAGATTTCCGGGCAGCCAGCGTAAGTGGGGCAGATTGCGGGGCAGCGGGTCTACAGGCGATAGGCTGGTTGTAGCCCCTGCTAGCTGAAACGGTTGCCAAGCAATGTGTCTGAGCCACACTGCCCCGGAATCTGCCCCAGTTACGCAGCCAGCCGTGCAGCGATCCGCCAGTTCTATCCCTTGCTAACTGAATCAGGCGCCCAGCAACCCGTCTGAACCACACTGCCCGGAGATCTGCCCCACTTGTGGGTAGGGGTAAGTGGGGCAGATTCCGGCGCGGCGTGAGTTTACGCCGGTTGCGCACCCACCAGATCGGGTAGCAGGGGGATGCGCTCTCCAGTGCCGCTGAGGCCGAGGCGATCGCCGATATAGGCGAAGAAGGAGATGCCGAGTTTCCGACAGGTCTTCATCAGTCCGAGCATGACATCGCGGGCCTGGCGGCCATCGGCGCTCATGGTGCCGCCCGAGATCCGGCGCTTGGTCACGCAGGCCCGAAGGTCGTTTTCGGAGCCATTGGTGTGGAGCGGGATCTCGGGTCGCTCCAGCACCTTCAGCAGTTCGCCCTTTCGCCTGTGCAGGCGCGACAGCAACTGACCCAGCTCCTTGTAACGGGTACGCTGCCCGAAGATGTCGTCGAAGCGTTGGGCGAGGACGGACGCCTCCTTCGCGGACGGCTTTTGCTTCCAAAGCTTCAGATCGCGGTAGAGCATGATGAATAACGCTCACCGAAGCAGGTTCAGGATGCCAATCGGCGCACGCAAACCCCATCACGGGTGCCGAACCGAATTGCCTCCAACAATGATTGCGTTGATCAGGTCAGCAGCAGCCCGGTGCTCCTTCCTGTTTACCTCACTGCCAATGGCGTTCTCGTGGGCGGCCGCGGCATCGCGGAGAACTCCCATGATCTCGTTTTCGGATAACAACTCGGCGTCGTTCATTGCAAGCAGGAGTGACTCGCAGATGGAAAGTGCAGCTAATCCGGCGTATTCGTTTGCAGTGGACATCCACAAAGTTCCTTTTAG
>NZ_BNCL01000009.1 GCF_014656455.1 Paracoccus aerius
CGCTTTGGGGAAAGGTTCACATGGCTCAATTCTCAGTGGAAATTACGCGCCTATCCGGCTCAGTTCTGGGTGGAAATCAACATTCTGTCGTCATTAGGCATGGAAATCCTCGTCGTCGTTCGTTCAGACGCGGGGATTTTTAAGCCGCGCCGCCATAGGAAATAATCCTATCGGGACGGCTTGGCAATAGAAATGTGATTTAATCCTATTTTCGACCGCGCGTCGTTCGAGGATCGCAAGATCATCCAACGCGATAGTAACTCAACTGGAAGGTTCGCCTTTCCTGCGTGTACGCGCGTGCCCGGAGTCTAAAGAACACACGCGCGGAGTAGTTAAGATCTTCCTTAGAGGGTTGGGCAAGGATGTTTAAGGCAACAGGTTCGGAAGGGGTTGGCCCCTCATGGGCCAACCCCCTGCCACAAACCTCGTTTTAGAACATCCGCAGTTCCATGGTTACGATCCCGATGACATCCAGCTTTGCGCTCGACGGAGAGTCATCCTGGGAAGGTTCTTCGACGCGACCTTCCCCCTGTGTCGCCTTTACCTCGATTGGGAACTTGGTGATACCCGCGCCATCGTCGCTGTTTTGGTATACCACGATGTCGCCCTCGGCCGGTTCTGCCTTGCGGGCGATGATGATCGAGCCATCGTTGATACCGTACTGTTTCCAGTCATCACCCATGACCAGGAAAGCTTCCTGCAGTTCGGCCGGAAAGCGATCGTCGGCATGGATCGATATCGGCTGGTCCATATCCCTCTTCGCTATGCCCTTCGATGCAATGACACGCCGCGTCTCGATCATCTCATTGCCTGTTCCATCTGGCTTGAGGGCTTCGCCGGTCAGGTACCTGGGATCACATTCCAGGAACTCCGCAAGCTTTGGCAGGAGTTCGAACTTGAAGCTTTGCGACCCGTATCCGCCTTTTTCTCCGTTAAGGAAGTTATTCACGTAGGCGTCATTCATGCCGATGTGCAACGAAGCTTCCTTCTGGGTTTTGCCCGTTGCTTTGAGGCGCTCGCGAATGCGAGCGCGCATAGGATTTTTCATCCTTGATCCCCTGATTTGTCGTCGTTCGTCGTTCTGCCGTGGGGCCTGAAAGCCCTCTTTAGGTGTGGGTATATATACCTAGGTTAGGATTATTTCCAATATCTGCGTTGTGGGTGCTACGCGGACTCTTGCAAATAGGACTATTTCCTATTACACCGTCCGAATGCAGCACTTCTCTCCATCGCTACGTGACGAAGTTGTCGGCCGCTTGGATCGGCTGACGGCAGTGCTTTCTGACGCGGGAATGCCGCCGTCATTTCTTGGTAAGATTGTGAAAAACGACCCGAATTGGGTAGGTGATTATCGGAGCAATGACTTCCGTGTCGGAACCTACGACCGGGTTGTCTCACGCATGTCGGCCATTTGGCCTGACCACCTCCCGTGGCCCGATGACGTGCCGCGTCCTGAACCCGCCCAGATTGAACCGTCAGCCGCTGCAGACGCTGCGGAGAAGTTCAGACTGGCCCAGCCCAGCAGAGGATGATCCGATGGCCAAGCAGCTGAAGGATGCGCCCGACACCAGCTTCGATCCGAAGCAACTCAAAAAGTCTGTCGAGAACATCAACCGGGCAAAGGCGAAAGCCACCGAGATGAACGGCGAAGCCGGGGCGGCCACGAAGGCCGCCATCGACGAACACAACTTCGACAAGACGGCGCTGACCTTCACGTCGCGTCTGGCTCGCAAGGAGCCCTCGGAAGCCGCGGCGATCGCTGGCGCGTGCGTGGCCTATTTTCACGCGCTGGGATTCTTCGACACCTCGGACATGTTCCAGGACCACACCAAGGTCATGCGGAAGATCATTGCCGACATTGATGCCGGACAACCCGGCAAGGGCAGCAATGTGACCTCCCTCAACAAGATGATCGAAGGTGCGGCCGAAGGCGTGCCTGCCCACTGAGTTTCTCGCGCGCCCGGTCCTCCTCCTCCCTGACCGGGGCGTGAGTCGGCGAAGGTCCTCCCACGAACCCTTCGCCTCCCGCTGGAAGGACTTGGCAGCAGTCCTTCCAGCCCCCCATCAGACAGACCGAACGGAGACGATTATGGCGACGCAGGCGCGTGATGATCAGGACGATAACACCTCGTTCTTCCAGGTGACGATCCGCACAAGAAACAATGGCGAAGAGGGCGAGGCCGTTTTTGTCTTCGAGACGACCGAGCCGACGATTGACGACTTCATGGATGCATTGGTCGACGAAGACTTCATCCTCGGGACCAGATATGACACCCGCCCAGACGGCGACGGTGTGCGGCGGGTCCGTCAGTCCAATGACTGCATCCTCAGCAAGCAGCTCATCCTGCAGGTCACCTATCCCTCGTATGAACTGCGCTCCCAGTCCGGGGAGCTTCTGTTTTCGCCGGACGATCTGTCGAAATGACGGGCCGGCATCCAATACTCTTTCTCGACATCGCGACGACGACCGGGTGGTGCGAAGGCATACCCGGTGAGCGACCCGAGAGCGGCACGCTGCGGCTGTGCAAGAGCGGTGGCTTAGATGATGATGCCTTCGGCGGTCTTCTGCGCTGGCTAGGTGATCGTCTGACAGCAAAGCGCTATCTGCGCCTCGTTTTCGAGGCTCCGGTTGGTCCTGGCATGGACCGGGCGGGTGTTACCAACTGGAAAACCAAACGTCGGCTCATCGGGCTTTGCGCAGTTGCCGAGGCTGTGGCCAACGCGACCGCGCATCCTGTGTACGAAGCCAGCGCCGTGACGATCCGCAAGCATGTTCTCGGCAGCGGCCGACCAGAAGAGCCCAAGAAGGCTGTCATGGCCGCCATGAGGCTGAAGGGATTTGACCCCAAGGACGACAACGAGGCGGATGCGATCGCCGGGTGGATTTACGCCTGCTCCATCACCGAACGGCAATCGATGCCGCTTCTGCGCAACGCACGATGAGCGGGCCGGGCGCGCGATGCGCCCGGCTGACAGCCGACCGACGAACATCCGAGGCAGACCGTGTCTGGCGACAGTGACAAATTCAGCGAACACGCGGCCGCTGTAGCCCGTGAACTGCTGGGCGAAGAGAACAAGCACCTATCATCGCCGAAAGAGCTCCGCTTCGGAAAGCAGGGCTCGATCAGCGTCGACCTCGAGAAGGGGGTGTTTTTCGACCATCAGGAGAACGAAGGCGGCGGCGTTCTGTGGTTCATCGAGAAGCGGACCGGCACACCAATGGCTGGTGGTGCAGCGGTCCAGTGGCTTCGGGATCATGGATACTATGTCGAGGACGATCCTGCTCCGCCCCGCGGTGGGTCCGGCTCAGGCGCTCCTTCGAGCGGTTCACGCCTCGATCCCGCGGGAAACTGGTTGCCCAACCGCATCCCGGCAGAGGCGACTGACGCACGGCTAACCGCGACCTTCGACTACAAGGATCAGGACGGCAAGCTCAGGTATCAGGTCTGCCGCTATGACTGGTCTGTAGATCCTGCAGTCAATCCGAAAGGTCATGCCAAGACCTTCGTGCAGCGGCGTCCCGATGCCAGCAAGCAGAACGGCTGGAGCTATACCGTAAAGGGCATCGAGCCGCTGCCCTATCGTCTGCCCGAGCTGCTGGAAGATGTGGAAGCAGGGCGGCCGATCTTTGTGGTCGAGGGTGAGAAGAAGGTCGACATGCTGCGCGCCAATGGCGTGCCTGCAACGTGCAACCATGGCGGGGCAGGGAAATGGGCGGACGATCTTTCCGCCTATCTTGCTAACGCCGATCTTATCGTGCTGCCCGACAATGACGATGCCGGCCGCAGTCATGCCGATCTTGTGGGCCGGAAGCTGGAAGGTGTTGCCCAGCGTGTCCGCATCCTCGAGTTGCCGGGCCTGCCGGACAAAGGAGGCATCGACGACTGGCTTCCCGGGCACGATGTCGACGATCTCTATGATGCCGTCGATCGAGATGCCCGCCTCTTCGAGGCCGCACCTTTCAAATCGATGTTTGGCGCCGTCGGCTGGGGGCAGTTGGACGAGCCTGGTCCGTCCCATGAATGGTTGATCAAGGGCATCCTGACCCGCAACGAGATTTCCTTCCTGCTGGGCGAGAGCCAGAGCGGCAAGAGCTTCCTCTGCATCGACATGGCGCTGTCCATCGCTCGGGGCGTCGAATGGTTCGGCCGCCGCGTCCTGCGCGGCGGTGTCATCTACCAGGCAGGCGAGAGCGCGACGGGCGTAAGACGTAAGAGATTGCCCGCATACCGAAGACACCACGACTGTGCGCGCGAAGATGTCCCCTTCGTTCTGCTGCAGAACCCGGTCGATTTCTACAACAGCGACGACCAGGTCGAGGAATTCATTGCCGAATGCCAGCACTGGAAGAAGCGCCTATCTGCCCCGCTCGAGCTGATCGTCATCGACACCTTCAACAAGGCCACCCCAGGGGCTAACGAGAACGACGGCAAGGACATGGGTATGGTCTTGGCGCGTTGTGAGCGCGTGCGGAAGGCCACCGGCGCCCATGTCATGCTGGTCCACCATCTGAATGCCGGCGGCACAAAGGCGCGCGGGCACACCAGCCTCTTCGGGAACGTCGAGAACGTGGTCACCGTGCGCAAGGTTCTGGACAGCAGCGACAAGGAAGGCCGCCAGCTGCGCGAGTGGATTGTATCCAAGCAGAAGGATGGCGAGGACGGGGTCAGTGCCAAGTTCGTCCTGCCCTCGGTCGAGATCGGCCGGGATGAGGACGGCGACCCGGTGACGTCGTGCATCGTTGCCGCGCCCCAGAAATACGAGACCCAGCCGGACGATCCGTCCGGGGTCGCCTTGGGCGGCTTCAATGCCTTCCTGCTGCGCGCGATCTACGACGGGATCAAGGAGAAGGGCATACTGGCCCCGCTCGAATGCGGACTGTCGCGCGGCCATCATGCGATCGAGAAGCGCGACCTATGGGAGAAGATCAAGGCCGTCAGCCTGGATGATCCTGAGGACGTCAAAGAGGACGAGAGCGAGGAACAGGCCGCCGCGCGCCGCCAGAACAACCTGCGCCAGAACGTCAAGCGATCCCGCGACTTCCTTTACCAGAAGGGCATCATCGACACCAAGGATGACTGGACCTGGCTGACGGGCAAGAAGGTCAAGGGCTTCGAATTAGCGCCGGGCCTGGGCGACGACGCCAAACCGCGCGGCCGGTCTCGGAAGAAGGAGGACGACATGCCTCCGCCGGATGACACCCCCCGCGCGAATCTACCCTTCGATCCGGAGGATTTCTGATGTCTCGCGAAACGGATTGGACAACGAAGCGCGTCCGGGCTGTCCTTGTCGAGGCTGTGACCTGGGCCCGCCAATATGCAGGGCCGATTGGGCCGGCGGCTATTCGCGGATCGATGCCGGTCTACAAGCCGACGCTGGAAGACCACCTTGAGGAGGGATGGGGGCTGCCGGAGGTGGCAGGAGATGAGACTGAGGAAGAGAGGCCGATGCGGGTGCCGGTAGATCCTGCACGGGCAGACTTTCTCATGGCGGCCCTGTCGTGGCAGGCAGTCTACCTCGTGAATGCCGGTCATCCCGGCTTGGCCAAGACCCTCAGCTTGTGGCTGCACCATGCAACAGGGAAGCGGGGCGGCAAGGGCTTCGACACCATGCTGAAGCAACGCCGCATATCCCGGAGCCATGCCTATCGGATACGCGACCGGGCGCTGGGTCTAATCGCACAGGGTCTGATTGCGGACGGGGTGCGCGATGAATGACGCGCCAAAGAAGAAGGCCATGTCTCTGCCAGATCGGGCTTGGGGACTGCGCCACATCATCCAGAAATGGAACCAGCCGATCCAAGGATGTGGCGCGGCGGCGGTGTGGATCACCGAGGAAGAGATCGAATTCCTGAAGGACACGGTGAAGGTCCTGGACGCCTTCGCCTTCTATGCCGCGGACGATTTTGTCCGCCGTGAAGCCGAGAAGAAAAGGAAGGGGAAGGCACGATGAACCTGCGCGAGCAGCAGTATCTTACCGGCGCGAGCCACCTGGTGCGCGTTCTGTACCTTCGGGGGGGTCGGAGGGTTGTCGTTCTGGACCGCATCCGCCGTCGTCGGCAGGCAATCAAGAGCCTCCTTGATACAGGCATCGTGTCATTGATGTCGCCCCGCTGCGAAATGACCGTCGTATTAAACGAATGCAAAAATAGGGAATGATCCTAATTTAGCATTGACCGCAGCTATAAATAGGACTATTTCCTATCCAATGTAGTAGTTGCTTGGAGACGGACAATGGACACCGATCCCGACAGAACCCCCGACGTCGACCGCTGGTTTGCCGTTCGCGTGACGCTTGTCGTCATTGTCGTTCTGGCGATCCTTTTTGAGGTTGTCCTGTAATGAGGATCGTGGGTGACGTCTTTATCGCCGTCCTCATGGTCATCCTGCTGCTGATCGTCATCTACCTTGCGATCTTCAACTGGACCAATCTCGCCCGCGCCGGACGTCCAAAGGCCTGCGAAGCATACCGGTCAGAATGCACTGCCGTGATGCAGGGCCTGTTCTAAGCCTGAAAACCCAAAGCGCCGGAGCAGATCATCTGCCTGCGCGAAACCCCGACATCATTATCGCCAGACTGCCCCGGCCATTCCACGCGATGGTCTGCGTCTGTCTGCGCCGAACTGTCAGAGGAATACCCTTATGACGCGCCGACCCTTACCAGACCATGCATCTCCCTGGACTCCATGGTTCTGCGTCGCAGCCATCCTGATTGCAGCAACACTCGCCAGTTTTGCTATCGGTTGGCACTGGTTGATCCAGACCCTTTTGACCGTCTTCACCATCGTCGATTGCGCGATCTTCGGCCTGCTCTGGTCGATCCGCAAGGACGACGAACTGTTCCGGTGATGTCATGATCCCCCCGGTCGATATCACCCCCGATACCAGAGACATCAGCCAGCTTTGGCGCAGACTGACCGGCGATGAATGTGTTGCCGCCCGCGCTCACCTGCGCGGCGGCACCGTGGTTTGCGTCACGGTCGAGCGCGACCAGACGCTCGCCATGTGCCGCGCCGGTGCCATTGCAGCCCTGTCGGTCGAGGCTGTCCGCAGCATCGAAGAAGGCGACGATGTCAGAAGAGGGTGGGTCCATTGATGCGGCATCCATCTTCAAAACGTTCTTCCGGCTATCTGCCGCAAAGCCTTCAGACGAACGATGCGGCCCGGATATCTGTGACTGACATCCAGCGCGCCCGGTTCGAAGCAGATGCGGTGCTCATCCTTGAGCGCGTGCTGCACCGGACCCGGTGGAAAGCCCAGGACCGTGACGCGATCGCCGACCGCCTCGTCCAGATCGTCGAGCGCGAAATCCGGTTGGGGAGGGACAAGCCATGATCCAGCAGCTTTCCATCTTCGACATCCTGCACCCGCCCGCCATCCTGCCGCCCTACCGCTGCGGCTGGAAAAGGTGCGAATGTAACGTGGTCTTCTGGCAAGACGAGGCCGAGACGCCCAACCTGCATCCATTCCGCTTCTGGACATGCTGGCGCAACATCCGGCGCGCCACCGCATCCAAGATCAACCTCCCCCACGATGAAGGATGGAGGCCATGGGCTGTGGACCGCCAGGAGGCGCAGACATGATGCGCTTTGTCCTCCCCTATGACCCCGACACCGCGCCCATCATTGATCTGGTAGGCCTCGGTTTTCGCCCCGCTTGGCAGCCGGCCGATTTCATCGGTCCGCGCATGGACTGCCCGATGTGGCTGGTCGCGCCTGACGCGGACACGCCGATGAATGGCAAGGTCCCGTCCGCCAAGATGACGGGGTTGCCCATCAATCCCTACGGCATCGTAGCCGATCTGCCGTCGATCCTGCCGCGCCTGACTGCAGCAGAAATGGCTCAGGGCAATGTGCAAAAAATGCACATTGCTGGCCATTGGCACCCGATCCAGCCCAGGTGGCCCGACCCATGGACACCTGGCCCGGACTATCCGTGCCAATGCATCGAGGTGCCGCCGGCCAATCCGCAACCCGCACCGGTGTCGATTGAGGCAAGCAGTGCCCTGTTGCTGCTGACCGGCCTTGTCGCTCTCACCGCATGGAGGCGGTCATGACCGAACGGTCCTATGACGCCTTCCTGAAGGCCAAGGCCGCCATCGCCCCCAAGTTCGGCGGCCTTCAGGTGGACGAGCGTGACTTGAACCCGGCCCTGAAGCCGCACACCCGCCGGATGGTGCAGTGGGGCCTGAACGGCGGCAGAAGAGCTTGGTTCGCATCCTTCGGTTTGCACAAGACCGCGACGCAACTGGAGACGATGCGCGTCCTGACGGAGACAACGGGCAAGCCGACGCTGATCACCGCGCCTCTCGGGGTCCGGCGCGAATTCATCCGGGAGGCGCAGGAGCGGTTCAGGGGATCGTTCGCGATCGATCTGAAGTTCATCCGGGATACGGACCAGGTTGATGGGCCAGGTGTCTATCTGACGAACTATGAATCAGTGCGTGAGGGCAAGGTCCGGCCCGACCCCTTCATCGGCGTCAGCCTGGACGAGGCCGCGATCCTTCGCGGCTTCGGCGGCACCAAGACCTTCCGCGAGTTCATGGCGCTGTTCGCAGGCGACGACCGGCGCGACCAGTCGAACCGGATCAAGACCGATGGCGTCCCTTACCGCTTTGTCGCCACCGCCACGCCTAGCCCGAACGACTATATCGAGTTGCTGTCCTATGCCGGCTTCCTCGATGTGATGGATATCGGCCAGGCCAAGACCCGGTTCTTCAAGCGCAACAGCGAGAAGGCCGATCAGCTGACCCTGATGCAGCACAAGGAACGCGAGTTCTGGCTATGGGTCGCGTCATGGGCGCTGTTCGTCACCAAGCCCTCCGATCTGGACGCTGCATTCTCGGACGAGGGCTATGACCTGCCGCCGCTTGATATCCGCTGGCACGAACTGCCGGTGGATCATCTGGCGGGCGCCGGGCAAGAACGCAGCGGCCAGCAGCGCATGTTCCGGGATGCCACTGTCGACCTCTCGGCCGCCGCGCGCGAAAAACGCGACAGCCTGCAGGACCGGATCGCAAAGCTGCTGGAGTTGCGTGCCGAAAACCCGGCCGCGCACCGGATCATCTGGCACGATCTCGAAGCCGAGCGGCATGCGATCGAGAAGGCCATTCCGGCCTGTGCAACCGTCTACGGCAATCAGGACCTCGACGAGCGTGAGACGCTGATCAGCGACTTTGCCGACGGCGCGGTTCAGGAACTGGGCGCCAAGCCCGTGATGCTCGGGTCCGGTACCAACCTGCAGAAGCACTGCGCTTGGTCCGTCTTTCTCGGCATCGGGCACAAGTTCAACGACTTCATCCAAGCCGTCCACCGCACATGCCGCTTCGGCCAACAGGCCGAGAGCGTGCGGCTCGACCTGATCTACACGGAGGCTGAGCGGCCGATCCGTCAGAACCTCGAGCGCAAGTGGCGGCAACACAACGAGATGGTTCAGAAGATGATCGACATCATCAAGGAATACGGTCTCAGCGAGATCGCCATGCAGCAGGCGCTTGTCCGCGCCCTGGGCGTGGAGCGGGTCGAAGCATCGAGCCCGAGCTATCGGATCGTCCACAACGATTGCGTGGACGAGACGCGGCGCATGGATGAAAGATCGGTGCAGATGATCGTCACCTCGATCCCGTTCAGCACGCAATACGAATACAGCCCGAACTATGCGGACTTCGGCCACACCGACGACGATCCGCATTTCTGGCGGCAGATGGGCTTCCTGATACCCGAGCTGCTGCGCGTACTTGAGCCGGGCCGGATCGCCGCAATCCACGTCAAAGACCGGATCATCCCCGGCGGCATCAACGGCTTCGGGTTTCAGACCCTCTCGACCTTGCACATGGATTGCGTCCGCGAGTTCCAGCGCCATGGCTTCGCCTACCTCGGCATGAAGACCATCACGACCGATGTCGTGCGCGAGAACAACCAGACCTATCGCCTAGGCTGGTCGGAGCAATGCAAGGACGGCAGCCGCATGGGCTGCGGCGTACCGGAATACCTGCTGATCTTCCGCCGCCCGCCATCCGATCGCAGCAACGGCTATGCCGACCGGCCGGTGAAGAAGGCCAAGAAGGAATGGGATCCTGAAGGCAAGGACTGGCGGAACCCGGAGGGCTACAGCCGAGCCAGATGGCAGATCGACGCGCATGGCTACATGCGATCGAGCGGCGACCGTCCCCTTCTGCCGGGCGATCTGGACGGGCTGGATGCGGACCGGGTCTACAAAGTCTGGAAGGCGCACAACCTGTCCCAGGTCTATGACTTCGAGCATCACGTTCGGATCGGCGAGCATCTGGAAATGTCCGGCCGCCTGCCGCCGACCTTCATGCTTCTACCGCCCCACAACCTGCATCCTGATGTCTGGACCGATGTGGCGCGCATGCGGACCATCAATGCTGAGCAGGCGCGCAAGGGGCAGGAAATGCATCTCTGCCCGCTTCAGTTCGACATCGTGGACCGGGCAATCGCGCAGTACACCGAGCCGGGCGAGACGGTGTACGACCCCTTCGGCGGGCTGATGACGGTGCCGTTCCGGGCTGTGAAGCTTGGCCGGAAGGGCATCGGTGTCGAACTGAACAAGGGCTATTGGCTGGACGGGGTTAAGTACGTCGAAGCCGCGGCGCGCGATGTCGCGACGCCCAGCCTGTTCGACTTCCTGGAAGGCGACGCCACCGAAGAGAAGGCTGCTTCCGCAAAAAAGCGCCGGAGGTCCGCATGAGCGCCGAGCGGACCTCCGAGCAGCACCCGATCAGGGCTGCGGAACTGCATATGTTCCAAGGCATCGGCGCAGCAAGCGGGCGCTACGTCGCCCGCTTCCATCCCTACGACACCTATCCTCTGCTGTTCACCGGCGCATCGGCCGAGGCTGCCGAGGCAAAGGCAGAAGCCTTCAGGTCCGATGTCATTGCCCGGCACGAGGCCGCCTTTGCGGCTCGTGCGCAGGCCCGCCGGGCCCGTCTCGCAAAGAAGGAAGCTGCCAATGGCTGATCGGCCCATCCTGTTTGGCGGCCCGATGGTCCGCGCGATCCTCGACGGCCGCAAGACGCAGACGCGGCGGGTGATCAAGCCATACGATAGCGTCCTGCATCCTTTTCAGGGGGGTAAGCCTTCCCCTGATTTGGTGATGGTTCCGGTTCCTGCGCGCCTTGGCGGCATGATGCCTGGGCCAACCTTCCGCCTTCCTTATGCCCCCGGCGACCGCCTATGGGTGCGGGAAGCTTGGCGCACGCTGCACACCAATGACTGCCTTGCTCCCCGTCACCTTGCCGCCGATCCGTCCAAGGTGACGTTCGAGGCTGACCCGGAAAACCGCAATCCACTTTGGGCTTTCGGAAGGCTTCGCCCCAGCATGTTCATGCCCCGCTGGGCCAGCCGCCTGACGTTGATCGTGACCGATGTGCAGGTGCAGCGCCTGCATGAGATGACAAATCTCGATGCTCGAGCCGAAGGCGTTGTCCGCAATAATGTCGTTGATACCCGCGTGCCTCTGCCTCTCTGGAGCGTGCGCGGCACCGATGCTGGTGGCCCCCATCCCCATGATGCTTTTGCCGCCCTGTGGGACAGCCTGAACGCAGATCGAGGCTTCGGCTGGGACGCCAACCCGTGGGTGTGCGCCGTCACCTTCACCGTCAGAAAATCTAACATTGATCAATTGGAGACGGCCAATGGCTGACCGCATCAATACCGGCTGCATCGTCCAGGTGTGGTTCGAACCGGAAAGCGATCACAAGAGGGCGCCGTTCTCGATGATCGAGACCGAACTGCCCGACTTCGCGACCTTCTGCGAACTGGTCCATGCGGATCGTCTGATCGGCGGTGCGGTCCTGTGGACGCGACGCAGCAAGGATGGGGATCAGATCATCAAGGATCGCCAGCCCATCGCTTTCCGCGGTTCCGCCGTCCTGCGCTGCCAACTGCCGCGCTGGCGGTTCATTGAGGAGGGTCAGGAAGATGGCTGAGGTTCTTGGGCACTGCGAGTGCTGCAATGCTGCCATCCGCGAAGGTGATACATGCCATTACAGCGCCGATGGCTGCTGGATGTGCGAAGAGCATGCACCCTCGTTGAGCGACGCGATCCGCCAGCACCAGCAGATCATCGACGCAGAGCATTTCGATCCCGGTGATCTCGCCTATGACAGCCGCGACGAGATGGCACACAGCCTTCTGCTGATGAAGAAGGATTATCAGGAGCACGGCGATCGCAAGCTGCTGGTGACGGCATGAAGCCGCAGGCGATGTCGTTCATGACCGATGCGGACAAGCTTGCCGCTGATAACCTCAACCCAGCGCGCGGCACTGTTCGTCGGATTGCCCGCGAGGTCTGCGAGTACACGGATACGCGCTTGGAGGCAGTCATGGGCCGCGACCAAACCCCGGCCACTTGTCGGGTGCGCGAACTCGTCTGCTACATTGCTGAACGCTCAGGTCTAAGCCCGAACCAAATTAGCCGGGCTTTGGGCAAGGATGGCAGCACCGTTCGCCACGCCATCCAGAACGAGAAGAGGCGGAGGGGCGAAGCATGATCCCGACGCTGAAGATCGCAGAGGATCGGGGCATGGTCGTGCCGGCGGGGCGGAAGGTGCACAGCGACTACGTGCCCATTGACCGGGTGCGCCTCGCTTGCCGTGACCGCATGGCCGTCGGAGATGTGGAACGTGCCATGCAGCGCCGCATGGCGGCCGCGCCGGGCCAGCCTTGGCCTTGCCCCATTGGGCACTGGGACGGCGTGCAGTTCGTCATCGTCGATGGGCGTCATGAATATGTGGCCGCGCTCATGCTCGGTTACTCACACGTGCTGGTGGCATGGATTGGGGATCAGCGATGACGCCTCGCCTCACTTGTTCCATCCCCGCCTGCAAGCGGACCCGCCATAATCGAGAAGGCTTCTCCGACTGGATATGCGGGAAGCATTGGACCATGGCACCGAAAGAAATGCGGGCCACCTATAGCAAGGCGCGGCGGAATTATCGCAAGCGGTTTGGGGACAATGCTTACTGGCACTATCCAGCCGGAAGCGAAATGCGGCTGGCGGCTCTGGCCGCAAACAAGGCTCTATGGGAGGCATGGCGCCGGTGTCTTGATGATGTGACCGGACGCTGCATGGCCGGGGGTGAGCTATGACCAGCCTCTCTCCCCAGCAACGCGAAGCCGTCGATGCCGTTGCCGCTTGGCACCGCGGCTGCATGGCCTCAATCAACGGCAACCGCCGCATGTCGCAGCAGATCATGCGCGTCTTCGGCTATGCCGGTACAGGTAAGACGACCACGGCCCGTCGCTTTGCCGAGCAGGTCAACGGGAGCGTGGTCTATGCCGCCTATACCGGCAAGGCCGCCTTGATGATGCAGAAAAGCGGGTGCGTTGGCGCCTCCACGATCCACAGCCTTATCTATCGCGTGGAGGAGGATGATTACGGCCGCCACAGCTTCCGGCTCAACCGTGACAGCGATGCAAAAGAAGCCGACCTGATTGTCATCGATGAGTGCTCGATGGTCGACGAGGAGCTCGCGCGCGACCTTCTGTCGTTCCGGCGTCCTATCCTTGTGCTGGGCGATCCCGCCCAGCTAACACCGGTAAAGGGTGCGGGCTTCTTCACCTCGGCCGAGCCTGATGTGATGCTGACTGAAATCCACCGGCAGGCGGCCGACAATCCCATCATTCAGTTGGCCACGGCCGCGCGCGAGGGCAGGGCGATCGTGCCAGGGACCTATGGCCACAGCCGCGTCGTGCGGCGCGGCACCCTCTCAACTGAGGAGGTTGCCGGCGCCGACCAGGTGCTGGTGGGTCTGAACCGCACACGCACGTCCTTCAATAAGAGGATCAGGAATCACCTTGGCCGAGGCGATGCAGGACCGCTGCCGGAGGTGGACGACAAGCTCGTGTGCCTTCGCAACGACAAGGACAAGGGCATCCTGAACGGCGGGCTGTTCACCGTGCTCGATGCCCATCCAGCCGAAAGCCTGGTCGAGATGACCCTCACTTCGGAAGACTTCCCCGACCGCGACCCGGTAAGCGTCTCAGTCCGCCGAGAGTTCTTTATCGGGGGCGCCGAGGAATTGCCGCGGGACGAACTGCGCGGAACGCAGCAGTTCGATTATGGCTATGCCCTCACAACCCATAAGGCCCAGGGCAGCCAGTGGGGCGGGGTCATCGCCTACGACGAATCAAGCACCTTCAGAGCTGAGGCCAAGCGCTGGCTCTATACCGCGATCACCAGAGCGGCTGATCGCCTCACGCTCGTTGTCTAAAAAGCCAATAGGAAAAATTCCTAATTAGAATTGCATCCTCCGCGATATAGGACTATTTCCTATTCATGGGCGGTCAAGAGTTGCCCATTGATCGAACGAAGACAGCATGAGGGAAATCATGATCGGTATAGCCGACAGAGAATGGCGCGATCCGCGTCGGAGAAGACAGCCTCGGGCGGCCATAGTGGCCCCGATCGATCCGTCCGACTGTGATGTCAGAAGATGCCAAACCATGAAGCACACCCCGGAACACATTGCCGCCCGCGCTGCCTCCAAACGACTAAAGGCCCAGGAGCGTCGCGATCAGCCGTCCAACGGGACGACGTGGCGGGAACAGTTCAACGCGGGCCGCTGCCTCGCTCGTGCGGCCGAGGCGATGGGACAGACCATTTGGCGGGGAAAGAGATGGGCTGATGCAGCCGGCGTGAAGTGGCCGGACGGGCGCAGCCAGGACGAACATAAGGAGGCAGTCGGCTCCGCGAGAAGACGACGCTTCCAGGAAGACGATGCGTTCCGAGAGCGTGAGCTGGCGCGGATCGCCACGGTCAGACCATCCACCAGCCCAGTCTACAATCGACGTCTGAACATGACTGAGGATGAGCTGGCGCGCTACGACCTGGTGATGTCGAAGAGGTACACGGCCGATGAGGCCGCCTTGATCATCGGTCGCCCCGATCTCACCCGCCGGGCCATGTTGGCCCGGCGCGATCCCCAGAAACTCCTGGCCGATCTGATGGCTGCGGATGCTGCGTCTGCTCGGCCCCGCGTCAACGCTTATTTGCACTCTCCGCGCGGAGCACATGGTCACAGAAGAAGGGAGCATCAGGATGCCGATCAACATGGATGATTCGCGAAACCATAATGCGACGCCCGAGCTGGCCTTGGAGTTCATCGAGGTCGGCCAGAATGAAGATGGCGAACACGTCATCCTGTTGACGGGTACCTTCGAGGCCGTTCAGGCGGCAGGACGCCTGTACGGACGGCCTGTTCTTTTAGTCCTGGCCAAAGAGAAAGGTGGTGTCGCTTGAGTAACAACATGAAAGACGGCGGACCCGCGTTTCCTCTTGTCGGGCAAGTAGGGGTCGAACATTTTGCATGCGAACCTGGTATGGCCTTGCGCGACTGGTTCGCCGGGCAAGCCCTAACCGCGATCATTGCCAAGGTCCCTACCAAGGCCTTTAGGACCGATGCAACTCTTTACCGGCGAGTTGGCGTGGCAGCTTTTTACTATGCCGATGCCATGCTGGCCGCTCGAGGCGAACAGCATGGAGATTAATTATGACTAACAAGATCGACACGTCGCGCGATGCCGTAGCGATGCATCTACACCGCCTCGAAACAAGAGGCGGCGCGACTGACATTGCCGAGGCGTCTGAGATCATCCGCGCCCTTCTGGATGAACGTGACCGCGTCATAGCATTCGTATGGAAGGAAGCCGCCAAGGTCGCGGACGCCTATGCTGCCGAAAACCAGCAGATGGCCGCCGACAGTATCCATTTCGACCCGGTTCTAGGAGCAGTGCGCCAAGGCGACGTTCGGCGCTTGAGTGAGGCAGAAGAACAAAAGTCAGACGATATGCAGATGGACGGGTTGGTCCATAGCAGCATGTTCCGCGCCGCCAAGAACATTGCCGCCGCCCTGCGAGCCAGAGGCGAAAGAGGCTAACGATGCCCCAGCCCATGCTTCTGACCATCAAGCAGGCGGCCACCCGCCTGGGGGTGCCGGAATACAGCCTGCGCAAGGTCGCCGACGATCATGGCATGACAATCCGCATCGGACGCGCTGTAAGACTGCACCCTGACGACCTATCGGAGATTATCAGCCTATGCCGCGGCGAGCGAAAGGACCGCGCCTCCACTGGCGCGTCAGGACAGATGGACCGTCAGTCTGGGAAATCAGGGACGGCAACACCCGACTATCGACCGGCACAGACTGCCGCCGCGATGCTGAAGCGCAGCTCGCGCGCTACCTTGAACGCAAACATCGCCCAAGTGGTCCCTCTCGGCCGGAAGACCTAGACGTCGGAATTTGCCTGACGATCTATGCTGAAGAGCATGCAGTCAATGTGGCCGATCCCAAAAGGATCGGCTTTGCTATCGCTGTTCTGGATCGCTTCTGGAAGGACATGAACGTTGCGGACGTGAAGGGGGAGACCTGCCGGCGCTATGCCAAGAGCCGTGTCTCGAAGTTCGGCAAGCCAATCTCCGCTGGAACGATTCGGCGCGAACTGAACGTCCTGCAGGCCGCGATCAATTACTGCCACGGTGAGGGCTACCTGATCCACGCGCCGAAGGTGACCTTGCCAGCCAAGCCTCCGAGCCGTGAGCGATGGCTGACACGCCAAGAGGCTGCATGGCTGCTACGCGCGGCCCGGTCCCTGAACAGGGATGGAAGGCACTTGGCCGACTTCATCCTGCACGGCCTCTATACCGGCAGCCGCAAGGAGACGATCCTGGCCATGCACATCGACCAGCTGAGCCCGGTCGGGGGCTATGTCGATACGAAGCACGGCATCCTCTACCGACGCCCGCAGGATAAGGTTGAGACGAAGAAGCGGCAGCGGCCTGCCCGTCTACCCAGCCGCTATCTAGCCTATCTGCGTCGACAGGCCGCAAACGGCCGTCTCTATGTCGTCGAACGGAACATCGAGCGGGAGGGCCAGATGCGCCGTGAGATGGTCGGCGATGTACGCAAGGCATGGGCTCACGCAATTATCCTGGCGCCGCAACTGGCGGCCAAGAAGGGGATCAAGATTGACCTGTCAGGCGTGACGCCGCATGTCCTCAAGCATACCGCCATCACTTGGGCGATGCAGCGCGGGGCGACAATCTGGGACGCCGCAGGTTACTTCTCGACCAGCGCGGAGACGATCGAGAAGGTATATGGGCATCACAGCCCGAATCACCAACGATCGGCGGTAGAGGCTATGAATGCACGTGCCTGAAAAACAGAGGGCGCCTGGATGTTAGAAAAGAACGTTTTACGCACTACGCATTTAAAGAATCATTGATACCTCGACGAGAATCCCAGAGCATAGATAGTCTGCAAGGCATCTTTATTTAGTATCGCTGTGGTGTTCATGATGTCGTTCCTGGATAAATCTCCGGTTAAAGTTTCGTGGGATAAGGTTAGCCAAGCAGCGATGGCTGCTGACGCAGCTTACAGCATATATCCTGCCATCGATGGGTCAGGCTGGAAACCAGTCAATCTACGAACAATCGATGCAGGATCAATTCCAAAGAAGAACATCACTTTTGACGGCTTCACGTTCTTGACTAACGACGGACGTGGTGCGGCAGTGCTGTTGCAGAAAGGTAAAGGTGACGCCAAGGAGTACATGTTATCCTTTCGAGGTACTGATAATATCGACGATCTCAGTGACCTAGGTAAGAACGAGATTGTAAGTTATTTTCGAACCGCAACCGGTTCTTATATGAAAGACTTCAAGCGGCTTCTTTCGGCCGTTGATGATCATATTGGGAGCCGGCCGGGCGACCTGACAGTTACCGGTCATAGCTTAGGAGGATGGATTACCAACAAGTTAAAGTCCGACATACTGAAATTTGACGGCGATCCAAAGATTTGGAAAAACGCGGACTACATAGCCTTCGAGTCTCCACTTCTTCGGAAAAACGTCTTTAACTTTGGTTTTCAGAACGACCCGATCTACAAAGCTCTCTCTCCGAGATCGACCGGAGTAGGTACAGACCGGGTGTGGGTGGACACTGAAGATGGAGATCTTCCCACTCATGATCTGGGGGCTGTGCGTCAGGCGATTGACCGGCTTGAAGCAGCTACCCTCGCGGAGCTCGTCAGCTTCGGAGACAACGTCTTTATTAGGACACTATCGGCAAAAGGCCCTACGGTTGCTTCTGACTTCGGCTTCGGCATAACTGGCCGCAACTACGACGACGACCGGAATAGCTTCTATGTGGGGTCGACGAAGAATGATGTCTTCAGGCTCAACCTTCATAGCGAGGCAACAAACTATGTCAGCCTCGGCCAAGGTGAGGATCGCCTCTTTTCAGTTCTAGATACGACCGACGTTGTCGTCGGGAAAGAACATGCAGACGTTATATGGGCAGGCGGCGGCGATGACATTATCTCCGGCGACGGCAACATTCGTAACTATGAGCATGTGCTCAGAGATGTATGGGTTGTCGGACATCAGCTTACATCAGCTCTTTATGCTGACTGGTATAAGGTTTCGGCATCCGGGAGTTATTCGACGTATGGCGCTATCAGAGCGGCTGGCTTCTATGACGGAAAGCTACGGGCTGACCGGCGACCCACTGACGGTGCGAATGACCAACTATATGGGGAAGCTGGCAATGACATCCTCTTCGCTGGGGATGGAGACGACCGTTTGGATGGGGGCGCCGGAAGCGATCTTTTGCTGGGGGGCAATGGGCGAGATAAGCTATATGGAGGCACTCACAACGATGTTCTAAATGGAGGCTCTGGAGCAGACTTAATGGTGGGTGGGACTGGTCGGGATCTTTACTTGGCAGATCCTTCAGATACATTACGCGAGAGTAAAGATGGTGGTTTGGATGTTGTAGTCGCACTGCGTAATGGCACTTACAATCTTAATAATGTCGAAGCCTTTATGTTAGCTGACCAATCAACGACAGCACGTGTGGTGGTTAACGAATTGGATCATAGTCCGGCTGGAAATGCCATGTTCTATGTTGGCATGGGACAAAAGGGCTCATCCATCACGGTTGAAAATAACAATCCTAATGCGATAGAGTTCTTTCTGGACTCCCACAGCAACTCAGGTAGCGACGAATTTATATTTACTGATCCCTTTGTGGAGGGGTCTGAAATAAACGTAGCATATGCAAGAGGTTCTACTATCGACTTATCCTCGCATGGCATTAAAGATCTAAGGGATAAAACACTAGATTTCACCAGAAGCTTCAATATAGCTGACGGTCTTTACTTCGTATCCGGCGATACCGATTTGAAATATATGACCAAAGACAAGAAAGTATATACATCAAACGTTTCTAGCTACGATTATTCAGTAAGAAACTTAGTAGACGATGATTTTGACTATTTGGGCACAATTGTTCAGGCTAAGGGCAATTTCCTGCACACCTTTGTCGGGGTAGTAGGCGGCTCTTTAGTCGAGTGGGAGTTTTAGTCCACCCTGCAGCTTTTGTGCATCTGTAACGCTTGAGAATGATCCGAGAAGCACTCCTGCCAAGTCGCTCCCGGCGCGCACCTACACGGCAGCCAGAAGGCTGAGGATGCCTCATTCCGCGCCATATCGGGACCAAAGGCCGAAAAGCCCTTAAAGAAGCGTGACTATCTCATTGAAAACGATGGTGCACCCGAAGGGATTCGAACCCCTGGCCTCTGCCTTCGGAGGGCAGCGCTCTATCCAGCTGAGCTACGGGTGCCTGCGGCGTGAATAGCCGCAGTCATGGCAGGGTGCAACGGCGAAAACGACGGCGGCACTGTCAGCCCGCGCAAATCTGCTGCAGCGCCAGCCATTGTTCGTCGGTCAGCAGCGGCCGGGCCGGGGGCGTGGTGCGGAAGGCATCACCCTCGATCAGCGGCAGGACGGTCTGGCCGGTGGGGTCGAGGGTGCGGGCATAGGGCTCGGCCGGGATGCCGCGCTCCGCCAGCGCGGCGAGAAGGTCGGCATCGGATGGACGGGGGGCGGGGTTCATCAGCATCGCGGCCCCGAAGCCCTGCATCGCGGTCTGCGGCAGGTGGCCCAGCGTCATCAACCGGATCGAGGCCAGAAGCCCCGCGTGCTGCACCGCCGCCTGCCGCAGGGCGTCGTCGGTGGTGGCAAGCCGGGCCGCGACAAGATGTGCCGCGGCGGCCTCGGGGCCGGGCGCGGTTTGCAACAGGTCGCTGCCGATCACGTAGATCTCTCCGGGCAGGCGGCGCGCGCCTCCCAGGGGACCGGGCACCACCCGGACCGCCGCGTCCGGTCCCAGCAGTCGCGGCGCCAGCCAGTTCAGCACGGCCTGGCCGGATTCGCGGTGGCAGACCGCCCCCGATCCACGTTCCAGGTCGGTCAGGATAGCCTGGCCAATGTCGCGGGCCTGGGCGGGCGGCGCGATCCGGGCGGCATGGCCGATCAGCGCGCCGGGCAGCCAGAAGACCAGCCAGCCGAGAGCCGCAAGGATCGCCAGCACCAGAAGTCCGTTGCGCAGCCGCCCCGTATGGGCGCGGTGACTGGCGACGGCGCCCTGGACGCGAGCGATCGCCTCGATCATCAAGGGATCGTCTATGGTGACGGTTTCGTCCTCGCCCGTCGTGGTCGGGGCATAGATGGCCGGTGTGACACCGGGGTTCAGCTGGACCACCGCCGGCAGCGACCAGTGCGACAACGGCCGGTCGGTCCTGGGGTCCGACAGGACCAGCGTGGCGTCCCCCACCGACACGATGACCTCGCGCAAGGGCGCATCGGGCGCGGCGCGCCACGAGCCCTGAGCCTCGAGCCGTTGAAAGTCCGTGAGCGCGGTCATGTTTTCTGATCTGCCAGCCTGCCTTCGGACCATAGCGTCAAGCCCCGGCAGGTCAATCGCGACCGCCGGAAGAAGGCATGGCGTGCGTTGCCTATAGTGCGGTTTCGGGCACCCTCATGCCCTTGTCGCGCGCCAGCACGCGCATCCGGTCCTGCAGCTTTTCAAAGGCCCGGACCTCGATCTGGCGGATGCGTTCGCGCGACACCTCGTAGCGGGCGGACAGATCTTCAAGCGTCAGTGGGTCGTCGCGCAGCCGGCGTTCGATCAGGATATCCTTTTCCCGCTCGTTCAACACGTCCATCGCTTGCATCAGCATCTGCCGGCGGGTGTCCAGTTCCTCGGATTCGGCAAAGGCTTCGGCCTGGTTGGCGTCCTCGTCCTCCAGCCAGTCTTGCCACTGCGACGCAGAATCGCCCTCGCCACTGCCGACCGTCGCGTTCAGCGATGCGTCGCCGCCTGACAGGCGGCGGTTCATGTCGATGACTTCCTGTTCCGTCACGTTCAGGTCGTTGGCAATCTGGGCGACGTTTTCGGGCCGCAGGTCGCCTTCCTCAAGCGCGCCGATGCGGGACTTGGCCTTGCGGAGGTTGAAGAACAGCTTCTTCTGCGCGCTTGTGGTGCCCATCTTCACCAGCGACCATGACCGCAGGATATATTCCTGGATCGAGGCGCGGATCCACCACATGGCATAGGTCGCAAGGCGGAAGCCGCGTTCGGGATCGAACCGCTTGACCGCCTGCATCAAGCCGACGTTGGCTTCGGAAATGACCTCGGCCTGCGGAAGGCCATAGCCGCGATAGCCCATGGCGATCTTGGCCGCCAGGCGCAGGTGCGACGTGACCAGCCTGTGCGCGGCCTCGCTGTCCTGGTGGTCCGCCCAGGCCTTGGCCAGCATGTATTCCTCTTCCGGCTGCAGAAGAGGAAACTTGCGGATTTCCTGCAGATAGCGATTGAGGCCCTGTTCAGGGCTGGGGGCGGGAAGATTTCCGTAATTCGCCATGATGTCGGGCCTTTCGCAGAGTCCGGGGAACGCCGCCTGCAACTGCAGGGTTCCGGCCTGGTGGCACGGCTCCGGACGGCATGGTTTAGCAACAGTGTGTAATAAAAAACTTAACGGGCCAGCCGGTCGGGGTTCACGTTTCCGTCAGACGACCTCTCGAAGCTGGTCGAGCAGCGCTTGGATGTCCGCGGGCAGGGGGCTGTCGAAGGCCAGGGGCAACCCCGTTACCGGATGGTCGAACCCCAGATGCGCCGCGTGCAGTGCCTGCCGGGGAAAGGTTGCCACAGCCTCGGCCACGGGCCCAAGCACCTTGACGGATGCCTTGCGCGCCCCGCCATAGACCGGATCGCCGATCAGCCCCAGTCCGGCATGGGCCATGTGGACGCGGATCTGGTGGGTGCGTCCCGTTTCCAGCCGGCATTCGACCAGCATGGCGACGGGCGGCGTGCCAAAGCGTTCCAGCATGCGCGCGCGGGTGACGGCATGGCGGCCCTTGTCGAAATAGACCGCCTGCCGCTGCCGGTCGGTGGCGTGACGGGCCAGGCGGGATGTGATCTTCAGCATCCCGCCCTCTTCGAAGGTGACGCCGGGCGTGCCGCGCAGCCGCGCATCGGCCCCGTCGATCACGCCGTGCGCCAGGGCGAGATAACGCCGCTGGGCGCTGTGCGCCTCGAACTGGGCGGCAAGGCCATGATGGGCGCGATCCGACTTCGCCACGACCAGCAGGCCCGACGTGTCCTTGTCGATGCGATGCACGATGCCCGGCCGCTTTTCCCCGCCGATGCCCGAAAGGGTATGGCCGCAATGGGCCAGAAGCGCATTGACCAGCGTCCCGCGCGGAGAGCCGGGGGCAGGGTGGACGACCATCCCGGCAGGCTTGTCGATGACGATCAGATCCTCATCCTCGAAGGCGATGGACAGGGGGATCGCCTCGGGGCGGGTGTCGACTGGCTCGGGATCGGGGATCGCGATGCTGTAGTCCTGCCCCTCGGCCACGCGGGCCTTGCCGTCGCGCACGATGCCGTCGGGGCCGCTGACGGCGCCGTCGGCGATCAGCCGCGACAGGCGCGACCGCGACAGGCCCGCTTCCTCTGGCACCGCCAGGGCAAGCGCCTTATCAAGCCGGTCAGGCGGGTTGGCCGGGATGGTGACAACAAGGTTCGACATGGGCACGGATGATAGCGACTGGAAAACGGCGGCGAAAGCGGTGCCGGAACTGCGGCTGCTGCGGTGGCTGGTGACGGGCCTGGCCCTGGTGATGGGCCTGGGGATGATTGCCGTGGTGGCCCTGCTGTGGATGCGGCTAGGCCAGCCGATGCTGCCCGACCTGCCCAAGGCAATCGTCCTGCCGGATGGCGCCGCACCCGAGGCCGTGACCTTCGCCCGCGACTGGATCGTCGTCGTCACCGACGCGGGCGAGGTGCTGCTTTACGACCGGGCAGGCGCGCTGCGCGACACGCTTCAGCCCTGACGGCCCGCCTGCATCGCGTCCAGCCGGGACTTCAGCTCGGCATTCTCGGTGCGGGCCTTGATCGCCATCTCGCGCACGGCCTCGAACTCCTCGCGGGTCACGAAGTCGCGATCAGCCAGCCAGCGGTCGATCCAGCCCTTCATGGCGTTCTCTGCCTCGGACCGGGCGCCGTGCGCCACGCCCATGGCATTGGTCATCAGCTTCGAGATGTCGTCAAAGAACTTGTTCTGCGTGGTCATTTGGCCTTTGCCCCCGATACGTGGTTGCCCGCCTATATGGGCCGCGCGGCGGCCGGGTTCAATGCGCGCCATGCCGCAAGCGCAGGATTGGCGGCCGGACTGTCGTGTTGACACCGCCCGCGCGCCGACTAGCGTGCGCCGCGCATAACCCGAGGCCCCATGATCCCCTTTCCCGATATCGCGCCCGAAATCTTCACCATCAACCTGGGCGGTGTTTCGCTGTCGCTGCGGTGGTATGCGCTTGCCTATCTCGCAGGGCTGCTGCTGGGCTGGCAGATCATCGCCGCCATGATGCGACGCGACAGGCTGTGGGGCGACCGGGCGCCCATGCCCGCCGACAGGGTGGACGACCTGCTGACCTGGGTGATCCTGGGCGTGATCCTGGGCGGCCGCCTGGGTTTCGTGCTGTTCTACGAACCAGGATATTACCTGTCGAACCCGGCCGAGATCATCAAGGTCTGGCAGGGCGGGATGAGCTTTCACGGCGGTTTTGCGGGCGTGATTGTCGCGACCTGGGCCTTTTGCCGCGCCAACGGCATTCCGCCGCTGCGGCTGGCGGACGCGATGGCGGTGGTGGCGCCCATCGGCATCTTCTTCGGACGCATCGCCAATTTCATCAACGCGGAATTGTGGGGCCGCCCCACCGACCTGCCCTGGGGCGTGATCTTCCCCGGCCAGGCCGCGCAGATCTGCCCCGGCGTGGTCGGCCCCTGCGCCCGCCACCCCAGCCAGCTTTACGAGGCGGGGCTGGAAGGCCTGCTTCTGGGGCTGATCCTGCTGGCCCTGGTCCGGGCAGGCGGGCTGCGACGGCCGGGCCTGGCTTTCGGCACCTTCCTGGCCGGCTATGGCCTGGCGCGGATGTTCGTTGAACTGTTCCGCGTGGCCGATGCCCAGTTCATCACGCCCGACAACCCGCTGGGCCATGTCATCGGCGGGCCGGTGGTCGGGCTGACGATGGGCCAGCTTCTGTCGCTGCCGATGGTGCTGATCGGGCTGTTCTTCATCCTGCGCGCCCGGCGCCGACCGGCCGTGACCGCTGCCACATGACGCCCCTGGCCCAGATCATCGTGCAGCGGATCCGTGCCACGGGTCCGATCACGCTGGCGGACTACATGGAGATCTGCCTGCTGGATCCGCGCCACGGCTATTATGCCACGCGCGACCCCTTTGGCGCGGCGGGCGATTTCACGACCGCGCCGGAAATCCACCAGATGTTCGGGGAACTCTGCGGTTTGGCTCTTGCCCAGGCCTGGATGGACCAAGGGCGTCCCGCGCCCTTTACCTTGGCCGAGGCCGGGCCGGGCCGCGGCACCCTGATGGCCGACATCCTGCGCGCGATCCGCAAGGCCCCGGGCATGGCCGAGGCGGCCGAGGTCACGCTGATCGAGGCCTCGGCCCATCTGCGGCAGGTCCAGCGGAACCGGCTGGGCGCAGTCGCACATCTTGACAGCGTCGAGGAACTGCCCTCCAAGCCGTTGTTCCTGATCGCGAACGAGTTCTTCGATGCCCTGCCGATCCGCCAGTATCAGCGCACCAATGACGGCTGGTGCGAACGGATGGTGGGGCTGTCCGACACCGGCCTTCGCCTCGGCCTCGGCCCCGTCGTTCAGTTGCCGCGAGACGGCCGGCCGGGCGACGTGGTCGAAGAATGTCCCGCCGCACCCGCGATCGCGGAAGCCATCGCGCGCCGCATCGCCGCCTATGGCGGGGCGGCGATCTTCGTCGATTACGGCGGCTGGAACGGCTATGGCGACACGTTCCAGGCGCTGCGCAACCACGCCCCCGAGGATCCGCTGGCGCGTCCGGGCGAAGCCGACCTGACCGCCCATGTCGATTTCGCGCCGCTGGCGGCAGCGGCGATCCGGGCAGGCGCGGTTGCCTCGCGCCCGGTGCGGCAGGGCGACTGGCTTTTGTCACTGGGCGCGGCGCAGCGGGCAGAACGGCTGACAGCAGCCGGGGACGCAGGCGCGACGGCGGCGCTTCGGCGCTTGACCCACCCGGATGAAATGGGTCACCTGTTCAAGGCCATGGCCATCTGGCCGAAAGGGGCGCCCCCGGTGCCCGGATTTGACGCGCTGAGGCTTCATGCAGACCACGCTTGAGATCCTGACACACCCCCTTCTTCGCGATGTCCGCCACGGGTTCTTCACCCGCAAGGGTGGCGCATCCTCGGGCCTGTTCTCGGGGCTGAACTGCGGCCGCAGGTCGACCGACCAGACCGAGATGGTGGCCCTGAACCGTGGTCGGGTCGCCACTGCCATGGGCGTTCCCGCTGATGCGCTGGCAACGGTGAAGCAGGTTCATTCGGCCGATGTGATCACGCTGCGCGACGGCGACGATATCCCGACCGTCGCCAATACCGAGGCCGACGGGATCGTCACGGCACGGCGCGACGTGGCGCTTGCGGTGCTGACTGCCGACTGCCAGCCGATCCTGCTGGCCGACGCGCAGGCTGGCGTGATCGGCGCCTGCCATGCCGGATGGCGCGGCGCCTTGGGCGGCATCATCGAAGCAACGGTGGACGCCATGCGTGCCCTTGGCGCGACGCAGATCAGGGCGGTGATCGGGCCCACGATCAGCCAGCGTGCCTACGAGGTTGGCCCCGACTTCATGGACAGCTTCCTGGCCGAGGATCCTGCCCATGGCCGCTTCTTCAGTGGTGGGCCGAATGGGCGGCCGATGTTCGACCTGCCGTCCTTTGGCCTGATGCGCCTGCGGGATGCGGGCGTGGATGCCGAATGGTCCGGCCATTGCACCTATTCCGACCCCGACAAGTTCTTCAGCTATCGCCGCGCCACGCACGAGGGGCAGGTCGATTACGGCAGGCTGATCTCGGCTATCACACTTTGACCCGGGCGGGGCTTCCCATTGCGCTGCCCGGGATGACCATCGGCCTTCTGGGGGGATCCTTCGATCCCGCACATGAAGGCCATGTCGCCATCACCCGCGCCGCCCTGCGCAGCTTCGGGCTGGATCGTGTCTGGTGGCTGGTCTCGCCCGGCAACCCGCTGAAGGCGCGCAATCCCGCACCGCTTGCCCGCCGGCTGGCCCATGCCCGGCAGATGCTGTCCGACCCGCGCATTGTCGTCACGGATATCGAGGCGAGGCTGGGCACGCGCAAGACCGCCGACGTGATCCGCGCCCTGCGCCGCCATTATCCCGGTGTGCGCTTCGTCTGGCTGATGGGGTCGGACAACCTGGTCCAGTTCCATCAATGGGACCGCTGGCGGCAGATTGCGGATGCTGTGCCCATCGGCGTTCTGGCCCGGCCCGGCTCGCGCTTGGCGTCCCGGCGCTCGGTGGCGGCCCAGGCGCTTGGGGATTACCGGCTGCCGGCGTCGAAGGCGGGACTGCTTGCGCAGCGGAAACCGCCTGCCTGGGTGCAGGTGAACCTGCCGATGTCCCCGCAATCATCGACCGCGCTGCGCCGGGCACTGGGGGCGGGGACATGATGCTGTCGCGCCGCAACCTGCTGGCGGGGCTTGCGGCCCTGCCTCTGGCCCCTGGCGCGGGCTGGGGCCAGGGTCCGGACCGGCGCCCGCCCGCCCGGCCGGCACTGTCGGCGGGACGCATCGTCGCATCGGCAGGGCTGCCGGGCACTGTCGCCTTTGCGCTGCTGGACGATCCGACACGGCCGCTGGCGGATGCGGCGCAAGTGGCGGCGCCGATGATGCCTGCCAGCACCCTTAAGGCAGTGACGGCTCTTTACGCCCTGTCGCGGCTGGGCCCCGCCCATCGCTTCACCACAAGGATCATTCGCGCAGGCGACATGCTGGTCCTGGCGGGCGGAGGCGATCCGGTCTTGTCCACCGACGATTTGGCGACACTTGCCGGCGAACTGGTGGCAACCGGACAGCCTGCCCCCGCCCGCTTTGCCGTCTGGGGCGGCGCGCTGCCGCAGCTTGAGGAAATCGCGCCCGGGCAGGCCGATCACCTGGCCTACAACCCCGCGCTGTCCGGCATGATCCTCAACTTCAACCGCGTCCACCTGGGCTGGCGGCAGGGCGGCGCGCAGATGTCGATAGAAGCGCGGGGATCGGCCCATTCGCCGCGCGCCTATACGATCACCGCCGCGCCGGGCGACCAGTCCGACCTGTTCACCTATCGCGAGGGCGAGAACCGCGAAACCTGGACGGTATCCCGCAGTGCCATGAGCCGCCCCGGAAGCCGCTGGCTGCCTGTCCGCAAGCCCGAGCTTTATGCGGGCGACGTGTTCCAGACGCTGTGCCGCGCCAAGGGGCTGGTGCTGCCCGCCCCCGAGGTGATCGGCACCCTGCCGCAGGGTCAGATCGTTGCCAGCCATTCCAGCCCGCCGCTGGACCGGATTCTGCGCGACATGCTGTATTTCTCGACCAACCTTACGGCCGAGGTGGTGGGCCTGCACGCCAGCGGCGCGCGGGATCCGGCAGCCTCGGCCCAGGGGATGCGGGCCTGGCTTGTGGCGCAGGGGCAGGGGCTGGATTTCACGCTGGCCGATCATTCCGGACTGTCACCCGCCAGCCAGGTCACGGCGCAGGGGATGGCGCGGCTGCTGGCGGGGCCGGGCCTGGCGGCGGGCCTGCCCGCGCTGCTGAAGGCCGATCCGCTGGACGATGACCTGGGCCAAGGCGCGACTGCGGCGGGCAGCGTCCGCGCCAAGACCGGGACGCTGAACTTCGTGTCGAACCTGGCGGGCTATGTCATGGGACCGGGCGGGCAACCCCGCGCCTTCGCGATCCTCTGCGCTGACGCGGTGCGTCAGGCGGCAACGTCGGGACAGGAATTGCCGTCGGGCGTCTTGTCCTGGACGCGCGATGCCAAGCGGCTGCAGCGCGATATCCTGAACGGCTGGGGCTGACCTACAGCACCCGGTGGCGGACCTGCGCCGACAGCTCGATGGCGGCGGCGTGCAGGCGCGGGATGTTGAGTTGGTGCCGGATCTCGGCCAGCATCGCGACCTCGCCCTCATACAGGCGGCCGTCGGCGGCGCCCACGTCGCAGGCCAGGGCATAGGCGGTCTCGTACAGCTTTTCCGGCAGGGCGTCGCGGATCAGGCCGAACAGGGCGTCGATGCCGTCCTCATGCTCGAACAGGGTCATCACCGTCTGGCTGACCGCGCGGATGCGGTCGTCGTCGTAATTGGCGAAGACCGGGGTGTGGTCCACGCTGCGCTGAATCGCCACCAGTTCCGACGTGCGATAGGTCTGGTCGGACGCCGACACGGCAACCATGACCGCCACCAAGGCATCGCAGGGCGAGAACGAGGGCAGGTCGATGGTCATGTCTGTTCCTTGGATAGACGCCTGGGGCGCAAATTATTGACCATTCACCCCGCTTTCAATAAGGCGTCAAGGCTTGGAACAGGAGAAGTATGCGATGACCACCCTGCGCGACGCCGCAATGCAATCGAAGGCCTGGCCGTTCGAGGAGGCGCGCCGGGTGCTGAAACGTTACGAGAAGAAGGACCCCGAAAAGGGCTATGTCCTGTTCGAGACGGGCTATGGCCCCTCGGGCCTGCCCCATATCGGCACGTTCGGAGAGGTCGCGCGGACGACCATGATCCGCCGCGCGTTCCAGATCATCAGCGACATCCCGACCCGGCTGTTCTGCTTTTCCGATGACATGGACGGGATGCGCAAGGTGCCCGAGAACGTCCCGAACCAGGAGATGCTGCACCAGCATCTGCAGGAACCGCTGACCACGGTGCCTGATCCCTTCGGCGAATACGACAGCTTCGGCGGCCACAACAACGCCATGCTGCGCCGGTTCCTGGACACCTTCGGGTTCGAATACGAATTCATCAGCGCGACCGAGTTCTACAAGTCGGGCCGGTTCGACGACACGCTGCTGCTGGCGGCCGAGCGTTACGACGCGATCATGGAGGTGATGCTGGCCAGCTTGCGCGAGGAACGCCAGCAGACCTATAGCTGCTTCCTGCCGATCAGCCCCAAGACGGGCAAGGTCCTGTATGTCCCGATCAAGCATGTGGACGCGAAGAACGGCACCATCACCTTCGACGACGAGGATGGGCAGGAACTGACCCTGCCGGTCACGGGCGGGCAGGTGAAGCTGCAGTGGAAGCCCGATTTCGGCGCCCGCTGGGCCGCGCTTGACGTCGACTTCGAGATGTATGGCAAGGACCACAGCACCAATACGCCGATCTATGACGGCATCTGCCGCATTCTCGGCGGGCGGGCGCCGGAACATTTCACCTATGAACTGTTCCTGGACCAGCACGGCCAGAAGATCAGCAAGTCCAAGGGCAACGGGCTGTCCATCGACGAATGGCTGACTTATGCGGCGACCGAAAGCCTGTCCTATTTCATGTATCAGAAGCCCAAGACGGCCAAGCGGATGTATTTCGACGTGATCCCCAAGGCCGTCGACGAATATCACCAGCAGTTGCGCGCCTATCCCGACCAGACGCCGGACCAGCAGCTTGCGAACCCGGTCTGGCACATCCATGGCGGCGAGGTGCCGGCATCCGACATGGTGGTGCCGTTCCAGATGCTGCTGAACCTGGCATCGGTCGCGGGGGCCAAGGACAAGGACGGGCTTTGGGGCTTCATCCGCCGCTATGCGCCCGAAGCCTCGCCCGAAACGCATCCGGGGCTGGACCAGGCGGCGGGCTTTGCCGTGCGCTATTTCACCGACTTTGTGGCGCCAACCCGTCAGTTCCGCGAACCGACCGAGATCGAGCGCCGCGCGATGGAGGATCTGGCCGGCCGCCTGGCCGCCTGGGACCAGCCCGCCGATGCCGAGGCCTTGCAGTCGATGGTCTTCGCCATCGGCAAGGACCACGGCTTCGAACCCCTGCGCGACTGGTTCGCGGCGCTGTATCAGGTGCTGCTGGGCGCCGACCAAGGGCCGCGCTTCGGCGGGTTCATCGCGCTGTACGGCATCGACGAAACCCGCACGCTGATCGAGAAAGCCCTGGCCGGAGAGCTGGTGGCGGCCTAGAGCCGCCGCCGCGCCCGCAGCGCCGCGCTGATCGTGCCGTCGTCGAGGTAATCCAGTTCCCCGCCGATCGGCACGCCCTGCGCCAGTCCCGTCACGGTGGCGCCGGTTTCGGCCAGGGCGTCGGCGATGTAATGCGCCGTCGTCTGGCCGTCCACGGTGGCGTTCAGCGCCAGGATGACCTCGCGGATCTTCTCTCGCTCGACCCGGTCGATCAGGGACGGGATGCCGAGGTCGTCGGGTCCGATCTCGTCCAGGGCCGACAGGGTGCCGCCCAGGACGTGATAGCGGCCGCCGAAGGCGCGGCCGCGTTCCATCGCCCAAAGGTCCGCCACGTCCTGGACCACGCACAGTTCGCCGGTCGCGCGGGCAGGATCGGTGCAAATCGCGCATTCGTCGCGGTCGGTGATGTTGCCGCATATAACGCATTCGCGCGAGTTCACCGCCACGCGGTCCAGAAGCCCCGCAAGCTGCGACATCTGCCCGCTGCGCTTGCGGATCAGGTGCAGCACGATGCGGCGGGCCGACCGAGGGCCGAGGCCCGGCAGCCGGGCCATCAGGCCGACAAGCGCCTGGATGTCGTCGCTGCCGTCGGCCATGCTCAGAAGGGCAGCTTCATGTCGGCGGGCAGGCCCAGTTCCTGGGTCACGCGGGCCATTTCGGACTGCATCTTTTCCTGCGCCTTGCGCTGCGCGTCCTTGATCGCGGCCAGGATCAGATCCTCGACCACCTCCTTTTCGGTCGGCACGAAGATCGACGGGTCGATGTCAAGGGCGGTCAATTCACCCTTGGCGGTGGCTGTGGCCTTGACCAGGCCCGCGCCGGATTCGCCGGTCACGGTGATCGTGTCCAGGCTGGCCTGCACCTGAGCCATCCGGTCCTGCATGTCCTTTGCGGCCTTCATCATCTTGGCCATGTCGCCAAAGCCGCCCAAACCCTTGATCATGTCTCTATTCCTCGTCCTCGAAGGGATCCCATTCCTCGACCTCGGCCACGGGGCCTTGGGTCAGCTCGTGCGGGTTGGCCGCGCCTTCCGCCTCGACGGCCTCGACCTCGGGGGCAACGCGCCGCACGTCGCGCAGTTTCGCGCCGGGAAATGTCGCCAGCACCTGCTGCACGATGGGCAGTTGCAGGGCGCGTTCCTCGCGTTCGCGCTGTTCGGCGGCCTGCTGTTCGGCAATGGTCGGCGCGCCGCCGTCATTCGTAACGGTGACAACCCAACGCTGCCCGCCCGTCCAGCCGCGCAGGCGTTCGGCCAGCTTCTGCGCCAGATCGCGGGGCGCGTTGCCCTTCGGCTCGAACTCGATCCGGCCGGGGCTGTAGCGGACAAGGCCCACATGCCGTTCCACCTGCACCAGCAGAAGCATGTCGCCCATCCGCCGGATCAGCTCCAGGACCGAGGCGAAGTCGGGCCAGGCCGCAAAGGCGTCGGGGCTGACGGCAAGCGCCGTCGCCGCGCCCGACCGCTGCGCGATCACCGGCGCGGGACGTGCCGCGCGGGGGGCCTGCGAAGGTGCGGCTGGGACGCCTTGGCGCGCGAAATCACCCGCCGCCTGCGCCTGCTGGACCCGGCGGATCAGTGCCTCGGGGTCGGGCAGGTCGGCGACATGGGTCAGGCGGATAATCGCCATTTCCGCAGCCATCATCGCGTTCGGCGCCGCTGAAACTTCCTCCAGCGCCTTGAGCAGCATCTGCCACAGCCGGGTCAGCACGCGCATCGCCAGCTTGTTGACCAGTTCCCGACCGCGCACCCGTTCGTCGGGCGCGATGGTCGGATCCTCGCCCGCGTCCGGCGTGATCTTCACCACAGAAATCCAGTGCGTGATTTCCGCCAGGTCGCGCAGCACGGCCACCGGGTCGGCGCCGTCGGCATATTGCGACTGCAACTCGGTCAGGGCGGATGCAGCGTCGCCGCGCAGGATCATCTCGAACAGGTCGATGACGCGGCCACGGTCGGCAAGGCCCAGCATCGCGCGGACCTGTTCAGCGGTGGTTTCCCCCGCGCCGTGACTGATCGCCTGGTCCAGAAGGCTGGTCGCGTCGCGGGCCGATCCTTCCGCCGCGCGGGTGATCAGCGCAAGCGCGTCATCGGTGATCTGCGCGCCCTCGGCCGTGGCGATGCGGCGCAGAAGGGCGATCATCACCTCGGGCTCGATTCGGCGCAGGTCGAAACGCTGGCAGCGCGACAGGACCGTGACCGGAACCTTGCGGATTTCGGTCGTGGCGAAGATGAACTTCACATGCGGGGGCGGCTCCTCCAGCGTCTTCAAGAGCGCGTTGAACGCACTGGTGGACAGCATGTGGACTTCGTCGATGATGTAGATCTTGTAGCGCGCGGATGCCGCCCGGTAATGCACGCTTTCGATGATCTCGCGGATGTCGTTCACGCCGGTGCGCGACGCGGCGTCCATTTCCAGCACGTCGACATGGCGGCCTTCGCTGATCGCGACGCAATGTTCGCAGGTGCCGCAGGGTTCTGTCGTGGGGCCGCCCTGTCCGTCGGGGCCGATGCAGTTCATGCCCTTGGCGATGATCCGCGCGGTGGTGGTCTTTCCAGTGCCCCGGATGCCCGTCATGATGAAGGCCTGCGCGATCCGGTCGGCGGCAAAGGCGTTCTTCAGCGTGCGCACCATCGCGTCCTGGCCGACCAGGTCGGCAAAGGTCTCGGGCCGGTATTTTCGGGCCAGGACCTGATAGGCAGGTGCAGCGTCTTGGGGCATCACGGGGTCCGTCGCAGGGTCAGGGCGAACCTAGTCGCTGCGCCCCTGCGCGGCAAGGGCGGCTATTCGGCAGGCTGGGGAACAGAGCCCCGGCGCATCTGCCTGAACTTCTCCCACGCCTCGTTGAGGCGGCGGGTGCGCGCCTCGGCCAGGCGCACGGCTTCGGGGGGCAGGCCGCGGGCGATGGCGCGGTCGGGATGGGATTCCAGGATCAGGGCGCGGAACCGCTTGCGTGCCTCGGGCATGGGGGTGTCCAGGGGGATGCCCAGCACGTCGCAAGGCGGACAGTTTGTCTGGCGGTCGTGGCGCAGGCGGATCGCGACCACCTGTTCAGAGGGCAGGCCAAAGATGCGGCCGACCTCGTCGATGAACAGGATCTCGTTCTCGTGCATCCCGCCATCGGCGACTGCGATGATGCAAAGCCCTTCGATCACATCGGCCAGGACCGGGTCACCTGCGGGAAACATCGCGGCGATGCGGCGTGCCCAGGCGTCGAAGCCGGCCACGTCCTGCCGGGCCAGGTCGAAGACGCGGGCTGCGTTCTTTTCCTCGGCGCGCGGGATGATGAAGACGCGCCGGAAGGCGGCAACCTCGGCCCGTCCGACGGTGCCGTCGGATTTCGCCAGCTTCGCGCCAAGCGCGATCACGGCGATGGTGAAGGCGACCGAGCGTTCGGGCGGGATCGCGGGCCGCGTGCTGCCCAAGAAGGCTGCCAGGCGGTCGGCAATGCGCTGCCAGAAGCTGCGGGGCTTCGGCAGGCTGGGGCAGGGGATGTCAGTCGCGCGCATATCCATGCCCTCAGGTTATCCGCTAACGGAACGCATGGGTAGTGTCAGGGTGTCGCAAGACCAAGGTCAGAGCCAAGATCCTTGCCCATCAGCACCAGGTCATGGAACTGCCCGAACTTCCAGCCCGCGCATGGAATGCGACCCCATTCGACATAGCCCTGCCGCGCATGGAAGCGCAGCGAGCCTTCGTTCGAGGCGGTGATCCCGCCGATCATCAGCCGATGCCCGCAGGCGCGGGCATGATCTTCAAGGGCGTGCAGCAACAGCCTGCCCGTTCCGCTGTTCCGGGCCTCGGGCGCCAGATAGATCGTGTGTTCCATGCTGCGGGCATAGCCGCCGCCGTTGCGGAACTGGCTGTAGGTCGCGAAGCCCATGATGCCGGTGCCCGCCTCGGCCACCGTGAAGGGGCGGCCTTCGGACTGGCGGTCGCGGATCAGGGCCGCGATCTCGGTCTCGGACCGCTCGGCCGGCCAGAAGGTCACGACGGTGTCGCGGATGATCGGGTTCCAGATCGCCGCGATGGCTGGAACGTCGTCCGGCCGTGCGTCGCGCAGCAGGACCATCAGCCGCGATGCGCCCCGGCGGCCAGGTCGCGCACGAAGTCCAGCACCTCGGGCACGGGGCGGCCCTCGCTGATCTTCTTGACGATGGCGCTGCCCACCACGCAGCCGTCGGCGACGCTTGCGATCTTCTCGGCCGCCTCGGGCGTCGAGATGCCGAAGCCCACGACGACCGGCAGGTTGGCCGCCTTGCGGATGCGCGCGACCTCGGGGGCGACCTCGGCGGCGTTGGCGGCGGGGCCGCCGGTGATGCCAGTCACGCTGACGTAGTACACGAAGCCCGAGGTGTTCTTGACCACAGCCGGAAGCCGGCGGTCGTCGGTCGTGGGCGTGGCCAGACGGATGAAGTTGAGGCCCGCGCGTTGGGCGGGAATGCACAGTTCCTCGTCTTCCTCGGGCGGAAGGTCGACGACGATCAGGCCGTCGACGCCCGCATCCTTGGCATCGGCCAGAAAGCCCTCAACCCCGCCCGTGCGGGCATAGATCGGGTTGTAGTAGCCCATCAGCACGACCGGGGTCGTGTTGTCGGTCTTGCGGAATTCGCGCAGGATCGCCAAGGTCCGCGACACGCTGCCCCCCGCCGCAAGCGCGCGCTGACCGGCGGACTGGATCGTCGGGCCGTCGGCCATCGGGTCGGTGAAGGGCATTCCAAGCTCGATGATGTCGACGCCTGCTTCCGGCAGGCCGCGCATGATTTCGAGCGTGGTGGCGTCATCGGGATCCGATGCCATGATATAGGTCACGAAGGCCTTGCGGCCCTGGTCTTGCAACCGCTGAAAGGTTTCATCGATCCTGGTCATCGTCCACTCCGCTTTGCCGGTGCCTAAGTGCAGCGCCGGGCGCGGGCTGTCAATCAGCCGGGCGGATCAAGCCGCCATGGCGGCCACTTCGCAGACGGCTCGTCGAAGATAGCCGGCAAACTCGGCCGCTTCCCGCCGCGCCGGGCCGTCAGCCACGTAGACGTTCAGCCAGGTCGGCGGCAGGGGCGGCAAGGCGCCGCCGTGATCGACCGGCTCAAGTCCCGCCTGGGCGATGCCGCGGGGAAGGATGGTGATCCCCAGGTCGGCCGCCGCGGTCACCCGCCAGGTATCGCTGCCGCCGTCCGCCACCCCCTGCACCCATTCGATCCCCGCCCGGTCAAGCGCCGTCAGCCCCACCGGGTAATAGGCGCAATGGGGCGAGTTCGCGAGCGGCACCGGCCGCTGAGACCAGGCAGTGCCGCCGATGGCGCCGAACCACGCGAGGTCGACCTTGGCCAAGTGGATTGCACCCGGCGGCGTCTCGAACTCGGTTGTCAGGATCACGTCATGCTCGCCCCGCTTCATCTGGCTGCGCAGGTCCTTGCTGCGGCCGTCGTTGATGATCAGTTCGATCCGCGGGTTGGCCTGGCGGAAGGCGCGCACCGCCTGGGCAACCTTGGTGAAAAGCCAGTCGCTGGTCAGCCCGACGCGCAGTCGCGCCTCGGGGCGGTGGCCGGTAAAGCGCGACAGGATCGCATCGTTGAGCGCGACCAGCTTGCGGGCCTCGACCAGCAGTTCGGTGGCGAAGTCGGTCAGGATCACGCCCCGGCCATGCTTCTGCAACATTGCCTCTCCGAACAGGTCGTCCAGGCGCTTGATCTGCATCGACAGGGCGCTTTGCGTCATGTTCAGCGCCTCGGCCGCGCGGGTGACCGCGCCATATTCTGCCACGGCCTGAAGCGAGCGGAGGGTGGCGATGTCCAGGTTACGCATCGTTCGGTTTCCATGATGCAAGCGATCAAAAACATTCGTTTCAAACATACGACAGGCCGCGTTATCTATCAATAACGGAAATTGGAAACCATAAATGCATCATATCGGATGATGCGTTTCATCATCGGAGACGAACGATGTCTGTCAAGACAGCCGCTTCGCTTTCCCTTGCTGCCGGGCTCGGCAAGTCGCGCCCGTCACTGGGCAAGCGTATCTTGAACCTGATCAGCCTCCGCCGCTCTCGCCTGGACCTTGCCAGTCTGACGGACGAGCAGTTGCGCGACATCGGCCTGACCCGCGACCAGGTCGCGGATGAAATCGCGCGCCCCATCTGGGACGTGCCGTCCAACTGGCGTCGCTGATTCTACCCCATCACGAATGCCATACTGCCGCGCCGCCTTCGGGCAGGCGCGGCTTTTTTATGACCGCGTTGCGTCGTCGGCGGGTTCGGTCGGGGGGCCGAAGCGTTCGATCATCCGCGTCCGGATCTGGTCGCGCGTCTGGCGATAGGCGGCAAGCTGGGCATCGCGGCCTTCCGCCAACCCGGTCGGATCCATGATCGGCCAGTATTCCACGTCCAGGTGAAAGACCCGCGTCAGTTCCAGGGCCTGCCGCTGGCTGGCTGGGGACAGGGCCACGATCAGGTCGAAGCCGCCCAAATCGTCGCCCCAGTCCTTCATCTCGTCGAAACTGCGGCTGCGGTGGTTTTCGATCCTGACGCCGATCTCGTCGCAGACGGCGATGGCGAAGCCGTCCACCTCCATGTCGTTCTTGACCCCTGCCGACTGCACATAAGCCGCGCGGCCGTAGAACTTTTTCATCATCCCCTCGGCAATGGGGGACCGGATGGAATTGTGATCGCAGCAGAACAGGACCGAGGCAGGGATCGCGTTCTGGACCATCGTCAGCCCTGCGGCACCAGGGCGCAGATCAGGGTGAACAGGCGCCGGGCGGTGGCGATGTCCAGTTCCGCCTTGCCCTCCAGCCGTTCCTGCAAGGTCCGCGCGCCTTCGTTGTGAATGCCGCGCCGGGCCATGTCGATCGCCTCGATCTGGGCAGGGGGCAGGCGCTTCACAGCGTCGAAATAGCTTTGGCAGATCTGGAAGTAATCCTTGGTCACCTGCCGGAAGGGCCCCAGCGACAGGTGGAACTCGGCCACCTTGTCGCCCTGTTCGGCGGTCACGTCAAAGACAAGACGACGTTCGCGGATGCACAGGTCCAGCCGGAAAGGACCGTCCGGCGCAGGTTGGCCGTCGCGGCCCGGCACCCTGAAGCTGTTGTCCTCGATCAGGTCGAAGATCGCCACGCGGCGTTCCTGCTCCATCTCGGCGGTGGCGGGCGGGGCTTCGGAATCGTCGATCTGGATCTGGATGATGCGGGTCATTCCGCAGGCCTTTCGTTCAGGATCCGGATCCGCGCCTCGACCGAGGCGCCATGGGCCTGCAACCCTTCGGACGCCGCCAAACGCATCGCGGCAGGCCCGATCGCGGCCAGTGCGCCGGGCGTCAGCTTCGCGATGGTGGTCCGCTTGAGGAAATCCAGCACCGACAGCCCGGACGAGAACCGGGCGGAGCGCGCGGTGGGCAGGACATGGTTCGGCCCGCTGACGTAATCGCCCACTGCCTCGGGCGTGTGGGGGCCCAGGAAGATCGCGCCTGCATGGACGCATTTCGCGGCCAGGGTATCGGGGTCGTCCACGCACAGTTCCAGATGTTCCGGTGCAATTCGGTTCGACAGGTCGGCCGCCTCGTCCAGGTTGCGCGCGATGATGATCGTGCCATAGTCGCGCCAGCTTGCCCCCGCGATGGCGGCGCGGGGCAGGCTGGGCAGGATGCGGTCCACCGCGCCCGCCACGGCATGGCCCAAGGCAGGATCGGTGGTGATCAGGATGGACTGCGCGTCGGCGTCATGTTCCGCCTGCGCCAGCAGGTCGAGCGCCAGCCAGTCGGGATGCTGGTCGCCCTCGGCGATCACCAGAACCTCGGACGGGCCGGCGATCATGTCGATGCCGACCTTGCCGAAGACCTGCCGCTTGGCCGCCGCGACATAGGCGTTGCCCGGCCCGGTGATCTTGTCCACCGGCGCGATCGTGTCGGTCCCATAGGCCAGGGCCGCGATCGCCTGGGCGCCGCCGATGCGATAGATCTCGGTCACGCCCGACAGTTGCGCGGCCAGCAGCACCAGCGGGTTGACCACGCCGTCCGGCGTCGGCACGCAGATCACCAACCGCTCGACCCCGGCTACGCGGGCGGGGATGGCGTTCATCAGCACGGATGACGGATAGGCCGCCTGGCCCCCCGGCACGTAAAGGCCAGCGGCAGACACCGCCGTCCACCGCCAGCCCAGCGTCGCGCCCTGGGCATCGGTCCAGCTTGCATCCTCGGGCAGTTGCCGTTCGTGATAGGCGCGGATGCGGTCGGCGGCCAGCGTCAGCGCCGCCCGGTCCTCAACTGATACCTTGGCGACCTGAGCCGCGATCTCGTCGGCCGAAAAGCGCATGGTGGCGGGGGTCAGATCCAGGCGGTCGAAACGGCTGGTCAGGTCGCACAGCGCCACGTCGCCGCGGTGGCGCACGTCGCGGATGATACCGGCCACCACGTCGTTCACATCGACCGAATCCTCGCGCTTGGCCGAAAGCATCTCTCCAAAGCGCGCCTCGAAATCGGCATCCGATGTGTTCAGCGTGACCGGCATGATCTGTCCCCTGCAATCACGTCTTGTTAGCGTCAAGCCGGGCGCGCCTCAAGCGGCGCGGCGGGGTGATCAGTCGGGATGAACCGGGGCCTTGCCAGACACGGCGCGATAAGGGCGGGTAACGTCGCGCAGGTCGACATTGATGCATTCGACCTCGGCCACCAGGGTGCCGTCGCCCGCGAATTCCAGCAGCAGCCGACCCGTTCCGTCCGGGCCGGGCTGCCAGACCATCGCCAGCAGTTCCAGCACGGTGTCGGCATCGCGGCTGATGCCGTCCGACATGACCCGCAGCACGTCCCGGATCAGCAGGACCGACCGGACGCGTTCATAGTCGCGACCCTCGGCCGCGGCCTGGTCGGCGTCCTCCCAGCGGAAGCGGTTCAGAAGCAGCGCAAGGGACCGCCCGCGCGGATCATAGGACATTTCCGAGGCGGGCAGGATCGCGTCCTGCAGCAGCGCGGACAGGATGCGCAGATCCTGTTCGTCCTCGGCCATCAGCGCCAGGGGGGCTGGATCGGCATCGGCGAAACGGGCGTCCTGTGGCATGGCTTATTCCTCTTTCACGCGTTCGATATGGGCGCCCACGCCGCGCAGCTTGCGCACGACATGTTCATAGCCCCGGTCAAGGTGATAGACCCGGCTGACGGTTGTCTGGCCTTCGGCGGCAAGCCCCGCAAGGATCAGGCTGACCGAGGCGCGCAGATCCGTGGCCATCACCGGCGCACCTCGCAACCCGTCGACCCCGGTCACGGTTGCATGGCCGCCATGGACCTCGATCCGTGCGCCCATGCGCGTCAGTTCGGGCGCGTGCATGAAACGGTTCTCGAAGATCGTCTCCTCCAGCACGCTGGTGCCTTCGGCCACGCACATCAGCGCCATGAACTGCGCCTGCAGGTCGGTGGGGAAGCCGGGGAAAGGTTCCGTGGTGACATTCACGGCGCGGATGCCGTTCCTGCGGCTGACCTTGATCCCGCGCGCGGTTTCGGTGACGTCGATCCCGGCCTCGTCCAGCTTTTCGCAGAAGGCCGACAGAAGTTCGATCCGGCCGCCCAGGCACTCGACCTCGCCGCCGCAGATGGCGGGCGCCAGCATATAGGTGCCAAGCTCGATCCGGTCGGTCACGACGGGATGAGTCGCGCCGTGCAAGGCATCGACGCCCTGGATGGTGATGGTGGATGTGCCCTCGCCCTCGATCTGGGCGCCCATGGCGCGCAGGCAGCGGGCCAGGTCCACGATCTCGGGCTCTCGTGCGGCGTTCTTCAGGACGGTCGTGCCCTTTGCCAGGGTCGCGGCCATCAGCGCGTTCTCGGTCGCGCCGACGGAAACCAGCGGGAAATCGAAGACCGCCCCGCGCAGCCCGCCCATCGGGGCCTTGGCATGGACATAGCCTTCCCGCAGATCCAGTTCCGCGCCCATCGCCTCTAGGGCCTTCAGGTGCAGGTCGACGGGCCGCGCGCCGATGGCGCAGCCGCCGGGCAGCGACACCTCGGCCCGGCCGTCGCGCGCGAGCATCGGCCCCAGCACAAGGATCGAGGCGCGCATCTTGCGCACGATGTCGTAATCCGCGCGGTGGCTGGTCAGCGCATGGCTGGACATCGCCAGGACCTGGCCGTCCTGCAGGCTTGCAGCCTCGGCCCCCAGGCTTTGCAGCAGGGCGGTCATGGTGCGGATGTCGGACAGGCGCGGTGCGTTGGTCAGCGTCAGCGGCTGGTCGGTCAGCAACGTCGCGGGCATCAGCGTCAGGCAGGCGTTCTTGGCCCCCGCAATGGGGATTTCGCCCTGAAGCGGGCCGTTCCCGCGAACGATGATCTGGTCCATTTAAGCGTCGTCCTTGCCTGTGTCGCTGTCCTGCCGTCCGGTCTTGTCGTCAGCCGCGCGGGCGCGCGCCTGCGCCTTGCGGCGTTGCAGATTGGCGCGCAGCGCGGCCCGCAGCCGTTCTTCGCGCGTTTCATGCTTTTTCTTGTCGTCCGGGCGGTCGTTCATCCGAAACCTGTTAGCGTCCGGTTCGGCAACAGTCCAGCAAAGCCCGCACCGGGTCAGGGTCGGGACGCGGCGGATTTTTTATGGTGCACCCCCTTGCGCGGGCCAAAGGCTTTGTCTAAACGCCCCCTCACGATGCTGTGGTAGCTCAGTGGTAGAGCACACCCTTGGTAAGGGTGAGGTCGAGAGTTCAATCCTCTCTCACAGCACCATCTTCCAGAATGCCTCCGACCATGCCGCAAAGCCCTTGGCGATTGCGCATTTCCGTTTCGCAGGCTACAGGCCGCCCCATGACAAACCGCCCCCAACTTCCGCCCGAAATCGCCCGCCGCCGCACCTTTGCGATCATTGCGCATCCGGATGCCGGCAAGACCACGCTGACCGAAAAGTTCCTGCTGTTCGGCGGGGCGATCCAGATGGCCGGGCAGGTGCGCGCCAAGGGCGAGGCGCGGCGGACGCGGTCGGACTTCATGAAGATGGAGCAGGACCGGGGGATCTCGGTCAGCGCGTCGGCGATGTCCTTCGACTTCGACCGCTATCGCTTCAACCTGGTAGACACGCCGGGGCACAGCGACTTTTCGGAGGACACCTACCGCACCCTGACTGCCGTGGATGCGGCGATCATGGTGATCGACGGGGCCAAGGGCGTCGAATCGCAGACCCGCAAGCTGTTCGAGGTTTGCCGGATGCGCGACCTGCCGATCCTGACCTTCTGCAACAAGATGGACCGCGAAAGCCGCGACACCTTCGAGATCATCGACGAGATCCAGGAAAACTTGGCCATCGACGTGGCCCCGGCAAGCTGGCCGATCGGGTCAGGGCGCGATTTCGTGGGCTGCTACGACCTGCTGCACGACAGGCTGGAACTGATGGACCGCGCCGACCGCAACCGGGTTGCCGAATCGATCAAGATCAGCGGCTTGGACGATCCCAAGCTTTCCAAGCATATTCCTGCCGACCAGCTTGAAAAGCTGCGCGAGGAAATCGAGATGGCGCGCGAGCTGCTGCCCGCCTTCGACCGCAAGGCCTTCCTGGAAGGGCACATGACGCCGATCTGGTTCGGCAGCGCCATCAACAGCTTCGGCGTGAAGGAGCTGATGGTCGGCATCGGCGAATTCGGCCCGCAGCCGCAGCCCCAGAACAGCGCCGACCGCGAAATCGCGCCCGAGGAAAAGCCGGTCACGGGCTTTGTCTTCAAGGTCCAGGCGAACATGGACCCCAAGCACCGCGACCGCGTGGCCTTTGTGCGTCTTGCCAGCGGGCATTTCGAGCGCGGCATGAAGCTCACCCATGTGCGGTCGAAAAAGCCGATGGCCGTGTCCAACCCGGTCCTGTTCCTGGCCGCCGACCGCGAACTGGCCGAGGAAGCCTGGGCCGGCGACATCATCGGCATTCCGAACCACGGCCAGCTTCGCATCGGCGACGCCCTGACCGAAGGCGAGGCGCTGCGCTTTACCGGCATCCCGTCCTTTGCGCCGGAACTGCTGCAATCGGTGCGCGCCACCGATCCGATGAAGGCCAAGCACCTGGAAAAGGCGCTGATGCAGTTCGCCGAGGAAGGCGCGGCCAAGGTCTTCAAGCCGATGATCGGGTCGGGCTTCATCGTCGGCGTCGTCGGCGCCCTGCAGTTCGAAGTCCTGGCCAGCCGGATCGAGATCGAATACGGCATCCCCGTCCGCTTCGAGGCATCGCAGTTCACCAGTGCCCGCTGGGTGGCGGGACCAAAGGACAAGGTCGACGCCTTCGTCCAGGCGAACAAGGGCCATATCGCGCAGGACCATGACGGAGACATGGTCTATCTGACGCGGCTGCAATGGGACATCGACCGCGTGGGCCGCGACCATCCGGAACTGCGGCTGACCGCGACAAAAGAAATGATGGTCTAGAACAGGGGCGCGTCAGGCGCCCCTTTTGCTATTTGCGCCAGCGGTCCAGCTGAACGACCTCTCCGCCGCCATTCGGGGCGCCGTCCGGGCTGTCGTCGCCCCCCTCGTCGTCTTCGTCATCTTCGTCGTCGTCATCGTCCGCTTCCTGCGTCTCGAAGCGCAGGCCGAACTCGACCGAGGGATCCACGAAGGTGCGCAGCGCGTCGAAGGGGATGCGCATCGGTTCGGGCGAATTGCCGAAGTTCAGGGTCACGGTGAAGCCCAGGTCGTCCACGGTCAGGTTGTCGAACCAGTGCTGGATGACGATGGTCATTTCCTCGGGATAGCGTTCGCGAAGCCAGTCGGCCATCTCGACGCCTTCGTCGCGCGTGTCGAAGGTGATGAAGAAGTGGTGGTCGCCCGGCAGGCCATGCTTGGACACCCGGTCCAGCACGTCGGCAATCAGCCCCTGCATCGCGCGATGCATCATTCCGCCGTAGTCAATTCCCGATCGCGCCATGCCCGTCCCCTTCGAATCCCGGCCAGCATAGGGATATGACCGCTGTTGAAAAGGGGGGCGGGTGGCACTGGCGACATAAACCCATGCCCCTTGCGGCGCAGGCAAAAACGCGCAGGGCAGGCATATCAGACAATGGATTGAAAGTGCAGGATTCTGTTGCCAGGCTCCTGCGGGCCCCGCCTTACGCTGCTAGGCGAAAGGACTTAGTTTTCGGTTACCCGAGCTGCTTACGCAGCCAGAGCGACCGGAGCACGGTTGTCGTTGGCAACTGTACGTTTTGCACCGATAACGGTGGTAGCTCACCGAGACAAAGCAAACATCTTTAGACGTTCGTCGATCCTGTTTCGACCCCAAGGCCCCCCAACGAGGGTGATCTGGTGGAGTCGCCGGGTACCGCCCCCGGGTCCGATCCGCTTATTACATGCGCGTTTATGTCCATAGTGCCGATTGCTCGGGACAGGTGGAATATAGGCGGGCGTTTCGCCTGCCGCAAGGGCGGAACCGCGGGGGGCCGCAGCCGTTGGGTCGCGCACCGCACAGGAGTTGACCCCATGACGATCCGCATGATTGCACTGGCGACGCTGGTTGCCGCCCCGACGGCGCTGATGGCGCAGGACACGCCACCCCAAGGCTCGATGCCCTTGTCGCAGGTGGTCACCAAGCTGGAAACCGACCTGGGCGCCGAATTAGGCCATATTACCGACATTTCCTGGGATGACGACGGCTATTGGGAAGTCGAATACCATAATGCCGAGAACCGCGAGGTCGAGATCCGCGTCGATCCCGCCACCGGCGAAGTGCGGCAGTAACCGCCAATCAGTCAGAAGGGGGCAGCCTGGCGCTGCCCCTTTTTTCGTCAGGCCGAACGCCCCCACGGACCGTGCGCGTCGTCGATCCCGTCCAGACGCTGGAAGCCGTGTGCGCCGAAGAAGTCGCGTTGTGCCTGGATCATGTTCGCTGTGCCGCGCCCGGTGCGCATCAGGTCGAACCACATCAGCCCGGACGCCAGGGCGGGCAGGGCGTGCCCCGCCGCGGCGCCTTGCGAGACCACCTGGCGCAAGGCGGGCATGGTCGTCTCGATCAGGTCGGCAAAGAACGGCGCCATGATGAGGTTGCGCGACGGATCCTCGGCCAGGGCCGCCGCCATGTCGTTCAGCATGGCCGACCGGATGATGCAGCCCGCCCGCCAGACGCGCGCGATCTCCGGCAGATCCAGCGTCCACCCAAACCGTTCGGACGCCCCCGCGATCATCGCGAAGCCCTGTGCATAGCACAGGATCTTGCCTGCGATCAGCGCCTGCTCCAGCACCTGTGGCTGGATGGTGCAGGGCTGCGGTGCGGCGCCGAAACGGGCTTCGCCCGCCAGCCGTTCGTCCAGCCGGGCCGAGACGTTGCGCGCCATCACCGCGGCCTCGATCACGGGGATGGGGGCGGACAGGTGCTGGGCCTCGATGGCGGTCCAGCGTCCGGTGCCTTTCTGCCCCGCGCGGTCCAGGATCACGTCCACCATCGGCTTGCCGCTGTGGGGATCGGCCGCGGCGGTGACCTTGGCCGAGATCTCGATCAGGTAGGACTTCAATGCGCCTTCGTTCCAGGCGGCAAAGGCGGCGCTGATCGTGGCGGCGTCCATGGCCATGCCGTCGCGCATCAGGCCATAGACCTCGGCGATCATCTGCATGTCCGCGTATTCGATGCCGTTGTGGACCATCTTCACGAAATGGCCGGCACCGGCGTCGCCCATCCGCGCGGCGCAGGGGGTTCCGTCCTCGGCCCGGGCGGCGATCGCGGACATAACGTCGGCCACCCGGTCCCAATCGGCGGCATCGCCCCCGCCCATGATGGCCGGGCCATGGCGCGCGCCTTCCTCGCCCCCGGAAACGCCCATGCCAAGGAAGCGGAAGGGCAGCCCGGCCGCGTTGCGGCGGTTGGTGTCGTGGAAATCGGCATTGCCCGCATCGATCACCAGGTCATCGGCGTCCAGCAGCGGCGCAAGCGCGGCCAGTTGGTCATCGACCGGCTGGCCCGCCGGCACCATCAGGATGATCGCGCGGGGCTTCGCGATCGCCGCCACCAGGCCTGCAAGATCTTCCGTCGGGATCACCCGTGGGGCCAGCACGCCCGCGCCCGCCGCGAAGGCCCGCGTCACCTCGGTCGTGCGGTTCCAGACCGCGATCGGGAACCCCTTCTCGGCGATGTTGAGCGCCAGTGCCGCGCCCATCGTCCCCAGTCCGATCAACCCGATCCGAGCCTGTGTCATCTTGCCGTCCTTCCGCAAATGCAAGTTCGCGGGCTGTTTACGCTAACGTCCTGCGGTTGTCACGGTGCCGTCAGGCGGGCCGGTCCTTCACGCAGATCAGCGTCTGCAGCCCGGTCGCCACATGGACCCGCCGATCTGGCCCGATGCCCCAGACATCCAGCTGGCAGACGGTCAGGGTGCGGCCCGGCTTGACGACGCGCCCCACCGCCTGAAGCCAATCGCCCTGGCCGGGATTCAGAAGGTTCAGCTTGAACTCGACCGTCAGGACCGAGCTTTCCTCGGGGAACAGCGTGAACCCGGCATAACCTCCGGCGGTATCCGCGATGGACGAGGTGCCGCCCGCATGGAAATAGCCGTGCTGCTGGGTCAGTTCGGGGCGAAAGGGCAGGCAGATCGTGACAAGGCCCGCCTTCACCCCGGCCAGTTCGGCGCCCAGGTGGCGCATCAGGCCCTGCCGGGCGAAGCTTTCGGTGATGCGATCCACGATCGCGTCGGGCAGGTCGCTGCCGATTTCCATGGTTCCTCCGGTTCTACAGGGTCAGCAGGGCGGCGCGGAAGCCTGGTTCGGACAGCACGACCTCTTGCGCGCCAATGCGCTCGGCATGGGCGAGCGCGACCGAGGTCAACTGCTGGGCGGCGTCAACGGCCTGCTGCAGGCTGCGGCCCCTGCCCAGCGAGGCAATGACCAGGCCCGCGAACAGGTCGCCCGTGCCGGGAAGGGCCACGGGCAGGCGGCGGATCGGGTGACGGGTCGCGCCGCCGGGTCCAAGGATCACGCTTTCCAGATGATCGGGCGCCGTGTCGTCCAGCACGCAGCCGGTCGCGATCAACGTCGCGCCCGGGGCCATCCGCAACGCGGCGGCGGCGGTGTGAAGGTCGCCCATTCCCAATATCGCGGGGCCGGTCAGGTGGCCCAGTTCGAACGAGTTCGGCGTCGCCAGGTCGGCCAGCGGCAGCAGCCGGTCGCGCATGACCTCTGCCAGTTCAGCCGGAACGTAAAGGCCCGGCCCGTGGTCCCCCATCACGGGGTCGCACAGGTATCGCAGCGCAGGGTTCGCGGCCTTTGCGCGGACTACGAAATCCGCCGCCAGCAGCGCCACCTCGACCGAGCCGATATAGCCCGTCATCAGCCATTCGGCACGCTGCGGCAGGCCGCGTTCCCAAGCCCCCAGCAGAAGGTCGGCGAACAGGTCCGGCGGCAGGGGCGCGCCGCGCAGGGTCGGATAATCGGGCGTGTTCGAAAAGATCACGGTGGGGATCGCCGCGACCTCCAGTCCCGCTGCCTGCATCGGGAAGACAGCGGCCGAATTGCCGACATGGCCGTGGACGACCTGGCTTTGGATGGAAATCACCAGCGGCGGTTTCATGTCCGGCCCTCCAGCCGGGGGCGCCAATCCTCGACCCGGCCGCTGTCCAGGCGGCGCTGCGCATATTTGCGCCATCCCTCGGCCAGCACGTCCAGGGCGGCGATGCCCCGCAATTCGTCGCGGTTCAGGCGGTCCACATACATCGCCTGCCACAGGCGTCGCAGCGTCCAGTCGGGTGCCAGCCGGTCGATCAGGTCCAGACCGTCGCCGGGGGCCACTGTGCCCGGCTGCAGGACGCGGTAATACCAGCCGGTGCGGCCCGTCTGCTGAACCCGCCGCGCCATGTCGGGAAGACCGAAGCGGGGGTTCAGCTTCCAGCAGGGCTGCCGGCCTTGCGACACCTGCACAAGGGCGCCACCAAGCCGGAAGATGTCGCCCACGGCCACCGCGTCCTCGGTCAGGCCCGCGACCGAGATGTTCTCGCCGAAGGCGCCCGGATGGTCCAACAGCGGCAGGTCGCCGAGATCGGCCCGCCATGCGTCGTAATGGTCCCAGGGATAGTGATGGACGGCCTTTTCCGGCCCGCCGTGGACCCTGCGGTCAGCCTGCTCGTCGCCCTCGAATCCGGTGGCGGTCAGCGGCAGCGGCCGGTCAGCGGCCGTCTTTGCGATGGCGCTTTTTGCATGGCTGCCCGCAAGGGGCGCGGCGGGTCCGGTCAGCACGGTCAATGTCATGGTCATCCGAAGGCAAACTTGCAGCCGTTATCAACCGACTGCGTCCCCTTCGGCAATCACCCTTTCGCCGCCCCTTGAACGTGCCAGGGGGGCGCGTTACGTTTTGTTCAACTTGACATCGGAGGGCGTGTTCTCATGACGCCCAAGCGTCCTGCGGGTGCGGACGCGTTCCCGAAAATTGCGGTAGAGCCGTCCGTCGCCCGCCAACCCGAGGAGGGGGCGCTTTATGCTGCCCTCGACCTTGGCACAAACTCGTGCCGGATGCTGATTGCCCGACCGAAGGGCAGTCAGTTCCAGGTCATCGACAGCTTCTCCAAGCCGGTTCAGCTTGGCCAGGGGCTGGAAGCGTCTGGGCGCCTGTCGCGCAGCTCGATGGCGCGCACGGTCCATGCGTTGCAGGTCTGCCGGCGCAAGCTGGAACAGCACCGCGTCCGCAACATGCGCCTTGTCGCGACCGAGGCTTGCCGGCGCGCGAGGAACAGCCGCGACCTGATGCGCACCATCCGGCGCGAGACCGGCCTGCCGATCGAGATCATCGGCGCCGAGGAGGAAGCGCGGCTTGCCGTGATTTCCTGCGCGCCGCTGGTCAGCCACAAGACCGAGACGCTGATGGTCGTCGATATCGGCGGCGGATCGACCGAACTTGTCTGGATCGACCTGGAAGACGTGGAACCCAAGGAACGTCCCCGCGCGATCATGCGGTTGTCGGACGGCTTCGGCAACCCACAGCCCGGCGGGGCGCGCGTGGTGGACTGGATCAGCGTGCCTTTGGGCGTGGCGACGCTGCGCGACCAGTTTGCCGATGTCGAGGACGACGGGGGCCGCTTTGCCCTGATGTCCTGGTATTTCGAGGAAATGCTGTCGGGCTTCACCCCCTATGCGCAGGGGTCGCCCGACGAGGGGTTCCAGATCATCGGCACCTCCGGGACGGTGACGACGGTCGCGGCCAGCTTCCTTGGCCTGCGCCGCTATGACCGGACCAAGGTGGACGGGCTGGAGATGACCAGCGACCAGATCGACCGGGTGATCCATTCCTATCTGCAGCTTGGCCCGGAAGGCCGCCGCGCCGATCCCCGTATCGGGCGCGAACGCCATGCGCTGATCATGTCGGGGGCGGCGATCCTGCAGACGCTGATGCGGATCTGGCCCACCAGCAAGCTGTCGGTCGCCGACCGTGGCCTGCGCGAGGGGTTGCTTTATGCCCAGATGGTGCGCGATGGGGTGCTGGCCTCGGATGGACTGAACGGAGTGGCATGAGATGACGAAAGCACCAGGCAGCCGCGAAGGGAAATCCAGCGGTCGCGGCGCCCGCGACCTGCGCGTGCGGGTCAAGACCGCCAAGGGCCGCAAGCTGTCCAGCAAGCTGTGGCTGGAACGGCAGTTGAACGACCCCTATGTCGCCCGCGCCAGGCGCGAGGGGTTCCGGGGCCGCGCGGCCTACAAGATCCTGGAACTGGACGACAAGTATCGCTTCCTCGTCCCCGGCGCCCGTGTCGTCGACCTTGGCTGCGCGCCCGGCGGCTGGTGCCAGGTGGCCGTGCAGCGGGTGAATGCGCTTGGGGAAAAGGGTGGCCAGGCCGTGGGCAAGGTCCTGGGCGTCGACCTGCAAGAGGTCGATCCGATCGCCGGGGCCGAAATCCACCAGCTTGATTTCCTGTCCGAAGGGGCAGACGACAAGGTCAAGGACTGGCTAGGCGGTCCCGCCGATGTTGTGATGTCCGACATGGCCGCCGCCTCGTCTGGTCACAAGGGCACCGACCACCTGCGGATCGTGGCCCTGGTCGAGGCTGCGGCGGCGTTTGCCTTTGATGTTCTCGAACCGGGCGGGACGTTTGTCGCCAAGGTCCTGGCGGGCGGCGCGGAAACCGAGATGCAGGCGATGCTGAAGCGCAACTTCGACAAGGTCGCGAACGTCAAGCCGCCCGCCAGCCGCAGCGATTCATCAGAAAAGTTCGTGGTTGCCACGGGCTACCGCGGACGCCAGCCTAGGGATGCCGAACAGGACGAGCTTTAGCAGGCTTGCGCCCTGAACGCGTCGGGCGTCCGTCCGGTCGCGGCGACGAAGCTGCGGATGAAATGGGCGTGGCTGGAATAGCCAAGCTCGGCCGCGATGCGCATGGTGGGCCGGTTGCTGTGGCGCAGCAGATCCGCCGCGCGTTCCAGTTGCAGGTCGTGGATCAGTTCGACCGCGCGCTTGCCCCGTGCCGCCAGGCAGGCTTGGTCAAGCGTGCCCGTGGTGCTGCCCAGGTCCGACGCAAGCTCGGCCACCGACCGGGCCGATCCCAACTGTTGTTCCGCAAGCGCCAGAAACCGTTCGATCAACGGAAGGTCGGGGGCCACCTCGTCCGTCGTCTCGGGCGGGCGGTCGGGCATCAGCTGCCCTAGGCGCAGCGACAGCAGGTTCATCAGGCATGACAGGGCGCCAGGATCGGGATTGGCGGTTTCGACCGCCAGTTCGTGCAGCGTGGCCTCCAACTGGGCGGCATGGGTGCCGACATGGGCGCCGAGCCCGCGTTCCGGCAGCGGAGGCTGCGCCCCGGCTGCAAGGGCCACGGAGATCAGGGTTACGTGCCCCCGCGCCCCGGCGGATGGGATCGCGGCAAAGGCGGTGCCCGCGGGGATGTGGCGCAGATCCCCCGCCCGCAGCACGAAGTGGTCGCGCGGAAAGTCCAGTTGCACCCGCCCCTCGGTCACCCAGATCAGCGTATGGTCAGTGCGCGTGCGCGGCTGGGGCGGCATGGCCCGGCTGCCCCAGATGAAGGCCTGCAGCGGCAGAAGCCGCATCCCCGCCTGCCGTGCGACCGGCCGTCCCTCGCGCAGCGCAGGGCGCATTCCGAACGCCGCCGAGACCGGCTTGGCGGGGGCGCTTGCAGCAAGGCCGGGGCCAGCTGGCACCGCTTCGGGAATGGAAGGTGCGGTCACTTCGCTGTCGCTCAGGCGTCGGCCCGCCCTGATCCGACTGGCCGAAAAGGGAAAACCATCCCATTGTGTCTGTTCGAATGACGACATGAGCACCGCCTGACACCGCACCAACTAAGCGGATTGTTGCCTATTGGCAGATATAACTCAATCAGGCGGCAAAAAGATCAATCATTACGTGTATTTTCTGCATCAGCCGAAACCGGCGACCAGTCCTTCATCCGCCCCCTGAACCAGATGCGCTGTGACTTGGCGTATTGGCGGGTCGCGATGATCGCGCGTTCAGTGGCGGTGGGCAGATCCATCTGTCCGCGCAGATGGGCCACCAGTTCGGGTGCCCCGATCGCCCGCGCCCATTGCTGGCCCGGATTCCAATGGGGCAGCATGGCGCGGACTTCCTCAAGGGCGCCGTGCTGCATCATCTGGCCAAAGCGCAGGGCGATGCGACGGGCCAGCCAGTCGCGATCGGCCGTGACCACAAGGCGCTGCGCCTGGTCTGGCGCGACCAGGGGCGGGGGCGTGTCAGCCTGCCAGTCGGCAAGGCCGCGTCCGGTCGCGGCCAGGACCTCCCACGCGCGCTGGACGCGGGCGGGGTTCTGGATGTCGATCCGGTCGCGGGTGGCGGGGTCCAGGTCGGCCACCATGCGTGCCAGCCCCCCTTCCGCCGCCAGCCGGGCATCGCCTTCCGCCCGGATTTCGGACGGGGTGGGGGGCACATAGGCCAGCCCCTGCGTCAGCGCGGTCAGGTAAAGCCCGGTGCCGCCTACCACGATCAGCCGTCGCTCCAGCAGCCCGGCCAGGTCGCGCAGCCAGTCGCCGACGGAATAAGTCACGCCCGGCGCGACATGGCCGTAAAGCGCATGGGGTGCCGCTGCCTCGTCCTCGGGGGAAGGTCGCGCCGTCAGGACCCGCCAGCAGGACCAGATCTGCAGGGCGTCGGCATTTACGATCAGCCCGCCCTGCGCACGGGCAACACGCAGCGCAAGCGCCGATTTGCCGCTGGCGGTCGGTCCTGCGATCAGCAGGTGGCGCTTGGGGTCGATCTGGTCCAGACGGATCACGGGCAGGCAGCTTTCGGGCGGTTGAACACGGCCGCCTTTTGCGACATTTTGCGCGGCGATAAAAGCGACCGGCGCGGACACGAAGGAACCAACATGACCGATCATCAGGGCACGGCACCCGCGCAATACGGCAGGGTGATGCTGAAAATCTCGGGCGAGGCGCTGATGGGCGATCAGGGCTATGGCCTGCACCCGCCAACCGTGTCGCGCATCGCCGACGAGGTGGAATCGGTCCAGAAGATGGGGGTCGAGGTCTGCATGGTGATCGGCGGCGGCAACATCTTCCGCGGCCTGCAAGGCAGCGCCCAGGGGATGGAGCGGACGACGGCCGACTACATGGGGATGCTGGCCACGGTGATGAACGCGCTTGCGATGCAATCCGCGCTTGAAGCCAAGGGCCTGCATTGCCGCGTCATCAGCGCCATCCGCATGGATGAGGTCTGCGAGCCCTATATCCGCCGCCGCGCCATCCGCCATCTGGAAAAGAAGCGGATCGTGATCTTCGCGGCCGGCACCGGCAACCCGTATTTCACCACCGACACCGCAGCCACCCTGCGCGCGAATGAGATGAACTGCGAGGCGATCTTCAAGGGCACCAAGGTCGATGGCGTCTATGACAAGGATCCCAAGAAGCACACTGATGCCAAGCGCTACGGCGAGGTCAGCTATGACGAGGTGCTGCAAAAGCACTTGGGCGTGATGGACGCATCCGCCATCGCGCTGGCCCGCGACAACCGCCTGCCGATCATCGTCTTCTCGCTGGACGAACCGGGCGGGTTCCGGGGCATCCTGGAAGGCCGCGGCACCTATACCCGCGTGCATAACTGACGCCCGCCACCGCGCGCGCGATGGCCGGCAAGGGCTTGCCCGCAAGGGGGGCAAAGTCTTTGCCAAGCCATGCTTCTCTCGCTACAAGCAATCAAAATTCAATGCAAAGGCAGTTCCCCATGGCAGAGGACATCGAAATCGACATCGACGATCTGGAACGGCGGATGAAGGGCGCGATGGACAGCCTGCGCCACGAATTCTCCAGCCTGCGGACGGGGCGGGCCTCGGCCTCGATGATCGACCCGGTCCAGGTCGACGCCTATGGCCAGATGACCCCGATCAACCAGTTGGGCACCGTCAACGTCCCCGAGCCGCGCATGGTCACCATCAACGTCTGGGACAAGGGCATGGTCGGCAAGGTCGAAAAGGCGCTGCGCGAATCCGGGCTGGGGATCAATCCGCAGTTGAACGGCACCATCATCATGCTGCCGATCCCCGAACTGAACGAGGAACGCCGCCGCGAGCTGACCAAGGTCGCGGCCCAGTATGCCGAAAGCGCCCGCGTCGCCATCCGCAACGTCCGCCGCGACGGCATGGACCAGATCAAGAAGGGCAAGGCCAACGGCATGCCCGAGGATGACCAGAAGTTCTGGGAAACCGCCGTGCAAGAGCTGACCGACAAGATGATCGGGCAGGTCGATCAGGCGCTTGAAGGCAAACAAGCCGAAATCATGCAGGTCTGAGGGACGAACATGGCCGCTGAAACCGCACCGCTGCTGCTATCGGGCGGGGTCGATCAGCGGCCCCGGCATGTCGCCATCATCATGGACGGGAATGGTCGCTGGGCCACCAACAAGGGCTGGCCGCGCCTTGTCGGCCACCGGCGGGGGGCGGAACGCGTCAAGCAGATCGTCCGCGCCTGCCCCGATCTGGGCGTGAACTGGTTGACCGTCTATGCCTTTTCCACCGAGAACTGGAAGCGCACGACCGAGGAAGTCCTGGGTCTGATGAAGATCTTCCGCCGCTATATCCAGTATGAAGCCGAAGGCATGGCCGCCGAAGGCGTGCGCCTGCGCTTCATCGGGGGGCGGGAACGGCTGGATGCCAAGCTGCAGGCGCTGATGTCGTCGATCGAAACCCGGACGGCCGGCAACAGCCGCCTGAACCTGACGGTGGCGATCAACTATGGCGGGCGGGACGAATTGACCCGCGCGACCGCGCGCCTTGCCGAGAAGATCGCCCGCGGCGAGGTCGAGCGGCCGACCGAGGCCGACCTGGCGGCTTGCCTCGACACGGCGGGCCATCCCGACCCCGACCTGGTGATCCGCACCTCGGGCGAGACGCGGACCTCGAACTTCCTGCCCTGGCAGGCGGCCTATGCCGAATACGAATTTTCGCCGGTTCTGTGGCCCGACTTCACGCCCGACCATCTTGCGCAGATCCTCGACCGCTTCGGGATGCGCGACAGGCGTTTCGGGGGCGCATGAGCGCGGGACGCGCAAAGGCGCTGAGGCCTCCGCCAGGGAAATGGGGCGACCTGTCGCGGCGCGTGGCCTCGACGCTGGTCCTGCTGGGGATCGGCGTGATGCTGGCGGTGGCGACGGGCGTCTGGCTGCGGCTGTCGATGGCGCTGATCTCGGCCGTGACCTTCTGGGAACTGGCCGCCATGACCGGCTGGCGCAACCCGCGCCTTCATCCGGGCATCTTCGGGGCCTGGCGTCCCTTTGCCCTGGCCGTCATCGCCTTCATGTCCCAATTCGTCTCGCAGATGTTCGACCATCCGGTCGCCTTCCTGGCCCTGCTGTTTCCGCTGGTCGCGGGGCTGCCCGGCGCTGCGACGCGTGACCGCTGGACCTATGCCATCTTCGGGCTGGCGATCATGCTGGTCGCCTATGGACTGGTCGGATTTCGGGAAACCTATGGCCTCAACTTCGTGCTGTGGCTGATGGGAATCGTCATCATCTCGGACACGGCCGGCTATTTCTTCGGGCGGATGATCGGCGGGCCGAAATTCTGGCCCTCGCTCAGTCCCAAGAAGACCTGGTCGGGGACGATCGCGGGCTGGATCGGCGCGCTGCTGCTGGGCGTTCTGCTGTGGCGGCTGGGGCGGGGCGACGCAATGCTGATCTGGTGTTCGCCCATCGTCTGCTTCGCGGGTCAGATGGGGGACATCGCCGAAAGCTGGCTGAAGCGGCGGGCAGGGGTCAAGGACAGTTCGAACCTGATCCCGGGGCACGGCGGCTTCATGGACCGCTTTGACGCAGTGACGGGCGCGGTGCTGGCGACCATGCTGATCGGCCTTCTGACCGCCCTTCCGGCGGTGAACTGACCCATGCGGCGAATCTCGATCTTCGGGGCCACGGGGTCCGTGGGCGCGAACGGCGTCGACCTGATCCGCCGCGCGGGCGGGCCTGACGCCTATCACACCGTTGCCCTGACGGGCGGGCGCAACATCGCAAGGCTTGCCCGCATGGCGCGCGACCTGCGGGCCGAGGTGGCGGTGACCGCGCATCCCGAACTGCTGGACGACCTGCGCGACGCCTTGGCCGGCAGCGGGGTTCAGGCCGCCGCCGGACCGGATGCCCTGGTCGAGGCCGCGCAACGGCCAGCCGACTGGGTGCTGTCGGCCATCGTCGGCGCGGCGGGGCTTGTGCCGGGCCTGACGGCGCTTGCCCAAGGGGGCATTCTGGCGCTTGCCAACAAGGAATCGCTGGTCTGCGCGGGGCCACTGCTGCGCCGGGCCGCCGCCGCCAGTGGCGCCAGGATCCTGCCGGTCGATTCCGAACATTCCGCAATTTTCCAGGCGCTTGGTCCGGAAAAGCTGGAATCCGTCAAGGACGTGACCATTACCGCCTCGGGCGGGGCGTTCCGCGACTGGCCGCTGGAACGGCTGGCCGCCGCGACGGTTGCCGAGGCATCCACCCATCCCAACTGGGCGATGGGGCAGCGCATCACGATCGACAGCGCCTCGATGTTCAACAAGGCGATGGAAGTGATAGAGGCGAAGGAGTTCTTCGGCCTCCCGCCCGACCGGATCAAGGTGCTGGTCCACCCGGAATCCATCATCCATGCGATGGTCAGCCATGTGGACGGCGGCACCATCGCCCATCTCGGCGCGCCCGACATGCGCCACGCCATCGGATACGCCCTGCATTGGCCCGACCGCGCCCCCCTTCCGGTCGCGCCCCTGGATCTGGCCGCGCTTGGCAGCCTGACCTTCCGCGCGCCGGACGAGGTCCGCTGGCCCGCCCTGCGCCTTGCCCGAGAGGTGATGGCCGCCGGCGGCATGGCGGGCGCGGTGTTCAACGCCGCCAAGGAACAGGCGCTTGACGACTTCATCGCCGGGCGAATCCGCTTCACCGCCATGGCGCCTCGCGTGGAAATGACCTTGCAGGCCCTGTCGGGGCGGGACGGTTTCGGCCATGATCCGGCCGATCTGGACACCGTCCTGCACTGGGACCACGAAGCACGCAAGGAAGCCGCCGCATGACCGACCTGATCCCGCAATTCGGAGGCACGCTGTGGACGCTGGCCGCGTTCTTCGTGGCCCTGGCGGTGATCGTCACGGTCCACGAATTCGGCCATTACTATATCGGCAGGCTGTCGGGCATCCGGGCCGAGGTCTTCTCGGTCGGGTTCGGTCCGCGCCTGATCTCGCGCCGCGACCGGCGGGGAACGCTGTGGCAATTGGCGGCGATCCCGCTGGGCGGATATGTGCGCTTCCTGGGCGACGCCAATGCCGCAAGCGCAGGACCGGGACAAGCCGTCGATCCCGCCCTGCGGCGGCAGACGCTGACCGGCGCGCCGCTGTGGGCGCGGTTTGCCACGCTGCTGGCCGGTCCGGTGTTCAACTTCATCCTCTCGATCCTAGTCTTTGGCGGCTTTGCACTGTTCCAGGGCATTCCGGCGGACGAGCCGCAGGTTGGCACCATTGCCGAGGCTCCGCCGGGCGTGGTCAACGAATTGCAGCCGGGGGACCGGATCCTGGCCCTGGGTGGCCAGCCCGTCGAAACCTGGCGCGACATTGGCCGCATCGCTGAAGCGCTGCCGCTGGCCGATCACCAGGACTGGACGGTGCTGCGCGACGGCGCAGAAACCACCGTCCGTGGCCCCGACCCTGTTCCCGCCCGGATCAGCGGCGTGGCCCCGCGCAGTGCGGCAGCCGATGCCGGGCTGCGGGCGGGTGATGTGGTCATGGCCATCGAAGGCCGGCCTGTCAGCCGCTTTTCGCAATTGCGCGCGGCGGTCGAGGCCGCCGAAGGCCAACCGGTGGCCCTTCAGGTCTGGCGGCCGGGTGCGGGGGTGGCGGATTACACGCTGGTCCCGAAGATGCAGGATCTTCCGGCCGAGGGCGGCGGATACGAGCGCCGCTGGCTGATCGGCGTGACAGGCGGCGAAAGCTTCTTTGCGCCCGCCACCCGCAGCGCCGGGCCGCTGGAGTCGCTGTGGCTGGGTGTCGTGCAAACTTGGGGGATCATCACCTCGTCCCTGTCGGGGATGTGGGCGATGATCTCGGGGCAGATTGACAGCTGCAACCTGGGCGGGGCGATCAGCATCGCGGAAAGCACCGGGCAGGCGGCAAGCGCGGGGGGCGGCAACTTCCTGTGGTGGATCGCGGTCCTGTCGGCGGCCATCGGGTTCCTGAACCTGCTGCCGATCCCCGTCTTGGATGGCGGGCACCTTATGTTCTACACCTGGGAGGCCCTGACTGGCCGCCCGCCGTCGGACAAGGCGCTGAATCTGCTGACGGCCATCGGGATGGCTGCGGTGCTGTCTCTGATGATTTTCGGTCTCAGCAACGATCTTTTCTGCCCCTAGGGCGCGATGCGCTTTTGACAGGGCAGGCGGTTTGATGCACAAGCTTGACGCAAAAGAAGGCGCCGCAAGCAGCGCCGTTGCAGGCTGACGACAAGAGGGGCAGCAATGACACGGAAACTGGGCAGGGGCGCGGTCGCCCTGGTGACGGCCTTGACGATCGCGGCCCCTGCGGCTCTGATCCCTGCCGCGGCTTCGGCCTATGTCTTCAACGACGTGCGGATCGAAGGATCGTCGCGGGTCGAACCGGCCACGGTCCTGTCCTATACCAACATCGCGCGCGGCCAGGACGTGTCGGCGGGCGAATTGAACGACGCGCTGCAACGCCTGCAGAATTCGGGCCTGTTCGAGACGGTCGAGATCGTGCCCCAGGGCAATGTCCTGGTGATCCGCGTCAGCGAATACCCGACGATCAACCAGATCAGCTTCGAGGGCAACCGCCGCATCAACGACGAGCAACTGTCCCAGGTCGTCCAAAGCCAGTCGCGCCGCGTTTATCAGCCCAGCCAGGCCATCCAGGACGCCAACAACATCGCCCAGGCCTATGCGGCGCAGGGCCGCCTGGCCGCACGCGTCGACCCGCGCATCATCCGCCGCAGCGACAACCGCGTTGACCTGGTCTTCGAGATTCGCGAAGGCAACGTCACGGAAATCGAGCGCATCGGCTTTACCGGCAACCGCGCCTTCAGTGACCGCCGGCTGCGCAACGTGCTGGATACCAAGCAGGCAGGCATCCTGCGCACCTTCATCCGCCGCGACACCTTTGCGCCGGAACGGCTGCAGCTTGACGAACAGTTGCTGACCGACTTCTATCGTTCGCGCGGTTACGCTGACTTCCGCGTTCAGGCCGTGGCGCCTGAAATCGCGCGGGAACGCGACGCCTTCTATATCACCTTCAACATCCAGGAAGGCCCGCGCTATCGCTTTGCGCAGGTCAACACGGTGTCCGAAATTCCGGGCGTGGATGCGGCGCCCTTCGCGGCGCAGAACCGCGTGGGCCGGGGCGACGTCTACAACCCTGCCGCAATCGACAACACCATCCGCCGGATGGAGACGATCGCGCTGCAGCAGGGGCTGAACTTCGTCAATATCGAGCCCCGCGTGACGCGCAACCCGCAGAACCAGACGCTGGACCTGACCTTCGCCTTGACGCGCGGCCCGCGCGTCTTTGTCGAACGCATCGACATCGAGGGCAACACGACCACGCTGGACCAGGTGATCCGTCGCCAGTTCAACACGGTCGAGGGCGATCCCTTCAACCCGCGTGAAATCCGCAACGCAGCCGAACGCATCCGCGCGCTTGGCTATTTCAGCGACGCGCAGGTCAACAGCCGCCCCGGCAGCAGCGACGAACAGGTGATCGTCGACGTGAACGTGGAAGAACAGCCGACCGGATCGCTGTCCTTTGGCGCGTCCTATGGCGTCGCCTCGGGCGTGGGCCTGAACGCGTCGCTGCAGGAAAACAACTTCCTGGGCCGCGGCCAGACGGTCGGGCTGTCCATCTCGACCGCGGATGGCGACCAGTCATCGTCGCTGACCTTCATCGAGCCGTATTTCCTGGGCCGCGACCTGCGCTTCGGCTTCAACACCTATTACAACGTCACCGAAAGCCTGAACTCGGACTACAACACCCGGTCCGTCGGCGTGCGTCCGTCGATCGAGTTTCCGATCTCGCAGAACGGCCGTCTGGAACTGCGCTATCGCCTGTCCAAGGAAACCCTGGGCGGGGTCGAGGACGACAGCTCGCAATTGCTGCAGAACGAGGAAGGACAGCGCGTCACCTCGGCGCTTGGCTACAGCTACCTGTGGGACACGCGCATCACCGGGCTGGACCCGCTGACCAGCTATAAACTGCGCTTCTCGCAGGATTTCGCGGGCTTGGGCGGCGACACGAAAAGCGTGACCACAAGCGCCCTGGCCGGGGTGGAAAGCAACGCCTGGCGCGAGGAGGTGACCCTGCGCGCCGAGTTCGAGGCGGGCGGGATCTTTTCCTATGACGACTATTCCACCTGGATCCTTGACCGCTATCGGGGCGGCACGCGCATCCGCGGCTTCGAACCCAACGGCATCGGTCCGCGCGACCTGAATGCCGAAAACCAGGACGGCTTGGGCGGCAACTATTTCTGGGTCGTCCGGACCGAGGCCCAGTTCCCCATCGGCCTGCCCGAGGAATACGGCATCTCGGGCGGTCTGTTCGCCGATGTCGGTTCGATCTGGGGTCTGGACACGACAGTCGGAACCCCTGGCCCGAATGGCGAGATTGACGATTCAATGTATGTCCGCGCCTCGGTCGGCGCGTCGATTTTCTGGACCACGCCCATCGGGCCGCTGCGCTTCAACTTCTCGAAGGCGGTCAAGAAGGAAGACTATGACGAGGAACAGAACTTCGACCTGACCATCTCGACGCGGTTCTGATGGGGCTGGCGCGGGGACTGGCGGTCGTCGCGCTGCTGGCCTTGCCGGGCCTTGCCCTGGGGCAGGCGGTGCCGGGGGACCAGCCTCCCGCCGCGGCGCCCCCGGCAACGCCCGAGGCGCCGCCATTGCCTTCGCGCACGATCCAAAGCCCGCGCGACGCCAAGCCCGTTGCGGCGCCGATCCTGACGGTCGATCAGGACGTGCTGTTCGCGGCCTCTGAATGGGGCAAGCGGACGCAGCGGATTTTGGAGGAAGAAGGCGGCAAGATCGAGGCCGAGAATGAACGCCTGGCCGCGCAACTGTCGGACGAGGAGTCGGCGTTGACCCAGCAGCGCGGCACCCTTGACCCCGCCGAGTTCCGCCGACTGGCCGAGGCCTTCGACACCCGCGCGACCGAGGTCCGCCGCCAACGCGCGCAGGTGGTCCAGGATCTGAACGCCTGGGCCGAGGCGGACCGCGCCGCCTTCTATCGCGCTGCGCTGCCGCTGATGGGCGAGATGATGCAGGAACGCGGAGCCGTTGCGGTCCTGGACCGGCGCACGGTCTTCGTGTCGATGGACGCCATCGACATGACGCAGGATCTGGTCAGCCGCTTGAACGCCGAATTGGGCGACGGGGCAGGGACCGTGCCGCTGAACACGCCCGTCCCGAACTAGTCACGGCAGGCGGGCAAGCCGGTCGGCCAGCAGCCTGAACAGCCCGTCGCGGTTCACGTGGCGGATGAAGTTGGCATTCGCCGGGCGGTCCGTGACCCGCCACCAGTCGGCGACGGTCATGCCGGTGGTGAACTTGCCGGTGGTCTCGATTTCCACGTTGATATGGCGGCCGGTGAACAGGTCGGGCCGAAGCAGCCAGGCGATGGTGCAGGGGTCGTGCAAGGGCGCGCCTTCGCTGCCGTATTTTTCTTTGTCGAAGCGTTCGAAGAAGTCGGTCCAGCTGGCGATCGCCGGACCGCAGCGGCCGGGCAGGGCGCGCATCCCCTCCACCCAGTCTCGCGAGGTCACCGCCTCGTGGGTGGCATCCAGCGGCATCACGACCAGCGGGACGCCTGCGGCAAAAACCTCGGCCGCGGCCTCGGGATCGACGAAGATGTTGAACTCGGCCGCGGGGGTGATGTTGCCCACCTCGAAATAGGCGCCGCCCATCAGGACAATCTCTTGCACCCGCTCGACGATGTCGGGGGCCTGGCGGAAGGCCTGGGCGATGTTGGTCAGGGGGCCGATGGGCACCAAGGTCACGGTGCCGCTGTCTTCGCGGCGCAGCCTGTCGACGATGAAGTCAACCGCGTGCTGCGTCTGCAGGGGGACCGTGGGCGCGGGCAGTTCGATCCCGTCCAGGCCGGACTTGCCGTGGACATGTTCCGCCGTGACCAGCGGGCGCACCAGCGGGCGGTCGCAGCCGGCAAAGACCGGGATGTCGGGGCGGCCTGCCAGTTCGACGATCTTGCGTGCATTCAGCTCGGTCAGCGCCAGGGGCACGTTGCCCGCCACGGCGGTCAGGCCCAGCACCTCAAGCTCGGGGCTGGCAAGGGCCAGAAGGATCGCCACGGCATCGTCTTGGCCGGGATCCGTGTCGATGATGATCTTGCGCGTCATGCCAACCTCGTGAACCGTCGGGTTCTTGTGAAAGGGAAAATCATGCGGCGCAAGTCCCTTTGCAGATCATGCAGAACAGGCCGCCATTGACCGCCTGCCCGCCCCGCGATAGGGGCGCAGGCATGGCACGCGCACCCCTTCTTCAACTGTCCGAAATTTCGCTGACCTTTGGCGGCGACCCCGTCTTCGACGGGCTTTCCCTGACGATCCAGCCCGGCGACCGGGTGGCCCTGGTGGGCCGGAACGGATCGGGCAAATCGACCCTGATGAAGGTCATGGCCGGCCTGGTCGAGGCCGACCGGGGCGAGGTCGTCCTGAGCGCGGGCGTATCGACCGGCTACATGGAGCAGGACCCCGACCTGTCAGGATTTGCGACTTTGGGCGAGTTCGCGGCCTCTGGCCTGCCCGAATCCGAAGCCTACCGCGTCGAGATGGCGGCCGAGGGGCTGAAGTTCGATCCCGCGCGTCCCGTCGCCACCGCCTCGGGCGGGGAACGCCGCCGCGCAGCGCTTGCACGCCTTCTGGCGCAGGCGCCGGAACTGATGCTTCTGGACGAGCCGACCAACCACCTGGACATCCAGGCGATCGGCTGGCTCGAGGATCACCTGTCGCAGACCCGGGCTGCCTATGTGCTGATCAGCCACGACCGGGCCTTCCTGCGCCGCCTGACCCGCGCCACCCTGTGGATCGACCGAGGAGAGGTGCGCCGCCAGGAAAAGGGCTTCGAGGGGTTCGAGGACTGGCGCGAATCCGTCTGGTCGGCCGAGGATGAGGCCCGCCACAAGCTGGACCGCAAGATCAAGGCCGAGGCCCGCTGGGCCGTCGAGGGCATCAGCGCCCGGCGCAAGCGCAACCAGGGCCGCGTCCGCGCCCTTGCCGCGCTGCGGGCCGAACGCAGCGCCCAGATCCGGCGGCAGGGCACGGCGGCCATGGCGCTCGATTCCGGGCCACAGTCGGGCAAGAAGGTGATCGAGGCCAAGGGCATCGCCAAGGCCTTTGGCGGCCGCACGATCCTGCGCCCCTTCGACCTGCTGGTGAACCGTGGCGACCGGGTGGCCTTTGTCGGACCCAACGGCGCGGGCAAGACCACGCTGATCAAGATGCTGACCGGCGAGGTTGCGCCCGACGAGGGGACTGTCATGCTGGGCACCAACCTGGAAGTCGCCGTCTTCGACCAGACCCGGTCGCAGTTGAACCCCGACCAGACCTTGTGGGAATCGCTGACCGGCGATCCCGACATGCGGGTTTCGGGCCGGGCCGACCAGGTCATGGTGCGGGGCCAGCCCAAGCATGTGGTGGCCTATCTCAAGGATTTCCTGTTCGACGACGCGCAGGCTCGCGCGCCCGTGCGCAGCCTGTCAGGTGGCGAAAAGGCGCGGCTGCTGCTGGCGCGGCTGATGGCGCGTCCGTCGAACCTGTTGGTGCTGGACGAACCCACCAACGACCTGGACGTGGAAACGCTGGACCTGCTGCAGGATCTGCTGGGCGAATATGACGGCACCGTGCTGCTGGTCAGCCACGACCGCGACTTCATCGACCGGGTGGCCGACACCACCGTCGCGATGGAAGGCGACGGCCGGGCGACGGTCTATGCCGGAGGCTGGTCCGATTACCGTGCGCAGCGGGGCGACGATACGCCCGACGCCGTGTCCGAAACAGCCCGCAAGGCAGCGGCGCCGGCCGACCGCCCCAAGGCCGCCAAGTCGGGCCTGTCCTTCACCGAGCGCCACCGCCTCGACGCGCTGCCCGCCGTGATCGAGCGGCTGGAGGCCGAGATCGGCAAGCTGATCCAGTTCCTGGCCCAGCCCGACCTGTTCACGGCGGCGCCCGCCAAGTTCCAGAAGGCGACCGAGGCCTTGGCCGAACGCCAGCAGGCCCTGGCCGCCGCCGAGGAAGAGTGGCTGGCTCTTGAGGAAAAGGCCGAGGGCTAGGCTCCTCGCGCGCCGTGCTGGCTGATCCAGCCATGCGCGAACTTGATCTTTTCGCGGATCTTCGGGGTCAGGATGAAGGGATACAGGTCGGAATTGTCCAGGGCGCGATTGATGTCGTTGATGGCGATGGCGACCTCGGCCGCAATCGTCAGCAGATGGTCCGCGTCCGTTTCCGCATAGGGCTGATAGTTGGCAGGAATGCCCTTCATCATCAGGCCCGCGCTGACGAAGCTGTCGGTGAAATCCACCATGTGCAGCAGATGCGCGACGGTTTCAGCCCAGTCCTCGTGCGGGTGCGAGGTGGCATATGCCGTGATGAAGTCCTCTCCGGGATCCTTGGGGTTGTTGTAATGCTCTTGCAGGGCTGCCGCGTAATCGGCGGATTCGTCCCCGAATAGGGCGCGGAACTCGTCCTGGAAACCTGGCGCGGCGGTCAGCCGGTCGAACAGGAAATGGGCCAGCTCGTGGCGGAAGTGTCCGACCATCGAACGATACTGCTCGCCCAGTTCCTGCTGGCGCTTGACGCGGATCAGCTCGTCCGCCTCGGTGACATTGATGACGATCTCGCCATTGTCATGGCCCATCATGATCTGCTCGGCCCGGCCGGCGCCAGTGTTTTCCGACAGCATCTGGAAGCGCGGGCGCATTCCCCCGTCGGCATCGGTGAACCACTGCCAGTTGGACAGGTTGGCCAGAACCCACCGCTTCGCCCGTTCCGCCCGTTCCAGAAGCTGCTGGTTGTCGCCGATATGCAGGGCGGGAACAACATCGGACATGCAGCAGGACCGGCACAGGGTTTCGCCGGGAATGGCGACCCAGTTGCACTGGATCGCGTCGCGGTTGGCGCAGGGGTCAGCCTCGTTCAGCATGGCGCGCGCCTCGGGGTCATAGAACAGCGCGGCGCCGCAGGCGCAGAACAGGTTCTCGAAATAAACGCGGGAGTCGCAGGCGGGGCAGGTGAAACTCTGCATGATCGGTTCCAGTATGTTCCGGGCAAGGGCTGCGAAGGAAGGCGCGCCGGGCGCCAAGGTTCCCTGATCCCGCTGAAAATTGCCATTGCGGAAATGCTTGACTTGGGACGGGGGATCCGCCATATCCGCGTCAACCGGCCGGGCCACTGCCCTTGGCCGGCATGTTATTTTCAATGACATCCCGCAGCGCGGGATGCGCAGTCCGAAGGCGGGAAACCCCAACGCCAGAGCGATCTGGGGCCGAAGGACGCGGAAACGAAGGAAGTCGAAGCGATGTTCGCGGTTCTGAAATCAGGCGGCAAGCAATACAAGGTGCAGGCGGGTGATGTCCTGCGCGTTGAAAAGCTGAATGCCGCGGCTGGCGACAAGGTCCAGTTCAACGAAATCCTCATGGTCGGCACGACCCTGGGCGCGCCGCTGGTGGATGGCGCCTGCGTGCAGGCCGAGGTCATCGACCAGATCAAGGCCGACAAGGTCATCACCTATGTCAAGCGCCGCCGCAAGCACAGCTCGCAGCGCACGCGCGGGCATCGCCAGCAACTGACCCTGCTGCGGGTGACCGACGTTCTGGCCGAAGGCGCAGGATCGACCGGCGTGAAGACCGCCGTCGGCGCGCGCACCAAAGAAAACGCGTAAGGAGACTGAGCCATGGCACATAAGAAAGCAGGCGGTTCGTCCCGCAACGGCCGCGATTCGGCTGGTCGCCGTCTTGGCGTCAAGCTGTTCGGCGGTCAGGAAGCCATCGCCGGCAACATCATCGTGCGTCAGCGCGGCACCAAATGGTGGGCTGGCGCCAATGTGGGCATGGGCAAGGATCACACCCTGTTCGCCCTGACCGACGGCCATGTGACCTTCAAGAAGGGTCTGAAGGGCCGCACCTTTATTTCGGTCATTCCCGCGACTCTCGAAGCAGCCGAGTAACCCGAGCTTAACATTTCACTGTTACAGGGGGATCGGCGGAAGCCGGTCCCCCGCCTGTTTTCCGGGGAGGGAAAATTGGTCATGTCAGCACCGATGAGGGAAGGTACGCGTTTGGACGACCTCAGCGTCACGGACGCCACGTTGAACCAGCCCGTCATCGCCACAGAACGCTTCGTCCTGCGTCCCCTGCGTCCGTCGGATGCGGGGATGATCGCCCATTACACCGCCGACAAGCGCGTGGCCGAAGGCACCCGCGCAATTCCGCATCCGCTGCCGCCCGGCGCCTCGGAAGGCTTTGTCGCGCGTGCCCTGTCCGTCGACCGGGCCGAGGATGTCTGGGCCATCGACGGTTCAGCCAACAAGCTGGCGGAACTGTTGGGCGTGGTCTCTCTGACCCGGATGGAGGACGACCAGTCGGAACTGGGCTTCTGGATCGGCGCCGGGTTCTGGAACACCGGCTTCGCGACCGAGGCCGTGGACGCCCTGGTCCGAGCCAACCCGCACAATGCCCGGACCTTGTTCGCCGAGGCTTTCCAGGACAATCCGGGTTCGGCGCGAGTGCTGACGAATTGCGGATTCGTCTATTTGGGTGATGCAGAAAGCTGGTCGGTCGCCCGCAACGCGCGGGTTCCGACCTGGACCTATCTGCGCAAGATGTAAGGCAGGGGGGCGCTCGCGCCCCCTCCGGCACCCTCGGGCGCCACTCACGCCCCGAGGATGTTTGAGCACAGAAGATAGGGCGTTGCAGTTTCTGCATCTTGCGGCATTGCAATCCTGACCGGCCGCCATACCTCGTCTGCCATGAGCATTCCCTTTTCCCTTCTCGATCTGTCGCCGGTGCCCGAGGGTTCCGAGGCCGCCGATGCGATCCGCAACACCCTTGATCTTGCGCGCCATGCCGAGAGCTGGGGCTATCGCCGGTTCTGGCTGGCCGAACATCACAACATGCCGGGCATCGCCAGTGCCGCCACGGCGGTGCTGATCGGGCTGGTGGCGCAGGCAACATCCAGCATCCGCGTGGGTGCCGGGGGGATCATGCTGCCGAACCACGCGCCGCTGACGGTGGCGGAATCATTTGGCACGCTGGCCACCGCCTTTCCGGATCGGATCGATCTTGGCCTGGGCCGCGCGCCCGGCGGGGACGGGGCCGTGATCCGCGCATTGCGCCGCGATCCGATGGCCGACAGCTTTCCGCAAGACGTGGTCGAGTTGCTGGATTACCTGGGGCCAGAGCGGCCGGGCGCCCCGGTCCGCGCGCTGCCGGGCGAGGGGACGAATGTTCCGGTCTGGATCCTGGGCAGCAGCCTGTTCGGCGCGCAACTGGCCGCGCATCTGGGCCTGCCCTATGCCTTTGCCAGCCATTTCGCGCCCTCGGATCTGGATCGGGCCATCGCCATCTATCGCGAACGGTTCCGGCCGGGGCCGTGGAACGACCGGCCGCAGGTGATGCTGGCGATCAACGTCTTTGCCGCCGACGATGGCGATGATGCGCGCTATCTGCGGACCTCGATGCAGCTGGCCTTCGCGCGGCTGCGGACGGGGATGCCCGGCAAGTTGCCGCGTCCGGTGCAGGATCTCGATGCCGAGATCGGCCCGCAGATGCGCCGTATGGTCGATGAGGCCTTGAAGATCAGCGCGGTGGGCAATGCCGACGAAGTCGGCGTCCAGTTGCACGACCTGATCTCTACCTATCGCCCGGATGAAGTGATCCTGACCGGCCAGATCCACGATCACCATGCGCGGCTGCGCAGTTTCCAGATCGCGGCAGATGTCATGAAGGCGCTGTAGTCAGGGCAGAAGTCGCTGAGACATATCGAAAGGCCGCCCGGTGATCGCGGGGCGGCCTTTTTCGTGTCAGGTCAGGGCCGGGTGCGCAGCAGGCCCATGATCTCTTTCGTGCGTTCAAGGATCGGGGTCGCGATCTCGTCCGCGCGGATCGCGCCTTTGCCAAGGATGCGGTCGATCTCGGCAGGATCGGCCATGAAGTCGTTCATCCGCTTTGTGATCGGTTCCAGCGAGGTGACCGCCAGATCGGCAAGCGCGGGCTTGAAGGCGCCGAAGCCCTGGCCCTCGAACTGCGACAGGACTTGGTCGGGGGTTTGGTCGGCCAGGGCGGCATAGATGTTGACCAGGTTTCGCGCCTCGGGCCGGTCCTTCAGGCCGTCGGTCGTGCCGGGCAGGGGGTCGGCATCCGTGCGTGCCTTGCGGATCTTCTGGGCGATCGCATCGGCACTGTCGGTCAGGTTGATCCGGCTGGCGTCCGAGGGGTCGGATTTCGACATTTTCTTCGACCCGTCCCGCAGCGACATGACCCGCGTGGCGACGCCCTCGATCAGCGGTTCGGTGATCGGGAACTGCTCGACGCCGTAGTCGTGGTTGAACTTGGCGGCGATGTCGCGGGTCAGCTCAAGGTGCTGCTTCTGATCCTCGCCCACCGGCACGGCGGTTGCCTGATAGGTCAGGATGTCGGCGGCCATCAGCGCGGGGTAGGCCAGAAGGCCCAGGCTGACATTCTCGGTGTTCTTGCCTGCCTTGTCCTTGAACTGGGTCATCCGGTACATCCAGCCGACCCGCGCGACAGTATTGAAAAGCCAGCCCATTTCAGCATGGGCGGACACCTGGCTTTGGTTGAACAGGACCGACTGCGCGGGATCGACGCCCGCTGCCATGAAGGCGGCGGCGGCTTCGCGGATGTTGAGGCGCAGGGTCTCGGGTTCCTGCCAGACAGTGATCGCGTGCAGGTCGACCAGGCAGTAGATCGTCTCGGCCTCGCCCCCTTGGAGGGCGGCGAAGCGTTTCAGGGCGCCCAGGTAGTTGCCCAGCGTCAACCCCCCTGACGGCTGGATGCCCGAGAAGATGCGCGGGGTGAAACGGGTTTTCGTCGTCTCGGTCATGTCGGGCCTGCTTGGATTTTCGCTGCCAGTGGCTTAGCCCTTGCCCAAAGCGACCGCAACCGCGAAGGAATCCCGATGCGCCAGGCCAATCCTGTCTCGCCCCTCAACCCGCTGCCCGTCGTGCTTTGGGCACTGGCCCTGCCAGCCATCGCCGGAGAGATCGTGTTCCTGCTGGGCCAGACCGGGCTGATCGGGGGCGCGCAAGGCGTGGGGCTGCGCTTGTCCGCGATGCAGATGACCGCCTTCGCGCCCGAGATGGTGCAGCGCATGTGGCAGCTTGGCGCGGTGGACTGGGACCAGGCCTATCGCATCCTGTCCTACAGCTTCGTCAACACGTCCTTCACCCATGCGCTGTTCGTGGTCGTCTTTACCCTGGCACTTGGCAACATGATCGCGCGCGAGTTCCGCCCCTGGGCGGTCGTCGCGCTGTTCCTGGGTTCGGCCATCGGGGGTGCCCTGGTCTATACGGCGGCGATATCCGTCCTGCCGGGCCGGGTGGGACCGCTGATCGGGGGCTATCCAGCCGTCTACGGGCTGGTGGGCGCCTTCACCTTCCTGCTGTGGTCCCGGCTGGGGGCGGTGCACGCCAACCGGATGCGGGCCTTCACGCTGATCGGGATGCTGCTGGCCTTTCAGCTTGTCTTCGGCATCGTCTTCGGCGGCGCGGGCTATGGCTGGATCGCCGAGATCGCAGGGTTCGGAGCGGGCTTTCTTCTCAGCTTCGTGCTGGTGGACGGGGGCGTGCAACGGGTGCTGCGCCAGATCCGGGCGCGCTAGCCGCGCCGGACCGCCGCCTTCAGGTCCGACAGCCGATAGGCCCGCGTCGCGAAGCTGAGCGCGAAGTAGATCGCGGCGCCGCCGAAGACAAGGATCAGCAGGCCCGGCACGCGGCCGATGCCCGCGCCGTCCAGCCAGCCCATCATCAGCCACAGCGCGCCCGCCATCAGTGACGATGACAGGATGATCAGCGGTGCCTTGCGGCGCAGTCGGTCATCGGCGCGTGCAGCGTCGCCCATGGCCCGCGTGCCCCACCACAGTTGCGCCACCATGATCCAGGCGGCGACGGTGGTGCCAAGCGCCGCCGCCAGGAAACCTAGCCAGGGCATCAGGCCAAAGGCCACGATCGCGTTCACCACCATCGACCAAAGGGCATAGCGGAAGGGTGTCTTCGTGTCCTCGCGCGCGAAATACAGCGGTTGCAGGATCTTCTGCAGCACGAAGGCGGGCAGGCCGAAGGCATAGACGATCAGCGCGCGGGCGGTCTGGGTCGTGTCATAGGCGGTGAACTCGCCCCGTTCGAACAGCGTGCGCACCATGGGCTCCGCGATCACGGCGATGGCGAAGGCGGCGGGCAGGGTCAGGAACAGCCCGAACTCGGTTGCGCGGGAATAGGCCGACTGGCCCCCCGCGTGGTCGCCCGCGCGAAGCCTGCGGGCGAGTTCGGGAAGCAGGACGACGGCCACGGCTGCGCCAACGACGCCCAGGGGCAACTGATACAGGCGGTCGGAATAGGACAGCCAGGAAATCGCGCCCTCGAAATGGCTGGCGACCTGGCGGCCGACCAGCAGGTTGATCTGCACCACGCCCCCTGCAAAGGCTGCGGGCAGGGCCACGGCCAGCAGGCGGCGCATGTCGGGCGTCAGGCGCGGGCGCTGCGGGCGGAAGGACCAGCCGGTGCGATGCGCGTCCCACCAGACAAGGGCAAGCTGCGCGATCCCCGTCAGCGGCGTGGCCCAGGCCAGCGTCAGGCCCACGTCCCATCCCCGCCACCAGGCCACCGCCATGGCCGCGATGAACAGCAGGTTCAGCAAGACGGGTGCCGCCGCGGCAGCCATGAACCGGCCGTTGGCGTTCAGGACGCCCGAGATCATTGAGGCCAGCGAGATCAGCAGGATATAGGGGAACATGATCCGGCCGAACTGGACGGCCAGCGGGAACCGTTCGTCGCCGGCAAAGCCCGCGGCCATCAGCCAGACCAGCCCTGGCATGAACACCATCGCGACCGCAGACAGCACCAGGACCGACATCAGCAGGCCCGAGAAGGCTTCCGAGGCAAAGCGCTGCGCATCCTCGCGGTCTTCCAGCTTCTTGGCGAACATCGGCACGAAGGCGGTGTTGAACGCCCCTTCCGCGAAGAACCGGCGGAACATGTTGGGCAGCGAGAGGCCCACGAAGAAGGCGTCGGCCACCGCGCCGCTGCCCAGCCAGGCGGCCATCAGGATGTCGCGGACAAAGCCCGACAAACGCGACACGAAGGTCCAGATCCCTACCGAGAGGAACCCGCGCACCAATCCCGATCTCATGATTTCAAGCCTCTGCCCGTTTCGCCCCGTCGGCAATCGCCGCGCGCAATTTCTTTTCCAAAGCGTCGCGCCTGGCTTCGCTGTGCAATTTGAGGCCGAACATATCCTTGACGTAGAAACTGTCCACCACCTGCGCGCCGAAAGTGGCGATCACGGCGCTGACGATCTGGATGTGGTTTGCGGCCATGGTCCGCGTCAGGTCGTAAAGCAGGCCCGGACGGTCGCGGGTATCTACCTCGATGATGGTATAGATGTCGCTGCCTTCATTGTCGAAGGTGACATGGGTCGGGAACCTGAACTCGCGCGTGCGCTTCTTGGGCTTGTCGCGGGTTGCAAAGGCCTCGCGCGCCACGATCTCGCCCTTCAGCGTGCGCAGGATCGTCTGGCGCAGCTTGGGCAGGCGGTCCTCGTCAAAGGGGCTGCCGTCGGGATCCTGCACCCAGAAGACAGCCGTCGCGAAGCCGTCGCGGGTTGTATAGGTCCGCGCATCGACGACGTTCGCCCCCATCAGCGTCAGCGCCCCGCAGAGGCGCGAGAAGATGCCCGGATGGTCGGCCAGCACGAAGGCTGCGCGGGTCGCGTCGCGGTCCGGATCGGCCCGCAGGTCGATGCGGATCTCGTCCGGGCCGATGCCGTTCAAGAGTTCGGCAAAGCTGGCCTGGGTCTCGGTCGGCAAGCCCGACCAGTAGTTGTCGTAATGCCGTCCCAGTTCGGCGCGGATCTCCCGGGGCTCCCAGCCCTTGGCGACCAGAAGATGGCGCAGGCTGCGCTTGGCCTCGTTCTGGCGGCGGTCGCGGTTCAGTTCCTCAAGACCGTTTTCCAGCACAAGCGCCGTCTCGGTATGCAACCTGCGCAACAGCGCCGCCTTCCAGTTGTTCCAGGTGCCCGGACCCACGCCGCGGATGTCACAGACCGTCAGCACCAGCAGCATGTCCAGCCGCCGCCGCGTCTTCACGGCCTTGGCGAAGTCGCGCAACGTGCGGGGGTCGGCAATGTCGCGCTTCTGCGCCACGTCCGACATCAGCAGGTGGTTGCGGACCAGCCATTCGACTGTCTCGATCTCGTCCTGCGGAAAGCCGAAGCGCGCCGCGATCCGCCGCGCCAGCCGCGCGCCCAGGATCGAGTGATCCTCGCGCCGGCCCTTGCCGATGTCGTGCAGCAGCACCGCCAGGTAAAGGACGCGGCGGTTGATGCCGGACTCCATGATCTCGCTGGACAGGGGCAGGTCATCGGGATGCTCGCCCCGCTCGATCTCGGCAAGGGCGGCGACGCATTGGATGGAATGTTCGTCGACGGTATAGTGGTGATACATGTTGAATTGCATCATCGCCACGACCGGCTCGAATTCCGGGATGAAGGCGGCAAGCACCCCCAGTTCGTTCATGCGCCGCAGCCCGCGCTCGGGATTGCCGTGCTTCAGCAGCAGATCCATGAAGATGTGGATCGCCTCGGGATCGCTGCGGACCTTGTCGTCGATGAGGTCCAGATTCGCGGCCACCAGCCGCATCGCGTCGGGGTGGATCAGGATGCCGGTGCGCAGGGCTTCCTCGAACAGGCGCAGGATGTTCAGGGGATCGCGCAGGAATTCGGCATCGTCCGTGATGCTGAGGCGGCCGTGACTGTCGGTGAAGCCTTCGCGCATCTTGCGGCGGCGGCGGAACAGGCGGCCCAGAAAGGGGGCGCTGCGAACGTGCCGTGCCTCGAGCTCGGTCAGGAAGACGCGGGTCAGTTCACCCACATGGGTGGCGTGCCGGAAGTAATCCTGCATGAAATACTCGACCCCGCGCCGGGCCGAGGTGTCGCGATAGCCCATGCGACGCGCGACCTCGACCTGCATGTCGAAGGACAGGACATCCACCGGGCGGCCTGCGATCAGGTGCAGGTGGCAGCGCACGGCCCAAAGGAAATCCTCGGCCTGCCAGAACGCCAGGTGTTCTTCCCGCGTGAAGACGCCCAGGTCGACCAGTTCGACGGCCCGGTCGACGCGATGGATGTATTTTGCGATCCAGTACAGGGTCTGAAGGTCGCGCAGCCCGCCCTTGCCTTCCTTGACGTTGGGTTCAAGGACATAGCGTTGCCCGCCCTGGCGCTGATGGCGGGCCGAACGCTCCTCGAGCTTGGCCTCGATGAACTCCGGCACGGTTCTTGAAAAAAGCTCGACCCAAAGACGTTCGCGCAGTTCCTCGGCCAAGGGGGCGTGGCCCGTGACCAGCCGGTGTTCGACCAGCGAGGTGCGGATGGTCATGTCCCCCGCGCCCAGGCGGATGCAGTCGTCCACGCTGCGGATCGAATAGCCGATCTTCAGCTTCAGATCCCACAGGACATACAGCATGGATTCGACCACGCTTTCGGCCCAGGCCGTGATCTTCCACGGCGTCAGGAACAGCAGGTCCAGATCCGAGGCGGGCGCCATTTCGGCCCTGCCATAGCCGCCGACGCCCAGCACGGCCAGCCGCTCGGCCTCGGACTGTGATCGCTGGGGATGCAGCCAGACCGTCGCCACATGATGGGTGGCGATCACGATGCCGTCGGTCAGGCTGGCGATGGCGCGGACGGTTTCGCGGGCGGCGCGAGGGTGGCTGGCCAAGCCCGCCTCGATCGCGCGCATGGCCTCGGCCCGCGCGTCCGAAAGGACGGCCACGGTGCGGGCGCGAATGTCGCGTCGGTCGGTCAGGCCGTTCAGCGCCGCGTCCAGCATCGGAAGGAAGCTGTCGGGGTCGAAGAGGGGATGCGCCCCGGACAATGCCGGGGCGCTTTGCAGGATCGCAGTGTCGACGCGCTGGGCCAAGATCAGAACCCGGCGCCACCAAAGCCGCGCTGTGCGGGATCGAGGATCACCAGCCGGTTGCCGCGGAGCGTCGCAACGGCAAGCGCCCGTTCCGACGTGCCGTCGGGCCGCAGGCGGAAGACGCCGCCGACGCCGGCAAAGCCCGCGCGCTGCGTCAGCCCTGTCGTCGTCAGCGCGTTGCGCTGCCCGCCGCGCACCAGGGACGAGATCGCCGCGACGCCGTCATAGGCAAGGCTTGCCAGTTCGTGCGGCTGCTCGCCATAGGCGCTGCGATAGCGGGCGTCGAACTGCGCGCGCAGGCCTTGGTCCGGGATCGCGAACCATCCTTCCTGCAACTGCGGCAAGGAGGCCCGGGCAGGGGGCTGGTCCCAGCGGGTCAGGCCCATCATCTGCGTGACCGGCGATCGGACGCCGGCCGCGGCCAGCTTTTCCGTTAGATAGGGCAGAACGGCCTGGTTGTTGGCGGTCATGAAGACGGCATCGACCTGACCCGACTGCGCCGCAGCAGCGATCTGTGGGACCACGGCGTCGATCCCCGTGACCGAGACCGGGTGGTTGATCCGGCCTGCCATCCGCGCGCCGTTGCGGGCGATCGCGGTCTCGATCGCGCGGCCGCCGATCTGGCCCGCGACGTCATCCTCGGCCACGACAAAGACGTTGCGCTTGCCCTGGCGGACGCCGAAGCCCACCAGCCGGTCCGCGATGTTGGCGAAGCTGTTGCCCAGGATGAAGACGTTGCCACCCGCGATCTCGGCATTGTTCGAAAAGGACAGCACGTTGATGTTGCGCGGCCGCATGGCGTTGCCCACGGCATTCGCGCCTTCGGCAAACAGCGGACCGACGATGATCTGCGCGCCTGCGTCGGCGGCCGCATTGGCCTGGGCCACGGCTTGTTCCGTGCTGGTGCCGGTATCATAAACGCGCAGGTCGATGCTGGCGCCCTGGGCATCGGCCGCAGCCATCCGCGCCGCGTTCTTCAGGCTGCGCGACAGCCATTCCAGATCCGCCGATCCGCTGCCGCCGGGCGCCAGAAGCGCGACCCGCACCGGCTCTCCTGGATTGATGAGCGGGCCAATAGCCGGCCCGCTTGCCTGCTGCGACCCGCCGGTAGGTTCGCAAGCGGCAAGCACGAAGGCCGACAGGATCGCAGCGGTGCGCGCGACGATGCGGCGCAATCCGGTGCCAGGCCGGGTTGTTGCGGAAACGACCATATGAATTTTCCCTGCTGTAGGATATCGGGCGAGCTTGGGCCAGCCTAGGACCATCGGTCCGGCTTGGCAATCAGTCGGAAGGAGAAGGCGATGACCGAGAAACGCGACGAAATCCAGCCCGCGCATCGCCTTGCGGCCCATGTCGAGGTGCCCAGGCTGGACAACGGGCTTTACCTCGTGGCGACGCCAATCGGCACGGCGCGAGACATCACGTTGCGCGCCCTGGACGTGCTGAACGGCGCGGACGTTCTAGCGGCCGAGGACACGCGGGTGCTGCGCCAGCTTCTGGACATCCATGGCATTCCCCTGCGCGGGCGGCGGATCGCCCCCTATCACGACCACAACGGCGAACGCGCCCGGCCCGGGCTGATGGCCGCCCTGGCAGAGGGGGCAAGCATCGCCTATGCCTCGGATGCCGGGACGCCGCTGGTGGCCGATCCAGGCTATCGCCTGGCGCGCGAAGTGGCCGAGGCGGGCTACCGCGTCCATGCGGTTCCCGGCCCCTCGGCCCCCTTGGCGGCGTTGAGCCTGTCGGGACTGCCCAGCGACCGCTTCCTGTTCCTGGGGTTTCCGCCTTCGACCAAGGGTGCAAGGATGACCTGGCTGCGGCACTGGATGGCGGTCGACGCCACGCTGATCCTGTTCGAGAGCCCGCGGCGCGTTAACCAGACATTGAAGGAGATGTGCGAGGTTGACCCGAATCGTCCTACAGTGGTGGCACGCGAGCTGACCAAGAAGTTCGAGGAAGTGATCCGGGGATCCGCCGCCGATTTGGCCGCCGATCCGCGCATGGCCGCCCTGAAGGGCGAGGTGGTGATGCTGCTGGACCGCCCCACGGCGGTACAGGCCGATGACGATGTGGTCAGGACCGCGCTGCAGGCGCGGCTGGGGGCTATGACGGTGAAAGACGCCGCCCGAGAGGTGGCAGGGGAACTGGGAATGGCACGGCGCGATGTTTATCAGATCGCGCTGGGTATGGCTGAAGATAGGAATTGATGATGGGTCACATTGCAAGACCGCTGGATCTTCCATGGGCATTGCCTGTCCCATCCAGGCAGGCATCGCCCTTGCGGAAGGCACGGGGACACATGGCAAACCTGTCCGGCAGCCTTGCGGAGGAGAGCGTTGCGCGCCTGCTGGAACGGCGGGGCATGTCGATCCTTGCGCGCCGCTGGCGTGGCAAGGCAGGCGAGATCGACGTGATTGCCCGCGATGGATCCTGCCTGGTGTTCGTCGAGGTCAAGCAATCTTCGACACATGAGGCAGCCGCAGCCAGGCTGGGGGCCGCGCAGCAGGGGCGCATCATGCGCGCGGCATTGGAGTATTGCGAGTCGCTGGGACAGGGATTGTTGCCTGAAATGCGCTTTGACGCTGCCTTGGCCGACGCGCAGGGCCGGATCGAGATCCTGGAACGCGCCTTCGAGGAATGCTGTGCCTGATCAGCAACGGCGGCATTGATGAGGCATCCACTTACTTTAGCTGCCTTGCACGGCGTAAGGATATCATCTGCGGGTGCCGTCGCGAAAGGTCAGGGATGAGGCGCTTCGATCATCATGCTGTGGGCGTCTGCCAAGGCTCGGCGCTGCTGTTCTCGGCGTTCGAGGACCAGGGCGAAATGTGGTCCGGCCATGGGCATCGACTTGTTCGCCATGCCGTCACATTCGAGGAGGCCTTTGCCGGCCCGCCGGTCGTGCATGTCTCCATTGCCATGTGGGATATCGACGGGCAGGCCAACCAGCGTGCCGACATCTGCGCAGAGGCCGTTTCCCGGACGGGCTTCGACATCCTTTTCCAGACCTGGGGCGATACGCGCGTGGCGCGGATCCGGGCCGAATGGCTGGCCATTGGTCCGGTGGCGCATCTGGACGATTTCAGCCTCTAGGCCCGGTCAAGGTTCAGGGCGATCAGCCCCGCCGTCTGGTCCGCATGGGTCAGCGGAAGCATATGCCCTGCCGACGGCACTATCGCCCGCCCAACATCGGCCAGGCGTGGCGCCAGGGCATCCGCGATCCGGTGGATGACAAGGGGGCTGTCCTGCCCTAGGATGATCATGACCGGGGCATCGATGGTTTCCAGCCTTCCCTCGTCCAGGATCCCTGCGCGGTCCCGTGTCAGGGTCTCATCGGTGTCGACCACCAGCTTGATCTGATCTGCCATGGCCCGTCGGGTGGCTGGGGGCAAGCTGTCGAAGGGCGCTGCGCCCCAGATGTCGATAAAGGCGCGCGCGGCATCGTCGTCACGCCCCTGGGCGATCATTTCGGCCATTGTTTGGTCGCGGGTGATCTGCTCGGCGTCGGGTGCTGCGGCAAAGAGCACCGGCTCGATCAGGGTCAGGCTTCGCACGGCTTCGGGCGCGGCGACGGCGATGCGCAGGGCGACCGTCGCGCCCAGACTGTGCCCGATCAGGTCCAGCGGCCGGTCGATGAAGCTGGCCGCGATCCGGGTGACCGAGGTGTGGAAGTCCGGCCCCTGGGGCTGGGGCTCCCACGGATCGCTGCGCCCATGGCCGGGCATGTCGAAACCCGCCAGATCGATCCGTCCTTCCAGGCGACCTGCGATCGGGCCCCAATAGGCGCCGTTGCCCATCATGCAATGCAGGGCCAGGGCGGGGCGATCCCGGTCGCCCGCCCAATGCCGCTTGTAGATGCCGGTCATAGCGAGGCGAGGTGACGGTCGAGGAAGTCGAGCCGGTCCTGCCCCCAGAACTTCTGTCCGCTTTCCCGGACCACGTAGAAGGGCGCGCCGAAGACCCCGGCCTCGACCGCCTGTTCAAGGTTACGGCCGTATGTCTCGGCGCCCACGAACAACCCGCTGTCCGCAAGTGAGGCATCGAAGCCATGCGCCGACAGGACCTCGCGGATGGTCGCGTCGTCGCTGATGTCGCGCTCTTCGGCCCAGACGGCGCGGAGGAAGCCCTGGACCAGCCCGCCGATGTCGCCGCCGCCCGCCTCCTGCGCCGCGATGATCGCATAGGACGAGGGCGCCATGTTCACCGGCCAGAAGGCGGGCTTCAGGTTCAGGGGCATGTCCAGATGCGCGGCCCAGCGGGGCAGTTCCTGGGCACGGTATTCCATGCGGCTGGGATGGCGGTTCGCGGGCCGCACGCCGCCCGTCCGGTCGAACAGTTGCAACAGATCCAGCGGCTTGTAGGTGATCGTCGCGCCGTGGCGTTCCGCGATCCGCTCCAGTCGGTCCCCGGCCAGGTAGGCCCAAGGGCTGATGGTCCCCAGATAGTAGTCGATATTGGCCATAAAGACGATCCTTCGCGATTTGCCCGCAGGCTAGCCGGGTGGTAAGGCGGGCGCAATCTGGCGAATCCCCCGAAAAAGGCCCCCTCCATGCCCGTCATGACCGAACCCAAGCTGATTTCCGGCAATGCAAACCGGACCCTTGCCGCATCCATCGCCCGGCGGATGTCGATGCATCGGGGCATGAATGTCAGCCTCTGCGACGCGAGGGTCGAGCGGTTCAACGACCAGGAAATCTTCGTCGAGGTCTATGAGAATGTCCGGGGCGAGGACATGTACATCATCCAGCCGACCTCGAATCCGGCGAACGACAACCTGATGGAGCTGATGGTCATGGCCGACGCCCTGCGCCGGTCCTCGGCCGCGCGGATCACGGCGGTCATTCCCTATTTCGGCTATGCCCGGCAGGATCGCCGGGCCAAGGCGCGCACGCCGATCAGCGCCAAGCTGGTCGCGAACCTGCTGACCGAGGCGGGGATCGACCGCGTGTTGACGCTGGACCTGCACGCGGCCCAGATCCAGGGCTTCTTCGACATTCCGGTGGACAACCTTTATGCCGCGCCGGTCTTCGCGCTTGACGTGCAGCATCATTTCAAGGGGCGGATGCAGGACCTGATGGTGGTGTCGCCCGACGTGGGCGGCGTGGCACGGGCGCGCGAACTGGCGACCCGGATCGGCGCGCCCTTGTCGATCGTGGACAAGCGCCGGGAAAAGGCCGGCGAGGTGGCCGAGATGACCGTGATCGGCGATGTGGAAGGCAAGGTCTGCATCATCGTCGACGATATCTGCGACACGGCCGGCACGCTGGTGAAGGCCGCCCAGACCCTGATCGACAGCGGTGCGACCGAGGTCCATGCCTATATCACCCACGGCGTCCTGTCCGGCCCCGCTGTGGAACGGGTCAGCAAATCCGTGATGAAATCGCTGGTCATCACCGATTCGATCCAGCCGACCGACGCGGTCAAGGCGGCCCCGAATATTCGCATCGTGCCGACCGCGCCGATGTTCACCCAGGCGATCCTGAACATCTGGAACGGCACCTCGGTCAGCAGCCTGTTCGAGACGGATACCCTGCTGCCCATTTACGAGGGGCTGTATTCCAGCCTGTGACGCTGGCGCCTGTGGCCCCGTCGGATGCCTCCGGCGGGGATATCTGGGCACAGAAGATGGGTCAGAGCGCGCGCCAGCCGATGTCGCGGCGGCAAAAACCCTGCGGCCAGTCGATGGCATCGACCTGCGCATAGGCACGGCGATGGGCTTCGGCAAGCGTGGCGCCGCGCCCTGTGCAGGTCAGGACGCGGCCGCCGGTCGCGATGACCTGCCCGTCCTCTGCGGCCGTGCCGGCGTGGAAGGTCATCTCGAAACTGGTCTCGGAAAGGCTGTCCAGCCCCTTGATGATGCTGCCTTTCTGGTAGCCGCCGGGGTATCCTTGGGCAGCCATGACGACGGTCAGCGCATGATCGTCGGCCCAGTTCACGGACATCCCGGTCAACCGTCCCTCGGCACAGGCCAGCAGTAGGTCGAGGATCTGCCCCCCCAGACGCATCATCAGCACCTGGCATTCGGGATCGCCGAAGCGGACATTGTATTCTACCAGCCGGGCCCGGCCGTCCTTGATCATCAGCCCGGCATAAAGGACGCCCTGGAAGGGCATCCCGCGGCGGGCCATTTCCGCCGCGGTGGGGCGGACGATCTGCGCCATCACCTGATCCTGCAGCGCATCGGTCAGCACGGGGGCGGGGCTATAGGCACCCATGCCCCCGGTGTTCGGGCCGGTGTCGCCGTCACCAACGCGCTTGTGATCCTGGGCGGTGCCCAGGGCCAGGCAGTCGGTGCCGTCGCAGAGGATGAAGAAGCTGGCTTCCTCGCCCTCCATGAACTCCTCGATCACGACCGACATCTTGCCGAACTCGCCGTCGAAGATCGCGTCGATGGCCTGGTGGGCTTGATCGATGGTTTCGGCCACAGTGACACCCTTGCCGGCTGCCAGGCCGTCGGCCTTGACCACGATCGGGGCGCCCTGCGCGGTCACGTAATCGCGGGCCGATGTTGCGTCTGTGAAGCGGGCCCAAGCGGCGGTGGGGGCGCCGCAGGCGTCGCAGATCTCCTTCGTGAAGGCCTTCGATGCCTCAAGCTGGGCTGCGGCCTGCGAGGGGCCGAAGACCAGAAATCCGGCATCGCGCAGGGCGTCGGACACGCCTGCGGCCAAGGGTGCCTCGGGTCCGATCACCACGAAGTCGATGGCGTTTTCCTGGGCGAACTCCAGCACCTCGGCCCGAGACAGGATGTTCAGGTCGGCGCATTCCGCGACATTGGCGATGCCTGCATTGCCCGGCGCGACGATCAGGCGGTCGCATTTCGGGTTCTGCCGGATCGCCCAGGCCAACGCATGTTCGCGCCCGCCGCCGCCGAGGATCAGGATGTTCATGGGCCGCCCTTTCGCTTCTGGTCGCGGCGTTCTAGTGTGGCGCGGCGAAGGGAACAAGCCGCATGGAATTGCTGGAAGACGCGCCGGGCAGCAACGCGCATGAATTCACGGTTTCCGAACTGTCGGGCGCGGTCAAGCGCAGCCTCGAGGATCAGTTCGGCCGCGTCCGCGTGCGCGGAGAGATCGGCCGCGTGTCGCGCCCGTCGTCGGGGCATCTGTATTTCGACCTCAAGGACGACCGCTCGGTCCTGGCCGCCGTCACCTGGAAGGGGCAGGCGTCCCGTCTGGCGCAGCGCCCCGAAGAGGGGATGGAGGTCATCGCCACCGGCCGCATCACCACCTTTCCAGGCCAGTCGAAATACCAGCTGATCGTCGACCAGATCGAGCCTGCGGGCCTTGGCGCGCTAATGGCGATGCTGGAAAAGCGCCGGCAGGCGCTGGCGGCCGAGGGATTGTTCGACGAGGGGCGCAAGCGTCCGCTGCCGTCGCTGCCGCGGGTGATCGGGGTCGTGACCTCGCCGTCGGGGGCGGTGATCCGCGACATCCTGCACCGGCTGCGCGACCGCTTTCCGACCCGCGTGCTGATCTGGCCGGTGGCCGTGCAGGGCGAAGGCTGCGCGCCGCAGGTGGCGGCCGCGATCCGTGGCTTCAACGACCTCGCCGTGGGCGGGCCGATCCCGCGCCCTGACCTGCTGATCGTCGCGCGGGGCGGCGGCAGCCTGGAAGACCTATGGGGCTTCAACGAGGAAGCAGTGGTCCGTGCGGCAGCCGAAAGCCGGATCCCGCTGATCTCGGCCGTGGGGCACGAGACCGATACGACCCTGATCGACTTTGCATCGGACCGCCGCGCGCCGACCCCGACGGCTGCGGCGGAAATGGCAGTGCCGGTGCTGGCCGAACTGGCGGCGCGCCTTGCCGAATCGCAGGCACGGCTGACGCGCTGCGCGACCGTTCATGTCGAACGGCCCCGGCAGCGGCTGCGCGATCTGTCCCGCGCGCTTGGCCGTCCCGCGGCGCTGACCGAAGGGGCGCGGCAGCGGCTGGACCTGTGGGCCGGACGGCTGGACCCGGCGCTGCACGGGCTGGTCCGCGCGCGCCGGCATCAACTGGCGGTGCGGCCGATGCCCGTGGCATTGCTGCGCCGCTTCATGGACGGCAAGGGCCATGCGCTGCATCGGCTGGAGCATCGGCTGGACGCTGCCTCGGTCCGCCGGCTCGAACGGCGGCGCGACCGGATGACCGCGATGGGGGAACGGCTGGACGCGTCGCTGGCGCGGGTCATGACGACGGCCAGGCGGTCGATCCTGCAGCAGGGGCAGAAGGTCATAGACCTGGCCCGACGGCTGGACCTGGCCCTGCAAAGGTCAATTCGCACCCGCAGCGAAGCCCTTCAGCGCGTGGACCGGATGCGGCTGTCGTTGGGCTATACCGAGACGCTGAAGCGCGGTTTCGTGGTCGTGCATGGGCCGGATGGCGTCGTCACCTCGGCCAAGGCGGCGCGGCAGATGCCCCAGGTCGAACTGGAATTCGCCGATGGCAAGGTCGCGGCACGTCCCGAAGGTGCGCCTCCGAAGACCACGCGGAAGCCCAAGCCGCCCGAACAGAAATCCTTGTTCTAACCTTCACCTTGGTTCAAGAATCCTGGGGTCGCCGGTTGGTGCGGCGTTGTTCGAGAGCACCCACGTGCCAGGGGGCGGCCCCTGCCTCTACGCCTCGCGCGGGCGCAGCATCAGCCAGATCAGTGCGCCTCCGGCCAGCACCAGGAAGGGCAGCATGGCAAGGTTGACCGCGTTCCAGCCCGCGACGGTCGATCCGCCGCTGCAGTTCATCAACCCGCCCGAGGACAGCGAGGCCAGGAACACCCCGCCAAAGACGACGGCATCGTTCAGGCCCTGGACCCTGCCGCGTTCCTCGGGCGTATGGGCCCGCGTCAGCATGGCAGTGGCGCCGATATAGCCGAAGTTCCACCCCATCCCCAACAGGATCAGCGCGACGAAGAAGTTCGACAGCCCGACCCCGGACAGGGCCGCCGCGCCGGCCAGGGCCAGCAGGAACAGGCCGATCGCAACGATCCTCTCGGCCCCGAAGCGGGCGATCAGGTGGCCGGTGAAGAAGCTGGGCGCAAACATCGCCAGCACATGGGCGCTGACGATATTGGCCGCGTCGGTGGGCGCGAAGCCGCAGCCCACGACCGCCAGCGGGGTCGAGGTCATCACCAGGTTCATCAGCGCATAGGCCACCATTCCGCAGATCATTGCGACCGCGATCTGCGCCTGGCGCAGCAATTGCCGGACCGGCCGGCCCGAAGCGACGGGGGTGCGGTCTGTTAGGGCCTTGGGGCTTTGGAGAAAGGCGAACAGGAAAGGGCCCAGGGCATTCAGCCCGATCACAGCCAGATAGGTTGCCAGAAAAGGGACCGCCGTCAGGCCGTCGGTCGCCCGGACCAGGGCCGGACCGATGATCGCCGAGGCAAGGCCGCCCGCCATGACCCAGCTGATCGCGCGGGGGGCATAATCCTCGGGCGCGAGGTCGGTCGCGGCGAAGCGATAGAAGCCCTGAGCGGACATGTAGACGCCCGTCAGAAGCGAGCCGGCCATGAAGGACCAGAAGGACCCGGCCCAGAGGCCCCAGGCGGAAAGCGCAGCACCTGTTGCCCCGGCCAGGACAGCCAGCAGGAAACCGGCCTGCCGCCCGTGATCCTGCATGAAGCGCGCCAGGGGACGCGCAGTCAGCGCCGATCCAAGCACGATCATCGACAGGGGCAGGGTGGCGATGCAGGGATTGGGGGCCAGGATCTGGCCCGCAAGGCCGCCGACGATGAAGATCACCGACATCTGCGATCCCAGGATCGCCTGCGCGGCGACCAGCACGATCACGTTGCGCCGGGCGCGCGCCAGGTCGGCGGGCAAGGTCAGCCCCGGCTCAGCCGTGCGGCGGCATGGGCGCGTTCCTGGATCGCCCCCCAGTTCTCGGCATTGACATCGCCATCCGTCGCGATCCAGCTTCCGCCGACGCAGACGACATTGGGCAGGGACAGGTAGCTGCCGGCATTGGCGGTGGTGATGCCGCCTGTCGGGCAGAAGCTGATCCTGGGCAGGGGGCCGGCCAGGGCCTTGAGGGCTGGTGCGCCCCCGCTTGTCTCGGCCGGGAAGAACTTCACCATGTCATAGCCCGCGTCCGCCGCGCGCATCACCTCGGATGCGGTGGCGGTTCCGGGCAGCAGGGGCAGTTCCAGTTCCTCGCAGGCGGCGATCAGGCGATCCGTCAGGCCGGGCGAGACGGCGAAGGTCGCGCCTGCGTCCTTGGCCCGCCGTGCGTCATCGGGCGTCAGCACCGTTCCCGCGCCGACATGGCCGCCGGACACGGTGGACATCGCCCGGATCGCGTCCAGTGCCGCGTCCGAGCGAAGGGTGATCTCCAGCACCGGCAGCCCGCCCGTGACCAAGGCCCGCGCCAGGCCCGCCGCGCGTTCCGCGTTCTTGATCACGATGACCGGGATGACAGGGGCCAGGCTGCACAGTGCCCGCGTCTTTTGCGACTGGAGTTCGGGGTTCATGGCGCCACCTTCTGTTCCGCAATTCGCGCGCAACCTGCCCGGTCATGCCTTGCGATGCAAGCGGTTTGCCGTCCCGGCTGGCCGATGCCGATACCGCTAACTAAATGGCCGAAAGGACGGCGACATAATGGATGGCGGCAGCGGTCACGACAAAGCCGTGCCAGATCGCGTTCTGGAAGCGAAGCCGTTCCCAGACATGGAAGATCACGCCGACCGTATAGACGATGCCGCCGATCACGATCAGCAGCATCGACAGCGGCGGCAGGTGGTCGGCAATGGGACGGAAGGCGACCAGTCCACTCCACCCCATGAGGATATACAGAAGAATGGCCAGCCGGTCATAGCGGCCGGGCAGCAGGCATTTCAGCGCGATGCCAAGCGCGGCCATCGTCCAGATGCAGACCAGCAGCGCGAAGACCACCGGGTCCGACGACGCCTTGTGCAGGAACGGGGTATAGGTGGCGGCGATCAGGACGAAGATCGCGGAATGGTCCGCCCGCCTCAGGTGCCATTTCAGGGTCGAATGCGGCAGCATGTTGTAAAGGAACGACACCCCAAGCGACAGGATCAGCCCGGTGCCATAGATGGTCGCGGCCAGGACCTCGGCCGTTCCGGCCGAGGTGGCGGCGTGGAAGATCAGGGCGGTCACCCCGACAAGCGCAAGCACGACACCGATGCCGTGCACGATCCCGTCGGCAAGCAGTTCATAGAAATCGTAATGTCGCCCAAAGCGGAAGCGGCTGTCGGTCATGCTGGTCCCCTGATGAGCCGATCTTGCCTGAACGGGGCGGGCGCGGCAATTGACAGGTTGGTCAGGTCCCGCGTGATCGGCCGCATTGAAGCCCCTTGCAAATCGCCCGCGCAGGGTCTATCTGCGCGACACTTCACAGGCAGGGGCGGGCCCTTGCGGGAGAAATCCGCAAAAGGTCCACCGGTTGGGGCAGATGCCCTGAATCCCCTGCCAAGGCGCAAACCGGAAAGGACATGGAATGGCGCTTCCCGAATTCAATCTGCGTCAGCTCTTGGAAGCTGGCGTTCACTATGGTCACCAGACGCAACGCTGGAACCCGCGCATGGCGGAGTTCATCTATGGCGACCGCAACGGCATCCACATCCTGGACCTGACCCAGACCTTGCCGATGCTGGACGCGGCCCTGCAGGTCGTGCGCGACACCGTTGCCAAGGGCGGCCGCGTGCTGTTCGTCGGCACCAAGCGCCAGGCCCAGAAGCCCATCGCGGACGCCGCCGAACGTTCGGCCCAGTTCTACATGAACCACCGCTGGCTGGGCGGCACGCTGACCAACTGGAAAACCGTGTCCCAGTCGATCAACCGCCTGAAGGCGATTGACGAGACGATGGCCGGCGGCGCGGAAGGCATGACCAAGAAAGAGCGTCTGCAGCTGGAACGCGAGCAGGCGAAACTGCAAGCCTCGCTGGGCGGCATCCGCCACATGGGCGGCCTGCCGGACCTGCTGTTCGTCATCGACGTGAACAAGGAAGACCTGGCCATCCTGGAAGCCAAGAAGCTGGGCATCCCGGTCGTCGCCGTGGTCGACACCAACTGCTCGCCCGAAGGCGTGGACTACATCATCCCCGGAAACGACGACGCGGCCCGCGCCATCGCGCTGTATTGCGACCTGGCCAGCCGTGCGGCGCTTGACGGCATGTCGGCGCAAATGGGTGCGGCCGGTGTGGACGTGGGCGCATTGTCCGACGCCCCCGACGAGCTGCTGGACCAGCCCGCCGCCGAGGAAGAGGCAACCGCCGACGCCTGATCGTCGCCGCGAACCGGATATTTACGGAACTGTCGTCAGGCGGGGATATGCCCCGCCTGACGCGTTGATCAAAGGAGACGGATCATGGCTATCACCGCCGCGATGGTGAAAGAGCTGCGCGAAACGACCGGCGCAGGGATGATGGATGCCAAGAAGGCGCTGACCGAAACCGACGGCAACATGGAAGCCGCCATCGACTGGCTGCGCACCAAGGGCCTTGCCAAGGCCGCCAAGAAGGCCGACCGCGTGGCCGCCGAAGGCCTGATCGGCGTGCAGGTGACCGATGGCCGCGGCGTCGCCGTCGAGATCAACTCGGAAACCGATTTCGTTGCCAAGAACGCCGATTTCCAGCAACTGGTCCGCGACATCACCGACATCGCGCTGACCACGGCGGATGACATCGAGGTGCTGAAGGCCACGCACCTGAACGGCAAGCCCGTGTCCGAGGTGCTGACCGACGCCATCGCCCGCATCGGCGAGAACATGACCCTGCGCCGGATGCACCTGCTGGAAGGCGAAACCGTCGTTTCCTATGTCCACAACGCCGCGGGCGAGGGCATGGGCAAGATCGGCGTGCTGGTCGCGCTGAAGGGCGACAAGGACAAGGCGCAGGCCGTCGGCAAGCAGTTCGCGATGCATATCGCCGCGACCAACCCGGTCTCGTTGTCGGAAGCCACGCTTGACCCGGCCCTGCTGGCGCGCGAGCTGGAAGTCCAGACCGCCAAGGCCTTGGAAGAGAACGCCGCATCGGCCAAGCCGAAGCCGGAAGCCGTGATCCAGAACAACATCATCCCCGGCCGGATGAAGAAGTTCGTGGCTGAAAACACGCTGCTGGGCCAGCCCTTCGTGATCAACCCCGATGTCACCGTCGAACAGGCCGCGACGGAAGCCGGGGTCGAGATCACCGGCTTTGCCCGCGTTTCCGTGGGCGAAGGCATCGAGAAGAAGGAAGAGGATTTCGCCGCCGAGGTCGCCAAGACCCTGGGCAACGCCTGATCCTTTCCGTCACGATCAAGACGACGAACGCCGGTCCCCTTGGGCCGGCGTTTTCTTTTGCGCAAGGCGGTGGACCTGGGGCCGCGCGCCGTGCGATGGAGGGCGCGAAACCAGTGTTGCGTGACCATGCCATTCATCATCGCCATCGACGGACCGGCCGCCTCGGGCAAGGGCACCATCGCCCGCGCCCTGGCCGCCCATTTCGGCTTTCATCACCTTGATACCGGCCTGCTGTATCGGGCCGTGGGGGCGAAGGGGGGCGATCCGGTCGCGGCAGCGCGGACGCTTGAAAAAACAGACCTTTCGCGCCCGGATCTGCGCAGCGCCGAGGCTGGGCAGGCCGCCAGCCGCATCGCCGCCATTCCCGAAGTCCGCGCAGCACTTCTGGCCTTCCAGCACCGCTTCGCAGGTCAAGAACCGGGCGCGGTTCTGGACGGTCGCGATATCGGCACGGTGATCTGCCCCGGTGCGCCGGTAAAGCTGTATGTCACGGCCTCGGACCAGGTCCGCGCGCAGCGGCGGGCGGCGGAACTGGGTGCCGATCCCGTCCTGATGCTGGCCGAATTGCAGGAACGCGACCGGCGCGACCGCGAACGCGCGACAGCGCCGCTGCGGCCTGCCGAGGACGCGGTGGTGCTGGACACAAGCAACCTGACGATCACGGATGCGATTGCCCGGGCCGTGGCTGTCGTGGACCGTGCGAGGGGCTGATCAGCCGCAGGTCACGCGTGCGATCCAGCCCTTGGGGTCCAGGAAGATGTTCAGCCGGCCCGGCTGGTATTCCTGGGTCACCAGCTGCCCCGGGCTGATTTCCCGATAGTGGAGCTGGGGCGGCAAGGTCACCTCTCCGATGTTCATCCCTACCAGCCGCTGGTGCTGTGTCAGATCGCATTGGGTGGCAGCGACCGTCAGGCTATAGCCGGATGCGCAGGCACCGACACTTGTTGCAGCGATGACGAAAAGGATTGCGCGGGCCCACGGCATTCGATCACCTCTCTGTTTCAAGCAGAACGAACGGGGCGCCCGCGCGTTCCTTTCGCAAAAGGAGAAAAGCGATGAAACAAGCACTTGCAGGACTGTTTCTGATCCTGCCGCTGGCGGCCTGGGGATCGTCCGACGAGGCCTGGGACGATTTCCGCGCCTCGGTCGAGGAAAGCTGCCGCAGCTTGGTCCAGACCGCGCCCGATGCCACCGTCACCGTCGAGGTCAACCCCTTCGGTTCCGAAAGCTATGGCGCGGCCCTGATCACGGTGGGCCAAGGCGGGACGCAGGAAAGGATGATCTGCATCTATGACAAGCAGGCCGCAACGGCCGAGGTCACGGCGCCCTTCGCGGACGCCGCGCCAGTCGAATAGGATCAGCCTGCCTGGGCGAAGGTGCCGCAGGCCACCCGCCCCCCGGCATGGCCCGAGGGCTGGCCGACATAGTCGTCGGGCTGTTCATGGATGATGATGGCCGCCCCGTTGTCGTCCATCATCAGCTCGGTCGTCAGGTCGGCGGCGAAATGCTCGACCGTCAGCGCCCCGCTGTCGGGGACGTGGATGTTGGGCAGGTCGCCAGGATGCGGCCCGTTTGCCGACATGACGCCATGTTCCTTGTCGCCCGCCAGATGGCCGCCCGCCGATTCGAAATCGGGCGGCGAACATTCGCCAGTCTCGTGGATATGGGCGCCGTGGATGCCGGGCGGCAGGCCCTCGAGCTCCAGCGTGACCAGCATCATCCCCGACGGCGTGGCGACGGCGGTCGCGGTGCCCAGGCTTTCGCCCTCGGCGGTTTTCAGTTCGGCGATCAGGGGTGCTGCGCCCTCGGCCGGTGGGGGGGATGCGGCATCCTGCGCGGCGGCGGGAAAGGCCATCATCAGCCCAAGGGCGGCTGCTGTGCGAAACGGCATCGTATCCTCCTGCGTTGTTGCGGTATCGCGGGTCAACGCAAGCCGGGACCAGCCGTTCCGGCCCTTGATCAGCGGCCCGCGATTGGCGATAAGTCGCGCGATATCGACCGAAAGGCTGCCCAATGCGCGTTCGCATCTATCAACCTGCCCGCAATGCCATGCAGTCCGGCAATGCGCGGACCAAGAAATGGGTGCTGGAGTTTCCGCCCCAGGGGCGCGACATCGACCCCTTGATGGGCTGGATCAGCAGCGACGACACCCAAAGCCAGGTCCGCCTGCACTTCGAGACCCAGAAGCAGGCCGAGGATTACGCCCGCGAGCGTGGCCTGGAATATGTCGTCCAGCCACCCCACAGCCGCGCCGCCAATATCCGCCCCCGCGGCTATGGCGAGAACTTCGCGACCGACCGCCGCGGCCCTTGGACGCACTGACCGACAGGCGCGCCGGCCGCCGGTGCGCCTAGCCGAAGTCGTGGAAGATGAACCAGGCGCCCAGGCAGATCAGGCCGAAGCCCACGCCGTGCTGCCAGCCGATGCGTTCGCCAAGGTAGATCCAGGAAAACAGCGCGAAGACTGACAGGCTGATGACCTCTTGTATGGTCTTCAACTGTGCGGCGCTGAAATGCCCATAGCCGATCCGGTTCGCGGGCACCTGCATCACGTATTCGAAAAAGGCGATGCCCCAACTGACGAAGATCACCGTCACCAGGGGCGCAGTCTTGAACTTCAGGTGCCCATACCACGCCACCGTCATGAAGACGTTCGAGGCAATCAGCAGGCCGATGGTCGCGACGGGGACCGGCAGACCTAGTCCCATTGCGACTGCCGGTCCTTTGCAAGGTTGCCAAAGCGGGTGAACTGGCCTTCGAAAGACAGCTCGACCGTGCCGATGGGTCCGTGGCGCTGCTTGCCCAGGATCACCTCGGCCTTGCCATGGCACTGTTCCATCACCTGCTGCCACTTGGCCATGGCGTCAAGATCGCTGTCCGACGGCTTCTCGCGTTCCTTGTAGTATTCCTCGCGGAACACGAACATCACGATGTCGGCGTCCTGTTCGATGGATCCGGATTCGCGCAGGTCGGAAAGCTGCGGGCGCTTGTCGTCGCGGTTTTCGACCTGGCGGGACAACTGCGACAGGGCGATGACTGGAATGTTCAGCTCCTTGGCCACGGCCTTCAACCCTTGCGTGATCTCGGACACCTCGTTCACGCGGCTGTCCTTGGCGGAGGCTGCCTTCAGAAGCTGAAGATAGTCCACCATCAGCACATCAAGCCCATGCGTCCGCTTCAGCTTGCGGGCGCGGGCGGCAAGCTGGTTGATCGGCAGGGCGGGCGTGTCGTCGATGTAAAGCGGGCAGTTCTGCAAGGCGTGCGCCGCCTCGACGAAGCGGCGGAACTCGGCCTCGTCCATGTTGCCGCTGCGGATGCGTTCGCTGGGCACCTCGGCTGCTTCCGACAAGATCCTGGCTGCAAGCTGTTCGGCCGACATCTCAAGGCTGAAAAAGCCCACGACGCCGCCCTCGACCGTGCCGATGGTGCCGTCGGGCCGTTCGCCGGTCTTGTGGGCCTTGGCGATGTTGAAGGCGATGTTGGTCGCAAGCGAGGTCTTCCCCATCGAGGGACGGCCCGCCAGGATGATGAGGTCCGAGTTATTCAGCCCGCCCATCTTGCCGTCCAGGTCGATCAGCCCGGTCGAGATCCCCGACAGCTTGCCGTCGCGCTGATAGGCGGCGTTGGCCGCTTGCACGGCCCCGGTCACGGCCTTGAGGAATGACTGGAAGCCACGCTCGGCAGTGCCGGCCTCGCCCAGCTTGTACAGCGTCTGTTCGGCCGCCTTGATCTGTTCCTCGGCCTCGTCACCCACCTCGACGGTGGCGGCGCGGGCGGAAATATCCTGGCCAAGCTGGATCAGTTCGCGGCGCAGGGCGAATTCGCGGATCATCTGGGCGTAATCGCGCGCGGCATAGGCGCTGATCGCGGCCCCCGCGATCCGCGCCAGATAGGCAGGGCCGCCCAGTTCCTTCAGCCCGTCGTCATGTTCCAGAAAGGCCTTGATCGTGACCGGACTGGCAAGGGCGTTCTTGCGGATGCGTTCGGAACAGATGTCGAAGATGCGGGCATGGACCGGATGATAGAAGTGATCCGGCTTGATGATCTGGCTGACGCGGTCGAAAACGTCGTTGTTGGTCAGAAGGGCGCCCAGAAGCTGCTGTTCGGCCTCGAGCGAGAAGGGGATCGAGGGCGTCTCCTCGGCGCTGACGGGCTGGCCTGGAATGATGGCGCGGAGATTGGTCATGGACTGCCCCCTTTGGTCTTCGGTACCGTTCTACACGCGAAGTCCCGCGCGGGGAACGCCGCGGGGTTCGTTTTCGGGGGGCGGTTCTGTGGACTGCCTGTGGATAAGTCAGGCGTTGGCTGCCTGCCAGGCGCGGGGGTCGGTCAGGAAGGTCTCGACCTCGGCCAGCGTTTGCTCGTCGAACGCCGCCTGGGCGCGGGCCTCGGCCAGGACGTCCCACCAGGTGCAGAGGTGATGCAGCGTTACACCATGATCGGCCAGGCGTTGCGTCGTTTCCGGGAAGATGCCGTAATAGAAGATCACCGCGGTATGCGCGCAGCTGGCCCCGGTATCGCGAATCGCGTCCACGAAGGACAGCTTGCTGCCGCCGTCGGTGGTCAGATCCTCGACCAGCAGGACACGCTGGCCCTCGGTCATGGCGCCTTCGATCCGGGCGTTGCGGCCGTAACCCTTGGGCTTCTTGCGCACATAGGTCATGGGCAGGCCCAGCCGTTCCGCGACCATGGCGGCGAAAGGAATGCCCGCGGTCTCGCCGCCAGCCACGTTGTCGAAGGCCTCGAAGCCGGCGTCCCGCATCACCGTCGCAGCCATGAAGTCCATCAGGGTCGCGCGGACGCGTGGAAAGCTGATGATGCGGCGGCAATCCACGTAGGTCGGACCCTTGAGGCCCGAGGCATAGGTGAAGGGCTGGGCCGCGTTGAAGTCCACGGCCTTGATTTCCAGCAGCATCCGGGCGGACAGGCGGGCGATCTCCTCGCGCGCGGGAAAAGTCAGGCTCATTTGTCCTCCAGGTGCCAGAAAAGGGGGAAGCCGGGGTCGAAGACGGTGACGGTTTCGCCGCCTGCGGCGACCTGGGCCGGGTAGTCGGCAGGCCTGTCGCGGCGGGTCAGGGTGATCCGGCCGTCGTTCGGGAGAAGCCCATAGAAGGCGGCCCCGTTCAGGCTGGCGAATGCTTCCAGCCGGTCCAGGGCGTTTTCGTCCTCGAAGACCTGGGCCAGGATCGACATGGTGTTCGGCGCGGTGAAGCAGCCAGCACAGCCGCACGGTTGCAGCTTGGCGCTGTCCGCATGGGGGGCGCTGTCGGTTCCCAGGAAGAAGCGCGCCTCGCCGCTGGTTGCGGCCTCGCGCAGCGCCAGGCGGTGCGATTCGCGCTTGGCGACAGGCAGGCAATAGTAGTGGGGCCGGATGCCGCCAGCCAGGATTGCATTGCGGTTGATGACCAGGTGATGCGTGGTGATCGTCGCAGCCAGATCGTCACCGCCCGACCGGGCATAGGCCACGCCCTCGCTGGTGGTGATATGTTCCATCACCACGCGCAGGCCGGGCGTGCGGCGGCGCAGCGGGTCCAGCACGCGGTCGATGAAGACAGCCTCGCGGTCGAAGATGTCCACGGCCGGATCGGTGACCTCTCCGTGGACGCACAGCGTGACGCCAGCCTCGGCCATGGCCTCCAGCACGGGCCGGACGCGGTCGAAATCGGTGACGCCGCTGGCGGAGTTGGTCGTGGCGCCCGCAGGATACAGCTTAACCGCGCGGATGATGCCGTCCCTGAACGCGGCCACCACATCGGCGGGATCGGTCGCGTCAGTCAGATACAGCGTCATCTGCGGCTGCAGCGCCGCCCCCTCGGGCAGGGCCGCCAGGATCCGGTCGCGATAAGCTGCGGCCTGCGCGCCTGTCACCACCGGGGGCACCAGGTTCGGCATGATGATCGCGCGGCCGAAGCCCGCGGAATGGGGGGCGACGGCCGCCAGCATCGCGCCGTCGCGCAGGTGCAGGTGCCAGTCGTCGGGGCGGCGAAGGGTGATGCGGTCGGTCATGGCCTGCCTCTATACATGGCAGGCCCGGCTTGCCAAGCAGGCCCGCCGAAAATTGCACTGACCTATCCGAATGTCCGACTTGTGTTGACGCCTGCGTCAGCCCAGACTGGTCCCATAGCGCAAGGAAAGCCCGATGTTCCCGACGATGCCCAAGAACCCGCTCCGCCTCTGGCCCCAATTCGCCCGCATGACGATCGAGGCGCAGACGGTGATCGGCCTGCGGACCGCGGGCATGATGGGCATGATGGCCCAGGCGCCAGGAGAGCCGTTCCGAATGGTCGCCGAAAAGCAGGCGGCGGCGACCGAATCGCTGTTCGCCATGGCGCAGGCGGCGGGCCGGGGCGCAAGCGCCGAACGGGTCATGTCCGCCGCGCTGCGGCCCTATGGCAAGCGCATCCGCGCCAATTCGCGCCGCTTGACCAAGCCCCGCTGACGGAACGAACCGCCGGTCCTGCCGTTCTGCTGCCTGATGGCAGGAGGCATGGCATGAAGACGGCACTGATCACCGGCGGCGCGCAGGGCATCGGCAGGGGCATTGTTCAGCGGCTGCGGGCCGACGGCTGGCGGGTGGCATTGTTCGACCTCGACCCCGAGGCGGTGGCCGAAATGGCCGGGGACGACCCTGACCTGCTGGCGCTGACGGTGGATGTTGCTGACGAGGATGCCGTTGAAGATGGCTTTGCGCAGCTGCGCGACTGGCTGGAGGCGGAGGGGCTGGACCTGCTGGTGTCCAATGCCGGGATCGCGAACCCTGAAACCGGCCCGATCGCGGCTCTGTCCCTGTCGGACTGGCAGCGGATGCTGGATAGCCACCTGACCGGCGCCTTCCTGATGGTCCGCGCCGCAGTGCCGCTTCTGCGGCAGGCGAAGGGGTCGATCATTCTGATGTCCTCGACCCGCGCGCTGCAGTCGGAACCTGAAACCGAGGCTTATGCGGCGTCCAAGGGTGCGCTGCTGGCGCTGTCGCACGCGCTTGCGGTCAGCCTTGGACCGGATATCCGCGTGAACGCCGTCCTGCCCGGCTGGATCGAGACCGCCGACTACCAGAAGCGCGCCAGCCGCAGCACCCCCCAGCACAGCGAGGCCGAGAAGGCGCAGCATCCCGTCGGACGGATCGGGACACCAGGGGATATCGCAGGGCTGGTGGCCTATCTCGCCTCGGACGAGGCGGGCTTCATCACCGGCCAGCGATTCGTGGTCGATGGCGGGATGTCGGCACGGATGATCTATCCGGCATAGGAAAGGGCGGCAGGTTCGACCCGCCGACCCTGTTTCACCCGGCTCGCCGGTTCAGATCAGCTTTCCCATCGCAACCGCGGTGTCGGACATGCGGTTCGAGAAGCCCCATTCGTTGTCGTACCAGGTCAGGATGCGGACCATGCGGCCTTCCATCACCTTGGTCTGATCCATGTGGAAGATCGACGAATGCGGGTCGTGGTTGAAGTCGGTCGAAACCAGCTTCTCCTCGGTATAGCCCAGGATGCCCTTCATCGGGCCGTCGGCCGCGGCCTTGATCGCGGCATTGACTTCCTCGACCGAGGTGTCGCGGCCTGCTTCGAAGACCAGGTCCACGACCGACACGTTCGGCGTGGGCACGCGGATTGCCACGCCGTCCAGCTTGCCCTTCAGTTCCGGCAGCACCAGGCCCACGGCCTTGGCGGCGCCGGTCGAGGTCGGGATCATCGACAGGGCGGCGGCGCGGGCGCGGTACAGGTCCTTGTGCATCGTGTCCAGCGTAGGCTGGTCGCCGGTATAGCTGTGGATCGTGGTCATGAAGCCCTTGGCGATCCCGATGCTGTCGTTCAGGACCTTGGCGACGGGCGACAGGCAGTTGGTGGTGCAGCTTGCGTTCGACACGACCAGATCATCGGCGGTCAGCGTGTCGTCGTTCACGCCGAAGACGATGGTCTTGTCGGCATTGTCACCCGGGGCCGAGATCAGGACGCGCTTGGCACCGGTGGACAGGTGCGGCTGGACCTTGTCCTTGGACGTGAAGATGCCGGTGCATTCCATGATGACATCGACATCGCCCCAGGGCAAGTCGGCCGGGTTGCGGATCGCGGTCACCTTGATCGGGCCGCGTCCCACATCGATGGAATCGCCGTTCACGGTGACGGTGGCCGGGAAGCGGCCGTGGACGCTGTCATAGCGCAGCAGATGCGCGTTGGTTTCGACCGGCCCCAGATCGTTGATCGCAACGACCTCGATATCGGTGCGCCCCGATTCGACGATGGCGCGCAGCACGTTGCGCCCGATGCGTCCGAAACCGTTGATCGCAACTTTGACAGCCATGGTTCTCTCTCCCGACCAAGTGACGTTGGGTTCCTCTAGCGTGCCATTCCGGGTGATGCAAATGCCGCGTGGTGCCCGTCCAGGCTGCCCCTGACAGGCTGCGCGGTGTTAGCGCCAGAAGCTGACATGCTCGATGAAGCCGTCCATCGAGCGCGCCACCAGCAAGGGCAGATCCCAATGCAGCCACAGCTGGTCGGCGGCAAACAGCGCCAGGATCAGGATCACAAGGGCAACGGCGATCGCGTTGGTCATGACCCGCTTATCGGCCCCGGCGTCCGGCTGCGCAAGCCTGCTCAGTCCTCGTCCTGGGGCAGGATCAGGGTGATCTCGCCTGCTTCCTCCAGCCGGCGGATGGCGGCGACGACCTCGTTCATGGCTTCCTCGATATCGGAGGCGCGCAGCTTGCCCAGATCGTTGCGTTCCTCTCGCAGCCCGTCCGCCATGCGCTGCGACAGGTTGGACAGGATGAACTCGGCCGCTGCGGCTTCCGCTTCACCCTGCGCGGCAAGGGCGCGGACCAGGACCGGCTGCTCGACCTCGCGGATGATGCGGGGAATGTCGCGGGGCAGGACCCGGGCGGGGATATGGGCGAAGATGAAGATCGCCTTGCGCACATTGCCCGCGAAATCCGCGTCATGGCTGTCGAGGCTGCTGAGAACATCGTCCCGCAGATCGGCCGTCGCGAAGTTGAGGATCGCGCCCATCCGGTCGGTCGCGGGGGTGGGAATGGCGGGACGCGGCAGGGCCTCGGCCGCCTGAAGCAGGATCAGGCCGACGCGGTTCAGCGATTCGGGCGTCACGCCCGCCGTCATGGACATGGCCTGCGCCACGGCGCGGGCACGTTCGCGGGGCAGGGCCACAAACAGTTCGGATGCCCGTTCCACCGGAAGCTTGGACAGCATCAGGGCCACCATCTCGACGGCTTCGGTATTGGCAAGCGCGGTGATGGCGGGGGCGGGCAGGGCGGCGATGCGCGGCCAGGGGTCGCCCCGGCCGGATACGGCTGCCCGCCGCCGCAGCCGGTCGGTGCTGTCTTCGGAAAGCTGCGCGCCCAGCATGGCCAGCGTGCCGTCCAGATCGCCGGGGAAGGTCACGCCTACGGATTCGAGCCGGTCGCAAAACTCGGTAATGATCGCGTCGCGGGTCTGGCGGTCGATCAGTTCCATCCCCGCCATTTCCTCGGCCAGCAGGGTCTGGCTTTCGCTGTCCAGCCGCGACAGGCCGGATGCCTGATCGTCGTCAAGCAGAAGCCGCACGATCACCGCCGCCTTCTGCCTTTGGTTCAATCCCGTTTGTATTGTCATAAACCCTGTCCAGATCGACCGTTCGTGCGGCCAATCTGGCAGAGCTTCCCTAACATCGGGTTTACGTGACCCTATTTCATGTCTTCGTCGAAGACGCGGCGGAAGATCGTGTCCACATGCTTGGTGTGATAGCCAAGGTCGAACTTCTCCTCGATCTCGGCCGGGGACAGGGCTGCAGTCACCTCGGCATCGGCCAGAAGTTCTTCCCTGAAGTCAGCGCCCTGTTCCCATACCTTCATGGCGTTTCGCTGCACCAGGCGATAGGCGTCCTCGCGCGAGACGCCTGCCTGCGTCAGTGCCAGCAGCACGCGCTGCGACATTACCAGGCCTTTGAACTTGTTCATGTTGGCCAGCATGTTGTCGGGGTAGACGACCAGCTTCTCGATCACACCGGCAAGGCGGTTCAGCGCGAAGTCCAGCGTGATGGTGGCGTCCGGTGCGATGCCACGTTCGACGGATGAATGGCTGATGTCGCGTTCGTGCCACAGCGCGACGTTCTCCATCGCCGGGATCACGGCCATGCGAACAAGGCGGGCGAGGCCGGTCAGGTTTTCCGTCAAGACCGGGTTGCGCTTGTGCGGCATCGCCGAACTGCCCTTTTGTCCGGGGCTGAAGAATTCCTCGGCCTCCAGAACCTCGGTCCGCTGCATGTGCCGGATCTCGATGGCGACGTTCTCGATGCTGGACGCGATCACGCCAAGCGTCGCGAAGAACATCGCGTGACGGTCGCGCGGGATCACCTGCGTGCTGATGGGTTCAGGGCGCAAGCCCAGTTTTGCGCAGACATGTTCCTCGACCGCGGGGTCGATATTGGCGAAGGTGCCAACCGCGCCGCTGATCGCGCCGGTCGCGACTTCCCAACGGGCGCGCTCCAGACGCTCGCGGTTGCGGTTCATCTCGGCGTAAAAGCGCGCGAAGGTCAGACCCATGGTGGTGGGTTCCGCATGGATGCCGTGGCTGCGGCCGATGCGCACTGTGTCCTTGTGTTCATAGGCGCGGGCCTTCAGCGCGGCCAGGACGCGGTCCATGTCGGCCAGCAGGATGTCGGCGGCGCGCACCAGTTGCACATTCAGCGTGGTGTCCAGCACGTCGCTGCTGGTCATGCCCTGGTGGACGAAGCGTGCCTCGTCCGACCCGACATGTTCGGCCAGGTGGGTGAGGAAGGCGATCACGTCGTGCTTTGTCACCGCCTCGATCTCGTCGATGCGGGCCACGTCGAAGTCCACGTCCTTGGCGCGCCATACGGCCTCGGCGTTCTCGCGAGGGATGACGCCCAGGTCAGCCTGGGCGTCGCAGGCATGGGCCTCGATCTCGAACCAGATGCGGAAACGGGTTTCGGGGGACCAGATGGCGGTCATCTCGGGGCGGGCATAGCGCGGGATCATGGGGGCTCCTTTCGGGTTGGGGCGGGCATAGCGGGGTGCTGACGCGGGGGCAAGTTTTCGATTGCCCCACCGGGGCGGATGGGAACATTCGGGCCGGGCAAGCTGTTGAGGAAGCAAACCGATCCGACAAAGCCGGAGACAAGCGATGAAGCCGACCCACGACGACGACCGTCCCCAGACAGAAGCCGACCATACCAGCGAAACCCGCTTTGGCCCCCGCCCCGTACCCCAGGGGCATCGCGTGCCCCACGGTGCCCCGCAGCCGCGCCGGGTGATCCCTTCGGGGGACGCATCGTCGGATGGCCGGTCGGCCCATCCGTATTCTTCGACCGGGGCGAAGATCGCGGTCTGGGGCGGGATTGGCCTTGGCGTTGCGGGCGGCACGGCGGCTGCGGTCCTGGCGATCCGCAAGATCGCCGAGGCGCTGTCAGACGATCCGCGTCCATTGTCGTCGACCCGCCACCATGCGGCCCCTTCGTCCGCACCGCGCTTCGCCCGGCTGGATGAGGATGAGCGCGAGGCAATGCGTCGTCGCGTCCGCGCCCAGGATCGCGAGGACCGAGAGGAAATCGCCCGCCTGCGCGCCGAAGCCTCTCAGGCCCGGTCAACGGCCGCGCCCAGGATCAAGCGGAAGAAGGCCAACTTCGCGGAAAGCCTCATCGACACCTCGACCCGCCTGTCCCAAAGCCTTGAGGGTGTCGCGAAGTCCATGGCCCTGGCGGTCGAAAGCTTCCGCGGGGTCGCGACCCAGGCGACCGGCATCGTCCAGGAATTCGCAGGCACGGCCGAACAGTTGCGTGCGGCCCTGCGCGGAGAGCCGGTTTCGGATACCCGCCGGACCAAGGACGATGAACGAACCCACCGGCTGTAGCCGTTGATCGGGGCGAAGTGGATGCAGCAGGACAAGCCCCGCGTTCTCGATGCGCTTTTCGGAGATCTGGATGACACCACTCGCCGGCGCTTTGGCCTGAAGACCCAGGGCGCCGAGCCAAAGGCGCCGGACGAAGCGCCCCGCATGCGGGGGATGCGGCCCGAGGATATCGGGCTGCGCCATCTTCGCAGGTCAGACTGGTGGGCGATCGCGCAGGCGACGCTTGCGCAGATCGGCACCGACCGCGTAACGGCTGTGGCGGGCGGTATTACCTTCTTCGGCCTTCTTTCGCTGTTTCCCGCCCTGACCGCATTCGTGTCGATCTATGGCCTCGTGGCTGATCCTGCCACCATTTCCGGTCACCTGGACATGCTGGAAACCCTGCTGCCCGAGGGCGCGCTTGGGATCATCCGCGACCAGGTGCGGGCCATTACGTCATCACCTCAGACAGCCTTGTCGGTGGCGGGGATCGGCGGGCTGCTGGTTGCCTTCTATTCGGCCAATGGCGGGATGAAGGCGCTGCTGTCCGCGCTGAACGTCGCCTTCTTCCAGACCGAGACGCGCACCTTCCTGCGCCTGAACATCGTGGCAATGGCCTTTACCCTTGGCGGCTTGGTGCTGATCATCCTGATGCTGGGCATGATCGCCGTGATCCCGATCCTTTTGCAGATGCTGCCCATGGCGGAAACGACCAGCACGTTTGTCGGGATGATCCGCTGGCCCATCATGTTCGGCGTCCTGATCCTGGCGCTTGCGGCGCTTTATCGCTGGGGACCGGATGCGCCGAACTCGCGGTGGCGGTGGATATCGCCCGGCGCCGTCCTGGCGGCGATCCTGCTGGTGATCGCGTCGGTTCTTTTCAGCTGGTATGCCGCCAACTTCGCCAATTATAACGAGACCTATGGCTCGCTTGGCGCCGTCGTTGCCCTGATGATGTGGCTGTGGCTGGCAGCAATGATCGTCCTGGTCGGGGCCGAGGTGAACTCGGAAATCGAGAGCCACCTGAAGAAGCTGGCCGGGGTTCCCGACAGAAGAAAGAAGGCGGCGGTGTGACCTATTCTCCCTATGTTCCCCTCGTTGCCGCGATCGGCTTGGAGGTCGTCGGCACATCCCTTTTGCAGCGGTCGGAACAGTTTACGCGGCTGGCGCCGACCGTCGGCATGGCCCTGTGCTATCTGGCAAGCTTCTACCTCTTGTCGCTCAGCCTGCGCGCTTTGCCCCTGGGCATCGCCTATGCGATCTGGAGCGCGCTTGGCATCGTGCTGGTCGCCCTGATCGGCTTCTTCGTCTTCGGGCAGCGCCTGGACCTGCCTGCCGTAATCGGCCTTGCCCTGATCGTGCTGGGGGTGCTGGTGGTGAACCTGTTCTCGCGCACCGTCGGGCACTGATCAGCGTTCGGTCAGCTTCAATTCGATCCGCCGGTTCGCGGCAAGCTCCTCGGGCGTGTTTCCAGCCGAGACCGGCCGGGTGTCTGCAAATCCCGCCGGCGCAAGGCGGTTGGCCGGGAAGCCAAGCTGTTCGGTCATGTATCGGACCACGGCCAGGGCGCGGGCCTGGCTTAGTTCCCAGTTGTCGCGATAACGTCCCGCGCCCGACAGGGGCGTGCTGTCGGTGTGGCCATCCACGCGGATGATCCAATCTATCTCGGGCGGGATGTCGCCCGAGATTTCGGACAGCATCCGGGCCACCCGCGCCACCTGGTCCTGCCCGGGGGCTGAAAGCGTCGCCTCGCCCGGCGCGAACAGCACCTCGGACTGGAAGACGAAGCGGTCGCCCACGACCTGCACGCCTTCCCGCCCCGACAGGATCTGCGACAGGCGGCCGAAGAACTCGGACCGATAGCGGGCGAGGTCGCGCGCCTCTTCCTCGGCCCGCTGGCGTGCCTGTTCTTCAAGGCTCAGGCGCCGTTCCTTTTCCTCGGCCGCAAGCAGAAGGGCCGCGTTCAACTGCTGTCCCAGGTTTTCGACGCGCAATTCGGCTTGCCGCTGTTCGTCGCCCGCCGCATCCAGAAGCGCCTGCAGCGATCCCAGTTGCGCGGTCAGGGACGCCACCTGTTCGTTCAGCAGCGCAACGCGACGCTGCCCGTCCTCGGTCAGGCCCTGCTGGTCGGCCAAGGCCTTTTCCGCCGTGGCCAGCAGCGCCGCCTGGCGTTCGACCTCGGTCAGGGTTTGCTGGGCCTGGGCCGTGGCCTGATCGCGCGCGGCCTCGGCTGCGGCCAGAAGGGTCAAGGTCTCCTCGGCCCGCTTGCGGCTTTCCTCCAGCGACAGGGTCATGGCGGTCAGTTCGGCATCGGCCTGCTCCAGACGCTCGCGCAGGGCGCGGGCGGCCTCGGCATCGGTCAAGCGCGCGGCCTCGGCTTCGGTCAGTTGTGCCTGCAGGGCGTTGGCCCTGGCGGTCGTTTCCTGGTTCTGGCGGCGCAGGTCGGCCGTCAGCGCCTCGAGCGCGTCGCGCCGGGCGGCGGCAAGGCGGGCCTGTTCGGCCTGGGCGTCGATCTCGCTGCGGGCCGCTGCCACCGCCAGTTCCGCGGCACTTGCGCGGCTTTCCTGTTGCGCCAGTTGTGACTGCATCTGCTGCTGCAGCGCATCGGCTTGTTCGCGATCCGCCACGCGCGCGGCCATCAACGCCGCAACCTCGGCCTCGAAGTCGGTCAGGCGGCTGCGGGCCTGGTCCAGTTCGCCCTGGCTGCTTTCCAGTTGGGTGGACAGCCGGGTGATCCGGGCCGCCCTGTCGCGTGCCTCGGCCTCGGCATCGGCAAGCTGGCCTTGCAGGGTTTCCTCGCGGTCTTCGGATGCGGTCAGGGCCTGGCCCAGGGCCGCGACCTGCTGGCCCAGTTCCTGAAGGCGGCGTTCCTGGCCCGAGATTACGCGTTCCTGGCTGGAAATGACCTGATCCTGTTCGGTGATCGTGTCGTCCTGGTTGGTGATCTGGTCGCGCAGCACCGACTGCATGACGGTGAAGATGGTCAGGACGAAGACCAGAACCATCAGCAGCGTTGCCAGGGCATCCACGAAGCCCGGCCAGATATTGGTCGAGAAGCGATGTCCCGAGGCGGCGCGGCGCAGGGCCATGGCCTAGCTCCTGTCCCGCAGAACCAGCGGATCGCGCAGCAGGTCGTCGCGGAACGGATCGTTGAAGCGCGCAGCCCGCACTGCGCGGGTCAGCACAAGCAGGTCCGACCGCAGTTCGGCCACCATCTCGTCGCGCCCCTCGGCCAGGTCGCGGGCCAAGCGGTTCAGGGCTGCCTCGATGCCCGACATGTCGGGGGGCGCCGATGCGGGGCGGTCCGACTGCGCGCGCGCCAGTTCCACAAGCCGGTCCTGGCCCGCTGCCAGACGCGACAGCGCCTCGGCCAGGGACGAGGTGCCCGCCCGGGTCACGTCCCGCGCGGCCTCGGTCTGCTGGACCAGGGCCTCGACCGCCTGTGCCATCACCACGACGCGTTCATCGGCCATGGCGGCGGCCTCGTCCCGCTGCAGGTCGCGATCGGCCTGGATCTGCTGCAGGCGGTCCATCTGGCCCGCCATCTGTTCGAGGAAACCGGCAAGCGCCGCCTGATCGACCGCGTCCCCTTCCGATCCGGCAAGGCTGACGCGCGTAAAGCCCGACATCCATTCCTCGAGCTCGCGGTAAAAGCGGTTTTGGCCGTGGGTGGCGAACAGTTCCAGCATCCCCACGACCAGCGATCCCGCAAGGCCCAAAAGCGATGAGGAAAAGGCCGTGGCCATCCCGCCAAGCTGGGCTTCAAGTCCGCTCATCAGTTTGTCGAAGACCTGGATGCCGCTTTCGCCTTCCTGCGGGGCAAGGGTGCGGATCGTCTCGACAACGGCTGGGATGGTCGTGGCGAGGCCGTAGAAGGTCCCCAGAAGGCCCAGGAAGATCAGCAGGTTGGTCAGATACCGGGTGATGTCGCGAAGTTCGTCGATTCGGGTGGCGACCGAGTCAAGGATCGAACTTGCCGCGCCGGTGGATATCACCCCCCCGGCCGGTCCCCTTGTTCCCAGAAGGGCAGCCAGGGGTGCGAGCAGGCGCGGGGGCTTGTCGCCGCTGTCGGATTCGCCGCGCGCGGCGATGCCCTTTTCGACCGCATTGCGGCGGCGTTGCGCGAAACGCTCGATCCAGCTGACCGAGCGGATCAGTTGCGCCACCTGCCAGAAACAGGCCAGCACCCCAAGCGCGAAAACGGCCAGGATGACGCCGTTCAGCCACAAGTTCGCCTGGAAGATCGGCAGGATGCGGCCATAGGCGACCCATCCGCCTGCCAGCACCAGGGCAAGAACCGTCACCATCATGACGATCTGGCGCACCGGTTGCGAGAAATGCGGGTTCGTCGGCCCGCTGCCGCCTGACCGGGTGGCGGTGATCCGACGATTTGCCGGACCTGTCCGGCCAGTCAGGGTCGAGGCGTCGGCTCGGTGGCTGCTCGATGGTTCGCTCAACTGGACGCCTTCCCCTGGGCCAGAACTGTTCGGGGCCAAGTGTAGGGCGCGGCATTTCACTTGCCAAGCGATCCGACGCTCAGCTTGTCCTGTTAATGCCTTGTTCCAGAAGCCTGCGCACCTTGTCCGACAGGTGGTCCATGTCGCTGTCGCCCAGTCCGATCTGCGCCAGATGAGCGGCCGTGTTGAACAGATAGTCCGCGTTGGGCCCGCGCCCGCCATGCGCCTGCGCGATGATCCTTGCCTGTTCGTCCACGGGCAGGCCGCCCGCATATTGCACGTGGTCCCGCCGCATCACATAGGCCAGCGCCTCGACCCGGCGGCCGTCCTCCAGCCGCAGGGGCAGGATCGCTTCTTGGTAAGCGTCGGTGACCAGTTCGCGGGCGCGCAGATAGGCCAACACCTCGTCGTGGTCGTGGTCGGCGATCCGCAAGGCCAGGCCGCCGCATTCCGCCTCCGGCTGCGCGTCCAGGCCAAGCACAAGGCCGGGCAGGCTGGCCGTGCCGCGATGCTGGATCGACCGCAGGCAGAAGCTGCGGGCATAGCCGGTCAGCCAGGCCCGGGCGGTTTCGGCCGGGGCAAAACCCGGATCCCAGATGAGGGAACCGTAACCGAAGACCCAATCTATCTTTCGCATCTGCCCAATTCCGTTCATTGCGTGAAAACTAGGGCAGCGCGGGGCAGGATGAAAGGGTCGCAGGGGATGAGGGGGACAATGAGGATCATTCGCTGGCTGCTGCTGGCTTTGTTGCTGCTGACAGGCCTTTGGTTCGCGGCCGAGCCGTTGCTGGTGTCCCAGGCCCGCAAAGGCGTTCCCGCAGACAGCATCGCCGCGCAGCCCGGGCCAGGACGGTTGGGCCTGACGCTGAAGGGGGTCATGCTGCCGACGCAGACCGGGCTGTTCACGCTGCCGTCGCTTGATGCCTGGGTGACGCCGCTGGCGCCGCTGACACTGCGCGCCATCCTGCCCGACAGCGCGGTGCTGGAGGACGCTGCGGGTCGGCGGCAGATTTCCATGAATGGCGCCAAGGCCAGGATCAAGCTGTCGCCCCTGGGCGGCACCCTAAAACAGATGCAGGCGCAGTTCGACGCCCTTGGTCTGGACGGCGTTGATCTGTCGGGGCCGGGACGGGTCACGATCCGGGCCGTGGGTGACGACCGGGTGCCCGGCGCGGCCTATCAGGCGCAGCTTGACCTGGCCGATCTGCGCCTGCCGCAGATCGCCGCCGCGACGGGAGGGTTGCGCATCTGGATGGACCGGCCGCTAGGGCTGAACGCCGGCCCCGAGGCTCCGATGGTTCAGGGCATCATGACAGAGGGGCTGGATATCGACGCCCGCGGCCTTGCCTTGCGCATCGCCGGGCTGCTGCAGAAGGGGCCGGATGGCCGGGCCGAGGGGCGGCTGGCAATCTATGCCAGCGATCCGGGGGCGCTTCTGGACAATGCGGTGGATCATGGCCTGCTGCCCCCGCAAGCGCGGCTGCTGGTCGGGGCCATGCTGAACCGCATCGGGCAGGCCGATTTCACCGGTCCATTGCTGCCGGGCCAGCCGCCAATGCCCCCCGCGCCCCAGGGGCAGTTGCGCATCCCGGTCGAGATGCGCGACGGCCAGATGCTGCTGGGCGGAATCCAGGTCGGGCAGGCCCCCGCCTGGCCCACGCCCTAGCGCGCCGGAGCGACGCGGCCGAAGTCGGGGGCGGCGGTGTCCTGGCCCGCCTCGATGATGCCGCGGCGGATGGCGCGGGTGCGGGTGAAGTAATCGAACAACTGCTGTCCGTCGCCCATGCGGATCGCGCGCTGCAGGACGAACAGTTCCTCGGTGAAGCGGCCCAGGATGTCCAGCGTGGCCTCCTTGTTGTGCAGGAACACGTCGCGCCACATGGTCGGGTCGCTGGCCGCGATCCGGGTGAAGTCGCGGAAACCGGCGGCGGAATACTGGATCACCTCCTCGTCCGTGACGCGGCGCAGGTGGTCGGCGACGCCCACCATCGTATAGGCGATCAGGTGCGGCGCATGGCTGGTCACCGCCAGGACCAGGTCGTGATGGGCGGGTTCCATGTTGTCGGTCTTGGCGCCCATCGCGCGCACGAGGTCGGACAGCCGGGCCGCGGCGACGGGGTCGGTGTCGGGCAGGGGGGTCAGCAGCCACCAGCGGTTCTGGAACAGGCTGGCAAAGCCCGCGCGCGGGCCGGAATGTTCGGTCCCTGCCAGGGGATGGCCGGGAACGAAATGCACGCCCGCCGGAATATGGGGCGCCACTGCGTCGATCACCGATTGCTTGACGGAACCCACGTCCGTCACGGTCGCGCCTGGCTTCAGATGCGGTGCGATCTCGGCCGCGACGGCGCCCATCGCACCCACCGGAACGGCCAGCACGACAAGGTCGGCATCCGCCACCGCCTCGGCCGCGCTGTCGGTGATGCGATCGCACAGGCCTATGTCGCGGGCGACATCGCGGGTTTCGGCGCTGCGGGCAAATCCCACCACTTCGGCGGCCAGCCCCTTTTCGCGGATCGCATGGGACATGGACCCGGCGATCAGCCCCAGCCCGATCAGCGCCACGCGGTCGTAGATGACGGTCATGCGCCCCTCCGGTCGGCCTTGAAGCGGCCAAGGCTGTCGATCACGCGAGTGACGCCCTCCTCGTCGCCGACCGTGATGCGCAGGGCGGCGGGCAGGCCATAGCTGGACACGCGGCGCACAAGGATGCCGTCGGCGCGCAACGCGGCATCCGCGGCCTCGGCCTCGGGCGCGTCGGCAAAGCGGGCCAGCACGAAATTGGCGAAGCTTTCGTCGCAGCCGATGCCCATCTGGATCAGCGAATTGCGCAGCCGTTCCCGCATCCGGGCGTTGAGGTCGGCGCAATGGTCGCGGAAGGCGGTGTCGCGGATCGCGGCCTCGGCAGCGGCCATCTGGGCGTTCGACAGGTTGAAGGGCTGCCGAATGCGGTTCAGCACGTCGATGATCTGGCGGCTGGCATAGCCCCAGCCGATCCGCAGCCCGCCCAACCCGTGGATCTTGGAAAACGTGCGGGTCATGATCACATTCGAATGCCGGTCCACAAGCCCCGCGCCCCCATCGGCACCGGCCGCAAACTCGGTATAGGCGCCGTCATGGACCAGCAGCACCGATTGCGGCAACCCATCCACCAGGCGCTGAACCTCGTCCTGGGTCAGCATCGTGCCGGTGGGGTTGGCGGGATTGGCGATGAAAACCACGCGCGTCCGGTCCGTCACGGCGGCCAGGATGGCGTCGATGTCGATCCGCCGCTCGGCCTCGGGGACGGTGACGGGTGCCGCGCCGACCATCCGCGCCAGGATCGGATACATGGAAAAGCCATGTTCCGTCGTGATGACTTCATCCCCCGCGCCCGCAAAGGCATGGACCACGAACTGCAAGACCTCATCCGACCCCACACCGCAGATGATCCGGTCGGGGTCCAGGCCGTGAACCTCGCCAATGGCCCGGCGCAGGGGGGCGTGGTCGGTGTTGGGGTAGCGATGCAGGTCATCCGCCGCCGCGGCATAGGCGGCCCGCGCCGCGTCGCTGCAACCCAGTGGGTTTTCGTTCGAGGACAACTTCAGCACCGTATCGCGCCCCGCCAGCCTGCTTTCGCCGCTGACATAAAGCGCAATGTCCATGATGCCGCGTTTGGGGGTGATCTGCGTCATGTTCATATCCTTTGCGCGCCCCGTCTAGTCGATCGCGGTGCGCCGAGGAAGTGTCATGCGCGGGAAATCCGGCAGCCGTGGCCGCCGGATGTCACTGGGTCAATGCATCCCCACCAGTGGCTTGCCGTTCTGCAGGTGGCGCATCGCAAGCTTGCGTGCCATGCGGCCGCTTGCCAGTTCCCGCGCCGAGGGCGGCAGGCTGGTAGGCCGCTCCAGTTCCGGGAACAGGGCAAAGATCTCTGCCCTGGCGGCATGGCCCACGCCGCGCAGCGCCTGCGGACCGGTATAGAGCGACTCGGTCTCGGTCCCGTTGGCGAAGACGATCTCGTGCCGGTCGAACAGGATGTGGAAATATTCGACGGTTTCCAGATCGTCCGCGATGTCGATCCCCTCAAGCGGCAGAAGCTGCTTGGCGGCGACCAGAACCTCGGGTGCGCCGAACATGCGCTGCGCGATGGCAGACCGGACCAGGATCCGGTGCTGCGGCGACACCAGCAGCGCCTGTGCCGGAAGGTTCGCGCCGAGCGCACCCGGCGCGATCCGGATCGGGCGCAGGTTCGGCTGGGCCCGCAACCGTTCCGCCGGCAAGGCCACATGCCCGACCCAGCGGACGGGCTGAGTGGCGTTGTCGCGCGTCACGACCAATGTGCCGACCGAAAGATCCTCGACCGCGACAAGACCGTCCGTCGTCAGGATCATCGTCCCGCGCAGGAAGCAGGGGACGACCTCTGCGTCGTCAAGGGGCAGGGTGCCGTTGGGGTTGTAGTTGAGGTTCAGAACGGCCGTGTTCAGCGTCTGCTGGGCCAGGTTCGTCACAGCCGTCGTGACAGGCCCCAAAACTGCGCCCAGTGCCGGGATGCCCGCCAAGGTCCCACCGATATCGTTGAGCGGCACGACGACCGGCGAAAGATTGATGCCCACCAGGCTGAAATCCACGACGACACTGAGGCGGTCCTGGCTGAGGGGAATGTCAGACAGCATGAAGGCCTGATCGGCTTCATCGACATAAAAGCCGACGTCCACAGGATTCAAGCGAACGCCGATGCTGCCGAGCAGACCCACATTCGTGGTCACCCGGGCGGTGGTCAGCTGTCCGGTTCCGGCAAAGGTTCCGCTGTCGACGGTGGTGCCTTCCTCGTCAACAAGGGACAGCGTGTCGCCGCGATCAAGTGTCGTGGCCGAGTTTGCCTCGACATCATAACGGTCAAACTCGGCACTGGGGCTGAGATCGCTGAAGTTGAGAACGAAGGTCGGGGGAAGCTGGACGACCGGCGTGGTCGCCTCGAGGTCGATAACGGCGTTTGGCACCGCAGTAGTGTAGGGCATGTTGTCTTCCTTTGGGCAGACTCGGTCGCGCGACCGAATCGATAAGGGGATCGCGAGAAACATGCGGACGAGTAAATGGACATATTAACTAAGCTTAACCAAATCGCGGAACGCAAATCCTTTCTTGGCCTTGAAATGAAAAAGGCCGCACCCCGAGGGATGCGGCCCGATCTTGCTGTAGAACCGAAGGATCAGTTCTTGGCGTAGTATTCGACGACCAGGTTCGGCTCCATCACGACGGCATAGGGCACGTCGCCCAGGGCCGGGGTGCGCACGAAGGTCGCGGTCATCTTGTTGTGGTCCACTTCCAGGTAGTCCGGAACATCACGCTCGGTCAGGCCGACGGCCTCCAGCACGATGGCCAACTGGCGCGAACGTTCGCGGATGGCGATGACGTCGCCTTCCTTGACGCGGTAGGACGCGATGTTGACGCGCTGGCCGTTCACGGTGATGTGGCCGTGGTTCACGAACTGGCGGGCAGCCCAGATGGTCGCGACGAACTTGGCGCGGAAGACGACGGCGTCCAGGCGGCGCTCCAGCAGGCCGACCAGGTTTTCGCCCGTGTCGCCCTTGACGCGTTCGGCTTCGGCATAGATGCGGCGGAACTGCTTTTCGGTCAGGTCGCCGTAATAGCCCTTCAGCTTCTGCTTGGCGCGCAGCTGGGTGCCGAAGTCGGACAGTTTGTTCTTGCGGCGCTGACCGTGCTGGCCGGGGCCGTATTCGCGGCGGTTGACCGGGGATTTGGCGCGGCCCCAGATGTTCTCGCCCATGCGGCGGTCAAGCTTGTACTTGGCAGAGGTGCGTTTCGTCACCGCTGATCTCCTTCATTGCATTATCGAAGGGCGTTGTCCTTTGGCCGTGATCTTGCGATCTGGCCCGACAGGATTCCCCTTGCGGGGTCCACCAACACCAATGGAAGCGGCGCTTATAGACGCAGCCGCGCCGCTGTCAAGTCAAGGATCCGTCGGGTTCGAAGAAATGCGCAAGGGGCAGGGCGGCGGCCCCCAGGATGCGGGCGCTGCGGGCCAAGCTGCCTTCCAGGATCCTCGGACGGTCGATGCCTGCCGCGGGAAGGCTTGCCATCTCGGCGCGCGTCGCCTCGGTCAGCGAACGGCGTGTCGCCGGCGGAACGGCCCCGTCGATCACCACGACCGGAATGTCCAGAAGCGCCGTCGCGGCCAGGGCCGAGAAGGCCAGGGCCTGGGCGGATTCTTCGATCCAGGGTCGCTCGACCTCGGCAGGCACCACCCAGCCGGAATCGTCCGGCGGCAGCGAATGACCCAGCCGTGCCTCGAGCGTGGAAACCGAAGCGACGTCCAGCAACTGTCGCCCGCCCGGCACCGGCATCGAGCCGAGCGCCCCGGCGTTGCGCGCCGGGCCGACCCGCAGCCGGCCGTCCAGGACCACTCCGCCGCCGGCAAAGTGCGCGACGTAGAGATGCACGAAATCCGGTGGAAGGGACAGCCGCCCGAAGATCAGTTCGGCCGCGCAGGCCGTGCTTGCATCGTTCTCTAGGAATACCTGAAAGGGCAGCTCCTCGGCCAGCCGGGCGGCAAGGTCGAAGTCGTGCCAGTCCGCCATCTCGGCGCCCCAGTCCCAGAGGCGAAAGGGCGTAGCCACGCCAAGCCCAGCGATTCGAGTGGGGTCTGGCACGGAAGCAAGGATCGTGGCGATGCCATGGCGCGCAAAGGCGATGATCCGATCGGGGGTGGGATGGGCATATATCTCTTGCCGGTGGATCTTTATCGCCCCGGTGAAATCCACCAGGGCGAGTTCGACCAGGCGGCGGCCCAGTTTCAGGCCCAGGAACAATGCCCCTCCGGGTGCCAGGGACAGCGGGGTGGACGGCTGGCCGACCTTGCCCCGAACGACCGCGCCTTCATCCAGGAAACCATTTTGGATCAATTTCCTGGTCTGGTTCGTGATGGCTTGCGGCGAAAGCCCCGTTGCTTGGGCAAGCGCGGCGCGCGGAAGGGGCCCGCGCCTGCGGATCAGCGACAGGATCAGCCGCTCGTTCCGGCTGAGGTCCAACCGATCGCGTGGGTCATTCAGCATGGGACTGCCTCCTGAAACGCATTAATCAACATGATTGACTTATTGACAAGAAGAAACGCTTCATGCTTTCTGAAATGGCAGGGCGGAGGAGGTGCCGCCATTCGGAGGAGTTATCGGAATGATCATCAAGTCTTCGCTTCGCTTGTCGCTGGCCGCGTCCGTTCTGGCCATGTCGGCAGGCTTTGCCGCCGCGCAGGATCCGGTCAAGGCCTGCATCATCACCAAGACCGACATCAACCCGTTCTTCGTCAAGATGAAGGAAGGCGCGACCGCCAAGGCGCAGGAACTGGGCATCGAGCTGATGAGCTTTGCCGGCAAGATCGACGGCGACCATGAAACGCAGCAGCAGGCCATGGAAAGCTGCATCGCCGCGGGCGTGAAGGGCATCCTGATCACCGCGTCCGACACCAAGGCCATCACCGAATCCGTCAAGCAGGCGCGCGATGCAGGCATCCTCGTCATCGCGCTTGACACGCCGCTGGACCCGATCGACGCAGCGGATGCGACCTTCGCCACCGACAACCGCGAGGCGGGCCGCCTGATCGGTGCCTGGGCCGCCGGCAAGATGGGAGCCGAGGCCGAGAACGCCAAGATCGCGATGCTGGATCTGTCGGCCAGTGCGCCGTCGGTCGATGTTCTTCGCGACCAGGGCTTCCTGGAAGGCTTCGGCATCGACGTGAAGGACAACAACGTGATCGGTGACGAGGAAGACCCCCGCATCGTCGGCCATGACGTCACCTCGGGCAACGAGGAAGGCGGCCGCCAGGCGATGGAGGCGCTGATGCAGAAGGATCCGGGCATCAACCTGGTCTATACCATCAACGAACCCGCTGCCGCCGGGGCCTATGAGGCGCTGAAATCCTTTGGCATGGAAGGCAACGTGACCATCGTGTCGGTCGATGGCGGCTGTCCCGGCGTCGAAAACGTCAAGGCCGGCGTGATCGGCGCGACCTCGCAGCAGTATCCGCTGAAGATGGCCTCCATGGGGATCGAGGCGATCGCGGCCTTCGCCAAGGACGGCACCAAGCCGCAGGTAAGCGAGGGTCTGGATTTCACCGATACCGGCGTGAACCTGGTCACCGACCAGCCGGTCGAAGGCGTCTCCTCGATCAGCGTCGAGGAAGGCCTGGCCCAGTGCTGGGGCTGACCATCGACATCCGGGCGGCTGCACCCGCGGCCGCCCTTTTCTGAACCCCGGAGGGCCCGATGTCTGACACCCCCGACCCCGTGGTCGCGCGCAATCCGTCCGAGAAAGTCGCGAGCTTCGATCATCATTCGCGCGGCGCGCTTGACCGGGTGCAGCATTTCCTGCACCGCTATCCCACCATGGTCCCGGTCATCGTGCTGGTGCTGTCGGTGCTGGCCTTCGGGCTGATCTCGCCCAACTTCTTCTCGGCCTTCAACCTGTCGCTGATCCTGCAGCAGGTGGCGGTCGTGGGCACGCTGGCGGCTGCGCAGTCGCTGGTGATCCTGACCGCAGGGATCGACCTGTCCGTCGGGGCCGTCATGGTGATGGTGTCGGTCATCATGGGCAAGCTGTCGGTGGACTTCGGCATCCCGGTGCCCATCGCGATCCTGATCGGCCTGGCCGTGGGCGGTGCGACGGGCGCGTTGAATGGCGCGCTTGTGACGCGGCTGAAGCTGCCGCCCTTCATCACGACGCTGGGCACCTGGAATATCTTCCTTGCGTTGAATTATTACCTGTCGAACCGCGAAACGATCCGCAGCCAGACCCTGGATGCCGAGGCGCCGCTGCTGAAGTTCTTTGGCGAACGCTTCAACCTGGGCGGCGCCGTCCTGACCTATGGCGTCTTGCTGATGATCCTGGTCTTTGCGGTTCTGTGGTACGCGTTGAACCACACGGCCTGGGGGCGACGGGTCTATGCCGTGGGCGACGATCCCGAGGCTGCGGCCCTTGCCGGCATCCAGACCAAGCGCGTGCTGATGTCGGTCTATATCGTGTCGGGCGCGATCTGCGCGCTTGCCGCCTGGTCGTCGATCGGCCGGGTGGGGTCGGTCAGCCCAACCTCGTTCTTCGAGGCGAACCTTGAATCCATCACGGCTGTCGTGATCGGGGGCATCTCGCTGTTCGGGGGGCGCGGGTCGATCCTGGGGCCGCTGATCGGTGCGCTTATCGTGGGCGTCTTCAACTCGGGGCTGCGACTGGCCGGCGTTGACGTGCTGTGGCAGCTGTTCGCGACAGGCTGGCTGATCATCGTCGCCGTCGCCATTGACCAATGGATCAGGAAAATCTCGTCATGACCCAGCCGCTTCTCTATGCCCGCAACCTGGTCAAGCGCTATGGCCGCGTGACCGCCCTGGACCATGCCGACTTCGATCTGTACCCGGGCGAAATCCTGGCCGTGATCGGTGACAACGGCGCGGGGAAATCCAGCCTGATCAAGGCGATTTCGGGCGCGGTCCAGCCCGACGAGGGCGAAATCCGCCTGGACGGCCAGCCGGTTAGCTTCGCCAGCCCGCTCGAGGCGCGCAAGGCGGGGATCGAGACCGTTTACCAGACGCTGGCCTTGTCGCCTGCCCTGTCGATCTCGGACAACATGTTCATGGGCCGCGAGATCAGGCGCGGCGGCATCATGGGCAAGTGGTTCGGGATGCTGGACAAGCCGTCAATGGATGCCTTTTCGCGCCAGAAGCTGTCGGAACTGGGCCTGATGACGATCCAGAACATCAACCAGCCGGTCGAGACCCTGTCCGGCGGTCAGCGCCAGGGCGTTGCCGTCGCCCGCGCCGCGGCCTTTGGCAGCCGCGTCATCATCCTGGACGAACCGACGGCAGCGCTTGGCGTCAAGGAAAGCCGCCGCGTGCTGGACCTGATCCTGGACGTGCGGTCGCGCGGCATTCCCATCGTCCTTATCAGCCACAACATGCCCCATGTCTTCGAGGTGGCAGACCGCATCCACATCCACCGCCTTGGCCGGCGCCTTTGCGTCATCAATCCCAAGGAACACACGATGTCCGATGCCGTGGCCTACATGACGGGCGCGCGGGTGCCGGAAGGCATTGCGGCATGACGGCGGGGGAAGGGGGGCGTCGCCCCCAATCCTTCGAACTTCCCCCCGGATATTTCGACACGGAAGATGGCCGGCACTTGCTGGCGCGGATCCGGGGGCTGCAGGGCGCCCGGGTTCTGGTTGCGGTGGCAGGGGCGCCGGGGTCGGGCAAGTCGACCCTGGCCGAGGCGGTGGCGGCAAGGCTGGACGATGCCGTGCTGGTGCCGATGGACGGCTTTCACCTGGACAACCGGGTCTTGTCCGCGCGGGACTTGCTGGCGCGCAAGGGTGCGGTTGAGACCTTCGATTCGGAAGGCTTCGCGGCCTTGGTCGAGCGCCTGGCGGTGCCGAACAGCGAGGTCATCTTTCCTGTATTCGACCGCGACCGAGAAATCGCGGTTGGCGGCGCGGGAGTCGTCATGCCGCACCATCGCATCGTCGTGATCGAAGGCAATTACCTGCTGCTGGATGCCGCACCCTGGAACAGGCTGCGCTACGACCTGACGATCTTCCTGGATGTTCCGGTGCCCGAACTGGAGCGTCGTCTGGCTGCACGCTGGCAGGGTCTTGGCAAGGATGCGGACCAGGTCGCGGCGCATCTGCGAAACGACCTTGCGAATGCCCGGTGGGTGTCGACGCGGTCGCGCCCCGCCGATATCTCAGTCCCGCAGGCTGCGCATCAGGAACCAGGCCAGGGCTGAACAGATCAGCGTGGCCGTCATTGCCGGGATGGCCGTGCCGTTATAAAGCAGGCCCACGGGCGCAGCGATCAGGGTCGCGGCGATGGTGGACAGCGCCGCGATGATCGACGCGGCCATACCGGCGATATGGCCCATGCGCTGCAGGGCCAGGGCATTCAGGTTGCCGAAGGTCACGCCCGCCATGAAGAAGACGCTGACCGCCCAGAAGAAGAAGGCGGGAAAGCGCAGGCTGTCGGGCAGGACATCCGTCAGCGTCAGCGCCAGCATCACGGCCGACACGCAGGTCTGCATGACATAGGCCCATTTGGCGATGCGACGCATTCCAAAGCGCATTACGAAGGTGGCGTTCAGCAGCGTTCCGGCACCGGACAGCAGGGCCATCAGCGCAAACCACATCGGGAAGCTGTCGCCCTTGCCATAAGTCTCGCCGAACAGTTGCTGGGCCGAGGAAAGCAGCCCGAACATCTGCCCGAAGCCCAGCGTCAGCACCACCGTGCAGAGCATCACCTGCCTGTCGGACAGCACCTCGCGCGCGGCGGCTCTGAGGGGCGCGATGCGCAGCGGCCGGCGGGCAGAGGGCGGCAAGGTTTCCTCTTGCCGCAGGCCAAGCCAGGTCGAGCCGATCAGGGCGAACAGGATGAAGGCAACGAAGACGCCGTGCCATCCCGAAAACCAGATGATGCCTGCGCCGATGGACGGGGCAAGTGCCGGGATCAGGATGAAGACCATCATCACGAAGCTGGAGATGCGGGCCATTTCGCGGCCCTCGTAAAGGTCGCGGATCAGCGCCATGCCGACGATCCGCGGACCTGCGGCCCCAAGGCCCTGGACGAAGCGGGCGGCCAGCAGGAACTCGATGGAATCGGCGAAAAGCGCTGCGATCGTTGCGGCGATGTAGACCACCGCACCCAGATAGATCGCCGGCTTGCGGCCGATGGCGTCCGAGATCGGGCCGGCGAACAGCGTTCCGATGCCCATGCCCGCCATGAAGGCCGTCAGGATCAACTGGGCGCGGTTGACGTTGTCTGGCGTCAGTTCGGCGGCGATGTCGGGCAGCGCCGGCAGCATCGCATCGATCGAAAAGGCGACCGTCGCGAATAGGAAGGCCAGCATCGCCACGAACTCGGGCAGCGGCAGGCGGCGCGGCGCGGCACCGGCATCAGGGGCAGTCACGGACATTCAGGGAGCCTTTCGTCAGGCAGCTCCTTTATCCGATAATTGCATTCTGTGCAAGTTACTTCGGCGCAGCGGCCAGTTCATCGATGACCTGCTGCCAAAGGCTGGCAGGCTGGGCGCCGCTGATCGCATGCTGGTTGGCAACGATGAAGGTCGGCACGGACGAGATGCCGCGGTTTCGCGCATGCTGTTCGCGCGCGGCGATTTCATCCCGGTCCGCATCGCTGGCCAGCAGGCGCGCCACCATGTCCGCGTCCATGCCTGCCGCGCCGGCGACGAGTGCCAGTTCCGCTGCATCGCCGATGTCGCGGGCTTCCTGCCAATGGGCGCGCATCAGGCCCGACATCACGCGGGTTTGCGCGCTTTCCAGGCCCGCCCAGTGCATCAGCCGATGGGCATCGGTGGTGTCCGGTTCGCGGGGCGAGGGGTTCAGGTTCAGTCCAAGGGCTGCCGCCCGTTCCGCCACAGCCCGCGACGCTTCCTGGGCGCGCGGGCCAAGTTTCGCGTGCAGGTACTCGATCCGGTCCATGCCGCCCCGGGGCATATGGGGGTTCAGGCGGAAGGGGTGCCAGGCGATCTGGAACGGGTGCAGCGGGCGGCTTTCAAGCGCGCGGTCCAGTTCCAGCTTGCCGATCAGGCACCAGGGGCAGACGGGATCCGCGAAGATGTCCAGCGGGATCATGGGCGGTCCTTTCGGTCGAAAAATGAAAACGGCCCGCGAACGGGCCGTTTCGCAACCTTGTCGAAGCTGTATCAGAGCAGCTTCAGATCGCTGGCCGAGGCGCGGCCATCGCGGCCCGACTGCAGTTCATATGCGATCTTCTGGTTGTCCTTCAGTCCCGTCAGCCCGGCGCGTTCGACGGCCGAAATATGGACAAAGATGTCCTTTCCGCCGTCATCGGGGGCAATGAAGCCATAGCCCTTGGTGGCGTTGAACCATTTAACCGTTCCGGTCGCCATAACCGTCCTCTCCTTCAAGTCATCCCGACGCAGGATTGCGCCAGGCCGTGCAGCCCGCTTTCGGTATTCCGGCTGCCCGTAAAAGGGAGGCGGTAGAAAGGCTTCGCTCACGCAAGTGAGAGGATGGACGAATCGTTAAAAAACGCAAGCATGAAACGCGCACAGGCCCGGGGCCTGCACGCGATATGGACCACTCCGTTCCGGATTCACCGCAGATCGGGCGGTGTCGCTTCGTCTTTCAGCATGGCTACGGCATCGGCTAGCGGTAACAGGCGTGAGCCCTGCTGGTCGAGCCTCCGAACCGATACGGTCCTATCCTCTACCTCTTTCATGCCGATGGCAAGAATCGCCGGGACCTTTCCGACGGAATGTTCGCGGACCTTGTAGTTGATCTTCTCATTCCGCGTGTCTGCCTCGGCCCGGATCCCTGTCGCGCGCAGGGTCGCTACGATCTCGGCCACATAGGCATCGGCGTCCGATACGATGGACGCCACGACGACCTGGCGCGGCGCCAGCCAGAAGGGCAGCTTGCCCGCGCTGTTCTCGATCAGGATGCCGATGAAGCGTTCGAAGCTGCCCAGCACGGCGCGGTGCAGCATGATCGGGCGGTGCTTGGCACCGTCGGCCCCCACATAATCCGCGTCCAGCCGTTCAGGCAGGTTAGGGTCCACCTGCAGCGTGCCGCATTGCCAGTCGCGGCCGATGGCGTCGCGCAGGACAAACTCCAGCTTGGGGCCATAAAAGGCGCCCTCGCCGGGGAACAGTTCATAGTTGTATCCGGCAGCCTGGCAGGCATTGCCAAGCGCGGCCTCGACCCGGTCCCAGCTTTCGTCGCTGCCGATGCGCTTTTCGGGGCGGGTGGACAGCTTGATGCGCCAGTCGGTGAAGCCCAGGTCGGAATAGACGCCTGCCAGGAACTCGATGAACTTCTTCGTCTCCGCCTCGATCTGGTCCTCGGTGCAGAAGATATGCGCGTCGTCCTGGGTAAATCCGCGCACGCGCATGATCCCGTGCAGCGCCCCCGAGGGTTCGTAGCGGTTGCAGGATCCGAATTCCGCCATGCGCAGCGGCAGGTCGCGATAGGATTTCAGGCCGTGGTTGAAGACCTGCACATGGCCGGGGCAGTTCATCGGCTTCAGCGCGTTGACTGTCTTGGTCTTGGCATGTTCCTCGTCCACTTCGACGATGAACATGTTTTCCTGGTAGTTGTCCCAGTGGCCGGATTCTTCCCACAGCTTGCGGCTGACGACCTGCGGGGTGTTCACCTCGACATAGCCGTCTGCGCGCTGCTTGCGACGCATGTAGTCCTGCAGCGCGACATAGATGTTCCAGCCGTTCGGGTGCCAGAAGACCTGGCCAGGCGCTTCTTCCTGCATGTGGAACAGGTCCATCTCGCGGCCCAGCTTGCGGTGGTCGCGCTTGGCGGCCTCCTCCAGCATGGTCATGTGCGCCTTGAGGTCGTCGCGGTTGCGGAAGGCCACGCCATAGATGCGCTGCAGCATCGGCCGGCTGCTGTCGCCCAGCCAATATGCGCCCGCGATATGGGTCAGCTTGAAGGCGTCGGCGGGAAGCTGGCCCGTGTTCTGCAGGTGCGGGCCGCGGCACAGATCCTGCCAGTCGCCATGCCAATACATCCGCAGATCCTCGCCCTCGGGGATGCGGTCGATCAGCTCGACTTTGAACGGCTCGTCCCGATCCTTGTAATAGGCGATGGCGCGGTCGCGGTCCCAGACCTCGGTGCGGACGGGATCGCGGGCGTTGATGATCTCTTTCATCTTCGTCTCGATCCGGCCCAGATCCTCGGGCGTGAAGGGATCGGCGCGGTCGAAATCGTAGAACCAGCCATAGTCGCGCACCGGGCCGATGGTGACCTTGACGTCGGGCCAGATGGCCTGAACGGCGCGCGCCATGACATGGGCGAAGTCGTGGCGGATCAGTTCAAGCGCGGGGGCGTCGTCCTTCATCGTGTTGATGCTGATCGCGCCGCTGTCGTTGATCGGCCATTGCAGGTCGATATGCCGCCCGTCAAGGCTGGCCGAGATCGCGCGCTTGGCCAGGCTGGGCGCGATGCTTTCCGCGACCTGCGCCGCGGTGACGCCTGCGGGATAGTCGCGCGAATTGCCATCGGGGAAGGTGAGGGAAATCTGGGACATGATCTGTCCTCCTCGTCGGTTTGGCGCCCACGGAACGCCCGGTTGCGGGTTATCGGTGCCCTCCATTGGACGCCGCCGGGAAAACTGTCAAGATAAGCGGCACGACAGCGACAGGTGGGACATGAGCGAATATCTGGAAACCCCGGGCGGGCGGCGCATCGCCTTTCAGCGCAGCAACGGGCGCGGCCCTGGCGTGGTCTTCCTGGGCGGGTTCAAGTCCGACATGACAGGGACCAAGGCCGCCTGGCTGCATGACTGGGCGCGCGAACGAAACCGCGCCTTCCTGCGCTTCGATTATTCCGGGCATGGCGACAGCAGCGGCTGTTTCGAGGAAGGCAGCATCGGCGACTGGCTTGGGGACGCGCGCGACGTGATCCATGCGCTGACCGACGGGCCGCAGGTGCTGGTCGGATCGTCGATGGGCGGCTGGATCGCGCTGCTGCTGGCCCGTGCCATGCCGCAGCGGGTCGCGGGGCTGGTGACGATCGCGGCCGCGCCGGATTTCACCCAGCAGGGCTTCTGGGCCGGCTTCAACGATGCGCAGCGCGACACGCTGATGCGTGCCGGCCGGGTCGAGCTTCCCAGCGACTATAGCGACCAGCCCTATGTCATCACCCGCCGCCTGATCGAGGACGGACGCGACCACCTGGTGATGAACCAACCCCTGCGGCTGCCGTTTCCGGTCCGGATGCTGCAGGGGACTGCAGACGAGGACGTGCCTGCCGACTGGGCGGTGCGGCTGCTGGATCATGCGACGGGCGACGATATCCGGCTGACGCTGGTGAAGGGCGCGGATCACCGCTTTTCCACGCCGGAATGCCTGCAGTTGATCGCGGCGTCGATCGACGATGTTCTGGCCTAGGCTTGCGCTTGGCCTGCTGTCGGCGCTTGCGCTGTTGTGGGTCTTCGGGCCCAGGGACCGGCTGCGGACGGACCAGGCAGCAGCGCCCGTGCCCGCCGACCTGCAGGCCTGGCTTGACGACCGCGAGGCGGGGATCGACGGGCAGCGTGCCACGGTCCTGCAATGGGCGGGACAAGAGGGAGAGGCGACCGAGGTCGCAATCCTTTATGTCCATGGCTTCTCGGCCAGCCCTGCCGAATTGCGGCCCTTGCCCGAACAGGTGGCCGTGCGCCTTGGGGCCAATCTTCTGGCGATCCGGCTGACAGGGCACGGGATGGACGGTCCGGCCCTTGCTGCGGCACGCGCGCAGGATTGGTGGCAGGACCTGGCGCAGGGGCTGGCGGCGGCCCGCCAGATGGGCCGGCGGGTGGTTGTGATGGGGATGTCGACCGGCGGCACGCTTGCAGCCCTGGCCGCGCGCGATCCGCAACTGGGCAGGATGATGGGCGGGGTGGTGCTGCTGTCGCCGAACTTCCGGCTGCGGGCGCGGCAAAGCTGGCTGCTGGAACTGCCCTTCGCCCGGCAGATCGTCGGCATGGCCGGTGATCCCGAACGGTGCTTTCCCACCCGCAACGACCTGCATCGCAGCCGCTGGACAAGCTGCTATCCCCTTTCCGCGACGCTGGCTGTGGGGGCGCTGCTGCGTCAGGCGCGGCGCGGCGACTATGGCGCCGCAACCGCGCCCGCCCTGTTCATCTGGTCGGACGACGACCGGATCGTGGACCATTCCGCATCAGCCAGGATTGCGTCGGGCTGGGGCGGCGGCGCGACGGTTCTTAAGCAGACGCCCGGCATCAACGACGACCCCGACGCCCACGTCATCGCGGGCGAGGCGCTGTCGCCCGACCTGACGCGTCAGCTTGTGCCCGCCATTGCCGACTGGATCGCGACCTTGCGCTGACCCGGCGGATCAGCGCATCTTGACCGCCTTGCGGGATCCTCTCAGATCGCGATCTTGCTGCTGTCCGCAAAGGGGTCGGTCGCGCCGCAATCGGCCGCCACACCGCCCCGGACCCGGTGCTTCCGGGGCTGGCCTGCCTCGGGCAGGTCGATGTTCTCGTCGATGAAATCAAGAACCAGGGGGCGGATGTTCAGGCGCCAGGACTTGCCTGCGAAGATGCCGTAATGGCCCGCGCCCGGTTCCAGATGCTCTTTCTTGCGTTCGGCGGGGACGCCGGTGCACAGATCCAGGGCCGCGACGCATTGGCCGGGGGCCGAGATGTCATCGTTCGCCCCTTCGACGGTCATGATCGCCACATCGGTGATCTTGCCGATGTCGACGCGGCGGCCGTTCACGACGAACTCGTTCCGGGCGATTTCCAGCTTCTTGAAGATACGGTCCACGGTCGAAAGATAGAACTCGGCCGTCATGTCCATCACGGCCAGGTATTCGTCGTAGAACTTGTAGTGCTTGTCGCCTTCGGACGCCGTGCCGCGGGCCTCGTTCCAGATCTTGTCGATGAAGGCGCGGGCATGGGTTTCAGCATTCATCGCGATGAACGAGCTGAGCTGCGCGAGGCCCGGATAGACCATGCGGCCCGCGCCGCGATACTTGAAGCCGACGGACTGGATCACAAGATGCTCCAGCTCACCCATCGTCATGCGGTTGCCGAAGTCGGTCACCTCGGTCGCGGCGGCATCGGGATCGACCGGGCCGCCGATCAGGGTCAGGGTGCGGGGCTGGGCCGCGGGATCGTCCTCGGCCAGGATCGCGGTCGCGGCAAGGGCCAGGGGCGCGGGCTGGCAGACCGCGATCACGTTGGTATCGGGACCCAGGTGGCGCATGAAGTCCACAAGATACTGGGTATAATCCTCGATGTCGAACTTGCCCTCGCTGACGGGGATATCGCGGGCATTGTGCCAGTCGGTGACGTAAACCTCGCAATCGGGCAGCAGCGAGGTCACGGTCGAGCGCATCAGCGTGGCGTAATGGCCCGACATGGGCGCGATCAGCAGCACCTTGCGGGGCTGGGCGGCGCGGCGGGCGACGCGGAAATGGATCAGGTCGCCGAAGGGACGCTTCATCACCGGCTCGACATAGACAATGTGGTCCTGCCCCTGGTCGCCGGCGATGGGGGGGATTTCCCAATCCGGCTTGATGACCATGCGGGCATAGCTGCGCTCGGTTACGCGGCCCCAGGCGCTCATCAGCTTGAAGATGGGGTGGGGGTTCAGTGCAAAGATCGGATAGGACGCGATCGCGCGGGCCGATGCCCCCATCCATTCGTTCGTGTTCCGAATGGTCTCCATCGCATCATAAGACACGATGCCCTTGATACCCTTGATCGCCACGGGGGCCATCCTTTCGTTGCTGCGTCACGACGAACGCTGTGCTGCGGCAGAAGGGTCCGAAACCCCTGTTTGCGCAACTGCCGCCCTGCGCATATCATTGTCCGGGTAATAGGGGGGAACCGGGATCATGGCAAGAACTGCAGGATCTGGCGGCAAGAACGTTGCCAGCAAAGGTCGGAAAGCGGGCACAGGCGATCAGGAAGCCCGGCCTGCAGGCAAGAAGCCCACCGGAACAAGAACAAAGGCCGCCCCGCCCCCCAGGCCGCAGGTCGAAGCAACGCAGGGGGCAGAGCAGGACGCCGTCGCTTCGCCCCCTGTGCAAAAGGACGCCCAGCCGATGCCCGATTCGACGGACCGGGGCCGCGCGCCCCAGGCCATGGCCGAGGCGCTGGCCAGGGGTTCCTCGGGCGCGACGGCGCGAAAGCTGGCCGAGAATATCGAACGGATCGAGGTCTTGGGCCAACGTCTGATGGCCGCGCTGTCGTCCCGGCCACGGTCCAATCCGGGGATTGAGGCACCCGGTCCGGACCTGTTCCTGACGGCTGCCAGTGCCTGGGCCAAGACGCTGTCCGAACAGCCGGGCCGCGTCCTGGAAAACCAGGTGAACTACTGGGGCGAGACCCTGAAGAACTATGCCGATGCCCAAAGGGCCATCGCCCTGGGCCAGGTCCAGCCGGCAGAAGACGACGCGGGATCGGACAAGCGGTTCGGCCATCCCCTGTGGCAAAGCCACCCTTATTTCAACTTCGTCAAGCGGCAGTATCTGATCAACGCCAAGGCCCTGAAGGACGCGGCCGGCAATCTGAAGCTGTCCGACGACGTCGCGCGCCGCCGCATCACCTGGCTGACCGACCAGATGGTCGACATGATGGCGCCCACGAACTTCCTGGCCACGAACCCCGACGCCCTTGAACGCGCCGTCCAGACCGAGGGGGAAAGCCTTGTCCGCGGCCTCGAGAACCTGGTCCGCGATGTCGAACGGAATGGCGGCGACTTCGTCGTGTCGCTGGCGGACCGCGAGGCTTTCTCGGTGGGCGAGAATATCGGCACGTCGGAAGGCGTGGTCGTCGACCGGACGCCGCTTTACGAGCTGATCCAGTACAAGCCCGCCACCGACAAGGTGTTCGAAACGCCCCTGCTGATCTTTCCGCCCTGGATCAACAAGTTCTACATCCTTGACCTCAAGCCGCAGAACAGCCTCATCAAGTGGCTGCTGGAACAGGGCCACACGCTGTTCGTGGTTAGCTGGAAGAACCCCGACTCCTCCTATGCCGATGTGGGGATGGAGGAGTATGTCGCAGCCTATCTCGAGGCGATGGACAAGGTCCGCGACCTGACTGCGCAGCCCCGCCTGAACGTGGTCGGCTATTGCATCGCGGGCACCACGCTGTCGCTGACGCTGGCACTGCTGAAACAGCGCGGCGACGATCGCGTGAAATCGGCCACCCTTTTCACGACCCTGACCGACTTCTCGGACCAAGGCGAGTTCGTCAGCTTCCTCCAGGACGATTTCGTCAACGGCATCGCCGAAGAGGTCAGCCGCCACGGCCTGCTGCGCGCGCAGTTGATGTCGCGCACCATGAGTTTCCTGCGGCCGAACGACCTGGTCTGGGGCCCAGCGATCCGCAGCTACATGATGGGAGAAGAGCCCCCCGCCTTCGACCTGCTGTTCTGGAACGGCGACAGCACCAATCTGCCCGGCAAGATGGCGATGCAGTATCTGCGCGGCCTTTGCCAGCAGAACGCCTTCGCGACCGAGGGTTTCGACCTGATGGGCCACAAGCTGCACCTGTCCGACGTGACCGTGCCGGTCTGCGCCATCGCCTGCGAAACCGATCATATCGCGCCCTGGAAGGACTGCTGGCGCGGGGTGGCCGGCATGGGGTCCAAGGACAAGACGTTCATCCTGTCCGAATCGGGCCATATCGCGGGCATCGTCAATCCGCCGACCAAGAAGAAATACGGCCATTACATCGGCAGCAGCGATTTCGGCGGCGGATACCAGGCCTGGAAGGAATCAGCCAGCTTCGCCCCCGGAACATGGTGGACCCATTGGGCCGATTGGCTGGCGGAAAGGGCAGGGAGGATGGTCCCGGCGCGCAGCCCCGGCGATGGCCTGGGGCCTGCGCCCGGAACCTATGTCCACGAAAGGGCGGCGTGAAAAGCGGCTAATCAAGGGCTTGGCGGAATTAAGCCATTGGGCGCGCGGTTTTTCTGCGGCGCAGCATAAAATACTTGAAATGCCGCGCCGCAGCATTCATATTCCAGTCACGAGTATGGTTCTAGCTGCGGAAAGCTCTTTCACTAAAGGTTCCCTTCCGCCGCGCTGACAGGAGTGACTGACAATGGCGAAGACCCCCGATTTTGCAAAGACCTTCCAGGACATGATGGCCAATTTCCCGATCGACACCTCGTCGTTCCAGGAAGCGTTCAAGTCGCAGGGCATGATGGGCGAAAAGCTGGCCCGCGTTGCGCTGACCGCGGCCGAGCGTTCGACCGAAATCTCGGCCCAGTGGGCTAAGGACACGCTGGCCCGCATGGGCGAACTGGCCGTCGTCAAGCACGAGCCTTCGGATTACGCCAAGTCGATGACCGACTTCGCTTCCGCTTCCGCTGAAGTCGCGGCCGAGCATATGGCCGCCTTTGCCGAAGTCGCGAAGAAGGTCCAGATGGACACCGTCGACCTGATGCTGACCGCTGGCAAGGACGTGGCCGCCGACGCCCGCAACGTCGCCGAAACCGTCGTGCGCGACAACCAGGCTGCCGTGAAGAAAGCCGCCGCCGCGACCACCGTCGCCGCGAAGTAATCGCGCTTTCGGACCGGATCGAGAAAAGGGGCCACGGCCCCTTTTTTCATGTCTGCGCGCCATGTCCTTGGCAGGTGCAGAAAATTGCTTTGCCTTTTGCGGTTGCAGCACCCATCATGACGGAAACCGAAAGCCCGGGGTCCGTCATGGCCGCAGCCTCTACGCCGCTTCTGATCAAACGCTATGCCAGCCGGCGTCTTTATAACACGGAAACAAGCGATTACGTCACGCTCGAGGATATCGCCTCCTTTATCCGCGACGGGCGAGAGGTCAAGATCGTCGACCTGAAGTCGGGCGATGACCTGACGCGGCAATACCTTCTGCAGATCATCGCCGAACACGAGGGCCGGGGCGAAAACGTCCTGCCCATCGACGTCCTGACCGACCTGGTGCGCAGCTATGCCACAAGCGCCCATTCGGTAGTCCCGCAGTTCCTGGCCGCCAGCTTCGAGATGCTGCGCGAAAGCCAGTCGAAGCTGATGGAGAACATGGCCGTCATGCCCAACCCCATGACCCGCGTCCCCGGCTTTGACGCCATGCACCGCCAGCAGCAGGCCTTTCTCAAGGCGATGCTGGGCGGCTGGACCGGCACATCCGGCCCCGAACCCGAGGAACTGGAGGACAGCGCCGCATCACCCGAAGGCACGCCGGCGCGCAAGACGGATCCCAAGCGACGCCCCGCCGCTGCCCCTGACGAAGGCACCGAGGACATGGCCGAAATCCGGCGCCAACTTGCCGAACTTCAGCAGCGTATTTCAAAGCTCTGACTTGCACAGCGCGCGGACAGCGGTTAGACCGCGCCCACGGACAGTTGGCCGAGTGGTCGAAGGCGCACGCCTGGAAAGTGTGTAGGCGGGGAACCGTCTCGAGGGTTCGAATCCCTCACTGTCCGCCATATTCACCTATAACTATTTGTTTGAATTGCATTTTTTCAGGATGTTATTCTGCTGCCAACATGCAAACCAACATCCCGTCGTAAGTAGGAATTGAGGAGGAGAGACTTCTTTGGTCGGAAGTTTCTGCGTTTATCCAAGCGACTGTCTGATCCAGGAAACCCTATAACCATAGTATCGACCATGAAGGTCTTTTTGGTGAAGGAACCCGAACGTGGACAAGCAGGCGAACCCTGAGCAGCTTTTTCTCTCTGTCAAGCAAGTTGGCGATCGCTACGGTGTGTCTGTAGATTCAATATGGCGCTGGGTGAGGCTTGATCAGTTTCCGCGTCCGGTGAAGCTGGGTGGCCAGACAACGCGGTGGCGCCTGTCTGAGATCTTGGAGCACGAAGCAACACTTATTGCTGGGTGCACTATGATCTTTGACTGGGAGAGACACTGGCCGATGGCAGCATGAGGAATGGGTGCCTTTCGATCAGTCCCGCTACCGCGGGGTGATCAACGAAGGTGAAGCCCCGGGTTCTGCCCCTGCTTTGGGGAACCCAGGCAGACCTATGTCGGTCAGGGTTCCCTTCTGGAACGAAGCGGACGCGCTCTATCCGCCGCTCTCGTCGGTTAACGACCGAAGAGGGATCGCAGCACGGTCCGCGACCGGGCTGTCAACTTCGGATCGGTCTGGCCGGAGGCATCACGGATTTCTTCAAGCCACGCCTTTTCGTTGACGGTGGTCATAGGCCCAAAGACCTCAAGCAATGCAACGGAGGCCGTCTTTCCCACCGCCTGTTCCAAGGCAAGTTGCATCAGGTAGGCTGGATCGATCTCCAGGGCACGGGCCAGGCTCGGCACGCGGTCGAGCGGCACCTTTGATGCGCCGGTCTTGAACATGGAAATCAGGTTTGGATTTACGAACCCAGCCTCGTGAGCAATTTCTCTTTGGGTCTTCCGGTGAGCAAGAAGTTCAGTCTGGCGACGAATGAACACGGCGGCAGGGCTATTTTCGTGAGGGTTAGGCATGATCGTCTCTCTTGTTGCTGATAAGACGAATCTAGCTGGCCATGATCATCAGTGCGCTTGGGAACAGGCGCCACGGCGACGGGAAGAGGCGAAGTCCTAGAAGAAATCGGTGAGATAGATGGGAGTGCGTCGGGACCCCTGAGCAATCTGGGGCTTACATCCTCCACTGTCAGGAGTATGCGGTTCTGATGAGTGCTCATCCTATCAACTGCACATGCCGATTATCATGCAACAGCTACGCAACAGACCGGTCGGATAATGCAACGTTTGCAGGCGGAGTGTTGCAAGAAATGCAACAAAGACTTCACATTTACGGCCAGAACGTTGCGCATTCCAGTCCACGATGCATCACTCTGTTGCAGAAACCGAGCATTTTTTCCTGTGTTTTCAAAGGTTAGAAGGCCTCGCGCAACAGAACGCAACACTGAACCTGCAAATACTAAAATTAATATGCCACCAAGCCGCGAGTTCGAGGTCAAGATGGCAGAGATACCGGAGATCGAAATTTCGCGCAGTTGATCGTCCGCGATTCACCGGTTCATCACTAATTGCCGCACCCGTTCGTATGGGCATCGCCTCAAAACATTGTGGAAAGCGGCTGTTGCGTAGCCAGGCTCAGGTGGCAAGAGGGAGCGGTGGACGCCTTGCTGGGAGAACCGAAATTACGGCTGGAAAGGTGATAGATCCGCTTCGGCACGGCACAACCACCCAAGACAGGATCGAGCAGCCGGGGGGCCATCGTAATTGAGATTGACTGCTGGAGGGCAGGGTGCCCTGCTTGACGCACTTGTCTACGTCGTTCGCGCAGTCGTCCTCCAGTTGCTCGGTATCAGTTCCATGCGGCACCTATCTCGCTTGCCTGACTGACAATATCTGTCGTAGGCAGAGTGAGTAGATAATCTATCGGGTGAAGCAGTGAAGACCAGTCAGCGACAGTCCCGTAACAACCAATACTATCTGGATCGCCTCGCTCGCGAACGACCGGATATTCATGCCGACCTGCAGAGCGGCAAGATACCATCAACCGCAAAGGCGCTCGATCTGGCAGGGATCAAGCCTCAGAGAACCCCGCTCCAGCTTCTCGAGGCTGCCTGGAAGAAAGCTTCCGCGGCAGAGAAGACCGCCTTCAAAGGTCAGATAGGTTGCTCGGCGCCGAGTCCTAACGCGGGGTTCATAAGTCCGAGCAGCGCGCCGATCCATGTTGATCGGCGCCTTACGCCTGCGACACTTGCCGAGGTGCAACGCATTATGTCGGCGCGTGGGCTGAAGATGGGGCATGTGATGGCGGAGCTTGGCTTTTCGCGTCTCAATGTGTCGCTTGGAAGCGCTCTTTCACGAGGATGGAAGGTCAGCCAGGAGATGATCGATGCACTCGAACCATGGTTAAGACACAACGCGGCAGTCGGTAGATAATCTACCATTATTGTTCTTCTTCGTATATCTGAGCGACGGTCTGAAGGGCGGTGACTAAAATCTAGGTATGAAACCCTTTGTTGGACCATACCGATGCCCACTTTTCCTGATCCCGATGCCTCGAAGCAGACCACGCCAGCGACCGATGCCGAACTCGATCTCCAAGACGATCATGCGAAGGAGGGAAGCGAAGCGCGTCCTTCAGCCGCCAGCGACAACGCTGAACATATAGCCGACGCCGGGATTGGCAGCACAATAGAGCCTCGACTTGCGTTTTACTTGTCTGTGTCACGGAGCAAATCTGCGCCCAACCGAGACGACAGATCTGCATTCATGGAAGAGGGACGAAATGCGGCCGGCAGCCAGCGAGCACAGGGATTTCGGCACGCTCTCAGTTCCGGTTGTCCAGTGGTGACCTTCAGTGGTGACCTTCAAGGATGATCCTTCTGAGAAAGAACACCTGTCCAGTTCCCACAAAGCCCCATCCGGCTTTCCGTCATGGAACCTCCTCTCTCCCTCTGAAGAAGCCTCTGCAGGGAAGACAACAGAACGAAGAAAACGTCGGGCCGCGCCTTCGCTCCTCCCAACGCAATCCGTGTCCGCTCAGATCAGGCGCAAGAAGCCGGCGAACATTGTCGTCAGGCCGGTCGCGTGGCGGCGGCTCGGCGAAACAGAGAAGTTCCTGCTGGCGGCTGAAAGGTGTCAAGGTGATGGTGGCATTGCAGTCACTCTCAATCTCAGCGCTTCTCGGGAGCACAACTACATGTCCCGGTCGCGCAAGACCCAAGTAAGGCGGCTGTTTCAGAACCAGCTAAACAAAGCTCTGAAGGAGGCAGGGTTGTCGGGGCTTGAATATGCCTTCCTGTTCGAGATTTCTCCTGAAGGTCGTCTTCACCTGCACGGTGTCCTTCGAGGCGCCGGATTGGACGAGACTGCATTGAAGGCCCTCAAGCTGGCCCTCTGCCAAGCTGCCGGAAAAATCCATGGCAGGGCGGCCGCCCGCCAGGTCAAGCTGAAGCGGCTCTATGACGCTGCAGGCTGGGCCAGATACATCTTCAAGGTTCGTAAATCGACTGCGAACAAGCTAGCAACCAACGGGCTCATGGTTATGTCCGAGAGCATGGGTCGCCTTTTACGGGTCTTCCACGAAGAAACGCGAGAAACGCGTCGAGTTGCATGACAAGTGAGCATCGATCGTGAACAACTCCGGTCAAGAGCTCTTGCGTTGAATAGCTAGGGTCGCATCGACCCTGTGTCGATAAAGCGCTGGTGCCAGCTCAGCGCCTCGTTCAGCAACGACGGCGACTGCAGGCCGTAGGAGCCCTGGCAGGCGCGGCGGAAGTAGTCGGCCAGGTGCGGACGGTAGTCAGGATGGGCGCAGTTCTCGATGATGACAGAGGCGCGCTGTTTCGGCGATAGGCCACGAAGGTCGGCCAGACCCTGCTCGGTCACAATCACCTGGACGTCCTGGGTGATGTGATCGACATGGGACGCCTGTGGCACGATGGCCGAGATGCGCCCGCCTTTTGCCGTCGACGGCGTCATGAAGATCGAGACATAGGCGTTGCGGGCGAAATCTCCCGAGCCGCCGATCCCGTTCTGGATGCGCGAGCCCATGATGTGGGTCGAGTTCACGTTGCCATAGATGTCGGCCTCGATCAGCCCGTTCATGGCAAGGCAGCCAAGGCGGCGGATCAGTTCCGGATGGTTGCTGATTTCCTGCGGACGAAGGATCATACGGTCGCGATAGCGGCCCATATCTGCATTGACCCGCGCAGCCGCCTCGGGTGACAGCGAGAAGGAGGTGGCCGAGGCCATCCGCAGCTTGCCCGCGTCCAGCAGATCCAGCATCCCGTCCTGGATCACTTCGGTAAAGGCAGTCATGTTGTCGAAGGGGCTGTCGACGAGGCCTGTCAGCACCGCATTGGCGATGTTGCCCACGCCGGACTGGATTGGCAGCAGCGAGGCGGGCAGGCGGCCCTTGGCAACCTCGTGGCGGAAGAATTCCATCAGGTGCCCGGCAATGGCGCGGGCAGCCTCGTCCGGCGGGGTGAAGGGCAGGTTGCGGTCGGGGGCATCGGTTTCGACGATGGCCACGATCTTCTCGGGGTCGCAGCGCAGCCAAGGCTCGCCGATCCGGTCGTCGGCCCGCGTCAGCGGGATCGGCACCCGGTCCGGCGGCAGGCGCGTGCCGTAGTAGATGTCATGCATCCCCTCCAAAGCCGGGTTCTGCCAGCTGTTGACCTCGAGGATCACCTTCTCGGCGCGATCAAGCCATGTCTTGTTGTTGCCGACCGACGAGGAGGGGATCAGCGACCCGTCCTGACGGATGCCGGTCACCTCGATCACCGCCACATCCAGCGGGCCAAGGAAGCCCTGCCAGGCCATGGGAGCCACCTGGCTGAGATGCATGTCGAAATAATCCATCTCGCCGCGGTTGATCTTCTCGCGGGCAATGGGGTCAGAGTTGTAGGGCAGGCGGAACTCGATCCCGTCGGCCTTGCCAAGCGCCCCATCCAGTTCCGGCCCGGTTGAGGCGCCGGTCCAGATGCGGGTGCGGAAAGGTCGGCCTGCCTGATGCTCCGCTTCGATCCGTGCGGCCAGGGCCATGGGAACAGCCTTGGGGTAACCCGATCCCGTGAAGCCGCTCATCCCCACAGTATCGCCTGATGCGATCAGAGCCGCGGCCTCCTCTGCCGTCATGATCTTCGAGCAAAGCTGCGGGGGCGCGATGCGGGTCATGGTGCCGTCCTTCCGGAAAAAAGCTGCGGCCTGCTTTACACCCTGTGGATGAAGGATGTGAAGGTCGATGGCGGCAGGTTGCGCATCTCAGCGCGCACTTGCCGGCGCTGCATCGCGCTGCTCCAGTCAGCTGTCCGGAGCGGCTTCGATCAAGTCAACAAAGTCCCCGGCCAGATCGCGCGAACGCTGCACCACCTCTGCAGGCAACTCGCTGGCATCCGCGGCCACAACCTCGCCCACCTGCACATTGAGTGCCCGTCCGTGGACCTCGGCGACACAGAACGTGTAGCCAAGCTCGCCCACGCGGGACGTCATGCATTCCATCTCCGAGCCGCCCGGGCTTTGAACGGTTTCGCGGGTGACAGGTATATCTCCGCCTGCCATGTAGGAGGCTGCGCGTTCGACATTGCCCTCGATGCCACGATCATCCAGCGGGTAGAGCAGCACCTGCACATTCCGGTCGTCCTCGGGCGTGCCATAGGTCGCCATGATCCGGCCTTCCTGAGGGCGGCTCTGGATGGAGGAGCGCACCAGGCCATCATGTTCTTCCGGGAACCCCGGCATGAAGGCATTGGTGACGTGGCCCGCGACTTCATTAGGAGGGCCGTCTTGCGCCATGGTCGGGCCCGTCACGGAAAGGATGACGCCCGCTGCGACGGCACAGGCGACAAGACGGCTCTGATGAAGGGCGGGGGGCATGCTGCTCTCCTTGGTCAGGTAATATTAGGGTTCTACAGGAGCGACTTCCTTGAACCGCGTCTAGCGGGACAACGGCTATCAGGACGGGGAGTTCACCTTTACCGGTGCTGCCCCCTGCTTCAGCCAGCAGACAGGCAAACCCGCCAAGGTTGCGTCTGTGCTCCTACCCGCTATAACGCCCCCATGCTCGATGACCTCAGCAAGAACGATGCCTTTGCATCGTTGCCAAATGCTTGCGCTGGAAACATCCCGTTTATCCGCTGCGCGTGCCGACCCGCTGGTCGGTCCCATAGGCCTGTCGGTCGCTTTTCGCGAATCCTTTCACACGCCTCTCAGAGAGCATCATCCCACCGCCTTGCCATGTGTTCGAAACACCGCGCCTCCTGATCATGAAAGGTTCAGAACGCCCTACCTCCGGGAGTTGCTGAGCCGGCAGGGCAACAGATGTGCCCTTTCCGGGCTGCCGCTCAGCTTCGATGGTCCGGATGTCGACCACGAAATGCGACCGTCGCTCGACCGCATCGACAGCGACGGTCATTATGCCGAGGGCAATCTCCAGGTGGTCGCGCACTTCATGAACCGCTGGAAGGGCGCGTATGACAACGATGAGTTCAAGAGGCTCCTGAAGGTGCTGCGTGGGTAGGGTGCCAAAATCGGGAGGCCCTCTGCGCCATGCAGGCCGGGCAGTTGTCTACTTGCCACGGGGAACGTGGCGAGGTTCGGCGAATAGCACGTAGAGCAGGCGAACCACATTTACGAGCGCAAGAGCAACAAGGATTGCCAAGACGATAGGCTCGAGAATTGGAAACCATGTTACAGCGTCCTCCAGGCTCCTCCCCAGTCGGAAGCGGTCGTCCCAATATGGCCGCGACAGTATCATGCTGAGCGGAACAGCATCGAACGGTGTCATGTCGTCACATCCATTCAGCGTGTCGAACACCTTTGCCTTCCGCACCCTGTCGGCAAAGTAGACGAGAGCGGCCGAGGGAAGCCCGACAAAGATAAGCAGGAAAAATCCCTGATAAAGACGGCCCTCGGGACTGCCGGTTCTTACGCCGTCCAGCCCCACGAGCGGCATGCGTTCATGCCAGGATCGTGCTCTCGGGGATGCCTTGGCGAAGCAGACCCCGATGCGGCACAGCAGCGTCAGGAGCAAGGTGCAGATCGGCAGGGCAATGAGCGCGCTTGCCACAGGGCGATCGTCCACGAGCTCGATATTGAAGATCGGCTTTCCGCCCTGCCCGGCGATCCAACTGTTGAGGCTGTAGAAGACGAGCACCAGCCCTACAGCGAGCCACAACCGGCTGTAATGCGCAGCGGTCATGATTTCGCCCCTTCATTCGGCGCGCAGGTCATGACAGGCTTCCACCAGCTTCGGCCGCATGGCCTCGGCGAGCTGTTCTTCGAGAACCGGCCCCAGGGCGCCAAGCAAGCCTGCAAAACTCCCCCCGAAATCGCTGAGCTGCACCTGGACAGTTGGCGCCTCGCAGTCGGCAAGTGAGACCTCCGCGTCGGCGCTGACGGTTGCGGACGCGTCACCCTTGATGAACCCCGCGTCAGAGGTTCGGCATCCGAGACGGCCCGACAGGCTCAGCAGGATGTTGTCGCCCCGCAGGGACGCGTCGGCCTCGCGAAGAACGACCTCGTCAAGCCGGTCGATCCCCACAGGTTGTCCAAGTATTTCCGTCGAGAGTCCGGCGCATGGGTTCTGCGCAGCGACAAGTTCTTCGATGATAGTTCTGGTTGCCGGTTCCTGTCCTACCGCTGGAACGGGCAAGGCGGCCAAGGTGCAAAGACACCAGATCCTCGTCATGGCCGATGATCCTTGTGAAAAAAAGGCTCTAAGGAATGTGTGGGAAACGGAGAAACAAGAGCGTCGGCGATGCCTGCAGGATGCCGCTTTCTTCAGCTTCGGGCAATTCAATTCACCTGGGCAGGCATCATGACGCAAATGCGCGCACGGTCTCGATTTCCGCAGACCGGGATGCAGTCGGAGAGTTTTACCAGTTTGTGTTGGGCGACAACCACCATGGCCGGCGTATTGCCGCATGAAGAAATGCTCCCTAGCAAACCGAGAGTCGCTGGACGGACCCCATGCTGCGGATCTCGACTCGATCCGGTGCAGGCCTTCCGCGATTTCAGAACCGTCAAGGTCAAAGATGCCATCAGCTTACGCCGCGCACACCGAGGGCCTTGGCGCATCTGACGCCAGCACTGCACATTAGTTTTCACGCCGATATTCAGCAGGATCTTGGAAAGCTCCCGCCCATAGCCCGCGGCGCTCAGTCTTTGCCACCTGTTCTTCTACCTGGTAGGCATCAGAATATTGAAGGTAAGCGCGTGCCATGCCAACTTTGACCATCTCCCGGCCGAGATCAATATCCCCTGCATAGCAGGTCCCTACTGACCGGCTGTAGCGATCCTTCTCGATCTCCTCACACCATATCTCTGCATCTCCAATCAGGCGAACCATCATCTCCGTGGCAGTCGAACCGCAGGCAAACGAAGACCCATCCCGAGTTTGGCAAGTCTGTGCCGCTTCCGGGGCGTCGATGCCACTGATACGCCAGTGCCGTTCGCCAATTACGAGTGTATCTCCGTCAATGATGCGTGGCACTCCTCGGGTGCCTTGCTCGGGGGGCACGGGATCATCTTCGGGATTGGCCAGCTTCGACTCTGCGCCTGCCTGACTAGCGGGGGCACCGGGCCTCACCATGCCTGACTGGGATCGGCCAGGTTCCATCTCTCCCTTTAGATCCTCGCGAATATCGTCGAGCAACTTCTCCCGGTTCAATGCCATAGAAAACTCGACCCGCCGGGAACCCTCCCTGTTCTCGCTCCCATCTTCGTTCGCCACGAGCCTCGCAGATGAGTATCCCGTCGAAGATAGCCTCCCACGGGCCCAGTCCAGCAAGGATCTGCTCTCCAGGCCGCTAAGGCAGACTTCCAAAGCATTCTGTGCCCGCCGCTGAGACAGGCCGAGGTTGTAAAGGTAGGCAGCCTCCGGAGACTGGCCGGGCTGCCCCTCTGAAGAGGCATGGCCTTCAATCTTCAGATCAGAAATGTCGAGACCCGATGATTGAAGCGTCCGAACCCAAGGGGCGCAGAACTGGCGCAACATCTTGGGATCGCGGATGCGGTCCTCGCCTACATCGAAGAGGATGTTCTGAGGCAGAATAATCGTCCCGTCGCTGGTGATCTCCCCTCCGGCGGCACGAATCTTATCGCCAAGTTCGCGCTCCAGCATACCGATGAGGCCTTCCTCTGCAGCGGCCGCCTGTGCCAAGCGTTCGCTGGCTTGGCTCACCGCATCACTGGGGCGAAGAAGATCTTCCAGTGTGGCGCGCAAACGCATCTCAGGGGTTACCTCAACGACTTCGGAGAGCTTCAGCCGGGTTCCCGGCTCCAGCTCCACGGCGCCGCTCATCAGGCGCTTGAGGTCCTCTTCACGCATGAACCGGCTGTATCGTTCCGTATCCTCGATGGCGGCCTGATCCTGCGCTCCGAGCCCCGCTGCTCGCAGTGCCCGGGCCATCGCGAAGGTTCCATCGCTCAGGCCTGCAATAATGCTGGCCTTATCAGCATCGGACATCTCTCCGAGGCTGTCCGCCAAGCGCAGGCTGCGCTTCTCGGTATCAATCTGCCACCAGGTGAAGAGCAGAAGCAGGATGAAGGATAGAAGGATGAACGCCTCGGCCACCGTCAGTCCCATAACGGCGCCCCTCTTGTAGTCGCGGCTCGAGCCGAGGCCAGGCTTCAACATCGCTGAGACCTCTGTATCAGAAACCGATACCTACCGATCAGAAACTTGGGAAAATGGGCCAGATACAGCATGGCTCAGGTTTTCCGCCTCCATCCCCAAGACTTGTTTTCAGATGTGTCCGGAGTTCTTTCCGGGGTTGCCGCATTCTCATCCCGATCCGTGTTTGCTCCGGGACCCGGCACGACTATGCCGGGCATGGGGCTTACTGCATCCAGGCGGCCGGCAAGCCGTTCGCCGGCTTCGCCAAGCTTGGTCGCGGACGTATCCAGGTTCTCCGAGATCCGATCCGCGCCTGTCTGGATCGCTTCGCCTGACCGCGCGGTGACCTCGCCGAACGACTGTGCACCTTCCTCGATGGTCTTGCCGGCATTTTGCAAGGCACCGGCCATCGTCCTGGTGCCAGCCTCAATGTCCTGCTCGAAGGAGGCAGTGAAGGTGCTGACCACCTCCTGCGCTCGCGTCAGGGTCGCACTGGTGCGTTCGACATCCGTAGAAAGGGCTTCCGCCGCGGCGACGATCGTGGACACGCTCTCCCGGATACGCTCCGCTGCTTCGACGTTGTGACCAGTCAGTTCCGTTGCTGTCGCGGTCATCTCCTCAACCGCTTTCCGTATGCCTTCGGCAGCTATCGCGCTGGAGTCGTTGACGGCCTTCGTCACCAAATTGAGAGAGGCCTCGGTCTGCAGGCGCACGCTTTCCCGCAATGCGGGTCCGAATTCCTGCGCAGACTTCAGCAGTTCCTGCTGCATGTCGGAAAGCAGCGTGTCGAAGGCCTCCCGCATGCGCCGTTCCCGCTCAACATTCTGCTGAAGGCTTTCTACGGAGAACGTCTTGACTTGGTCCAGGCTCATCCCGAGTTCGGTCCGAAACCGGCGGGACGCGTCATTTAAGGCCTGGCGCTCGTGGCGCTCCCGGCTATCCATGTCGATCTTGAACTGCATCATCAGCACGCGCAGGAACACGCCAAAGATTGTAGAGGAAAGGGCCACCCCGAAGCCCGCAATGATCTCCGGGATCATGTCAGCCCGGCGGTCGGACGGGGCCTCGACGACGAAATAGAGCGTCACGGCCAGGGATGTCAGGGTGAAGAGAAAGCCAAGGTAATAGCAGTTGTCGCCGATCGTCTCCGAGTCGAGACGCAACGATGTAGCGTTGTATGTGTAGAGGGCATAGCCTACGAGCACCAAGCCCGCAAAAAGAGCGCCGAAGAGCGGATGAAGGGGCAGAAACTTCAGCGCGATGCAGCCAATCACGCCCACCACGAAGGCGATACCGAGCGGCGCTGCCTCCTGCATAGGATGACCTGTGGTCCCGTAAATGCGCTTGGTGCTTTTTCGAGCCATCAGAGGTCTCCCAGTCGCTTGACGCCTGGCGCATGCGCGCCCTGTCTTTCGAAATATCGGAGCCAGAAGTCCTCGACTGCGTGCGGGTCCTTGATGCCCTCGGCCGGGCGCGGCACCTGATAGACCTGCACCTCTGCGTTGGTTAAGGTCGATCCGACGCGCTCGTAATCTGCGGAGTTTCTGAAGCTCTCCCAATCACCGCCGCGATAGAAGCTCAGGACATCGCTATGCTGGAGGAGGTCGGTGACCAGAACGATCCGGCGCGGTCCCTCGTAGGTCACGAAGCCAGGCGTCGCCGAGACCAGGGCCTGCAGACTCTCCATAATCGGCGAACTGTTCGCACCCGATGCGCTGACCATCTGTTCGAGATTGGCCTTCAACGGCGCCAGGAACTGCTCGCGGTAACGGTTGCCGACCAGGCGGACGTTCTGGGTCAACGCGCTTGCAGACGCGGCATCCTGGGGCTTGCAGAGCGGCTCCGTGGCGCCCCAGTTTGCCGGGTCCTCACTCACCACCCCCAGTGTGAATTGTGCTCCCCTCGGTGCTCTGTCGATTTCCTCGTCGAGCCACGCCATCAGCTGGGAGTGTTGCGCGGGAGATAGAGGATCAGTCAGGTCCAAAAGGATGGAGGTCATGGCAACCGGTCCCGTGGCGACAGGACAAAGCGTATTCTCATCAACGGCAGCCTGGGCTGTCTGCTGGCCTGCCCACCAAAAACCACCTCCGAGTGCCGCCATGACCGCAACGGCGCCGATGATAAGCACCGGGGTGCCCACGCCGCGTTCGGCACTACCTCGGCCACGACGGGAGCTCCTGCTCGAGGACCCGCGCCCCTTGCCCCTGCCTCTGGCCCGGGACATCAGACCGGCTCTCCTACGCCATCAAGCTTGGAAGGCATCGGGGCGCTCGACGGGCCTGCGCCGCGCTGAATTTCCTCAGGCAGCTGGAATTCGACAACTGCAGACCTGAAGCTCTCGAATATCTGCTTGATGGCAAACTCCACGGCTTGCGTGATCTTCTGCGCTTCCTCTTCAGCTGTCTTCTTCCTGCCCTCGTCGGCTGTGACGGTTGTCCTGAAAACGGGGAACGTGTGACCGATAGAGAAGCTCGGCGGTGCCGGTTCACTGCGTGCGGCGATGTTGGCGTCGCGATACACGGCAAGCAGGTAGGCGACCTTGGTGTCGCATTGATCCAGGAAACCCTCGAGGTGTGCGTTCAGAGTCGAGTGCCCGTAGAGCGCATCAATAGCCTGGGAGATCCCGTCCCGGACTTGCTGATCAGCATCCCGCAATTCGTCAATGGCCAGATCACGCTTGTCCGTGAGCTCTGTGATAGCATCCTCGAAGTGGCCGTTGTGATCCGCGCGTGCATGGGCCAGATCACGCTCGACCTTGCTGTATCCAGGGAAGGGATCAAAGGCGTGCCAGCCCTTGATAAAGGCGAAGATGGAGATCAGGGAGCCGAGCGCAAACAGGAACCAGCTGTCCATGCTGGTGAGACCGAACGGGTTCGCACGAAGGGCTGGCACAGCCTGCTGGATGGCATCGGACCAGTTTACTTGCGCATCGATTAGGTCGCGGAAGTGGGCGACGGTGAGGTTGACCGCCAGGGCCAGGAGGATCCAGACTACCAGGCAGCAGAGGCCGAAGAACTTACGAACGATCCTGGTATGGTTCATGCCGCAGGCATAGACACCAAGAAGAATGCTCATGACCACGTTCACAAGGGAAAAGACAAAGGCTGTCATCCCTCCGCCCGCCAAGCCCTGTTCGTTCCCACGCGAGAACATGAAGGCATTCAATGCGGTCTCGATACCGATGAAGATGATGACAATCGCGGCGAACCTTCCCCAGCCCTCAAAGTGCTTGGCAGGGCGGCGGAGGCGGTGCTGCTCCCGGAACTCCTTGCGATGCTGGAAGGTCTCGAAGAGACGCTCCGTCACAGAGGTCATCTGAGCCTTCCAGCCGCGCACAGCAGTCAGGTAGTCGCCGCTGGCATTCTGCGCGACGATTTCGACTTCCTTTCGCATCGTCCCCGCACGGGACAGGCGCTCGTTGTAAACCTGTCGATTGTTCTCGTAATTCTCGAGGCCCTTGTTGCGGACATCGTTGATCCGATTGATGATCCGTGCCTCGACGGCGTCATGGGTCGTCGACCCAGGAGCGGGCTGCTGCTTGCTGCCGCGCTGCTCCCCTTCTTCGTCTAGCTTAAGCTCCTTGCGGATCTTCTCCTGGTCTATCTCCGGAAAAACCGTCAGCGTTGGAAGCAGGTCGTCCGACCGCAACATTGACTTCAGCTTGTCGAGCACAAGGACTACCTCCAGCCATCTCACAGTTCGATCACATACCGCGCAAGTATTGGTGATGAAATCTTTTACCGACGTTTTTTGAAATCTCCTGCGATTAAGTTTTGTGGTCATGCTTAAGGGGGGAGATAGTTCTCCCGACAATCCTCCGGTGGACCTGAAGTCCCCCATGTGGTGAAATCCCTTTCAGCGTGTCCGGCCCAGTTTTTCCATCGGCCGGACTTCAGATGCAGGACGGACAGTTAAGCGAAGGCGTCGTCAGAATGCCAAGAGTGAAAAAGCCTGTGCGCATCGGAAGCCTTAAGGGACTGGCCAGCTACGTGCCGGACTTGCTGGAACCCATGACTGAAGAAGAGTTGAAGGAGTGGGGGGGTGATCCAATCGATCCCTTGACTCAAAACGCAGATAAAATTGCGCCAACGCGTTCTCCTTCGCGCGAAGATGAACCAAAGTAACCGTCCGGCCTGACTGCTCTGCCTCGGTCTGAGAGAGCCGGATAGTGTCCACCATCGATAGTGGACACTATGGTGATGGCGTGGCGCGTCGGACGAAGCGGCTTTGGACGGAGAACGAGAGGCGGGCGATCTGTTTGCGGGCGACGGCACCTGGTGTGTCGGTTGAGCGTGTGGCGCAGCGCTATGCGATGAACGCCAACCTGATCTTCAAATGGCTGCGCGACCCGCGCTATGCGCCGGAGTCCCCGGCGGAGCCGGACGCAGCGTGCTTTCTGCCGGTCGAGGCCTTGACCAGCCGCTGAACTTTCATCCAGTGGCGACCGGAGCCCTGTTGGTGTTGCCCTGCCTACCAAATTTGGACCATGTGAAGCCGGAGCTTCCGGCCTTGTGCGCCGCTCCCCAACCTTGGATCGCCGGATGCTGGAGTTTTCCGGCTTGCGTTTCCGCGCAATCTTCCAACCTAAACCAGGAAGTCGTCTGCGAATGTGCTGACCGACGCGAAAGCCGCGGCGTCATCCGGCTCGGCCGCCAATGCGGGCAACTTCGGCGCCTTCATTGTGACGGACGAGGTCAGTTGGTCGTTTGACAAACCCACGAGGAGGAGTTTTTCCGCGCCATGGGCCCCGTCGGTGTCTTTCTCAGGCCTCACTTTCCCGTCTTTGCCCTTTACCTCCTTCGAGACGCTGTAGAGCCCCCACCCTTTGCTGCTTAGCGTCCAAAGGTCCAGATCGACGATCTTGAAGTCGATCCTGGCGGGGGACTTGGCTCCGATCGGGATGTCGAAGGTGACATGGGATCTCATGGTCTCGCCGCTGACCCCGATCCGGATGCCATAGACGGCGGCGCCTCCATCGGTATCCTCTCGCCAGATCCGCCCGTGACCCGAGCCTCCCGTTGCCGGCTCCGAACCAACGAGATTTGCGGGCAGCTTCCAGTCCTTTCTATCAGCCGTGGCGGTGAAGAACACATCGATGCTCTTTCTGAAGTGATCGAGCTTCTTGCCGCCGAAAACGTCCATCACATCAAAGCCTACAGTAGCCTCAGCAGGGCCGGCACCAGGTCGAGGCCTTGTCACCACATCATCGATCCCTTGGATCTTCGTCTGTTTGACCTCGCCAGTCACCTGAACGACGACAGGGACGACTGGAAAGAAATAGCCTCCCTTATAGACGAGATCGCCATTGCCCTCGACCGAGTCCCTGACATGGTCAAAGAAAGCCTTTCTGAATTCCCGGCTCACGATAAAACAGCCTTCGGAATTGCCATTATACTGTCCGCTGTGGATCTGGACGTTCGTTCGTTCAACGCCGTCATGAATGAGGAGCCCTTGTCCTTTCGTCCATCCACTGAGTTCTATCCGCTCGCCGAGTTTGCGATCGGAGCGATAATGACCGCTATATGATCCGGTTCCAATTGGTGTAAGCGTATCCCAGAGAATATCGTCCAGCGGCTGATGCAATCCCTGGGCGGGGCCGTCGATGCCGTTGGTCAGCTTGGTGACTTCGATCCCGTTCTCGAAAACCTTGCCCGTCGCATGGCCGTCTGAAGTGCGATTGATGACGAACCTGATGGCGCTGAGGTCCTGCTTTCCGTTCTGGAACTGGGCCACTTCACCATCCTGGATCAGGTCTAATCCCTCGCTCCCGGAAGAAAGGACGACTCGGCCATCTCCATCCCTGTTGGTGACCTTCCCTCCTGTTTCTGGGGTAAACACGAGATTGCGGGACTGGTTGAAACGGCTCCAGTTGTTTTCAAATGCGGTCGATTGGAAGACGAAGGTATCAACATCTGCACCTCCTATCAGGGAGTCATTGCCGACGCCGCCGTTCAGCACATCTCGGCCCTTTCCCCCGATCAATCTGTCAACGCCCGCTTCTCCGAGGAGCCGGTCATTGCCCGAGTCACCCACGACTTGGTCGTCGCCATCCCCAGCAGTCAGGTAATCATTCCCGATCCCTCCCAAAAGGAGGTCTCCGTCTGCACCGCCGAACAAGGAGTCGTTGCCCGCTCCACCATGGATCGTATCAATGCCGCCCTCACCCCAGAGCTTGTCATTGGCGCCATTTCCGTGAAGCAGGTCATTGCCCGAGTTCCCTCTGATGAGGTCAGCGAGCGCACCACCCGCAATCCGGTCATCGCCGGCTCCCGCGCTGAAGATCTGGGTCGCGTCCCAGGCAACGGATGTGCCAGGCAGGGCAGCTGCATTGGGCAGTGCAACGACGTCATTTCCGTCCAAAGCAGCATAGAGACCCGCACTATCATTGACAGCGTCTTGCTGCTCTGAAGTCAGGCTGTTGAAGTTGACTGTATCGGCATCTTCAGTAAACAGGGTCGATGGGACCCATAGTTCGACCCAACTATAATCTGCAAAGGTCCAGGTTAATGGTGCCGTTCCCGGGGGATAATAGTAAGCTTGCTGAACGGCACGAGGAATCATTGGTTCGGAGCCATAATCAAAGGGCCTATCCTTCGTGGCACCTACATATGTGGCGTAATATATATAGTAATCAACGACAGTCTCTGACTTTATAGAGGCTGACCAGATAAGACCATTGTTTTGTGGCCTCCCAGGCTCCGCAACTATCGCCCCATGAATAATGTCATTGCGTCCTATACCTGCAGCCGAGTAGGATATACCAACAGACCATTCTTTATCCAAGAAATGCTGTTTGCTTTTATCAACCACTGGTGGATCGCCATTGGATACAGTGTAAATGACTTCTTCGATATTGAACTTCGCATATATCCAAGCCATGGTGCCCCTCAAAACGAAACCAATTGACGAACCCGCCTCGAATTTGCCTTACATCAAACGCATGGGTTTGGCGACGATTCTCTACAAAGCGCATATGGCCTATGTCTCGTTGATTCAGATTTTTGGACAGTCGATCAAGAAAAAGTCTTGGCGTCCTGATCATCATCAGGTATCGCGCATCCTCCTTGCAAATCTTCCATCGCTCCGACGATTTGCAGGGCTATCTGCAACGGCTCCAGTTCCCAGGACCAGAAGTCGTCGAATGTGAGCACCTTAACTGAGGTGATTTTCTTGAACGATTCGCGGGTCTGCAGAGCTTGCACTCGCCTACCGAAAGTCCCGCCCTTTCACCCTGATGCTCTCCAGATCCAGATCGCGGATATAGATCTCGCAGGTCCGTGGCCCCTGCGGCACAGGTGCGTCGCCACCCGGGCCGGCCCTGGCGGATCGCCCGCCATCCTGACCATGGCTCGGCAGCAAGCCTGGCGCATCGCTTCGGCCGACACGTGACAGCTCCGCCGAGAGATCGACAATTCTGTGGACCACGAAATGCACAACCTCGCCCTCCCGCTGGATGCGCCCCTGCACGCCGATCATGCCTGCCCCAAGGACAATCCGCCTATGCGCCTCGAAGACCTTTGCCCAGACCACAAGATTGGCGACGCCTGTCTCGTCCTCGAGCGTAATGAACATCACACCCTTGGCTGACCCTGGCCGCTGGCGGACCAGCACCAGGCCTGCTATCGCGCACCAGCGGCGATCTCGGCTGGCCATGGCCTCGGCGCAGGTGATGAATTTCCGCTCTTTCAGCGTCTCACGCAGGAACGAGACAGGGTGCCGGCGCAGGCTGAGGCCAGTATGGCCGTAGTCCTCGACAACCTCCCGGCCCAGAGTCATCGGCCGGAGTGTAACGGCTGGTTCTTCGGCGTTTGCTCCTGTCTCGTCCTTCGGGCCCTTTGGCACGTCTGCATCTGCAACAGCATCGTCCTGCCGCTCCGATGCCTCCCGTGCCGCGGCAAAGAGCGGCAGTTCCTCCGGCCCGAGCCCCTTGATGGCCCAGAGCGCCTCACGGCGGCTGAGCCTGAGCGAAGGCCTGAAGCCGTCCGCCTCGGCGATGCGGGTGAGACAGGTGAGCGGCACCCGCACCCGGCGCCAGAGATCCTCCACTGAGGCAAAGGGCTGATCGGCCCGTGCCGCGACAATGGCGGCGGCATGGGCATTGGCCAGCCCCTTGATCATCCTGAGCCCGAGGCGGACGGCAAAGCGGCTTCCCTCGTCGCTCGGCCGCCCGGTTGGTTCCAGCGTGCAGTCCCAGCGGGAGGCGCTGACGCAGACGGGCCGGATCTCGACGCCATGCTCCTGCGCGTCGCGCACGATCTGCGCAGGGGCATAGAAGCCCATCGGCTGGCTGTTCAGGAGCGCCGCGCAGAAGGCGTCGGGGTGCCAGCACTTCAGCCAGGCCGAGGCATAGGCCACGAGCGCGAAGCTCGCGGCGTGGCTTTCTGGAAAGCCGTAGGAGCCAAAGCCCTCAAGCTGGCGGAAGGTGCGCTCGGCGAAGTCCGGATCGTAGCCGCGCGCGACCATGCCCGAGACGAGCTTGTCCTTGAAGGCCGAGACCCCGCCGGTGAACTTGAAGGTGGCCATGGACTTCCGGAGCATGTCGGCCTCGCCGGGGGTGAAGCCCGCGCATTCGATGGCCACCCGCATGGCCTGTTCCTGGAAGAGCGGCACGCCCAGGGTCTTACCCAGCACCTTCTCGAGTTCAGGTGTGGGATACTCCACCGGCTCGAGGCCCTCCCGCCTTCGCAGATGGGGATGGACCATGTCGCCCTGGATGGGTCCGGGACGGACGATCGCCACCTGCACCACCAGGTCATAGTAGGTGCGGGGCTTCATCCTCGGCAGCATGGCCATCTGCGCCCGGCTCTCGATCTGGAAGGTGCCCAAGGTATCGGCCTTCCTGATCATCGCATAGGTGCGCGGATCCTCGGGCGGGATGGTGGCGAGGTCATAGGAGACTCCCTTGTGCGCCTCGATGAGCGCCAGCCCCTTGGCCATGCAGGTGAGCATGCCGAGCGCCAGCACATCGACCTTCATGAAGCGCAATGCGTCGATGTCGTCCTTGTCCCATTCGATGATCTGCCGGTCTTCCATCGCGGCAGGCTCAATCGGCACCAGATCGTCCAGACGATCCTGGGTCAGGACAAACCCGCCCGGATGCTGCGACAGGTGCCGTGGGAAGCCCATGAGCTGGCGGGCCAGCTCCAGCGTCAGCCGCAGGCGCCGGTCGGAGGGGTCGAGGTTCAGCTCGCGGATCTGCGCCTCGCTCACGCCCTCCTCGGACCAGGCCCAGATCTGGCCGGAGAGGGTCTGGATCAGGTCCTCGGGCAGGCCCATGGCCTTGCCGACATCGCGCAGGGCCCCCTTGGCGCGGTAGCGGATCACCGTGGCACAGAGCGCGGCCCGGTCGCGCCCGTAGGTCCCGTAGACCCATTGGATCACCTCCTCGCGGCGCTCGTGCTCGAAGTCGACGTCGATATCGGGCGGCTCGTGGCGTTCCTCGGACACGAACCGCTCGAAGAGGAGATCGTTGCGGCCCGGATCAATGGCGGTGATGCCCAGCACATAGCAGACGGCGGAGTTCGCGGCCGAGCCGCGGCCCTGGCAGAGGATGTTCTGCGAGCGGGCAAAGCGGACGATGCTGTGGACCGTCAGGAAGTAGGGGGCATAGGCGAGCTTGGCGATCAGGCGCAGCTCGTGGCTGAGCGAAGCCTTCACCTCGTCGGGGACCCCCTCGGGATAGCGGGATGCTGCCCCCTCCCAAGTCAGCCGCTCCAGCGTCTCCTGCGGGGTCAGCGTCGGATCGTCGCGCTCCTCGGGATACTGGTAGCGCAGCTCGTCCAGCGAGAAGCGGCAGCGGGCCACGATCTCCGCCGTCCGCGCCAAGGCCTCCGGGTAGCGCGCGAAGAGCCGGTGCATCTCGGCGGGCGGCTTCAGATACCGGTCGGCGTGGCGCTCGCGGCGAAAGCCCAAGGCTTCGACAGTGGTATTGTGGCGGATGGCCGTGACCACGTCCTGGAGGATGCGGCGGGATGGTTCGTGATAGAGCACGTCATTGGTGATGACCGTCGGCACCCGCAGCTGCGCAGCCAAGGTGGACAACTCATGCAGCCGCAGCTGGTCATTGGGACGGCGCCGCAGGGTGAGGGCCAGATAGGCGCGGTCACCAAACACATCGCGCAGCCGGCGCAGGCGCAGGGCGCAGGTGTCATCCGCCATGTCAGGCACCAGCACCGCGATGAGGCCCTCGGCGTGCTCCACCACATCCGCCCAGTCGAGATGACATTTGCCCTTGCCGGTGCGGGACTTGCCGAGCGTCAGCAAGCGGCAGAGACGGCCATAGCCTGCCCGGTCCATGGGATAGACCAGCACCGCCATGCCACAGGCCAAATCGAGCCTGCAGCCCACCACCAGCCGCACGCCCGTGGCCTTGGCGGCCTCCCAGGCCCGGACGATGCCCGCCAGCGTGTTGCGGTCGGTGACCGCCAGGGCCTCGATGCCCATCATCGCGGCCGTGGCAAACAGCTCCTCCGCCGAGGAGGCGCCGCGCAAAAAGGAGAAGGGCGAGGTCACCTGCAGCTCGGCATAGCGCGGCCCCGTCATCCGATGACACCGTTCATCCGAACACCCCATGCAGGAACCAGCGGTGGCTGCCGGTCTCGGCATGCTCGCCGTCGCCGGCGCGAAACACCCAGTAGCGCTCGCCGGCCTCATCCTCGATGCGGAAGTAGTCCCGCACAGCAATCATCTCGGCATCACGCTTCCACCATTCGCCGAAGACCCGCTCGGGTCCATCGGCGCGGGCCACCTTGCGGCGGATGCCCCGCCAGGTGATGGAGACAGGCGGGTGATCGGGCAGCAGCGCCAGCGTCTCGATCGGCTCTGGCCGGGGCAGCAGGCGGGTGGGCCGCGGCCAGTGATCGGGCCAGCCGGCGCCGACCGGCTCGGAGAGGGCCGCAATGCGGGTCACAGAGCGTTCCGGCACGTCGCTGGCAACAGGGGCCATCCGGTAGACGCCGCGTGCGCCTACGCGGTTGGCCAGCACATCGACGAGACCGGAAAGATCGGGGGCAGGGGCCTCCAGAAGCGAGCTGGCCATCTGCCGCGCGTCCAGCGGCTCCACCATCACCGCCGTCAGCGAAAGGATCTCGATGCCGTATCCCGGCGAGATGGTCTCGATCTTCTCGCAAAGGAGCCGGGTCAGCCGCTGCGGGTCGCGCTGCGGGCGGGCAAGACCCACCCGCACCGTCTGGACATGGGCATCGACCCGCCAGCAGAGAAGATCGAGCCTGCGGGCCCCAAGGCCGCGTTCTTCAAGCGCCGCGCAGAGCTGGACCACCAGCTTGCCGATGTAGCGGGCAATGGTCTCGGCGGCGGCAATGGGTTCGGCGAAGGCGCGACGCACCTCGACTAGCTCGGCTAGGCGCAGCGGCTCGATCGGCTCGGAGGCATGGCCCAGGGCCTGATCCAGCCTGCGGCAGAGGTCCGGGCCGAAGCGCCGGGTCAGGGGCGCGCGGGGTTGATGCAGGAGATCGCCGATGCAGACAAAGCCCAGGGTGCGGAGGCTCGCAAGCGTCGCGGGCGGCAGCCGCAGGGCCGAGAGGGGCAGGGGGCTTAGCAGCGCTTCGGCCGTGCCCGGCTCGGCCACATGCATCGGCACTGCAACATGCCGGGCCAGGGCATGAGCGGCACCCCAGGTGTCGGCAACAGCGGCGCGGGCGGTAACGCCCGACATCACCAACCGGCCGATCAGTGTCTCCAGCATCGCCTCCTCGCCGCCATGGAGATGATCGGCGCCGGTCGAGTCGATCACCAGCCCGTCGGGGGGATCGACCGCCACAATGGGCGAGACCCGCTGCAGCACCCAGAGCGCCAGCCGCTCCAGGGAGGCGGCATCGGCCTGGGGATCATGGGGCAACACCTGCAGGTCCGGAACCATCGCCTGAACCTTGCTCACCGGCATGCCGACGGTGAGGCCCAGCTCCTGCGCCACAGCACAGGCTGCTGTCACCAGCCGGCGGTTGCCAACCCGGGCTGCCAGCACCAGCGGCCGCGCGTCCGAGCCAGGTATTCCCTCAGGCGCTGACCGCCTGAGCCGGTCGATCGGCCAGAGCGGCAGGGTGACCGAGATGACCCGTGCCATCGCATGCCTCCAGTTCAATATCGAGACTTTCTCCCGCCCGCGCCCGGATCAGCTCGATAAGCCAGCGGGCTCGGCCGAGACCGGGAACGGGCAGGGGAGCGGAGGGCAGCACAGAGACACGCCAGCGGGTCATCGCTGCAGTCGGCTGGCCGAAGTCGTAGGCGTCCTGCTGCCGGCGCCAGCGTCTGAGCGCAATGCCGGTGGTGCCGGAACCCTTGGCGGCCAGGTGCAGCCGACGCGAGGCGGTCATCGAGAGGCGCGCCACATCCGCCACAACCGCACCCAGTCCGCCATGGCGCAGGCCTTCCTCCATGCAGGCCAGCACAGAGACGTCATCGCCGGCCTCGACATAGATCACCCGATCCGGACCCAGGCCCGCCTGTTCCAGCCCCGGTGCAAACAGGTCTGCCTGCGTCACGCACCAGAGCACTTGTCCGGGAAGACGCGCGGCAATGCCTGCTGCAAAGCAGGAGGCCGCAGCGCCATCCACCGCGCTATTGCCGCCACCCGCCACTTCGTGCAGGCAGCCCAGGGCCAGTCCACCTCCGGGCAGACGGCGGTCCAGCTCCGGCACACCGAAGGGCAGCGCACCACGCTCCGGTCCACCATCGCCTTCCATCCGCGCGATCTGCGCGCGCAAGGCGGCGATGGCAGGATTGAAGGACCGGGCAGACATGACAGGGAGGAACTCCGAAGCAGTTGGAAACGAACAGGTCTGTTCCTGTTTTGTTCCCATTAGGCCAAGACTGTCAACCGGGGAAGGGCAATGATCTGGGATGTCTTGGCAGAAGCGGGTGCTGTTTTGGTTCAAAATGAACCAAGTAAACCGATAAGTAGCTTGCTTCGGCTGCTAGCCCTGCAGCAATGTATCTTCATAGCAGATCACGTAGGCCCTTATGTTTGAGTCCATTCAACCAACCCTATTCGAAGTATTAAAAGATGCTCAGAAAGGCAGACTCCAGTTACCTGATTTCCAGAGGGGTTGGGTGTGGGGCGAGGACGGCATAGCAAGCCTCCTGGCCTCTATCATCCGGAGCTTTCCTGTCGGAGCCCTTCTTTCTTTGAAGACAGGAGGGGCTACTGCATTCGCGCCTCGGCCGGTGGAAGGCGTTCCGGACATTGGGCAAGAGCCCGAAGAGTTGCTCCTTGATGGCCAACAGCGAGTGACCTCGCTTTACCAGTCGCTCATGCAGCCCCAGCCTGTGCGCACGCAGACCTCAAGCAAAAAGAAGCGTGAGGTATTCTTCTTCGTCAATATTGAACGCGCCTTGGAAGAACCGTTTCCAGAGGAGGCGGTTCGTATCATCGACAGTTCGCTTGTGGTGACGTCGAACATTGGTCGAGATATCGATCTCGACTTGCGCACCCCGGAGAGCCGCTACCAGGCTATGATGTTTCCATTAAACGAAGCTTTTGAACCAGACGCTTACTTCAATGGCTGGATGGCTTACTGGCAGTATGACAAGGCGAAGATCGAGCAATTCCAAAGCTTTCGGAAGCAGGTCATCGAACCGATTAAGTCATACAAGATGCCCATGATCCGTCTGGACAGCGAGACGACCAAGGAAGCTGTTTGTTTGGTATTTGAGAAAGTGAACACTGGCGGAAAGCCTCTGGATGCTTTCGAGCTGCTTACCGCAATGTTTGCGGCGGAGGGCGCGGTTAACCTACGGGCCGACTGGTTTGGCGACAAGAATGCGAAAGATACGGCTGTGCGGGATGGGCGATCGGCCCGGCTGCACCGCATCAACCTCCTGAGGTCCATTGAAAGAACAGATTTTCTACGTGCAGTTTCGCTCGTCTCGACCAGGAAAAGGGATGGGCAACCGACTTCATGCAAGAACGAAGCGCTTCTCAACCTTCCTGCAGCCGATTACCAGGCTTGGGCCGAAGAGGTTACAAAGGGCTTCGAAAATGCTGCACGGTTCCTTCACGGCCGGGGGATTTACTGGCACAAAGATGTGCCATACCCATCCCAAGTCATCGTCTTGGCTGCACTCATGGCGCTTAGGGAGAACAATCCTTTCTCTGCCGCAGAGGCTCGAACAGTTGAACGTTGGTTCTGGTGCGGTGTCTTTGGAGAACTCTATGGAAGCTCGACAGATACCCGCATGGCGGCGGACGTTGATGACCTCCTTGGCCGCCTTTCTGGGGACGCCGGTGAAGTTCGGACGATCAACACCGCAAGCTTCCGGGAACAACGGTTAGACACCCTGCAGTCGCGGCTTTCAGCAGCATACAAAGGGTTACAAGCGCTGCTAGTAACAAAAGGAGCGCGGGACTTTTTGACAGGCGAGCAGATCGGCCACGCAAACTTCTTTGCCGAGAAATTTGACATCCATCACATATTCCCGCGCGCCTGGTGTGAAGCTCGTTCAGTTCCCGTGTCCCGCCTTAATAGCGTGGTCAACAAAACGACTATTTCAGGGCGCACGAACCGAAAAATTGGCGGGCGTGCCCCTTCAAGATATGCTGCGACGTTAGACAAGGAAACCAGCGAGGCCGGTGTCTCGCTCGACGAAATTTTGATCGGCCATAGGATTTCGCCGGAGCATCTACGTGCGGACGATTTCGAGGTCTTTTACAGCGCTCGAAAAGAGGAGCTTCTCAAGCTTATCGAAGATGCAATGGGCAAGGCCGCATTACGGGATGCCCCAGGTGTGGCTTCGGACGCGGATGAATACGACGAGGAGACGGCGCTCGAAGATATCGTGGGTGATGTCGATGCATATGAACCAGCGCGTGAGGATGCAGCCTGACCACGTTAACGACGTCCTCGGCGGTGCTCGGGGCCACAAAGTGCTGAGATCGGCTAGATACAATAAGTGTCCTTACCGGAAGCGAGAACGCATCGTGAATGCCTTCGGCTGACTGAAGGACTGGCGCGGCATCGCCACCGTTACGAACACTGTGGAGACATCTTTCTCAACATCATCATTCCGGCCGCCACCGGAACAATCTAATTTGATGATTATGAGGATAGGAACTAGAAACCTGTGGCAGTATAGTCATGACTATTAGGTGGTTAAAAGATGATCTTGAGAGTGCAGCTTCTCTCGGATCATTCCCTTCAGCATTCTTCGTGAGGTGAGAAATTCTGGTCATTTTTCCCACTGCCAACACTGCCCACTTTTGCGTAACAAGCATGATCGTCTTGGAGTTAATACTGGGCGAAGCTGGTGCCCCGGATCCTGTGCTTATTTCGGTCAAAGCGGAGTTCCGATCGCAATCTCCTACCAATAAATAATGCTCAACCACAATGGAAAGACATGGCGACGTCTCACTTAATGATTTCGATTAACTGGTTTGGAAGTTATGATCTCAGGGGGGCTTATCAAGCAGCATCGTCCGATTTCGGCGCAGCTTTATATCTGTGCATGGGGAAAAGAAAACATCAGAGAAATAAAAGTCTACAGTATATTGGGATCGGCCAAGACGTTAGAACCAGACTGCGGGAAACCCATCATAAACTGAAATACGTCTCGCGTGATAGGGAAATATGGCTAGGAGAAATCTCCACAGCGGAGCCATCAGGACGAAGATTGAAAGTCACCCCAGCAACTCTCGATTATGCTGAGTGGGCCTACGCGCGCTTCTTTGATCTTCCTCTGAATGAGAAGAAATCTACAGGACTACCGAAACGTAGTTTTACGGTGCTAAATCGGTGGTGGCACACTGACTATGAACGTTCTCGTGTCCAGCGCCCTCATCGCGACTGGCCTGACCTTATCGACTATCCTGGTGACGACCTACCCGTGCGCAAGGTCTGGTTTGGAGGAAGACAAGAAAAGTTGCTGCCTCCCGAGTATGTTCGTCCAGGATTACCGCCCTTAAGGGGACTTTCCTCGCCGCTGGTGGAAGAGCTAAGCAACGAAGATCGGGCAATTAATCTTACATAGTCCGGCCTGATCAACTCTTACTGCATTGATTTTATGTGCTGAAGATGCGGTTTCATTCGCTTTGAATTGCAGGGTTTCGTA
>NZ_BNCL01000010.1 GCF_014656455.1 Paracoccus aerius
TGCACGAAGTCCGGCAGGTTCACGCCAGCTTCGGACAAGGTCCTGCGGTTCCAGCTTTCCGAGAAAAAACCCCGCTCGTCCCCGAAACGGGCAGGCGTCAGGATCAGAACATCGGAAAGGAAGGTGGTCTCTATCTGCATTCAATAAACCCGAGGCGCAGGATTTCGCCCCTGGTCTATGCCATCAAAAGGGCAGTGTCACTTGCCCCGGCGAAAAAACCGTGCCGTCATTCGATGACCAGATCCGCGTGCAGCGCACCTGCCGCATGGATCGACTTCAGGATGTCGATCATCTCGCGCGGCCTGACGCCCAGGGCGTTCAGCCCCTCGACCAGATCGCTGAGCGAGGTTTCCCCTGCCACTTCGGCAAAGCCAATGCCGGGTTCGTTGCGCAATTCGGCGACCGTGCGGGGAACCGTGACGGTTTCGCCCCGGGCGAAAGGATTGGGCTGCGACACCATCGGTGCCTCGCTGACACTGAGGGTGAGCGCCCCCTGCGATACCGCAACCCGCGAGATACGCACCCTTTCCCCGATCACGATCGTGCCGGACTTGTGGTCGATGACCACCTTGGCCCGATCCTCGGGCTCGACGGTCAGGTTCTCGATGCGGCCGAGAACGCGTGCGGGGTTGACATCGCCAAGCTGGCGGAACTCAACAAGAACTGTTCCGCTGTCCTGGGTTATCGCCACGCGGCGGTCGAAGTCGCGGTTGATGGCGTCCTCGATCCGGGTGGCGGTGGTGAAGTCGGCATTGCGGAGGGCCACGCGGATGTTCTGGATGCTGGCAAAGTCGAACTCGACCTCCCGCTCGACCCGGGCGCCGACGGGGATCTTGCCCGCGGTCGGCACACCCTCGACCACGCGGGCCGCTTCACCCTCGACCGCAGCGCCGCTGGCGATGATCGAGCCTTGCGCGACGGCGTAGATATTGCCGTCGGCTGCCTTCAAGGGTGTCATGACCAGGGTTCCCCCCAGCAGGCTTTTCGCATCGCCGATCGTGGCCACGTTGACATCGATGCGGCTGCCGGACCGTGCAAAGGGGGGCAGCGTCGCCGTGACCACCACGGCCGCGACATTGCGCGACCTCAATGCCTCGTCCGTGACGTTGACGCCCAGTCGTTCCAGAAGGCCCGCCAGCAGTTCCTCGGTGAAGGGGGCATTGCGGAAGCCATCGCCCGTGCCGTCCAGGCCGACGACAAGGCCGTAGCCGACCAGATCATTGCCCCGCACGCCGTCGAAATCTGCCAGATCCTTGATGCGGACAGGCGCTGCCACCGTTGCCAATGGCAAAAGGGCAGCAAGGATCACCAGCATCAGGCGCCGCATCAAATATAATCCGCCAGCTTGAGCTGCGACAGCCGCCCGATCACGGAATAAAGCGATTGGAGCTTTGTTTCAGCTTCGGAAATGGCGGCGGATGTCGCGAAGGGATCAGCCTCGCGCATCTGGTTGCGGGCGGTCTGCAACGTGGTGGATGCGGCGCTGCCTTCGGTGCGGGCAGTCTCGATGACCTGCTGGGCATAGCCCACCCGCGACATCTCGACCGCCAAGGCCGGAGAATTGTCGAGCAGCGCCTTGCCGGCGCCCTGCAAAAGCGCCCGCGCCTCGATCCCGTTGCCGGCCAATGCGCCCCGGTCGACCATCGCGGCCGTGGCCAGCCCCTTCAGACTGTCCCGGACGGCGGGCGTCAGCGGGGTCGTGGACAGCGAGACCGTTGTTCCCTCTCCGATCGGCATCGGCTGGCCGCCGGGGCCGCCGTGGTATGCAAGATCAACGAAGCCACCCATCCCCGGCGGCGCATCAAACCAGTCCGACACGGCCGCTGCCACGCCGGCGGCGGTCGTCAGCCCCGCCACCTCGGCCGTCAGAGCGGAAAGAATGGCATCGGCCGATGACAGCGGCTGGGTGTCGCTGTTTGTGCCCGAAAACAGGAAGCGCTGGCCCACGGCGCCGTTCAGGTGCACGATGACGGTTTGCAGCGCCGATGCGGCCTGGGCCGAACGCGCGACGACCAAACCCTCGGTCACGGCCCCAGGCTCGATAAGGAGGCCGCGGCCCATGTCCTCGGTCAGGGAATGGATGGAGGTAAGGGCATCCTGCATCCCCCTCGCGTGGCTGGCGGCCTCGGCCGCGCTGCGCCCGAACTGCGCGAGCATCGAAATCCGCGCCTCGATCCCCGCCAGATCCTGGGTGTTGCCCTGCAGCCGGGCACCCAGATCCGCAACCTCTCCGCTGGCCAGTTCGGCGGTCAGGGTGGCCATGGTGGTCTTGATCCGGCTGGATGCCGACTGAAGGGCGAAGGCCCGCGCCTGATCCCCGATGGATTGCACTGTCATCGTCATATCCCCAGTATCTGATCCATCATCGTCTGGATCGCCTGAATGACCCGCGCATTGGCGGCATAAGCCTGTTCGTATTGCAGCAGGCGCTGCATTTCGGCATCGCTATCGACCCCGTCGGCCGCGAGCCGCGACCAGATCGTGTCGGCCTGGCCGTTGCGGACCGCAGCCTCGGACTGCGCGTTGACCCGGACCGTCGAAACCTGCGCTTCGACGCGGCCCAGGCGGTCGGCCAGCGAGGCCTTGCCGCTGAAGCCGCTGCCCGGCGGGGCGGGGGTCGCCCGCTCAAGCGCCTCGGACATTGCGATCAGGAGGCCTGATTCCCCGACCGGCCCCTCGCTTCCCGCTTCCAATCCCGATCGCAGGCGCCAGGCCTTGCCGCCCGATGCCTCGACCACCGCGTCGTTCAGGGCGATCCGGCCGGCAAGGCCTTGCTTGGCGCCCGGATCGGCGCGAAGGCCGCCATCGGTGAACAACCCGGCCGAGGTCGGGGAAAGCGTTCCGTCAACCGCCGGATCGGCCAGCCGTTCGTGAAGGTCAAAGGCCAGGTCGTCCAGCGAGGCCTGAACCTCGGATGCCAATTCATCCCGGACGGCGAAATGCGCCGACAGCGATCCGCCCGCCAAAAGCCGCATCTGCGACTTGGTCAATTCGGCGCCGTTCTGCGTCAAGAGCGCCAGACCCGAACCCACCGACTGGCCCGCTGTCACCTGCCCAGCGGCCGCGAAGGAAAGCTCGGTCGGGACGCTGCCGTCCAGCAGGACGGCCCCCTGGGACGTGAACAAAGCCACGGCGCCGGCTGGCCGGGTCACCTCTTGCACGGGCACGATCTTCGAGATGTCGCTGATGATCGCCTGCCGCTGGTCCATCAGCGCCGAGGGATCCGAGCCATCGGCCTCCAGCACGGCGATACGGCGGTTCAGATGCGCGACCTCGGCCAGCGACTTGTTCAGTGTCGCGACGTCCCGGGCGATGGCCTGGTCGGCTGCGCCGCGGGCGGCCTGGACCTGGGTCGAGGCCGCGTTCAGCCGGTCCGCCAGTGCCTTCGCCTTGTCCGCCACCTGCGTCAGCCGGATGCCGTCGTCAGGGCGGCTGGCAGCCGAGGACAGCGCTGTCCGGAAGTCGCTCAGCGCCGCACCGAGGCTGCCTGCACTGCCGGCAAGGCCGATCTGATCCTCGACCTGCTTGGCGAAGGCCAGTCGGGTTGCCGCCTCGGCCCTTGCCCCTTCGGCCAGGCGCGATTCGGACAGCACGCTTGCATTGACCGCGCGGGCGATGCCATCGACGCGCACCCCGCCGGCGTTGCCGCCCGCAGTCTGGGCGCTGACCACCATGTCCCGCCGGGCATATCCGGGGGTCGAGGCATTGGCCAGGTTCGCGGCAACGGTTTCGGTGCCGCGTGCCGTGGCCGTCAGCCCCGACATGGCGTTTCCCAAGGCGCGCGCAATGCTCATGTCACCAGCCCCCTCAGCGCTTGATGTTCGTGGTTTCCTGCAACATCTCGTCCACCGTCTGGATGATCTTGGCGTTCGACGAATAGGCGCGTTGCGTCAGGATCAGGTGGGTCAGCTCCTCGGCGACATCGGTCGTCGATTCCTCAAGCGCATAGCCCTGGACCGATCCCGTCGGCCCATCGCCCGCATCCCACAGGAAGAAGCTGCCCGAGGTCGGAGAGATCGTGTAGGCCTGCGCATCCGCGGAAACGAGACCATTCGGGTTTGGAACATCCACCAGAGGGATCTGGTAAAGGGTCTTCACGAAGCCCGTGTCATAGGTGGCCTTGAGGAAGCCGTCGGCATCGACCTCGACCGTTGTCAGGTTGCCAACCGGAGAGCCGTTCTTGGTGATGTTGGTGGGAGAGAACTTTGCCGACAGCTGGCGCAGGCCGGTGGTTCCGCCGGGCGTCCCGATCAGCATGTCCATTGGCCCGCCTGCGACCGTCAGCCCGATCGCCCCCGTGGCGGGATCATAGGCACCGCCGCTGAGCGTTGTCACGCTGGCAATGCTGCCGCCATTGGCCTGGCTGTCGTCAAAGGTGATCCGGTAGGATCCCACAAGGTTGGATGCGGGATCGGATGCCGAATCGCGCACCTCCATCACCCAGGTGTTCGACATGCCCGTCGGATCCGAAGTGTCCGGCACAAAGGTCACGTTCAGCGATTCCGAAGTGCCGAGGTTGCCGAAATACTCGATCTTCAGGGCCAGCGGATCGCCCGATGCGGTGGGCTGCGTCTCGGTCGCGGGCAGGTTCACCCCAAGCGAAACCTGGGTCGTGGGATCGCCCGCCGTCTGGTTTGCACTGATCTGGACCGGAACAAGCCCGCCCATCGTGTCGCGCGACATCAGCGGCACGGTCCCGTCGGCCTGGGCAGGCCAGCCCATCAGCACCAGCCCCGACTGCGTCTTCAGGATGCCTTGGGCATCGGTGCGGAAGGAACCGGTGCGGGTCATCATGAAGGGCATCTGGGTGAAGCCGTTATCCAGGTCCACGGCCGAGGTGACCGGCAGCATCCCACGCCCCGATACTGCGATGTCCAGCGGATGGGTGGTGGTCGACAGCGCCCCGTCATCCTCGATCACACGCTGGGTCGTGGCCGTCACGCCACCCGCCGAATAAAGACCGGCCACGCGGTGCTGGTTCAGCACGAAGGAATTGAAGTCGGTTTCCATCCGCTTGTAGCCGTAGGTGCCCGAGTTCGCGATATTGTCGGAAATCGTCGCCAGACGGGTGGAGTTGGCCGCCAGCCCCGAGACACCGGCGCTCATCGCGGAAGACATAGACATGGAATCACCTTTCCTTGTTCCTTTTGGATCATCCCTGCCAGGGCTTAAGATTCGCCTAATCCGGCCCCTCTAGCGCAACAAAATCACCTCGATGCGGTTGTTGGCGGGGTCCATCGGGTTTCCCGTCTTGCTCTTGCGGTCGGCATAGCCGGTTACCCGCTGGATCCGCTGGGCATCCAGGTCGGATCCTTCCAGAAGGTTGCGCACCGCATGGGCGCGGGCATCCGACAGTGCCCAGACCGGTGAATTCACCAGCATTTCGGGATAGGCCCGCACATGGCCAGAGATGGCGACGGGATTGCGCGTCTTGGCGATCACGCGGCCAATGATCCGGGTCAGGTCGGACAGCACCGGCTGCGGCTGGCCAGTATCCTCGACGAAAAGCGGCTGATCGGTCAGGTCGCCCAGTTCGATCACCAATCCTTCGTCGGTCATGCGGGTGACCACGTGGCGCAGAAGGTTCGTCAGTTGCTGCGATTCGCCGCCGCTTGCGCGCAGTGCCCGGTCGATTTCCTCGGCCACCTCTTGCAGCGTCGCCTCCGAGGGATCCTTGCCCTGCTGCTCGACCCCTTCGCCCGAGGAACCGGGGGTTCGGACGATTGTCGGGTTGAAGTAGTCCGCCAAGCCCGCCCGCTGCTGCTCGGTTGTGGCATTGAGCAGCCACATCAGCAGAAAGAACGCCATCATGGCCGTCACGAAATCGGCATAGGCAACCTTCCAGGCGCCGCCGTGATGGCCCCCTTCGCCAGAGGCCGTCACCCGCTTGATCATGATCGTGGGGCCTGCCGCCCCTTTCTGCCTTGCCATCGCCACACCGCCATCGACTGTACCGGGGGAATGTCGCGGCAAGCGGGTCTTGGAACAAGCCGACCCCTCAAATGCAAGGCATTATCCCGGCAGGCGGCAGCGGCCTAGTCGCGGTGCCAGCCGCTGATGGCCTTGGAGTCCATGAACTCCTCAAGGCCCATGATGCCGCCCTCGCGGGCGCGGCCCGACATCTTGACCCCGCCGAAGGCCGCGCCCGCGCCACGCGACTGGCCGTTCATCTCGACCATGCCCGACCGGAGGCGGCGCGCCACCTGGTTGCGCCGCGCCCCGTCCTGGGACTGGACATAGTTCGTCAGACCGTAGGGGGTGTCGTTCGCGATCTCGATGGCCTGTTCCTCGGAATCGAAGGGGATGATCGACAGGACGGGGCCGAAGATTTCCTGCTGGGCGATGGTCATGTCGTTGCTGACATCGGCAAAGACCGTGGGGCGCACGAAATAGCCGCGATTGACGCCCTCGGGCAGGCCGGTGCCGCCGGCCACAAGGCGCGCGCCTTCGTCGATGCCCTTCTGGATCAGATCCTGGATCTTCTCCCACTGCTGCCGGCTGACCACCGGGCCGATATGGCGGCCCGGCTGATGGGCGCTTGCGATAGGGGTTTCCCGGGCCACCCTGGCCGCCGTCTCGACCGCCTGGTCATAGACCGAGCGTTCCACCAGCATCCGGGTCGGCGCATTGCAGGACTGGCCGCTGTTATAGAAGCAATGCCGCGCACCGCGGACGACAGCCTTTTCGTCCGCATCGGCAAAGACGATGTTGGCGCCCTTGCCGCCCAGTTCCAGCACGACCTTCTTCAGCGTGTCGGCCGCAGCCTTCGTGATCGCGATCCCGGCGCGGGTCGACCCGGTGAAACTGATCATGTCCACGTCCTTGTGCGTGGAAAGCTGGGTTCCGACGCCCGGCCCGTCGCCGTTCACCAGGTTGAAGACACCCTTGGGCAGCCCGGCTTCATGGACGATCTCGGCGAACACCATCGACGAAAGCGGCGCGATCTCGGACGGTTTCAGCACGCAACTGTCGCCCGCCAGGATCGCCGGGATGACCTTCAGCGTGACCTGGTTCATCGGCCAGTTCCAAGGCGTGATCAGGCCCACCACGCCGACCGGCTCCCACGCGACCATCGAGTTGGGCGCATGGTCCCCCAGCGGGCGGATGAACTGGAAGTCCTTGAAGGCCGTGATGAAGTTCTGGATGTGCCAGGTTCCTGCGGCGACCTGGTCGCCCAGGGACATGTCCTGCGGCGCGCCCATCTCGTGGCTGATCGCCTCCGCCATGCCCTGCGCCCGGCGGTTGTAGATTTCAAGGATCTTCTCGACATGGCTCAGCCTCTGGGCCGGGTCGGTCTGCGACCAGGACGCGAAGGCGGTCTTGGCCGCCGCCACAGCACGATCCGTATCGGCCCGGTCGCCCAGGCTGATGACTGCCACGGTTTCCTCGGTCGAGGGGTCGATCACCTCCAGGTCATTGGCGCGGGCGGGATCCACCCATTCGCCATTGATATAGAACTTGCGCTTGTCCAGCAGGCCGGTCATCGCGATCCCTCCATTCAGATTCTTGCACAAGGTGAAACGAGCGTCAGGCCGGCGCAAGCCTCGTAAATCCCGATCATCTAGGTCGAGAAAAGGCTGGAAATCCGCTTTGTTTTGCATATCCTCCAGCCGCAACGGTTTGAAAGGACGCGTCTCATGTCCCTGCGCATCAACGATATCGCCCCCGATTTCACCGCCCCCTCGACCGAGGGAGAGATCCGCTTCCACGACTGGCTGGGCGACAGCTATGGCATCATCTTCAGCCACCCGCGCGACTTCACGCCGGTCTGCACGACCGAGTTCGGCGCCGTCGCGCAACTGGTCCCGGATTTCGAGAAGCGCAACACCAAGGTTCTTGGCGTCTCGGTGGATTCGGTCGAGGATCACGGCAAATGGAAGCGCGACATCGAGGCGGTGGCCGGCGTCCCCGCCAATTTCGCGATGATCGACGACCGCGACCTGACAGTCGCCAAGGCCTATGACATGCTGCCCGCCGATCATTACCTGCCGGCCGAGGGGCGCACGCCCGCCCATTCGGCGACCGTGCGCAGCGTGTTCATCATCGGCCCGGACAAGAAGGTCCGGCTGACTATGACCTATCCCATGTCGATCGGCCGCAACTTCGCCGAGATCCTGCGCGCGCTGGACGCGGTGCGCAAGACCGACGGCGTGCCCATTGCCACGCCCGCGAACTGGGTGCCCGGTCAGGACGTGATCGTGGCCCTGGCCCTTGACGACAAGGCGGCCGAGGAACGCTATGGCCCGCTGGAGATCAAGCTGCCCTATCTGCGGTTTGCCAAGGATCCGGCCTGATACCCCTGCACGCTCTGCCGGTGCGGGACGCGCGATTTTAGGCGGGCCAGCCGTAATGTGCGATGATGGCGGCGATCGCCTGATCGTTGCCCGTCCCGTGCAGGTTGGCGGCTCGAAGGCTTTGCGTCTGGCTGCCTTCCCACTCCAGGATACGGGCGCGGCTGCCGATCTTCTGGGCCTCGACCCCATTCAGGCGGTGCATCCAGTAAAGCCACACATCGTCCGAACGCGGGGCAAGACGGGTGAAGAGGTCATCGCGCGTGACATCGGCATGGAAAACGCCGGGTGCATAGATCACCCCGCTGACCCCGGTCAGGAAGGTCAGAGGGGACCGTTCTGGCGCATCGACATTGTGCTGCCAGTCGGCATAGGGCGCGGGCAGTCCGTCGGACCCAAGCGCGACGTGATGGGCGCGATGGCAGGCGATGGTTGCACCTGACCGGATTGCCGTCACCAGTCGTTCCAGCCAATCGGCGGGATAATAGACATCATCGTCGGCCGTCACGACAAAGGCATCAGGATGATCCAGAAGCGTCGGCACGATCTTCTTGTAGGACCGCCAGTTCGGGCACACCCGAACCTCCAGCCCTGCCAGCACGCGGACCTCCTGCGGCAAATGTGCCTCGTCCCCGTGATCGAGCCACAGGATCACCCTGTCGGGCTGCACCGACTGGCGCAGGATCCCCCGCAGCGTCAGCGCCAGCGTGCCGAAACGGGCCGGATAGCTGGTCAAGGACACCACCAGCGGCCCCGGCAAGCCATGCGGCCGGCCAGAGGTGTCGGGGCGCCCGACGATCTCTGCCTGGGCGCGAGCCAGCCTGCGGCGGTGCTTGAAGGCCCGAAAGGCGCCGGAAATCATGCTGGATCCCAAGCCCGGCGAAGCCAGTCGATGTTGCCGATGCGGCGGTACCACTTGTGCCCGCGCCCGGCAAAGACGTCCTCCATCTTGGGGGCGCCTGCGAACAGGACGATCTTCGCGCCTTGCGGCAAGGCCGGGTCACGCAGATAGCTGGACAGATGACGCGGCACGCAGTCGTTCTTGAAGCTGACGCACCACCCCTTGGGCCAATAGTGCAGGTTCCCATGCGCAGCCAGTTGCGCCGACTGGAACTGCTGGCTGATCTCGTACCGCGCGGTCGCGGCCGAGGGATCGGCCAAATAGGCGTCCAGGATATAGGCATGCTGGCCTATCTCGAACCGGAAGACGCTGGAATTGCCGACGCTGTGCAAGAAGCGGTCGCGGGCCGGGTTCACGCGCCGCAAGGGCTTGGCGCGGAACAGGTCGTCGTCGCGGATGATGTAGAAGTTGCCCGGCAGGTCGAAGAAGGGCGACAGGTCGTCCACCACCACCAGGTCGAGATCCAGGAACAGCGCCTGGCCCGTCAATCCGCCAAGTCCCCGTTGGAACAACCCCAGCTTTCGCCAGCGAAGATCAGCATGTCCCTTGGCAAGGCCCAGTTCCGGCAGCGGCATCGCCTCGATTTCCGGATCAAGGCCGTGCATGTCATCGGTAAAGCAGATGAACCGATGCGGACGGGCAAGATGCCGGCGCACCTGGCGATGCAGCCGGTTCACGTCTGCGGCAGAATAAAGCGTGCCCCATTTGATCGTCAGGATCAGTGCCTGGGCGTCCACCGTCATCTGCCGTCCTTTCCTTCGCCTTGCATCCGGATACGTCAACCCGCGTCCTGGCTGCAATCCTCGTTCCGGCCATCCTGACCATTTGCGGCGGTGCTGTTGCCCAACGGAGGTCGCGCCACTATGGTTGACATTGATGTGACTTCACGGACTTTGCAGTGACCGACCCGCTCCGGACAATCAAGATTGCCTACGTTACCGACCGGAGCTTTCTTGAACCGACCCTCGTATCGATCTGGAGCCTTCTTCGTCACCTGAACGGCCCTGCCGAACTGCACTTTTGGGGCGACGGGCTGAATGCGGCGGATTGGACAAATGTCCGCAAGATCGTATCCGACAGCCCGCAGGTCGCATTGCACTGCATGGACATCAGCAGCGGTTATCTCGAGGGCGCTTACGGACCGCAGGGCTATATCTCGGCTGCGACTATGGGTCGCCTCTACATCCCCAGCAAAATCGACGGCTACGTTCTTTATATCGACGGCGATACGCTTGTGACTGGCGACGTCGCCCCGCTGTTCCGCCTTGACCTGGGCAAGGCCTATGCCGGCGTCGTGCGCGACTATACCGTCGCCCATTGGCTTGCCGATCGGAAAGGAAGAACCAGGGCACGTGACGACCGGCTGACCGAAATTCGCCAGATGATGGACGCAGTTCCGGCCGGAGATTATTTCAACGCAGGGGTCATGCTGCTGAACTGCAACGCCCTTCGCGACGAACCACATATGCTGCAGCGGATGATGGACGTGGTTGCGGCATCCGCTTGCACCCACGGGGATCAGGACCATCTGAACGCCCTGTTCCGAGGCAACGTCGTCCAACTCGATCTAGGGTGGAACGCGTCATGGGGGCGGATCCGGAAGCATCGCGCCCATCTGGCGTGCAGCAGGACGTCGGCAGTGGGCGCCATGCCCTGCGGCACACGCATCATGCATTATCACGGACCGGAAAAGCCGTGGCGACAGTCCGGCCGGGATTTCTGGTCCTCTCGCGGTCGCGCCACAGTGACCTATCTGCTAGCCTTGCGGCGCTTCCTGCGCAAACATCCCGACCTGCGGCCGAGGTGATCGCCGCGTATGACGTCTTGCAGGAGTTGGCCTTGACACCACGCATCCAGCATCATCCCGCAGGCAGCGGTGCGCGTGCGCTGCTGACAGGGCATTTTTCCACTGTGGGCGATGTCGAGGTTCTGCATCAGATCCAAGCTAGGCTTGATGCCCTGGGGATGGAATACGACGTCTCCCCCTATACAGACGCGCCCTTGTCGATCAATGCATCATGGCTGGACAAGCATATACTTGAACCGTCGCGCTACACGCATCTGATCGTCATATGCGGGCCATTCACGCCTGGGATGGCTGTGCAGCATCAGGCAATCTTCGCCCGGTTCCAGCACTGCGTGCACATCGGCGTCAACCTGACCATGGTGGAAAGCACAAGCGCGTTTAATCCGTTCGAGGTTCTGCTTGAACGCGACAGCGACAGGACCGTGCGCGCCGACCTCAGCTTCCGCGAGCCGACGCCGCCTATTCCGGTTGTCGGGTTATGCCTGGCCAGCGCGCAGCGCGAATACGGCGGGCGCCGCCGGGGGGACCTGGCAGCCCAAAGGCTGCGCCGACTGATCAAGGAATCAGGTGCCGCATTTATTGAGATGGACACCTCGGTCCCGGCCCGGACCAATCGTTTCGGCCTGTCCAGCGGGGCCGAGTTCGAGGCAATCTGCGGCCGGCTTGATGCGATGTTGACGACACGGCTTCATGGGATGGTTCTGGCCTTGAAGAACGGCATCCCCGTGTTGGCCATTGACCCGGTCGCAGGAGGCGACAAGGTCACACGGCAGGCGGAAAAACTGGGCTGGCCCGAGGTTTTTGACGCCGATGCAACAAGCGACGACGAGCTTGCAGCCGCTTTTGCACGCTGCCTTTCCCCTGAAGCCAGGAAGAAGGCGTCACTGATCCGGGGCGCAGCCGTTGCTTCCCTTGCCGGTTTCGATGCGCAATTCGCCGAAGCCCTGTCAGTTCCTGCCAATCCGGCCTTGCGTGTGAACCTGATACCGCCAGTTGGCCAGATTCAGGGGCTGCGCAGACGGTTCAAGGCATGGAAACGACGGCGCAGGGCGTTGGCCCGCGCGCGCTAAGCGGGAATGCAAAAAGCCCCGCAAACGCGGGGCCTTTCCGTTTCGATTGGCCCAAATTATTCGGCCGCTTCTTCCTTCGTCTCGGTGATTTCCTGGCCGGTTTCCTGGTCCACCATCTTCATGCCCAGGCGGACCTTGCCGCGGTCGTCGAAGCCCAGAAGCTTGACTTTGACCTCCTGGCCTTCCTTCAGCACCTCGTTCGGGTGGGTCAGGCGCTTGTTGGCGATCTGGGACACGTGGACCAGGCCGTCGCGCTTGCCGAAGAAGTTCACGAAGGCGCCGAAATCGACCAGCTTGACGACCTTGCCAGTATAGATCTTGCCTTCCTCGGGCTCGGCCACGATCGAGTAGATCATGTCATAGGCCTTCTTGATCGAATCGGCATTGGCCGAGGCGATCTTGATGGTGCCGTCGTCGTTGATGTCGACCTTGGCGCCCGAAACCTCGACGATCTCGCGGATGACCTTGCCGCCCGAGCCAATCACTTCGCGAATCTTGTCGGTCGGGATCTGCATGGTCTCGATGCGCGGCGCATGGGCGCTGAACTCGCGACGACCCTCGGTCAGGGCCTTGGCCATCTCGCCCAGGATGTGCAGGCGGCCTTCCTTGGCTTGCGCCAGGGCCTGCTCCATGATGGCGGGGGTGATGCCCTGGACCTTGATGTCCATCTGCAGCGAGGTGATGCCCTCGGACGTGCCGGCGACCTTGAAATCCATGTCGCCCAGGTGGTCTTCGTCACCCAGGATGTCGGTCAGGACCGCATACTTGCCGTCGTCTTCCAGGATCAGGCCCATCGCCACGCCGGCAACCGGCGCCTTGAGCGGCACGCCCGCGTCCATCATTGCCAGCGAACCGCCGCAAACCGACGCCATCGAGGACGAGCCGTTGGATTCGGTGATCTCGGATACGACGCGGATGGTATAGGGGAAGTCGGTCGGGGCGGGCAGAACGGCCTGCAGCGCGCGCCAAGCCAGCTTTCCGTGGCCGATCTCGCGGCGGCCGGGCGAACCGACGCGGCCAACCTCGCCCACCGAATAGGGCGGGAAGTTGTAGTGCAGCAGGAAGTTCGAGCGGAAGTTGCCGTGCAGCGCGTCGATGATCTGTTCGTCATCGCCGGTGCCCAGCGTGGTCACGACCAGGGCCTGCGTCTCGCCGCGGGTGAACAGGGCGGAACCATGCGTGCGCGGCAGGATGCCCACTTCGCTGTCGATGGCGCGGACGGTGCGGGTGTCGCGACCGTCGATGCGGGCGCCGCCGTTGATGACGTCACCGCGCAGGATGCCCGATTCCAGCTTCTTCAGCGCCGAGCCGAGGTTCGCGTCTGCCAGTTCTTCCTCGGACAGGCTGGCCACGACCTTCTCGCGGACGGCCTGGATGGCGTCGCGGCGTTCGGCCTTGTCGATGATGGCATAGGCCGCGCGCATCTCGGTCTCGCCCAGCGACTTAACGCGGGCATAAAGCGCGCTGTAGTCCGGCGACTGGAAGTCGAACGGCTCTTTCGCGGCGGCTTCGGCCAGGTCGATGATCAGGTCGATCACGGGCTGCATCTGCTCGTGGCCGAACTTGACGGCGCCCAGCATCTCCTCCTCGGTCAGCTCATAGGCTTCCGATTCGACCATCATCACGGCGTCCTTGGTGCCGGCGACGACCAGGTCCAGGCGCTGCTCGGGGTTGCCGCGCAGGTTGTCCATGTCGGACACTTCGGGGTTCAGGACGTACTGGCCGTTCGAGAAGCCGACGCGGGCCGCGCCGATCGGACCCATGAAGGGCACGCCCGAGATGGTCAGCGCGGCGGATGCCGCGATCATCGCCACGATGTCGGGATCGTTGACCAGATCGTGCGACAGCACGGTGCACATCACCAGGGTCTCGTTCTTGAAACCGGGTGCGAACAGCGGGCGGCAGGGACGGTCGATCAGGCGCGCGGTCAGCGTCTCCTTCTCGGTCGGGCGTGCCTCGCGCTTGAAGAAACCGCCGGGGATCTTGCCGGCGGCATAGTATTTTTCCTGATAGTGAACCGTCAGCGGGAAGAAATCCTGCCCGGGCTTGGGTTCCTTCGCGAAGGTCACGTTGGCCATGACGCTGGTCTCGCCCAGGGTGGCGATGACCGTGCCGTCGGCCTGACGGGCAACCTTGCCCGTTTCCAGCGTGAGCGTTTCCTGGCCCCACTGGATGGATTTCTTCACTTCTTCAAACATCTGGTTTCCTCTGGGCCGCACCAGCCCTCTGGCAGCGGCCGTGTCTATGGCGGCCCCATTGCCGCCGCCCCTATCCTTTGCATGTGCCCCGGGGCATGGGCGTCACGTCACAGATGGCGGGGCCATACAGGAAAACAAGGCCTTTGGGAAGTAGGCGCCGATGGCCCGCCCCTGGGGGACGGGCCATGCCAGCCGCTCAGACCACGGGGCGGGCGCGGTATTCGCCCTGGTCTGCCGTCACCATGCTGACCAGCACGATCGCGATCCAGGACGCGACAAAGCCCGGCACGATTTCGTAAAGCCCTTCGCCGCCCAGAAGCGACTGGTTCAGGCCCAGCCAGATCCACAGGGCCACGGTGACGGCGCCCACGATCAGGCCGGCGACGGCGCCCGCGCCCGTCATGCGCTTCCAGGTCAGCGACAGCACCACCAGCGGACCGAAGGCCGCGCCAAAGCCCGCCCAGGCATTCGACACAAGGCCCAGGACCTGCGCGTCGGGATCGGCGGCGATCAAAGCGGCGACCAGGCCCACCGCCAGCACCGTCAGGCGGCCCACATTGACCAGTTCACGATCCGACGCCCCGCGCTTTAACAGGGTGTGATAGATGTCCTCGGTCAGCGACGACGACGACACCAGAAGCTGGCTGGACACGGTGGACATGATCGCGGCCAGCAGCGCGGCATACAGGAAGCCCGTCACGACCGGGTGGAACAGAAGATCCGACAGGATGATGAAGATCGTCTCGGGGTCGCTGACGGTCAGGCCGTTGCGTTCCGCATAGGCCCGGCCGAAGACGCCCACGCCCACGGCCCCCGCCAACGAGATCACCATCCAGCCCATGCCGATGTTGCGCGCGACCGGCACGTCGCGGACGCTGCGGATCGCCATGAAGCGGACGATGATATGGGGCTGTCCGAAATAGCCCAGGCCCCAGGCCATGGCCGAGATCCAGCCCAGCAGCGTCATGCCCTTGGCCATCGAGAAATAGTCGGCGTCGATCGCCGTCAGCCGGTCCACGGCCTGGCCCACGCCATTGCCCTGCCCCGTGGTCAGGATCACGATGGGCATGATGACCAGGGCCAGCATCATGATCAGACCCTGGACGAAATCGGTCAGGCTGACGGCCAGAAAGCCGCCGATCACGGTATAAACCAGCACGATCCCCAGCGTCAGCAGGACGCCGGTCATGTAGTCGCCGCCAAAGGCACTGGCGAACAGCTTGCCGCCGCCCACAAGACCCGAGGCCGTGTAGACCGCGAAGAAGGCCACGATGATGACGGCCGACACCATCCGCAGCAGCCGTGCCTGGCTGGGGAAGCGGTTCCCCAGGAAGCCGGGGATCGTCAGGCTGTTGTCATAATACTCGGTCTGCTCGCGCAGGCGGGGGGCCACGATGATCCAGTTCAGCAGCGCGCCAAGGGTCAACCCGATGCCGATCCAGGACTGCGACAGGCCCGACACGAACAGCGCGCCGGGCAGGCCCAGCAGAAGCCAGCCGCTCATGTCGGACGCGCCCGCCGACAGGGCGGTGACCGACGGCGACAGATCGCGCCCGCCAAGAATATAGCCTTCCGAACTGTCGGTGCTCTTGCGCCAGGCATAGATGCCGATGCCGATCATCAGCAGGAAATATGCCGAAAGACTGATCCAGACTCCAAGCTCCATAAACCGCTCCCTTCGATTTCAAAGTTGCGCGGGCCTGTGTCACAGGATGTTGCAGGAACAAAGCAAAAATGACCTTGCATCTGCATCGGGGCCGTATTTCGGGTCATTGGCCTAGGATTTCTGCCGTGACAGGACAATCGCCTAAGCGGTCAGCCCGTCCCGATGCAAGGCGCCCGCTGCCAAGGGGCGGCGGGCGCTGCTTCCGTTGTGGTGCGGAAAAGGGTCAGACGGTCGCCAGTTTCTCGGCTGGCGAGGCTTGGACGGAGGGTTGCGCGGCAGCGTTCTGTGCGACCTCCTTCTCGGCCGGGTCGGCCTTCGGGGTCACTTTCAGCGTCTCGACAAGGTTCAACAGCTTTTCGCGTTCCATCCCGCGGATCGCCCAGGCACGAGCGCGTTCTTCCTCGGTGGGGTCGACGGCTTCAAGCGGATCGGCCTTGGGCGAAGTCGACACTGGCTGGGGCTCAGGCGCGGTGGATGACGCGCCGCCGCGCGACGTGATCGGCGCCCGGGCTGGCGCCTGCGCGGCCGAGGAAGCGGAGGCAGCGGTCGCAGGTGCAGCAGCGGAGGATCCTGCAGGGACGGCTGGCCCGGATGCGGCAGCCTGCCCCACCAGTTGCAGCGCCTTGTCCGACAGGTCGAACTTGACCCCGTCGGTCGGCGCTTGCGCGGGGGATGGTTGCGACGCCGGCTTGTCCGCCGAAGCCTGCTGGGCCGCGGCCTCGCTGGCCGCCTGGGCAGCGGCGGCTGCACGGCCCACCGCGCTGTTCGGGGCTGCGTTGGATGCCGCCGGGGTCAGCAGCGGGTTCAGGACGGGTTTCAGGATACCAAGTACCATTCGCATGTTCCTTTCGTAACTGCCCCCATTCTAGAGCATGCCGGAACTGCCGCCACTTCAAAGCCCATTGCATTTTAACGAACAATTAACCATGTTTCGCCAATGCAAAACGCCCGCGACAGGGTCGCGGGCGCTTGCTTCTCCGGTCGGTCCGCGATCAGCGGCGCAGGCCCAGCTTGCCGATGAGGTCGGTATAGCGGGCTTCGTCCTTCTTCTTCAGGTAGTCCAGCAGCTTGCGGCGCTGTGCGACCATCATCAGCAGGCCACGACGCGAGTGGTTGTCCTTCTTGTGGGTCTTGAAGTGCTCGGTCAGGGTGGCGATGCGCGACGACAGGATCGCGACCTGCACCTCGGGCGAGCCGGTGTCGCCGGCGGCGGTGCCGAATTCCTTGATGACGCGGGCTTTTTCTTCAACGGTGATCGACATCGGGGTCTCCTTTCAGGAAAGAGGTTATGGCGCAGGCCGGGATGTCGTCCAGCACTGGCCCGTGGAGTGTCCGCCCCGATTAAGGGGATCGGATGCGCGCCCATACAGGAAATGGATCGCGATGGAAAGGGGTGCGGCTTCAGCCAGGCAGCCTGACCACCAGGATATCGCCGGCAGCCAGGCCGCCGCCCTGCAGCATCCGTGCGATCGGATCGCCGTTCACCGTCACCAGCACCGTGCCGTCCCCGTCGGGCGCCAGGTCGATCTGGGCATCCTGCGCCAAACTGGCCGGCAGATGCAGGATTAACTGGTCTTCCCGGGCATCGAAATCGGCGATCACCGGCAATCCCCCGCCCGGTTGCCGCAGGACAAATTGATCCGCGCCACCCTGCCCTTCCACGAAGTCGCCCGCACCGGGCATCAGGCTGTCGTTGCCTTCGCCACCATGCATCCAGACAGTCCGGGGATCGTCGTCGCCCACCAGCAGATCGTTGCCTTGCCCGCCGTCAAGGTCGTCGCCACCCCCGCCCGCGATCAGAACGTCGTCGCCGTCATGTCCTGCCACCCAATCGTTGCCCGCGCCGCCGAACAGCGTATCGTTTCCTTCGCCGCCCTGGATCGTGTCGTCGCCCTCGTCCCCCCAGACCAGGTCGTCGCCGCCCTGCCCGGCCAGCGAATCGTCGCCCGCGCCGCCATGTATCTCGTCCCAGCCGGATGGGTCGAAGGTGCCGTCGCCCTGGACCCAGTCATTTCCTTCGCCCGCGAATATGGTGTCGTTGCCCGTTCCGCCCTGAAGCTCGTCATCCTCGGCGCTGCCTTCGATAAGGTCATCGCCAAGCGGTCGTTCGGGATTGGGCAAGGAAATGACCGGTTCGGTCGCATCGGGCAGCGGATCGGGCTTGGGCCAATCGAGCGGCTCTTCCCCGCCCTCCTCGGCGTCCGGACTGACATCACCGATTCGCGGCACATCGTCGTCGCCCAGGGCAGGCTCGAAAGCATCGCCGTCATCTTCGTCGGGGTCATGGCTGCTTGTCGTCAAGTCAAGCGCCGCACCGGCGGCAGCAAGCGCCATCAGGCTGGCAAGCACGAACATGAAAACACCCCGGGCACTGATTACAGGTCAGCGATACAACCGCCGCGGGCAATTAACCAAGCATCATCTTAAGAAAGCGTTAATTCCGACGCATCTCCCTTGGCCATGAAAAAACCCGCCGGTTTGGGCGGGTTGTTTCGTTTTCGCTGTGATCGCGCCGGATCAGCCCTGACGAGCCTTGAAGCGGCGGTTGGTCTTGTTGATCACGTAGATGCGGCCCTTGCGGCGCACGACCTGGCAGTCGCGGTGCCGGCTCTTGAGCGAGCGGAGCGAATTGCGAACCTTCATCGGTTTTTCTCCATCACGCGGCTCGCAGCCGCAGGAAAACGAAAGACCCCCGACGAACCTGCCGGGGGCGGCGAAATCATGGTGGGCGGTACTGGGATCGAACCAGTGGCCACTACGATGTCAACGTAGTGCTCTACCGCTGAGCTAACCGCCCGTTCCTTCGGCCATCCCCTTTGCTTCCTGAAGGAAACATCCTGAACCGCCTTCGGTCCGCGTGTCTATATAGGGGGGTTCAGGGGGTTTCAAGCCCTATCGCAGCAAGAAAATTGGCGCTTATATGGGCGGAACGGAAATGCCTGCCGGGGTCTGTCTTGACCGAATCCGACTTGCCTGTGCTGATTGACCGGCCCGAGTTCTGGGCCAGCGGCGTGATCTTCGGATCGCCCCATTCCGGCCGCATCTATCCCGAATGGTTCCTTGAAGGAACAAGGCTGCCGGCCGAAACGCTGCGGTCCTCCGAAGATGCCTTCGTGGACCAGTTGATCGCCTGCGCACCGTCCTTCGGTGCGGTGACGATCCGCGCCCAGGTGCCCCGCGCCATCGTGGATCTGAACCGTGCGCCGGACGAAATCGACCCCCTCGTGGTGCGCGGCGTGCCCCGCCATCCGCTGAACCAGCGGACCCTGGCCGGGCTCGGGGTGATTCCCCGCGTCGTGTCGCAGGGCCGGACGATCCTGGAACGCCCGATCGACCGGACCGAAGCCGAGCGCCGCATCGACGCCTATTGGCGGCCTTATCACCTGGCGCTTGCTGCCCTGATCGCCGAGGCGCGGGCGCGATTCGGGCAGGCGATCCTGATCGACATGCATTCCATGCCCCACGACGCGCTGAACCACCTGCACGGTCAGCGCCCCGACATGGTGCTGGGCAACCGCCACGGGCTTTCGGCCTCGGCCCGGGTTTCGGACGCGATCATCGCGGCGGTCGAGGCCGAGGGCTGGCGAATCAGGCGAAACTCGCCCTTTGCCGGTGCCTATATCTGTTCGGCCTATGGCAGGCCCGGCCACAATGTCCACGTGGTCCAGCTCGAAATCGACCGGTCGCTTTACATGGACGAGAAGACGATCACCCCGAACGACCGCTTCGCCGACGTGGCAAGTCGGATCGGGCGGGTGATTCGCACCCTTGCCGTCCTGGACGCGGGCGGCCGGGCAGGACCGGCAGTCGCTGCGGAATGAAGGGAACAGGATGGACGACTTCAGCAGCCTGATCGGCCAGAACCTTGCCTTGATCGTCCTGGCCGTCGTGATCCTTCTGGCGGTCACCTCGGCCGTGAAGATCGTCCCGCAGTCCGAGAAATACGTGGTGGAACGGTTCGGGCGGCTTCACGCGGTTCTTGGCCCGGGGATCAACCTGACGGTGCCCTTCCTGGACCGGGTGGCGCATCGCATCTCGATCCTGGAACGGCAGCTGCCGACCAATAGCCAGGATGCGATCACCGCGGACAACGTGCTGGTGCAGGTGGAAACAAGCGTCTTCTATCGCATCATCGAACCGGAAAAGACCGTCTACCGCATCCGCGACATCGACGCGGCCATTGCCACCACGGTCGCCGGGATCGTCCGGTCCGAGATCGGCACGATGGAACTGGACGGGGTCCAGTCGAACCGCGCGCAGCTGATCACCCGGATCCGCGAATCGCTGGCGAATGTCGTGGACGACTGGGGGATCGAGGTTACGCGGGCCGAGATCCTGGACGTGAACCTGGACCAGGCCACCCGCGCCGCCATGCTGCAGCAGTTGAACGCCGAACGCGCCCGCCGCGCCCAGGTGACCGAGGCCGAGGGCAAGCGCCGCGCCGTCGAACTGGCCGCCGACGGCGAGCTTTATGCAGCCGAGCAGCTTGCCAAGGCCAAGCGCGTCCTGGCCGATGCCGAGGCCTACGCCACCGCCGCCATCGCCGAGGCGATTTCGAAGAACGGGCTGGAAGCGGCGCAGTATCAGGTGGCACTGAAGCAGGTCGAGGCCCTTGCCGATATCGGCAAGGGTCAGGGCAAGCAGGTCGTCCTGGTCCCGGCGGCGGCGCTTGACGCCTTCACCGACGCATTCGGATTGCTGCGCGGGCGGTCACCCTCATGAACGGCTGGTGGTGGCTGATCGCCGCTTTCGTGCTGGCGGGGGTCGAGCTTCTGGTGCCGGGCTGGGCCTTCATGGGACTGGCGGCCGCGGTCGGGCTGATGGGGATCCTGATGCTGGCGGGGCTGTGGTCAGCGGGCCTGCCGCTGACGCTGGTGGTGACCGCGCTGCTGTCGGCCCTGGCCTGGCTGCTGTTCCGCCGCCTTTGGCCGACCAGTCGGGGCGAAAGGCGGATCTGGGACCGCGACATAAACGACTGACCGCGCGTTTCTCAGCGCAGCGCCGCAACCCCGCGCACCAGCGGGCGCAGGGCGTCGCCCTTGACCATCCAGCTTGTCGCGAAGGCGAAGGTGGCGATGGTTTCCAGCCAGAAGACCGGGCGCAGGCCCGCCAGCCGGTCGTCGAGGCCAGTGGCGAACATCACGCCGATCAGCCCGATGCTGGCGATGATCGTCCAGCCGCAAAGGCGATAGATCCGGTTCGACGCCGCCTTTTCCGGGCCGTCCACGGCGCCCTTGGTAAACAGCACGAGGCAATAGACGGCAAGCGCGCCGAAGAACACGGCCGCCGCGCCCAGGTGGACCAGCGACGACAGTCCCGCGCGATCGGCCAAGCATTGCAGAAGCGTGCAGCCCGCGCCTTGGGGCTGGACCGCGTCCGGGCCAGTCGGCACCAGGGCCACAAGGGCAATGGCGACGGCCGCCACGCGCGCGGTTCCCTTGTCGGTCACAAGGTCGCCCGCGTCGGGACGAAAGCCCTCGTAGCTCCAAAGAAAGACCGCCTGCGCGATCAGGGTGCCCACGAAGATCTCTCGCATGGGGGAGTAATAGGCCGCCGAGATGCTGGGCAGCAGATCCCCCGACAGAAGCCCATAGGCCAAGAGCGCCAGGGGCAGGAAGAAGCCCAGAGCCCCGATTGCCCGCCTGACTGCCAGGAAGGACAGCACCAGGTCGTTGTGGGCCTTCTGCGATATGCCGTGATCGTCCGTCATCCGCCCCCCGTTTCGGCCAGACTGGCGCGGAAGGCAGGGGCGGTCAATCAGCCGCGCATCTCGGCCAGGATCGCCTGGGCCGCGGCGCGGGGATCGTCGGCCTGCCAGACGGGACGGCCCACGACGATATGGTCGGCCCCTGCGGCAATGGCACTGGCCGGTGTTTCCACCCGCTTCTGGTCGCCCAGGGCAGCGCCTGCCGGACGCACGCCCGGCGTCACGATCAGGCGCGCATTGGACAAGGCGCGGATGGCCGCCGCCTCTCGTGGGGAACAGATGATGCCGTCGGCGCCTGCCTCGAAGGCGCGGGCGGCGCGTTCCACGGTGATCTCGTGCAGATCGCCAGGGCGGATCATGCCCGCATCCAGGTCGGCCCGTTCCAGCGAGGTCAGGATCGTCACGCCCAGGATCTTGAGGTTTGATCCCCCTGCCCCTTCCTTGGCCGCGCGCACGACATGGGGATCGCCATGCACCGTCAGGAAATCCAGGTCGAATTGCGCAAGGCCGCGCACGGCGGCTTCCACCGTGGCCCCGATGTCGAACAGCTTCATGTCCAGGAAGATGCGCTTGCCGTGGTCCTGCTTCAGCTCGTTCGCAAGCGCCAGCCCACCGCCGGTCAGCATTCCCAGCCCGATCTTGTAGAAGCTTACGGCATCGCCCAGCTTCTCGGCCAGGTCCAGTCCTGCAAGGGCGTGCGGCACGTCCAGTGCCACGATCAGCCGGTCATCCATTCAGTCGCCCTTTCCTGCAAAATCGCGGCCTTATGCCATAGTGACCTGCCGCTTGAAAGCGCCGCAAGACTTACCAGATCATAGTCGAAGACCCGGACCGGGACGTGCCTGTTGGGCGTCTGCGACACGGGGGCTAACAAAGGAGAAGTGCCGATGAACATGGAAAAGTTCACCGAGCGGTCGCGCGGCTTCATGCAGGCCGCCCAGACCATCGCGATCCGCGAGGAAAACCAGAGGGTCGTCCCCGAACATCTGCTGAAGGCGCTGATGGATGACGACCAGGGGCTGTCGTCGAACCTGATCGCCCGCGCGGGCGGCGACGCGCGCCGCGTCAAGGAAGCGGTCGATGCGGCGGTCGCCAAGCTGCCCAAGGTCAAGGGCGGCAACAGCCAGGTCTATGTGGACCCGTCGCTTGTGCGCGTCCTGGACGAGGCCGAGCAGGTTGCGAAAAAGGCGGGCGACAGCTTCGTCCCGGCCGAACGCATCCTGATGGCGCTTGCGATGGTCAACACCAATGCCCGCGATGCCCTGACGGCGGGCGGGGTCACCGCGCAGAACCTGAACGCGGCCATCAACGACATCCGCAAGGGCCGCACGGCGGACAGCGCGTCGGCCGAGGACAGCTATGACGCGTTGGAGAAATACGCCCGCGACCTGACGCAGGCGGCGCGCGACGGCAAGATCGACCCGATCATCGGCCGGGACGAGGAAATCCGCCGCGCGATGCAGGTCCTGTCGCGCCGCACCAAGAACAACCCGGTGCTGATCGGCGAACCCGGTGTCGGCAAGACGGCGATCGCCGAGGGTCTTGCGCTGCGCATCGTCGATGGCGACGTGCCCGAATCGCTGCGCGACAAGCGGCTGATGGCGCTGGACATGGGCGCCCTGATCGCCGGCGCGAAATATCGCGGAGAGTTCGAGGAACGGCTGAAGTCGATCCTCAAGGAAATCGAGAACGCCGCGGGCGAGATCATCCTGTTCATCGACGAACTGCACGTGCTGGTCGGTGCGGGCAAGACCGACGGCGCGATGGACGCCGCGAACCTGATCAAGCCTGCGCTTGCGCGGGGCGAGTTGCATTGCGTCGGCGCCACGACCTTGGACGAATACCGCAAGTATATCGAAAAGGACGCGGCCCTGGCCCGGCGCTTCCAGCCCGTCCTGGTGCAGGAACCGACGGTCGAGGACACGATCAGCATCCTGCGCGGCATCAAGGAGAAGTATGAGCTTCACCACGGCGTCCGCATCTCCGACGCGGCCCTGGTCGCGGCGGCCACGCTGAGCCACCGCTACATCACCGACCGCTTCCTGCCCGACAAGGCCATCGATCTGGTGGACGAGGCCGCCAGCCGTCTGCGCATGGAAGTGGACAGCAAGCCCGAGGAGTTGGACCAGCTCGACCGGCAGATCCTGCAGATGCAGATCGAGGCCGAGGCGCTGAAAAAGGAAGACGACGCGGCATCCAAGGACCGGTTGGAACGGCTGGAGCGCGACCTGTCCGACCTGCAGCAGCGCAGCGCCGAGATGACCGCCCGTTGGCAGGCCGAACGCGACAAGCTGGAAGGATCGCGCAACCTCAAGGAACAGCTTGACCGCGCGCGTGCTGAACTGGATCAGGCCAAGCGCGAGGGCAACCTGGCCCGCGCGGGGGAACTGTCCTATGGCATCATCCCCGGCCTGGAAAAGCAGCTGGCCGAGGCTGAGAATGGCGGTGCGGATGGGCTGATGGTCGAGGAAGCCGTGCGCCCCGAGCAGATCGCCGAGGTCGTGGAACGCTGGACCGGCATCCCCACCAGCAAGATGCTGGAAGGCGAGCGCGAGAAGCTGCTGAAGATGGAGGAGCAGATCGGCGCCCGCGTCATCGGCCAGCAGGAAGCCGTGGTGGCGGTCAGCAATGCCGTCCGCCGCGCCCGCGCGGGCCTGAACGACGAGAACCGCCCGCTTGGGTCGTTCCTGTTCCTTGGTCCCACCGGCGTCGGCAAGACCGAACTGACCAAGGCGCTTGCCGAATACATGTTCGACGATGACAGCGCGATGGTCCGCATCGACATGTCCGAGTTCATGGAAAAACATTCCGTGGCGCGGCTGATCGGCGCCCCTCCGGGCTATGTCGGCTATGATGAGGGCGGCGTCCTGACCGAGGCCGTGCGGCGGCGTCCCTATCAGGTGATCCTGTTCGACGAGGTCGAGAAGGCGCATCCGGACGTGTTCAACGTGCTGCTGCAGGTGCTGGACGACGGGCAGTTGACCGACGGCCAGGGCCGGACGGTGGACTTCAAGCAGACGCTGATCATCCTGACCTCGAACCTGGGGTCGCAGGCGCTGTCGCATCTGCCGGAAGGATCGGATTCCACCGATGCGCGGCAGCAGGTGATGGAGGCGGTGCGGTCCCATTTCCGGCCCGAGTTCCTGAACCGCCTGGACGAGATCATCATCTTCCGCCGCCTGTCGCGGCAGAACATGGACGGCATCGTCAAGATCCAGTTGCGGCGGCTGGAACAGCGCCTGGCGGGTCGGAAGATCACGCTGGACCTGGACGAGGATGCGCGCAAGTGGCTGGCCGACCAGGGCTATGATCCGGTTTTCGGGGCACGTCCCCTGAAGCGGGTGATCCAGCGGGCGCTCCAGGATCCGCTGGCGGAACTGCTGCTGTCGGGCGAGGTTCTGGACGGGCAGACGGTGCATGTCAGCGCCGGGCCGGACGGGCTGATCGTGGAAAACCGCATCGGCCGCGCGGGGCACAAGCTTGGGGCCGTTGGCGAAGGCCCCAAGCCCGAGGCAACCGTTCACTGATGAAGGACAAGGCGCGGACATTGTTCCGCGCCTTTTTCTTGAACCGAAACCGCCAGAGACAGGGTTTTTGGGGGGAGGAGGGAGTTGTCTCTGGCGGCCATTCGGGAGGATGGGCGGATCTGGTCGCCCATGATTCACAATACCCTTGAAAGCCGTCTGGCGCAGACCAAAAGGCAAGAAGGATGCTGCGGCGCAGAAAAATCCGGAATCTTGTCGCCGCAGGGTCAGTTTGCCTAAGGAACGGGCAAAATCTTCAGGCAGTCCTGCCCGCCAGCCGCGCCACGCCCATGACCTCAAGAACCTTCGCCTCGATATGGGCGGCGTTCAGCGCCGAGGTGTCATACATCGCATAAGGCGCGTCGTGATCGACGAAGCGGTCCGGCAGCACCATCGACCGGAAGCGCAGGCCGCGGTCGAAGACAGCTTCATCAGACAGCAGCTGTGCGACATGGCTGCCGAAGCCGCCGACCGCGCCTTCCTCCAGCGTGATCAGCGCATCATGGGTCGCCGCCAGCCGCAGGATCAGGTCGCGGTCCAGGGGCTTGGCGAAGCGCGCGTCGGCAATCGTGGGCGTGATGCCGCGCGCCCCCAGCGATTCGCAGGCCTTCTGCGCCTCGGACAGGCGGGTGCCGAAGGACAAGATCGCAACGCCCTTGCCCTGCTGCACGATGCGGCCCTTGCCGATCTCCAGCACCTGGCCGCGTTCGGGCATCTCGACCCCCGTCCCCTCGCCGCGCGGAAAGCGGAAGGCGATGGGGCCGCTGTCATGGGCGGCGGCGGTGGCGACCATGTGCATCAGTTCCGCCTCGTCCGCGGCGGCCATCACCACCATGCCGGGCAGGTTCGCAAGAAACGCGATGTCATAGGCGCCCGCATGGGTCGGGCCGTCCTGCCCCACAAGCCCCGCCCGGTCGATGGCAAAGCGCACGGGCAGGTTCTGGACCGCCACGTCATGAACCACCTGATCATAGCCGCGCTGCAGGAAGGTCGAATAGATCGCGCAGAAGGGCTTCATTCCGCCCGCCGCCAGACCCGCCGCGAAGGTGACCGCGTGCTGTTCGGCGATGCCCACGTCGAAGGTCCGGCGCGGAAAGCGTTCGGCGAACTGCTTCAGCCCCGTGCCGTCCGGCATGGCGGCGGTGATGCCGACGATCTTGTCGTCGCGCCCGGCCTCGTCGATAAGGGCACGCGCGAAGACGGCGGTATAGCTGGGGGCGTTGGATTTCGCCTTGGCCTGCACGCCGGTGACCATGTCGAACTTGCCCGTTGCATGGCCCCGGTCGGCAGCGTTTTCGGCGGGGGCGTAGCCCTTGCCCTTTTTGGTGACAACATGGATCAGCACCGGCCCGGTCGCCCGCGACTTCACTGTGCGCAGCAGCGGCAGAAGCTGGTCCAGATCATGGCCATCCACCGGGCCGACATAGGAAAATCCCAGCTCCTCGAACAACGTCCCGCCGACGGCCATCCCCTTCAGCATTTCCTTGGCCCGGCGCGCGCCTTCCTGGATGGGCGGCGGCAGCAGGCCGACCGCGCCCTTGGCGGCGGCCTTCAGATCCTGGAAGGGGCCGCGTGTGTAAAGGCTGGTCAGGTATGACGACAGCGCGCCTACCGGCGGGGCGATCGACATCTCGTTGTCGTTCAGGATCACGATCAGCCGCTTGCCCAGGTGGCCCGCGTTGTTCAGCGCCTCGAAGGCCATGCCCGCGCTCATGGCGCCGTCGCCGATCACCGCGATGGCATCGCCCGGATCGCCGCCCAGGTCGCGCGCCACCGCAAAGCCGAGCGCCGCCGAAATCGAGGTCGAGGAATGGCCCGCGCCGAAGGGGTCATAGGGGCTTTCCGTCCGCTTGGTAAAGCCCGCCAGTCCGCCGCCCATGCGCAGCGTGCGGATGCGGTCGCGCCGGCCGGTCAGGATCTTGTGGGGATAGCACTGGTGGCCCACGTCCCAGATGATCTTGTCGCGCGGCGTGTCAAAGACCGCGTGCAGCGCCACGGTCAGTTCCACCACGCCCAGGCCCGCGCCCAGATGCCCGCCGGTGACGCTGACCGCGCTGATCGTTTCCGACCTGAGTTCGTCGGCAAGCTGGTGCAGTTCGCGGTCGCCAAGCGCCTTGAGGTCCGAGGGCAGCTTGACCCGGTCGAGGATCGGCGTCTTTGTCAGGTCGGTCATCGGCTGGCCCTTCGGGCGAAAGATTGCAGGGGCGGGCGTCGTTCAGGTGTCGCGTTCGATAACGAAACGCGCCAATTGGCGCAAGTTTGCAGCGGCCCCGCCATAGGGCGCAAGGGCCGCATCGCCTGATGCGACAAGGCGCGCGGCCTCGGCCCGGGCGCCGTCAAGGCCCAGCAGGGACACGAAAGTGGCCTTGCCCGCCGCCATGTCCTTGCCGACCCGCTTGCCGGTCACATCTTCGTTTCCGGTCACGTCCAGGATGTCGTCGGCGATCTGGAAGGCAAGGCCAAGCGCCTCGGCATAAGCGGCCAGCGGCGCGGGATCGGCATCCGCGATCAGCGGCCCGGCGATGGCGGCAAAGCGGATCAGCGCGCCGGTCTTGCCGCCCTGCAACTGGGTGATCTGGTCCAGCGTCAGCGGGGTGGCGGCCGTTTCAGCCTTGATATCCAGGGCCTGCCCCCAGACCATCCCTGCCCCACCGACCGCCTGCGCGAAACCCGCGACCAGTCGCACGCGCGCAGCCGGATCGCCGACCGCCGGATCGGCCAGCAGCCCAAAGGCCAGCGATTGCAGGGCATCGCCCGCCAGGATCGCGGTTGCCTCGGACCATTTTACATGAACGGTCGGCTGGCCGCGCCGCAGGTCGTCGTCGTCCATCGCGGGCAGGTCGTCATGGACCAGGGAATAGGCGTGCAGCGCCTCGACCGCCGCCGCCACGGGCAGCGCGGCATCGTCGGCCACGCCATGAAGCCGCGCGGATTCCATCACAAGGAAGGCGCGGATGCGCTTGCCGCCATTGCAGGCATAGCCCATCGCGTCGCGCAATTCGCCGGGGGGCAGATCGCCGATGGCGCGGTCAAGCGCGGCCTGAACCTGGGCCCTTACCGCCGTAAGTCGTGCCTGCATCACAGCCCCTCGGCCGGTTCCGTCCCCGTGGGCTGGCCATTGGCCGCAAGGGTGATCTTTTCGACCCGGTCCTCGGCCTCGCGCAGGCGTTTTTCGCAATGCTGGCGCAGGGCCGCGCCGCGTTCGTAAAGGCGGATGGATTCGTCCAGGGACGCATCACCGGTTTCCAGCTTTCCCACGGTGGCCTCGAGTTCCTTCATGGCTTCCTCGAAGCTCATGGTCGCGATGTCGTTCATTCTTGGGCCTCCAGCAGGACTTGGACATGGGCGCGGGCGGACCGGCCCAGGGCCGCCAGATCATAGCCACCTTCCAGGCAGGATACCACCGGAGCCGACAGATCCGCCGCCATGTCGCAGATCATCCGGGTGATGGCCGCGAAATCGCCTTCGTCCCAGTTCAGTTGCGCCAGCGGATCGGCGGCATGGGCGTCGAACCCGGCCGAGACGATCACCAGTTGCGGATCGAAGCCCCGGCAGCGCGTCAGGATGTCGCGCCAGGCCGCCCGCCCTGCCGCGCCGTCCGATCCGGGCGGCAGCGGCACGTTCACCATCTGCCCATGCGCGCCACGTTCCGATGCGGCACCGGTGCCGGGATAAAGCGGCATCTGCTGGCTCGAGGCGAAGAAGGCGCGCTTTTCGTCCCACAACAGATCCTGCGTGCCGTTGCCGTGATGGACATCGAAATCCAGCACCGCCACGCGGTCCAGCCCGTGATGGTCCAGGGCCCGCATTGCCCCGACCGCCGCATTGCCGAAGATGCAGAAGCCCATCGGCGTTTCGCGTTGGGCATGGTGGCCGGGCGGGCGCATGGCGACAAAGGCATTCGCGACCTCGCGCGCAAGCACCGCATCCACCGCCGCCACGGCCCCGCCCGCCCCGCGCAGGGCGGCATCCAGGCTGCCGGGCGACAGATGGGTATCGGCGTCCAGCATCTGCCAGCCTTCCTCGGGGACGGCCGCGCGGATGCGTTCCAGATAGGACTGCGGATGGCAGCGCAGGATGTCGGCCTCGTCGGCGCGCGGCGCCTCGCGCCGGTCAAGGGCCAGGTCTGCAAGCGCGTCAAGGACTGCGGCATGGCGGGCGACCTGCTCGGCATGGCCGGGGGGCGTGATATGGCGTTCGGCGTCGGGATGCGTGAACAGGGCAGTGGTCATGGCGGCCTTTCCTATACGTCCATCTTGCCGATCAGGGGCAGGTCATCCTCGGGTCCGACGCTGTGGCGTTCGATCATCCGGTGGACCAGCGGATCGCTTTCGCCTTGATGCAGGGCACGAAGCGCCACCGCAACCTCGGCATCGGATTTCGTCCGGCGCAGGTTGTGGCGGACATATTCGTCCCAGGTGGCGATGTGATAGCTTTCCGACCATTGGTCGGGATGTTCCAAGTCGCGCAGCAAGGCCCAGTTCCGCGCCCCGTCCCGCCGGCGGATGTTGCGGCGCAGCTGCATCAGGCGCAGGAACTCGGCCGTGTCCTTCTGGGCGATGCGGTAATCCACCATCACCATGATCGGCCCCGACCGCCCGCGCAGATCCAGCCGCAGCGCGGGTTCGCGGAAGCGGTTCACGGGATCCAGATCGGCGGTGCCGAAGTCGGGCGCCTTGAACCAGACCCCGATCACCGCGCCGACCAGCAGCACCACCCCTGCCGCCGTCAGCGCGTCACCCAGGCCATGCGCCCCCGCGATGCCGCCCCAGACCCAGGATCCTGCCGCCATGCCGCCAAAGGTTGCCGTCTGATACAGCGCCAGGGCGCGCGCCACGACCCAGCGAGGGGTCGACAGCTGCACCGTCACGTTGAACAGCGACAAGGCCAGCACCCAGGACGCGCCCGCAGGCAGCAGCGCCAGGGCGTGCAGCCAGACGTTCTGCGTCTGCCCCAGGACGATGGCCGACAAGGCGAAGCCCGCGAAAGCCACCCTCACGATGTTTTCGTTGTCGAAGCGCGCCCGGATGCGCGGGTTCAGCGCCGCGCCCGCAATGGCCCCCACGCCATAGCAGCCCAGAAGCCCGCCGAACAGCATCGACCCGCCTTCGGGATGGGACTTGGCGACCAGCGGCAGCAGCGCCAGGACGGACACGGCGGCGAAGCCGAACAGGGCGGCGCGTCCGATCACCTTTGTCAGGTTCGGCGACAGGAAGACATAGCGCAGCCCGGCGGCCACGGCGGGCAGGAATTCCTCGGGCGGGGCGGTGCGGGGGGCGATGTCGGGGCGCCAGCGGAACAAGGCGCCCAGCAGCGGCACATAGCTGGCCGCGTTGACGGCGAATGCCGCCGCCGCGCCGAAGGCCGCGACGATGAAGCCGCCCGCCGCCGGCCCCACGCTGCGCATCAGGTTGAAGCCGACCGAGTTCAGCGTCACCGCCGCAGGCAGGTCTGCCCGCGGCACAAGATCGCCCATGCTGGCCTGCCAGGGCGGGTTGTAAAGCGCCTGCCCCGCCCCGATCAGAAAGGTGAAGGCCAGCAGCAGCCAGGGCGTCAGCCAGCCCTGCCAGGCCACCACCGCCAGGACCAGGGACACCGCCGCCATGAAGCATTGCGCGAACATCAGGATCGCCTTGCGGTCGAAGATGTCGGCCAATGCGCCGGACACAAGCGCCAGCAGCATGATCGGCAGCGTGTTGGATGCCTGCACCAGGGCGATCAGCGTGGCGCTGTCGGTCAGCTGCGTCATCAGCCAGGCCGCACCCACCGCCTGCACCAGCCCGCCGAAGTTCGACACCAGCGTGGCGCTCCACAACAGGCGGAAATCGCGGTGGCGGAAGGGGGCAAGGGCCGAGGGACGGGAAGAAGTCTGGTCGGTCACGGACACTGTCGCTTTGGGCTTCGGATGCAGCCTAGCCAGCCGCGCGCCGAGGGGCAATCTTCGCCGACAGGTCCTGGCACCGCCCGAAGGTGATGGATTTGCGCCACAGGCTGCTGTCTTCAACGATGGCCATGAAACCAAAACAAACGCAGAATTGTTCCGCCGTCAGCCAATCTTGAACAAACTGCCGCCCATTCGCCACAACGTGACGACGGCTGCCTTCTGGCCTGGATTGCGTGTCTTGACGCCCGGGGTCTGTGACGGGCTCATGAAGCCCTGCGCGAATCACCCCCTGCCCTTGCGGCATTGGTGCTTCGGACGAAAAAATTTGGACGCTGCTGGCGCCCGCGGGCTGCCGTTGCCATGAAGGAAGATGAAGATGCGTCTTGTTACCCTGTTCACGGCGGTTGCCCTGGGGCTTGCCGCATGTGGAAGCAGCCAGCCGATCACGCTGGCCACGCCTACCGTGCCCGAAGCCTATCAGGCGCGTGTGGATACCGGCCCTAACGGAGAGCCGATCCAGATCCCCGCAGTCCGCGCAGCCTACCTGACCGAGCGCAACCAGCGGCAGCAGGTGTCCTATAACGGCCCCGAGGCGCCTGGCAGCATTGTCGTCGATCCCTATGCGCGGGTGCTTTACCTCGTCCAGCCCGGCGGGCAGGCGATGCGCTATGGCGTGGCGGTGGGCCGCGAGGGGACGGGCTATTCCGGGACGGCCACCATCGCGCGCAAGGCTGCATGGCCCAGCTGGCGGCCAACGGACAACATGATCCGCACCCAGCCCGACCTTTACGCGCAATTCGCGGGCGGCCTGTCGGGCGGGATGCACAACCCGCTGGGATCGCGGGCGCTGTATCTGTACGAAGGCGGGCGGGACACCTATTACCGCATCCACGGCACGATGGACCCGTCCTCGATCGGCAAGGCGACCTCGGCAGGCTGCATCCGGCTGTTCAACCAGGACATCATAGACCTGTTTTCGCAAGTCAGCACCGGCACCACGGTGCATGTGCGCAGCCAGGCCGAGAGCCTGCGCTATGAAGGCCCGATGATCGAAACCCCCGAAGGCTATGTCGAGCCTGCAGCGGGCCAGGCGCTTGCGCCCACGACCACCGCGTCGCTGGCGCCCATGTCCCCCGCAACGTCGCAGGTGACGGACCCTTACGCGGTCACCACCATCAGCACGCCCTATAACGCGCCGGTCACGACCATTTCCCCGGTCGAAAGCGCCGTTCAGTAACACGGAAGGCGTGCCGGATGCTGATCGGAAGGCCCCGCAATGCCGGGGCCTTTCCATTTGCAAATCCCGTCGATCTTTCGCAAAATCCGCGCGAAATCAGGCTGCGGCAGGAAACGAGCAATGCCCAACTATAGCAAGCTGGAACAGGAACTGCTGACGCCCGAGCAGCGGTCCTTGCTGGTCAACAGCCGCAGCCCCGCGATCGGGAAGCTGGACGACAGCGGCCTGCAGGACTTGATGGCAGACCTGGAAACGGCCATGGGCCAGGCCGGGCCAAGGGGCCAGAACGGGCAGGTGGTTGCCGCCGACGTGCTTGCCGCCGCGCTGAGGCGGGCCAGGAACGAACGCCGCCGGCGCAAGTCCGGGGGCAAGCCTTCTGCCGACAGTTCTGCGGATGCAACCGCTGCATCGGCCCCGGCCGCCCCCGCCGCGCCTATGCCTGCCGCCAAGGCCCCCAAGCGCAAACCCGCCTCTCCGGCGCGCAAGCCCGCAGGCCGCGAAAAGGCCGAGCATCGCAAGGCGGATCTGCGGACAGGGTCGCGCCGGGTGGTCAAGAAGGCGGCGAAGCTGGCGGCCTCGGTGTCCCCAGATGTCGTGCCCCAGGCTTCTGCCCCGGCTCCGGTGGCACCCGCAACGCAGCCATCCCCGGCGATTCCCCCGGTCGTCATCCCTGCATCGGAGGCCCCGGCGGCCAAGGACAAGGCAGCCCGCAAGGCCGAGAAAGAAGCCGCTAAGGACGCCCGCAAGGCGGCGCGCAAGGCCGAAAAGGATGCCGAAAAGGCTGCGCGCAAGGCCGAAAAGAAATCCGCGCGCCAGGCCGAAAAAGTAGCACGCAAGGAACAGGGCAAGGACGACAAGACCAAGAAGGCGAAAAAGGACAAGGGCAAGCGCAAGGACAAGGGCACCGCCCCGGCGTCCGACGCCTGACCAGGTTCATGGCACGGCCCTTCCATTGGCGTCATCTGGCGTGGCTGCTGTCGATGCTGTCGATCCTGACGGCCCATGCGGTCCAGGCCTTTCCCGGCGTGGATGCCCTGGCCGGCCGCGCACCGGTCCGCCAGTCCGAGTCCTTGCGCTGCACGGATGACGGACGCGATTGCGTCCGGCTGGACCATTATGCAGCCGATGTCTGCAAGCTGATCGAACGAAACGCCGCCGAACGCGACCTGGACCCGAATTTCCTGGCCCGCCTGCTGTGGAAGGAAAGCCGATTCGAACCCGGCGCGATCAGCCCCGTGGGGGCACTTGGTATCGCGCAGTTCATGCCGGGCACCGCCGATCTCTATGACCTGCACGACCCCTTCAACCCGGCCCAGGCGATTCACAAGGCGGCCTGGTATCTGCGCCACCTGACCGATGTCTTCGGCAATATCGGCCTTGCCGCTGTCGCCTATAACGGCGGCGAGAACCGGGCGGCGCGCTTTATCGCCCGCAACGGCGGCCTGCCCTATGAAACGCAGGACTATGTCGCCTCGATCACCGGGTTCGAGGCGCTCCGCTGGCGCGACAACCCGCCGCCCGAAGCCGAACTGAAGCTGGCGCTTGATCCCGACATGGCATTCCGCCCGGCCTGCGAGAAATTGGCGGGTGACCGCAAGCTGCGCGAATTCATGATCCAGCCCAAGGTCTTTCCCTGGGGCGTGATCGTGGCCAGCCATCCCAGCCAATCGGGCGCGATCCAACAGGTGGCCCGCCTGAACCGCAGCTTGCGCCCGATCCTGGGCGACAAGCAGGTGGGCTATGTCCGCAAGCGCCTGACCGGGATGCCCCGCGCCGTTTATACCGCCCAGGTCGGCTGGGACAGCCGGCGCGAGGCCGCCGCCTTCTGCAACCGCTTCAAGCAGTTGGGCGGGCGGTGCATCGTGTTGCGGAATTAGCGGAAGCAGGGATGGTGCGTGCGAGCACGCACCGTACCGGACGCCTCGCCAGACCGTAGGGTGCGTGCTTGCACGCACCGGCATTCTACAACCCGTTCAACCGCGCGAAGGTCTGGTCATAGCGTCCCTCGGCCTCGGCCTTGGACAGGAAATCCAGTCGCTTGACGCCGACCAGCGGGGGCGTCGGATCCTGGCCTAGGATGCCCATCACCTCGTCGATGAAGTCGGCCAGCGGCATGGCATTCGGGTCCGTGGCATGGCCGGGCATCAGATCCGTCTGGACGGCGGGCGGCGCAAGCTCCAGCACCTCGACCCCGGTGTCCCGCAGTTGGGCGCGCAGGGATTGCGACCAGGAATGGATTGCGGCTTTCGTGGCCGAATAGGTGGGCGTCCGCACCAGCGGCACGAAGGCCAGGCCCGACGACACCGTCATGATCGTCGCGCGCGGCTGTTCCAGCAGATGCGGCATCAGCGCCGCCGTCAGCCGGATGGGGCCCAGCAGGTTGGTGACCACCGTCGCCTCTGCCGTATCCAGGAAATCGCCCGTCACGTCCTCGGCCACCATGATCCCGGCGTTGTGGATCACGACGTTCAGCGCCGGATGATCCGCCGCGATCCGCGCGGAGAAGGCGCGGACGGCTTCGGCATCGGCCACGTCCAGGGGATGGCCGATCATGCCGGGATGGTCCGCAGTGATCTGGTCCAGAAGCGCTGCGCGGCGGCCGGTGATGATGACGGTGTTGCCTGCGGTATGGAACCGCTGCGCCAGGGCAAGCCCGATCCCCGAAGTGCCGCCGGTCAGAAGGATGGTGTTTCCGCTGTTCTGCATCGCTTGTCCTTTCTGTTGGATGGGCTAGATATGGCCCCATCTGCTTTCTTTTCGGAAGAAGGCACCGCAAAGATTTATACTTACCTGATGGAGAGTGTCTTGCCGCCATCCCCGCCCCTGGCCGAAATCGATCCCCGCGTGACGCAACTGGTCAACGAGTTGATCGGCCGGGTCGCCGACAAATGGACCATGCTGATCCTCGAGGAACTGACGGAAGGCGGCACGATGCGCTTTTCCGCCATCGGCCGCGCGGTGCCGGGCATCAGCCAGAAGATGCTGACCCAGACCCTGCGGCAGATGGAGCGCGACGGATTGCTGACGCGGACGGTCCATCCGGTGATCCCGCCGCGCGTGGACTATCGACTGACCGACCTGGGCTTGGGCCTGGCCGAGGCTTTTTGCGGCGTCTGGCAATGGGCCGAGACGCATCTTGATCGGATCGAGGCCTCGCGCCGCGATTTCGACCAGCGGGCTTAAAGAAAGCTCTGCGGGTCCACATCCACTGACAGGCGCAAGTTGGCCGGCACCTTGTGCGGGGCCAGCCAGTCGGCGATGGCGGACTGGATCGGCGCCTGGCGCGGGGCCTGGATCAGCATCCGCATCCGGTGCCGCCCCCTGATGCGGGCGATGGGCGCGGGGGCCGGTCCCCATAATTGCGCGCCCGCCTGTTCCAGCGGCCCGGCATGGGCTGCCAGATGGCGCGCGAAATCATTCACCACGCCCAGGTCGGGATGGGACAGGATGATCCCCGCCAGCCGGCCGAAGGGAGGCATCCCGGTGGCCTGGCGTCCCGCCGCCTCGGCGTTCCAGAAGGCCTCGTCCTCGCCCGACAGGATGGCGCGGATCACCGAATGGTCGGGTTGATGGGTTTGCAGCAGCGCCATGCCCGGCGCAGCGCCCGACATCCGGCCTGCCCGGCCCGCCACCTGCCGCATCAACTGGAAGGACCGTTCGGCCGCGCGCAGATCCGCGCCCTGCAGGCCCAGGTCGGCGTCGATCACGCCCACCAGCGACAGGCGCGGGAAGTTGTGGCCCTTGGCGACGATCTGGGTGCCGATGATGATCTGGGTGTCGCCGTTGGCGATCTCGGCAATGGTGTCCTTCAGCGCGCGCGCGGAATGGAACAGATCCGACGACAGAACCGTGGCCTTGGCATCGGGGAACCGGGCGGCGACCTCTTCCGCGATGCGCTCCACTCCGGGGCCGATGGGGGCCAGCTTGCCTTCGACCTTGCAGGACGGGCAGGCAAGGGGAATTGGCCGCGTTTCGCCGCATTGGTGGCAGATCAGGCGGTTCTGGAAGCGGTGCTCCACCATCCGCGCGTCGCATTGGTGGCAGGCGATCTGTTCGCCGCAGGCCCGGCAGACGGTGACGGGCGCAAAGCCCCGCCGGTTCAGGAACAGAAGCGACTGTTCCCCCTTGGCGATCCGCGCATCCACCGCCCCCGCCAGCGTGGGCGAGATCCAGCGGCCCGAGGGCATCTCCTCGGCCCGCAGGTCGATGGCGGCCATGTCGGGCAGTTCGGCGGCCCCGTACCGGCTGCGCAGATCCAGCCGCCGATACTTGCCCATGCCCGCGTTCACCCAGCTTTCCAGGGACGGCGTGGCGGATGCCAGAACCACCTGCGCCCTGTTGATGGATGCGCGCAGCACCGCCATGTCGCGGGCGCTGTAATAGACCACGTCCTCCTGCTTGTAGCTGCTGTCATGTTCCTCATCGACGACGATCAGGCCCAGGTCGCGGAAGGGCAGGAACAGCGCGGACCGGGCGCCCACGACCATCCCCACCTCTCCCCTGCCCGCCATGTGCCATAACCGGCGGCGTTCGGTGCGGGTGATGCCGCTGTGCCATTCGCCGGGGCGCGCGCCGAAGCGGGCCTCGACCCGGTCCAGGAACTCGGCCGAAAGCGCGATTTCCGGCAGCAGCACAAGCGCCTGACGGCCCTGCGCCAGGCATTCGGCGACGGCTTCCAGGTAAACCTCGGTCTTGCCGGATCCGGTGACGCCGCGCAGCAGGGTGGTGCCATAGCCGCCCGCCCTGATCGCCCCGCGCAGGCTGTCGGCGGCTGCCTGCTGGTCGGGGTCAAGCGGCTTGCCGGGGCGCAGGGGGTCCAGCCGGGGATAGGGCAGGTCACGCGGGGCCTCGATCTCGGCCAGGGTGCCCGCCGCGACAAGACCTTTGACCACCGCCGTGCCCACTCCGGCCAACTGCGCCAGCTCGGACGGCGCAAAGCTGGCCCCGCCATGATCGGCCACGACCTGCATCACACGTTCCCGCGCCTCGGTCATGCGGGTTGGGGGCGAACCGCCCGGCACAATCACCCGGCGGGCGGCGGGGGGCTGGTCCAGGTCCGGCGCGCGGGTTGCCATGCGCAGCATCAGGGGCAGCGGCGTCAGGGTATAGTCGGCGGCGCGCGTCAGGAAATCGAGGAAACCTGCGTCGAAAGGCTCGGCATCCAGCACGCGGGCCACGGGGCGCAGCTTGGCCAGGTCGAAATCGCCCAGGCCCGGCCCCCAGACCAGCCCCACGACCCGGCGCGGCCCCAGCGGCACCAGCACAAGCTGGCCCTGCGCCACGCCGCCATCGGGCGCCAGGTAATCCAGCACGCCCACCGGCTCGACCGTCAGGACGCCGATCCGGGCGCGGGCTTCGAAAAAGGCGGGCTGGGTTTTCATCGCCCTTGATAAAGACCTCTGCCGCCCCCGTTGCAAGCCCGCCCTTTCGGCGGACGGGGTTTTGCGCTATCACCCCAGCGAACCGCCTTACCGGAGCAGGACCATGAAATTCTTCCTTGATACCGCCGATGTGGACGCCATCCGCGAATTGAACGAACTGGGCATGGTCGATGGCGTGACCACGAACCCGTCGCTGATCCTGAAGGCCGGCCGCAACATCGAGGAAGTCACCCGCGAGATCTGCGAGATGGTCAGCGGCCCGGTGTCCGCCGAGGTCGTGGCCGACAAGGCCGAGGACATGATCCGCGAAGGCCGCCACCTGGCGCAGATCGCGCCCAACATCGCCATCAAGGTGCCGCTGACCTGGGACGGGCTGAAGGCCTGCCGGACCTTTGCCGACGAAGGCCACATGGTCAACGTGACGCTGTGCTTCACCCCGGCGCAGGCGATCCTCGCCGCCAAGGCCGGCGCCACCTTCATCAGCCCCTTCGTGGGCCGGCTGGACGACATCGGCCTGGACGGCGTGGACCTGATCGCCGACATCCGCGAAATCTATGACAACTATGGCTACGAGACCCAGATCCTCGCGGCCTCGATCCGCTCGGTCAGCCATATCATCGAAGTGGGCAAGATTGGCGCCGACGTGATCACCGCGCCCCCCGCCGTCATCAAGTCGATGGCGAAACATGTCTTGACGGACAAGGGGCTTGAGCAGTTCACTGCCGACTGGGCAAAGACCGGTCAGAAGATCGGCGGGTAACGCAAAGGGGCAGGCATGGCGTCGGAACAGCAGGCGGTTCTGGATTCGGAAACGCGCGACAGGCTTCTGGCCGATCCCGGCGTCATCCTGGCAGACCGCGACCTGATGCGCGCCCTTGTCGCCGCGCGCGAGGCCGAGGCCGGCGACAACGTCATCGACATCCGGGGCCGCGCGATGGAGGCCCTGGAGACACGCCTGGACCGGCTGGAAACCCAGCATGAAAGCGTGATCGCCGCGGCCTTCGACAACCAGTCGGGCACGGCGGTCATCCACCGCGCCGTGATCGGGCTTCTGGAAACAGCGGACCTGGCCGAACTGGTGGACAGCCTGCAATCCGACATCGCGCCGCTTTTGCGGATCGAGACGCTGCGGCTGGTGGTCGAACCCGATCCCGCCATCCCCGGCCTGCCCGAGGACGCGGTGGTCGTGCCGGACGGTGCCATCGGCCGGATCATCGCGGCCGGGCGGCGCACGCCCAGGGGCGACGACATCGTCCTGCGCCCGTCGTCGCCCATCACCCAGCCCCTGCACGGCCGCGCCGTCGCATCCGAGGCGATGATCCCCATAGACCTCGGCGCGCGGCGTCCCCGCGCCATGCTGCTGATGGGCAGCGGCGACAAGACCCGCTTCATGCCGGCCCACGGCACCGACCTTTTGCGCTTCTTCGCGCAGGTCTTCCGCCTGGTGCTGCTGGCGCGGCTGCGCGGATGACCGCCCCCGCGGCGCCCGGCCCCCTGGCGCTCGCCCCGGCGATGGCCGATGCCCTGGCCCGCTGGCTGGAAGTCGAGGCCGCGACCCGCGACCGGTCGGATCATACCATTTCCGCCTATCGCAGCGATCTGCTGGCCTTTCTGGCCTTTCTGGGCGGCCATCATGGCCAGCCCGCCACGCCGAAGTCCCTGGCCGATCTTCGCCAGACCGACATGCGCGCTTTCGCAGCCGCCGAACGCGCGCGGGGACTGGGCGCGCGGTCGCTGGCCCGGCGGCAGTCGGCGGTGCGCAGCTTCCTGCGCTGGATCTCGGATCGCGAAGGGCACGACCTGTCCGCCGCCCTGTCCACGCGCAGCCCGAAATACACGCGCTCCCTACCCCGCCCGCTGACCCCGCTGCAGGCGCAGGACACGCTGGACATGGTGGCCGTCCAGCACGACACCCCCTGGGTGGCGGCGCGGGACGGGGCGGTGCTGACGATGCTCTGGGGCTGCGGGCTGCGGATTTCCGAGGCGCTGTCGCTGAACGGCGCCGACTGGCCCTTCCGCGACAGCCTGACCATCACCGGCAAGGGCGGGCGGCAGCGCCGGGTGCCGGTCCTGCCGGTGGCGCGGGATGCGGTGGCCGAATACCTGCGCCTGTCCCCCTGGCCGCTGGCGGCCGACCAGGCGCTGTTCCGGGGCGTGCGCGGCGGGCGGCTGTCGATGTCGGTGATCGAGCAGGCGATGGCGGGTGCCCGTGCCGCGCTTGGCCTGCCGCCCACCGCCACACCCCATGCGCTGCGCCATTCCTTTGCCACGCATCTGCTGGCGGCCGGGGGCGACCTGCGCACCATCCAGGAACTGCTGGGGCATGCGAACCTGTCCACGACCCAGGTCTATACCGGGGTCGACGACGCGCATCTGATGGCCGTCTATCAGGCCGCACACCCTCGTGGCTGAGGGCGAACCCCGGCCCGCCCTGCCGCGTTCAGCGTCCAGCTTCAGAAGGATGACACCATGACCACACATGCGATCTTCAACCGGCCGATGGACGGCCCCGTGCCCCAGGGTCTTGACCAGGCGATCTTCGGCATGGGCTGCTATTGGGGCGTCGAACGGCTGTTCTGGCAGCAGAACGGCGTCTGGCTGACCCAGGTGGGCTTCGCGGGCGGCACAGTCGAGAACCCCAGCTATGACCAGGTCAAGACCGGGACCACCGGCCATGCCGAGGTCGTGCATGTCGTCTTCGACAGTTCCAAGATCAGCTACGACCACCTGCTGCAACTGTTCTGGGAAAACCACGACCCGACCCAGGGCGACCGGCAGGGGGGCGACGTGGGCCACCAATATCGTAGCCTGATCATGACCTTCAACGACAGCCAGCGGGCGGCCGCCGAGGCGTCGAAGATCGACTATGACAACCGCCTGGCCGTGGCGGGCTTTGGCAAGATCACCACGCAGATCGTCGATGCCGGCCGCTTCTGGCCCGCGCACGAGGCGCACCAGCAGTATCTGGAAAAGAACCCCGACGGCTATTGTGGCCTCCAAGGCACGGGGGTAGAGGCAAGCCTGCCCAACCCGGATCCGATCTGATGACCACCTTTTCCGCGCTGACCCATGTCCAAGGCCGTCAGGCCGCCGAAGCCCTGGCCGAGGCTTGCGAGGATCTGGAGCCCGAGCCCGTCGGCACCGGCGTCTTCGAGATCGAGGACGGCTCGGACCGCTGGGAGGTGGGTGCCTATTTCACCGAGGCCCCCGACGACATCGCCCTTGCGCTTCTGGCGGCAGCCTTCGGCGCCAATCCCTTTGCGGTGTCCGAACTGCCCGACGTGGACTGGGTCGCCCATGTGAAGCGCGAACTGACCCCGGTCCGGGCAGGCCGCTTCTTCGTCCACGGCAGCCATGATGCCGACAACGTGCCCGAGGGGGTCGAGGCCCTGTGGATCGAGGCTGCGATGGCCTTTGGCACCGGGCACCACAACACAACCAAGGGCTGCCTCGAGGCGCTTGACCGGCTGGAAACGCAGGGCTTCCAGCCCCGCCGCATTGTGGACATAGGCTGCGGCACCGCCGTTCTGGCCATGGCGGCGGCACGGCTGTGGCCGGTCACGGTCCTGGCCAGCGACATCGACGCCGTGGCAGTGGACACCGCGGCGGCCAATGTGATCGCCAATGGGCTGGACGGCCGGGTGATCTGCATCGAGGCCGCAGGCTTCGGCCACCAGATGCTTGAAGACAACGCCCCCTATGACCTGGTGCTGGCCAATATCCTGAAACAGCCGCTGATCGACCTGGCCCCGCAGATGGCATCGGTGGTCGCCCCGAAGGGCAAGATCATCCTGTCCGGGATCCTTGTCACGCAGGCGGACGAGGTCGTGAAAACCTATGGAATGCACGGCTTTGCGCTGGACCAGAGGGACGATCTGGGCGACTGGTCGGCGCTGACCCTGACGCGCCAGGGCTGATTGCAAAGGGCAGGCTTGAAAAACCGCCCGGAATCGGCTATCTAGGGTTGGCTGATGTTCTTCCTTCGACCTTCTGTCTGCTTTACGGCTTCAGATGTTCTTGCGACGACTGGGCCACGCCATCGCAATCTCGCGGGTGGCATACATGACAGGAGATCTCACGATGGCCAATGGCACCGTGAAATGGTTCAACGCAACCAAAGGCTTCGGCTTCATCCAGCCGGAACATGGCACGAAGGACGTGTTTCTTCACATTTCGGCCGTGGAACGCGCCGGCCTCCGCGAAATCAAGGACGGCCAGGCCGTGACCTTTGACGTGGAACGCGGCCGCGACGGCCGTGAATCGGCGACCAACCTCGCCCTGGCCTAAGCGCCTTCCAAACGACTTGGGGTGGCGGCAATGGTCGCCTCCCCCTTTCCTGATTTCCAGACGCCCTTGGCGCGGGATCGGATGACTTCCCCGAAAGAGACAATTTGATCGAGATTAGCTGGGGCCAGCTCCTGTCCTTTGTCGTTTCGCCCGACGGCGAGACGAAGACCTTCACCACCCTTGAAACCGCAGCCTATTGGCTGGAGCGCAAATGGCCGGTCGACGATGTGCAGCGTCGCCAGGCAGCACGGATGCTGGATGCCGCCGCCCATTGCATCACCCCCGTCGGTTCCGCGCGCAAGGCCTTTTCGGCTGCCGCACGAAGCGCGGGTTTCAAGCCTCTCAACCAGCACTGACCGGACAAGAAGAAACCCCCTCTGCAACCGCATTGGGGGTTCGTTCGTCTTAAAACCGGGATGGCTATGGCTTAGAAGCCGCGCGCAATCCGCTCGATGTCGCCGCGGCACAGACCGATATCGTCCAGCTCGCGATCCGACAGGCGGCTCAGTTCACGACGGGTCACGCGGGTATCATTCCACGCGCTCAGCATCGCGAAAAGGTTTGCAACGACATTGCCAACGCCCCCAACAGCATAGCCGCGGTTCATTTCAATCGTCGACATCTCATCACCTGTTTCAGAAGTGCCCGACCATCGGGCATTTGCTTCATGAACAGGGATATAGTTTGGGCAGTCAAAAAAGAGTAGCTGCGGGCAAGGCAATGCCGCCATGCAGAAATTGCAGATAAAGAATGCGTTAAGGCGGTTTTGGGGGTCGTTTTCCACCCCCGGAATGCCGCATTGCAGCATTCGGCCCTAGCGCCAGTCCCCCAAGGCCGCCTGCCACAGCGCAAGTGCCGCAACGGCAGCCGTATCGGCGCGCAAAATCCGCGGCCCCAGGCTGATCCGACTCACATAGGGCAGCGACGACAGCCGCCCTTGTTCCGCCTCCGAGAAACCGCCCTCGGGACCGATCAGGATTGCCCAGGGGCCGCGCGGCAGGCCCGCCAGCGTTTGGGACGGTCCGGCCATGGCCTCGTCCGCCCAAAGGATGCGGCGGGATGCGTCCCAGCCGTCCAGCAGCCGCGACATTGGCACAAGATCCGCGACCGGGGGCACGAAGGTGCCGCCGCATTGCTCGGCCGCCTCGACGGCATGGGCTTGCAGGCGGTCCTGGCGGATGCGGTCGGAATTGGTATGGTCGGTCTGCACCGGCTGGATCCGCGCCGCGCCCATCTCGGCCGCCTTTTCGACGATGAAGTCGGTGCGCGCCTTCTTGATGGGGGCGAACAGCAGCCACAGGTCGGGCGGATCGCGCTGCGGGGCCACCTGTTCCAGCACGTCCAGCGACCCGCCGCGCTTGCTGGCCGCAACAAGACGCGCCGACCAGGCGCCGTCGCGGCCATTGAAAACCTCGATCAGATCACCAGGAGCAAGGCGCATGACCCCCGACAGGTAATGCGCCTGGTCGCCATCCAGCGGGACGGGTTGTCCCGCGCCCAGGGGGTGATCTATGAACAGCCTGATCCTTGCCATGGGGCCAGACGCTATGCAAAGCCGGACGGAAAGACCAGACGCCGTCGTCGACGCGCCGAAGGGCAATTGGGTGGACAGCGCCGCCCCCGCGGCCTGGCGGCCCTGGCTGCGCCTGTCCCGCGCCGATCGCCCCATCGGCACCTGGCTTCTGCTGCTGCCCTGCTGGTGGGGGATCGGGCTGGCGATGATGGCCGACGCGCCCCGCTGGGTGGACCTGTGGATTGCCGTCGCCTGCACGGTCGGCGCCCTTGTGATGCGTGGCGCGGGCTGCACCTGGAACGACATCACCGACCGCGACATCGACGACAAGGTGGCGCGGACCCGGTCCCGGCCCCTGCCCTCGGGTCAGGTGACGCTGCGGGGCGCCTATCTGTGGCTGATGGCGCAATGCCTGGTGGGACTCGTGATCCTGCTGACGTTGGATCCGGCTGCGATCTGGATGGGCGTGGCCTCGCTGGTGCTTGTGGCGATCTATCCCTTTGCCAAGCGCTTCACCTGGTGGCCGCAGGTCTTCCTGGGCCTGGCCTTCAACTGGGGGGTGATGCTGGCCTATGCAGCGCATATGGGGCGGCTGGACGCGGCGCCGGTGGTGGCCTGGGTTGCGGGCATCGCCTGGACGATCTTCTATGACACGATCTATGCCCATCAGGACGTGGAAGACGACGCCCTGATCGGCGTGAAATCCACCGCCCGCCTGTTCGGCCAAAACAGCCCCCGCATCCTGGCGGGCTTTGCTGTCCTGACGGTGGGGCTGCTGGCGGTGGCGATCTTGCTGGTGGGTCGCGATCAGTTGATGGCCTGGCTGGGGCTGGCGGGTTTTGCGGGGCATCTGGCTTGGCAGCTGAGGAATTTCCAGCCTGATCAGGGCGATGCCTGCCTTCGCCTGTTCCGGTCCAACCGCGACGCCGGGCTGATCCTTGCGCTGTTTCTTGCCTTGGCCGGGCTGGTCTGATTGCGCGACGCCCCCGGCATCGCTACACCGCGCCTTCAGGAAACAGCCCAAGGTCATGCCCGATGGCGTCATCCCGCAGGCGGCTTGCCTCGCCCTTCGCAACGATTCTGGCCCTGTCGCTGGCTGGCGGGGCCTGCTGGTTCGGCGCCGAATCCGCCGCCCGCTATCTCGAGGATCGGTCGCGCCAGGATGTCGAGCAGGCCTTGTCGGACCAGGATTGGGTCCGGGTCACGACCGACGGCCTGCAGGTCCGCCTGACCGGCACTGCGCCCTCGGAACTTGACCGCTTTCGCGCCATGACCCTGGCGGGCGGCGCGGTCGATCCGGCCCGCGTGGTGGATGGCATGACCGTCGCCTCGGCCGAGGAAATGGCCCCGCCCGACTTCAAGATCGAACTGCTGCGCAACGACCAGGGGATCTCGCTGATCGGCCTTGTTCCAGCCTCGACCGACCGGCGGGCAGTGCTGCGCGCGCTGCAGACCGAAACGGCCGCGCCCCAGATCACCGACCTTCTGGAAACGGCGGATTATTCCGTGCCGCAGAACTGGGACGCGGCGCTGCAATACGGGCTTCGCGCGGCGCAGTTGGCGGCGCGGGCAAAGATCTCGGTCCAGCCGGGCAGCGTCACGGTCGCCGCGATCACCGACAGCCCCGAGGAAAAGGGGCGGCTGGAAACCGACCTGCGCCGCGACCTGCCCACGGGCGTGACGCTGGTCACCGACATCTCCGCCCCCCGCCCGGTTATCGCCCCCTTCACGCTGCGCTTCGTCAAGAGCGCCGAAGCCGCCCGGTTCGATGCCTGCGCCGCCGATACCGAGGAAGGCCGGGACCGGATCGTGGCGGCCGCGCAGGCGGCTGGCATGGCCCAGGTGCCTGCCTGCACGCTGGGCCTTGGCGCCCCCTCGCCCGACTGGTCGGTGGCGGCGGTCGCGGCGATCGAGGCCGTGGCGGAACTGGGCCAGGGCTCGGTCACGCTGTCGGATGCCGACGTGGCGCTGATCGCCCCGGCCGCAGTCGAAAGGCCCGTCTTCGATGCCGCCGTCGCGCGGCTGCAACAGGCGCTGCCGCCGGTCTTTTCGCTGCAATCGACGCTGGAACAGCCGGTCGACCAGGCGGCCTCCCAACCGGTTCAGTTCGTGGCGACCCTGTCGGAATCGCAGGGCATGACCATGCGCGGCGCCGTCAGCGACGACCGGATGGGCGAAACGGTGGACAGCCTGGCACGGGCACGCTTTCCGACGGTCCAAGCCGATCTGGCCGGCAATCCCGGCGCTCCGCAAGGCTGGACGGTGCGGGTGATCGGCGCGATCGAGGCGCTTGACCAACTGCAATCGGGCAGTGTCGAAGTCACGCCTGAACTGATCCGGCTGACCGGCACCTCGGGCGACCTAAGCGCACCCGAGGCCGTTGCGGCAAGCCTGACCGACCGGCTGGGACCGGGCGCCCGATACGAACTGGCGATCCGCTATGACCGCAGGCTGGATCCGTCGCTGGACCTGCCCGACGGCGCGGAATGCGTGCGTCAGTTGAACATCGTGATGTCGGAATCCGAGATCGGGTTCGAGCCGTCGAAATCCGCCATCGCGGGCGATCCGGGGCCGACGCTGGAACGGCTGGCCTCGGTCATGGCCGAATGCTCGGATTTCCAGATCGAGGCGGGCGGGCATACCGATTCGCAAGGTTCGCAGGGCTTCAACGCCGATCTGTCGCGCGGCCGGGCGCAGGCCCTTGTGGCGGCCATGGCCGAGGCCGGCATCGACGTGACCAGCATGACCGCGCGCGGATATGGCGAAAGCCAGCCCATCGCCAGCAACGAGACCGAGGAAGGCCGCGAGGAGAACCGCCGGATCGAGTTCCGGCTGCTGTCGGACCACCCGGTCCGCACCGATCCCCTGCCTGCCCCCGTCACCCTGTCGGGCGTTACCGCCCAGCCCCAGCCCGCCGATGCGGCCCAGCCCGCTGCAGCGTCAGCGGGGGACGCCGCCCCGATCGGTCCGGCCCTGCCCGAGGCCTTCGGCCCCCCTGCGCCCGCAGCGGCCGTCGCACGCCCGCAGATGTTCGGTCCCGACATGCCGCGCGCCAGCACCGGCCCCACGGCACCGGCAACCGTCGGCGCCAGCGAGGTGTTCCAGACGCTGGACGAACGCGAGGAAAACATTAGGCTGCCGGTCCAGACTCCCGGCCCGGACACGCCGCGCCCGTCACCCCGACCCGACGATGCCGCCAACCGCGCCGAATGACACCAGCATGAACCGGACCGCATGAACCGCACGGAATTCGTCACCATCACCACGATCATCCTGTTCGGAGTCTTCGTGCTGGGCTGGTTCGCAAGCTGGCTGATCGGCCGCCTGACGCGGCCCAGCCAGGCGGACTTGGCGGACATTCAGGACAAGCTGCGGCAGGTGGAACGGGAACGCGACAAGGCCATCGCCTTGCTGACGGAACGGGAAACTCGTCTGTCCACGACCCAGGCGGAACTGGACAGCGCCATCGAAGGCTTGCGCGAAAGCCGGACCGAGATCGAGGAGCTGCGCGACTATATCGAACGCAGGCTGTCGCGCCGATAGGGTCCGCGCCTGCACCCACCATCAACGCAGGTGTGGTGGTGCAGGCGCGCGCCATCCGTCACGCCACCTCGGCAAAGACCTTCTGCAGCGCCTTTTCCAGCTTCTCGAAGATCTCGTCCATCTGATCCTCGGTCAGGATGAAGGGCGGGCACAGCACGATGGACTGGCCCAGCGGGCGGCAGATCAGGCCCAGGTCGGTGCAGGCATTGGCGATGCGTTCGCTGACCGACAGGCTGCCGTCGAAGGGGGTCTTGGTGGCCTTGTCCTTGACCGCTTCCAGCGCCCACATGAAGCCCACGCCGCGCAGTTCCCCGATATGGTCGCTGCGCTCCATGATCGCGCGCAGCCCGGATTCCAGCCGCGGGGCGAGGCGACGCACGTTTTCCGCCAGCCCTTCGTTCATCACCACGTCGATGGCCTTCAGCGCGATGGCGCAGCCGACCGGATGCCCGGATGCGGTGAAACCATGCGGAAACTCCTCGATCTTCTCGACGGCGGCCTGCACCCGGTCGGACAGTTCCGGCCCCAGGATCACCGCGCCCATCGGGAACAGCCCGGCGGTCAGGTTCTTTGACGAAATGATCGCGTCGGGCGTGAAGCCATAGGTCTGGCAGCCCCAGGTGTTGCCGGTGCGGCCAAAGCCCGTGATGACCTCGTCCGAGATCATCGGGATGTCGTATTTCCGCAAGATCGGCAGCACCGCCTGGAAATAGCCCTGCGACGGCGGGATCACGCCCCCAGCCCCCTGCACGGGTTCGGCAAAGAAACCCGCAATGGTGTCGGCGCCCTCGCGCTGGATCGTATCCTCAAGCTCCTGCGCCAAGCGCGCGGTGAACTGCTCTTCGGTCTCGCCCGCCTCGCCGTATCGCCAGAAATGCGGGCAGGTCAGGTGGATGAAGCCCGGCAGCGGCAGGCCGAAGACCTCGTTATAGGGCTTGCCGGTCATGGATGCAGAAACGGCCGTCACGCCGTGATAGGCGTTCCAGCGGGTCAGGATCTTGCGGCGCTGCGGGTTGCCCTCACTGGCGTGCAGGAACCACAGCATCTTGACCATGGTGTCGTTCGCTTCCGACCCCGAGTTGGTGTAGAACACCTTGCCCCGTTCGAAGGGCGACACTTCGACCAGCTTTTCGGACAGCATCACGGTCTGGTCGGACAGCCGCCCGAAGAAGGCGTGATAGCCGGGAAAGCGGTCGTATTGCGCCTTCGCAGCCTCGGCCAGGCCCTTGTGGTCAAAGCCCGCGACCATGTTCCACAGGCCCGAATTGGCGTCCAGATAGCGCCGGCCGTTCACGTCGACGACATAAGGTCCCTCGCCGTGGGTCAGCACCACCGCGCCGCGATCGGCGACGCTGGGCAGGTCCGTGAAGCCGTAAAGCGAGTATTCGTCGGCGCGGGCTTCCCAGCTTTGCGGTTTGTTCATCATGGCCTCCATCGGTTTGCCAGCAGGCTAGCCGGGCGGCTGGGGGCGTTCAAGGACGGCGCAGGCCGATCTGATCCAGTTCCGCCTCGATCCCCGCCAGCGGGTCGCCCCGCCGCTGGGCCACCAGGGCGTCGAAGCGTTCGCGCAGCGCGGCTTTCTCGGCGCCCTTGCAATCGTTCCAGGGGCGGCCCTGCAAGGCCATCGCCAGGACGTAGTAGCCGATGAAATGCGGCCGCTCGCCCGCCGCCAGCAGGGCGCGATAAGCGTCATGCGCACCGATCCGGCGCAGGGTGGCGGCGTCGGGAATGCCAGCCGCGATCAATGCCTTGGCGGTGGCAGGGCCGATATTGGTGATCGCCGTCAGGTCGCTGTCCATGGCCTGCTTTTCATTTCGCCGCCTTTGCTGTATCAGCACGCGATCCCCAAGGACAGCACGGCATGACCGATCAAGCCAATCCCCCGGCAGTGAAAAAACTGTTCATCAAGACCTATGGCTGCCAGATGAACGTCTATGACAGCCAGCGCATGGCCGAGGCCATGGGCGCCGAAGGCTATGTCCTGACCGAGGATCAGGCGGACGCCGATATGGTCCTGCTGAACACCTGCCATATCCGCGAAAAGGCGGCCGAGAAGCTGTATTCCGACCTGGGCCGCCTGAAGCCGCTGAAGGCGGAAAAGCCCGACCTCAAGATCGGCGTGGCAGGCTGCGTGGCACAGGCCGAGGGCGAGGAGATCGTGCGCCGGATGCCCTTGGTCGATCTGGTCGTCGGCCCGCAGACCTATCACCGCCTGCCCGCCATGCTGCGCGGCGAGGCGCCGGCGATCAACACCGACTTCCCCGAGGAAGACAAGTTCGACCACCTGCCCCAACGCCGCGCCACCCGCCGCGCGCCCGCGGCCTTCCTGACCGTGCAGGAAGGCTGCGACAAGTTCTGCGCCTTCTGCGTCGTCCCCTATACGCGCGGGGCCGAGGTCAGCCGCCCCGTGGACCGCATCCTGCGCGAGGCGCGCGACCTGGTGGACCGGGGCGTGCGGGAAATCACGCTGCTGGGCCAGAACGTCAACGGCTGGCACGGCGCGGGATCGGACGGCGAATGGGGCTTCGGCCGCCTGATCCGGGCCCTTGGGGATATCGAGGGGCTGGACCGCATCCGCTACACGACCAGCCACCCCAACGACATGGGCGACGACCTGATCGCGGCGCATCGCGACATTCCGCAACTGATGCCCTATCTGCACCTGCCCGTGCAATCGGGCAGCGACCGCATCCTGAAGGCCATGAACCGCAAGCATACGGCGGCGCAATACCTGCGCCTGATCGACCGCATCCGCGAGGCGCGCCCCGACATCATGCTGACCAGCGACTTCATCGTGGGCTTTCCGGGCGAGACGGACGGGGACCACCAGGACACCCTGCGCCTTGTGGCGGAAGTCAATTTCGGCACCGCCTTCAGCTTCAAGTATTCCCCCCGCCCCGGAACCCCCGCCTATGACCGCCCCGAGGTCGAGGGCGCGGTGGCCGACGAGCGGCTGCAGGAATTGCAGGCGCTGCTGACGAAACAGCAGAAGGCCGCGCAGGAAGGCATGGTCGGGCGCACCCTGGGCGTGCTGTTCGAGAAGCCGGGCCGCAAGGACGGCCAGATGATCGGCAAGTCCGACTACCTGCACTCGGTCTTCGTCGACGCGCCCCAGGCCCAGGTCGGCGACCTGGTGCGGGTGCGCATTGTCGGAAGCGCGGCGAACTCGCTGCATGGCGAACTGGCGGGCTGAGGTCGAAAAACGCCATCCAACCGGAACCGCCCGGCAGACCGGCGGTTGTCCCTGACCCAAGCGGCAGGAGATCAGGATGGACGACGACCGGGTCTGGAGCTTCGAGGAAAGCCTTTGGCGTGCCTCGGACGAACGCTATCACGAACGGGTCGATCCCGAATGCATCATGGCGCTGAGCCATTCCCCGCACCTGTGCCGGGGCGAGGATGCCGTCAACGCCGTAAGCGGCACCCCGGAATGGGATCAGGTCAGCTTCCATGACCAGAGCATCTCGCGCCCCGAGGAGGGGATGATCGTCATCGGCTACAAGGTCCGAGCGGAAAAGGGCGAAACCCAGTTCGCGGCCGCCTGCACCTCGGTCTATCGGCGCAGGGGGCATGATGACTGGACCGTGGTCCAGCACGCCCAGGTGGCGCTTGGCGGCAAGGACTGACCCTTTCGCCAAAGGACGGCCGACCCCCGGGAACGCGCGAACATGAAGGGGGCCGGCCTCTTTCGCATCGGTGGATGGATGCGAAAGCGCGTGGCGCCAAGGCATCACCCGTCGTGATGCCTGACGAAGATTGAAGGACCGGCCCCCAGGAACGCGCGAACAGGACAGGGGCCGGTCCCTTTCGCCTGCGGTGGTGCACACAGGCGAAAGCCGGAGATCCGGGCGGGGTTATTCCCCGCCGCCCAGACCGTGAACATAGGCGGCGACGGCGCGGATCTCGGCCTCGGACAGGCGCGTGTTCCAGGCGGGCATCACCCCGAAGGGGCCTTCGGCGACGATGCGGGTCAGCGTCGCCTGGTCGTTGCCATACAGCCAGACCGCGTCGGCCAGGTTGGGCGCGCCCTGCATCCGGTCGCCGCTGCCGTCGTCCATGTGACAGGCCGAGCAGTTGTCGGAATAGACCTGCTGGCCCTCGGCTGCCTTGGCGGCATTGTGGGGCAGGTCGGACAGGGACAGGACATAGTTCACAACCTGGTCGATCTGGCCCCGGTCCAGAATCCCGTCCGTGCCGAAGGCGGGCATCTGGGAATAGCGGGTGTCGCCGTCATGCGGGTCACGGATGCCGTGCTGCAGGGTCAGGTGGATATCCTCGAGCGTGCCGCCCCATAGCCAGTCGTTGTCCAGAAGGTTCGGATAGCCCTTTGCCCCGCCCGCCCCCGATCCGTGGCACTGCGCGCACCAGGTGCGGAACACCGCGCCGCCGGCATTGGTGGCATAGTTCACCAGTTCCGGATCATTGGGGATCTCGGCCAGGTCCACCTCGGCCAGACGGGCCTGGATGGCGGCATTGGCCTGGTCGAAGCGTTCGATCTCGGCCGCGACCTCCTGCCGGTAATCCGTGCCCAGCAGGCCCTGCGTGGCCTGGCTGACCAGCGGGATCGCGGGATAGGCGATCACATAGCCCAGGGCCCAGACGATCGTGGCATAGAAGGTCCAAAGCCACCAGCGGGGCATGGGATTGTCATACTCGGTGATCCCGTCCCATTCATGGCCGGTGGAACCCACCTCTTGCACCAGTCCCTTGCGGCCGGGCTTGCGCAGCTTCGGGGCCACCGGCTTGTCCGCGCGGGGACGTTCGGGGATGTCGCCCGTGATCTTGGCCGCGTGCTCGCTGTCGGCCGCGTGGCGCTGGACCGAGATCCGGTTGTCGGGATTGGCAGGATCCTGATGCGGGCCTACCGGCTTGTCCTTGTCGTCGGCCATCACCGGCCCTCCTTGTCGTCCGCGTCGGCGGGACGGTTCTCGTTCCTGAAGATGCTTTCGGCGGCGTCGCGATGGGCCTTGCGCGATCCCGGGCGGAAGACGAACAGGATCACGCCCAGGAAGAACAGCACCAGGACCAGCAGCGCCCAGCTATCCGCCAGGCCGCGCAGGAAGCTGTATGTTTCCATGACCGCCCCCTTACCGCGCCGGATCGGGCTGGAAGGTCGAGAAGTCGACCATCGTTCCCAGCACTTGCAGATAGGCAACCAGGGCATCCATTTCCGTCAGTTGCGGCTGGCGATCGAAGTTGCGTTGCTGCGCGCCCGGATAGCGTTCCTGAAGGCCTTCGGCATCGGCATTGGGATCCGCCTGCGCCCGGAAATCCTGGACCGAGGCCGCGATCATCTCCTCGGAATAGGGCACCCCCACCATGGCGTCGGTCTCAACGCGGTCCTGGACATGGTCCGGTTCGATGACCCGGTCCATCAGGAAGCCGTATTTGGGCATGATGGATTCCGGCACGACCGATTGCGGGTCGCGCAGGTGGTCCAGGTGCCATTCATCCGAATAGCGCCCGCCCACACGGGCCAGATCCGGCCCGGTGCGCTTTGACCCCCACTGGAAGGGGTGGTCGTACATCGATTCCGCGGCAAGGCTGTAATGGCCGTAACGCTCGACCTCGTCGCGCATCGGGCGGATCATCTGGCTGTGGCAGACATAGCAGCCCTCGCGGACATAGATGTCGCGGCCGGCCAGTTCCAGCGGGGTGTAGGGGCGGACCCCTTCCACCTTCTCGATGGTGTTTTCTAGGTAAAACAACGGGGTGATCTGCACGAGGCCGCCGATGGTCACGACCAGGAAGGAAAAGATCAGCAGAAGCGTCGCGTTCTTTTCGAGGATCTTGTGTTTCTGAAGGATTTGCATGGCTCGCGTTCCCTTATTCGGCCGGCACGCCGATGGCGGTCGAATGCGCCTTGGGCTGGCGGGCCACGGTGGCCCAGAGGTTGTAGGCCATGATGATCCCGCCGGTCAGATACAGGACACCGCCCAGGGCACGGACCACGTTCATCGCGAACTTGGCCTGTACGGTGTCGGCGAAGGCGTTGACCAGGAAGCCCTGGCTGTCGACCTCGCGCCACATCAGGCCTTCCATGATGCCCGACACCCACATGGACGCGGCGTAGAGGACCAGGCCGATGGTGGCCAACCAGAAGTGCCAGGAGACCAGCGACAGCGAATACAGGCGTTCACGTCCCCACAGGCGCGGCGTCAGGTAATACAGCGCGCCGAAGGTGATCATGCCGTTCCAGCCAAGCGCGCCGGAATGGACGTGGCCGATGGTCCAGTCGGTGTAATGCGACAGGCTGTTCACGGCCTTGATCGACATCATCGGCCCTTCAAAGGTCGCCATGCCATAGAAGCCGACGGCCACCACCATCATGCGCAGGATCGGGTCAGTACGGAGCTTGTCCCAGGCCCCCGACAGGGTCATCAGCCCGTTGATCATCCCGCCCCAGGACGGCATCCACAGCATGATGGAAAACACCATCCCCAGCGTCGAGGCCCAGTCGGGCAGTGCGGTATAGTGCAGGTGGTGCGGACCGGCCCAGATGTACAGGAAGATCAGCGCCCAGAAGTGGATGATCGACAGTTTATAGGAATAGACGGGACGCTCGGCCTGCTTCGGGATGAAATAGTACATCATCCCAAGGAAGCCCGCGGTCAGGAAGAAGCCCACGGCGTTGTGGCCGTACCACCACTGCACCATCGCGTCCTGCACGCCCGAAAACACCTGGACCGACTTTGATCCGAAGATGCTGACCGGCACCGACAGGTTGTTGACGATGTGCAGCATCGCGATGGTCACGATGAAGGCCAGGTAGAACCAGTTGGCGACGTAGATATGGGGTTCCTTGCGCTTGATCACGGTGCCCAGGAACACGGCCAGATAGGCCACCCAGACCACCGTCAGCCACCAGTCCACATACCATTCCGGCTCGGCATATTCCTTGGACTGGGTGGCCCCGGCGATATAGCCGGTCGCGGCCAGCACGATGAACAGGTTGTATCCCCAGAACACGAACCATGCCAGGTTCCCGCCCCACAGCCGCGCGGCCGAGGTGCGCTGCACCACATAAAAGGACGTGGCGATCAGCGCGTTGCCGCCAAAGGCGAAGATGACCGCGCTTGTATGCAGCGGGCGCAGCTTGCCGAAGTTGGTGTAGCCCTGGGTCAGATCCGACAGGTTCAGCGCCGGAAAGGCCAGTTGGAAGGCGATGACCACGCCCACCAGGAAGCCCACCACGCCCCAGAAGGTCGTGGCGATGACCCCCCAGCGGACAACATCGTCCATATACTGCCTTTTGTCGATGACCGGCGCGGGTTCGTCGATCTGGCGCAGGGCCCAGACGAACATCCCGCCCGCCACCAGCATGACGACGATCGCATTGACCATATAGGCCGGGTCGCGCGCCATGTTGGCGCCGATCGCGGCCAACAAGGCGACCGCTCCCAGCAAGATCAGCTTCACATAATTCCACATGGTTTTTACCCGCGCCCTTTGGTCGGACATGGCGGGCGGCACGATTCGCCGGCCGGATGTCCTGTCTTGGCTTGTGGAATTAGGCGGACCGGTCCCCGCCAACCTTGATCTGCATCAAGTTCGGCGGTTTGATTCCGATCAAGGCCATCGGGCGGCAAAGCCGCCATCCTGTCACAACAATCAGAGGAGACCGCCATGGGTTACAAAAGCATCCTGACCGTCCTGTCGGACGCCCGCCAGCTGCCGCAGCTTGACGCCGCGGCGGCCCTGGCCGCGCGCGAGGACGGGCACCTGTCGGTTCTGAGCCTTGGGCTGGATCACACGCAGGTCGGCTATTACTTTCCGAACGGAATGCCCTATGCCTTCCAGGACGCCATCGACATGGCGGTGGACCAGGCAGGATCGCTGGACCAGCAGGTCCGGCAGCATCTGGCCCGCTACAGCGACCTGCGGTGGTCGTCCGAGGCGGCGGTGGCCCAGATTGGCGGCATCGCCAACCTGGTCGGGATGCGCGCGCGGTTTTCCGACCTGACTGTCCTGTCCCGCCCCTATGGCGAGGACGCCCCCGGCGAGGCAGAGGCCGTCGTCGAGGCCGCCCTGTTCGAGGGGTGCTGCCCGGTCCTTGTCCTGCCCGGCACCAAACTGCCCTCCGACCCGCCGGGCAAGGTCGTGATCGCCTGGAACCAGTCCATCGAAGCCCTGGCTGCGGTCCGCCGCGCGCTGCCGCTGCTGCAATCCGCCGGTTCAGTCGAAATCACCGTGATCGACCCGCGCGCCGGCGCGGACGGATCGGAACCCGGCGCGCCGCTCGCGCAGATGCTGAACCGCCACGGCGTCCATGCCGACATCGCCGTCCTAGCCCGCACCGCCGGCACCGTCAGCGAAGAGATCAACCGCCGCGCGACCGAGATCGGCGCGGATCTTGTGGTGATGGGCGCCTACGGCCATTCCCGCTTCCGCCAGGCGATCCTGGGCGGGGCCACGCGCAACATGCTGGAAAAGGCGAAGGTGCCCGTGCTGATGGCGCGCTGATGGCGCGCTGATGGCCCGCGTGGCTGGTTCAGGCTGTCAGCCGCGTTCCGTCATGGCCAGCGATGCGCAGGTCCATCAGCGCGCCTTCCGGCTGGTCGCTGGCGAAGGCCACCTCGGTGAACTGCTCGGTCCGGCCCAGGCGCGGCCCTTCGGTCAGGACGCGGTGGGTGCGGCCAAGCTGCGCGTCGAGGTGACGGCGCAGCGCGGCCTCGCCCGCTTCGCGCAACCGCGCGGCGCGGTCGCGGATCACGGGGCCTTGCACGGCAGGCATCCGCGCGGCGGGCGTGCCCTTGCGCGGCGAGAAGGGAAAGACATGAAGGAAGGTCAGCCCGCAATCGTCCACCAGCTTCACGCTGTTCTGAAACATGGAATCCGTTTCCGTGGGAAAACCCGCGATGATGTCTGCGCCGAAGACGATGTCGGGGCGCAGCCGGCGCGCTTCTTCGCAAAAGCGGATCGCGTCGTCGCGCCCGTGGCGGCGCTTCATCCGCTTCAGGATCATGTCGTCGCCCGCCTGCAATGACAGGTGCAGATGCGGCATCAGGCGCGCTTCGGTGGCGATGGCCAGCATCAGGTTATCGTCCGCCTCGATCGAATCGATGCTGCTGATGCGCAGGCGCGGCAGATCCGGGACCAGCCGCAGGATGCGCATCACCAGATCGCCCAGACGCGGCGTGCCGGGCAGGTCGGCGCCCCAGCTTGTCAGGTCCACGCCGGTCAGCACGACCTCGTTGAAGCCGCGCCCGACCAGGCGCTTGATCTGCTCCACCACCACGCCCGCAGGGACCGACCGCGAATTGCCGCGCCCGTAAGGGATGATGCAGAAGGTGCAGCGATGGTCGCAGCCGTTCTGGACCTGGACATAGGCGCGGTGGCGGCCAAAGCCGTCGATCAGGTGGCCCGCCGTTTCCTTGACCGACATGATGTCGTCGACGCGGATCTTTTCGGTCTCGCCGATCAGGTCGGGCGCGCGCAGGCTGACCCATGTCTGCGGCTGCATCTTCTCGTGGTTGCCGATCACGCGCGTGACCTCGGGCATGGCCGCGAAGGTCTCGGGTTCGGTCTGGGCGGCGCAACCGGTCACGATCACCGGGGCGCCGGGGTTTTCGCGCGACAGGCGGCGGATTTCCTGGCGGGCCTTGCGCACGGCCTCGGCGGTGACGGCGCATGTATTGACGACCACGGCGCCCGACAGGCCCGCGGCCTCGGCCATTTCCTTCATCGCCTCGGTCTCATAGGCGTTCAGGCGGCAGCCCAGCGTGGAAAAGACGGGTGCGGTCATGATGCAAGCCAATCTGGCGTCAGCACGCCGGAAAAGACATGGGCCGTCGGCCCCTCCATCCAGACGCCGTCGTCGCGCCAGTCGATCATCAGCATCCCTCCAGGCACATTGACCTTGACCCGCCGCCCAGTCAGCCCGCGCCGGGCCGCGGCCACGGCGGCCGCGCAGGAACAGGATCCGGAGGCCAGCGTCGGCCCCGTCCCGCGTTCCCAGATGCGCAGGATGATCTCATCCGGCGACAGGACCTGCACGACCTCGACATTGGTGCGCTGCGGATAAAGCGGATGATGTTCCATCTGCGGGCCGAAGCTGGCCAGATCGACGGATGCCGCGTCATCGACAAAAAAGGTCACATGCGGGTTGCCCATGCCGGTCGCCGCCGGATCGCCCTCGATGGGCAGGTGGTCGGTGTCCACGTCCTGGGCCAGCGGGATCGCGTGCCAGTCCAGCACCGGCGGCCCCATGTTGACGCGCGTCAGCCCCGCGCCCGCATCCTCGGCCAGCAGCACGCCGTGGTCGGTGCGCAGGCTGAGGCGGTCGCGCCCGGACTGGTCCATCACGTAACGCGCGATGCAGCGCGTCGCGTTGCCGCAGGCGGCGCTGACGGACCCGTCCGCATTCCAGAACCGCAGCCGGACATCGCTGTCCTCGCCGGGCTGGATCACCGCCAACTGGTCGAACCCCACCCCCCTGTTGCGGTCGGCGATGCGCGCGATCGCGCCCGCCGCAGGCGGCGTGCCGCCCCCGCGCAGGTCGAGGACGACGAAATCATTGCCAAGCCCATGCATCTTCATGAAGGGCAGGCCGGGGGCGGATGGGCTGTTCATGGGGGCCATATAGTCCCTGCGTTAATTTTCCGCCAGTGGCCACGACTTTTCCGCTTGACGCCCCCGGCAGCCCCCCCTAGTAAGCCCCCCATGTTGGGCCCATAGCTCAGTTGGTAGAGCAACTGACTTTTAATCAGTGGGTCACAGGTTCGAATCCTGTTGGGCTCACCATCATGAAATCAAGGGCCTGGGCTGAAAAGCCCGGGCCTTGATCGTTCCGGAAGCCCCAAAATCTGCCTTTTCCGCGCCGCGACCTGCCATGAAAGAGGGCGCGCAGTGCTGCGCGCCCCAATCCATGTCCAGGCATCCCGCCCTATTCGGCCGGAACCGCCGCCGGTTCTTCCACATCCATGATCGGATGCGGCAGGTGGATCAGCATTTCCTTGGGGCAGACCTGCAGGAAGTTGGTCTTCTCGATCTCCCAATCCGCCAGGATCTCGCCTGCACGGCGCGATCCGGTTTCCTTGAAGTGCCGTTCGACCAGGGACTTCAACTGGTTTTCCCAATGGTCCTTGGTCACCGGGCACATGACCAGGGTCTCGGGGTTGATGTAGTCGCGCGCCACGCCCTGCGGGTCGTACAGATAGGCCATGCCGCCCGTCATGCCCGCCCCGAAGTTCGCGCCGATCCGCCCCAGGATCACGGCCACGCCGCCGGTCATGTATTCGCAACCGTTGCTGCCGCAGCCCTCGATCACCACCTTCGCGCCCGAGTTGCGGACCCCGAAGCGTTCGCCTGCCCGGCCCGCTGCGAACAGGTATCCATCGGTCGCGCCATACAGCACCGTGTTGCCGATGATCGTGTTGTCCGAGGCGACCAGCGGGCTTGCCATCGGCGGGCGCACCACGATGGTGCCGCCCGACAGGCCCTTGCCCACATAGTCGTTGGCGTCGCCCGACACCTCGATCTTCAGGCCGGGGGCCGCAAAGGCGCCCAGCGACTGGCCGGCGCTGCCCGTCAGGCGCACCGTCAGGTGGTCGGGCTGCAGGTTGTTGCGCATCCCGAACTTCTGCACGATCAGCGACGACGTGCGCGTGCCGATGGTCCGGTGGGTGTTCCGCACGGCGTAGGACAGCTGCATCTTCTCGCCGTCCTCGAAGAAGCGGGCGGCGTCCTTGACGATCTCGGCGTCCAGCGTGTCCATGACGGCATTTCGGGGCTTCGACCGGTCATAGACGATCTTGTCCGCGCCATCGACGGTGATCAGCAGCGGATTCAGGTCCAGGTCGTCCAGGTTTGCGGCCCCCCGGCTGACCTGGGTCAGCAGGTCGGCCCGGCCGATAATCTCGTCGATGGAGCGGGCACCGATGGAGGCCAGGATCTCGCGCACCTCTTGCGCATAGAAGGTGATGAGGTTCACCACCTTGTCCGCCGAGCCGGTGAACATGGCGCGCAGGCGTTCGTCCTGGGTGCAGACGCCCACCGGGCAGGTGTTCGACTGGCACTGGCGGACCATGATGCAACCCATCGCGATCAGCGCGGCGGTGCCGATGCCGTATTCCTCGGCCCCCATCATCGCGGCCATGACGATGTCGCGGCCGGTGCGAAGCCCGCCATCGGTGCGCAGCGTCACCCGTTCGCGCAGGCGGTTCATCGCCAGAACCTGATGCGCCTCGGTCAGGCCCATCTCCCAGGGCAGGCCCGCGAACTTGATGGAGGTGGCGGGCGAGGCCCCGGTGCCGCCGTTGTGGCCCGAGATCAGGATGACGTCGGCCTTGGCCTTGGCGACGCCCGCCGCAATCGTGCCCACGCCCGAAGACGCCACCAGCTTCACCGTGATCTTGGCGCGCGGGTTGATCTGCTTCAGGTCATAGATCAGCTGCGCCAGATCCTCGATCGAGTAGATGTCGTGATGCGGCGGGGGCGAGATCAGCGTCACGCCCTTGGTCGAATGGCGCAGGCGCGCGATCAGTTCGGTCACCTTCATGCCCGGCAACTGCCCGCCCTCGCCGGGCTTGGCGCCCTGGGCCACCTTGATCTCAAGCTCCTCGCAGGCGTTCAGATATTCGGCGGTGACGCCGAACCGGCCCGAGGCCACCTGCTTGATCTTGGCGCAGGGGTTGTCGCCGTTGGGCAGCGGATGCGAATGCGCCGGATCCTCGCCGCCCTCGCCCGAATCGGATTTCGCACCGATCCGGTTCATGGCGATGTTCAGCGTCATATGCGCCTCGGGCGACAAGGCCCCCAGCGACATGCCCGGCGTCACGAAGCGCTTGCGGATCGAGGTGATGGATTCCACCTCCTCGATCGGCACCGGCTTGCCCAGGGCCTTGATGTCCAGCAGGTCGCGGATGTGGATCGGCGGATTGGCCCGCATGGCGGCGCTATATTGCTTCCACACGTCATAGGACGCGCGGTCGCAGGCCACCTGCAACATCTTCATGGTGCTGGCTTCCCAGGCGTGCTTTTCGCCCGTGCGGCGCATCTTGTAGAAGCCGCCGACCGGCAGCAGGTCCACGTTGCCGTCCGCATGAAAGGCCTTGTGGTGCAGCCCCTCGACCTTGGCCTGCAACCCGTGCAGACCGATGCCGCTGATGCGGGAATGCATTCCGGGGAAATATTCGGCGACCATTGCGCGGGACAGGCCCACGGCCTCGAAGTTCAACCCGCCGCGATAGGACGAGATGACCGAGATCCCCATCTTCGCCATGATCTTCAGAAGCCCCGCATCCACGGCGTCGCGGTAACGGCGCATGTTCTCGATCAGGGTGCCGGGCAGAAGGCCGCGCTCGATCCGGTCCTGGATCGAATCCTGGGCCAGATAGGGGTTTACCGTGGTCGCGCCGCAGCCGATCAGCACGGCAAAGTAATGCGGGTCGATGCATTCCGCCGACCGCACGTTCAGCGAACAGAAGGTCCGCAGACCCTTGCGGGTCAGCCAGCTGTGAACCGCCGAAGTCGCCAGGATCATGGGCATGGCGACGCGGTCAGGCCCCTGCCCTTCGTCGGTCAGGACCAGATGGCCCGCGCCAGACCGCACGGCATCCTCGGCCTCGGCCCGGATGCGGGCCAGGCCCTCGCCCAGTGCCTCGCTGCCCGCGCCATCGGGGAAGGTGCAGTCGATCCGCGTCACCGTTTCGCCGAACATGCGCGACATTTCCGCGAATTCGCCATTCGCCACGAAGGGGCTTTCCAGGATCAGGATCTCGGTCTGGCTGCTGGATTCGTCCAACACGTTCTTGAGGTTGCCAAACCGCGTCTTCAGCGACATCACCCGCGTTTCGCGCAAGGAGTCGATGGGCGGGTTGGTCACCTGCGAAAAGTTCTGCCGGAAGAAATGGCTCATCGGGCGATACTGGTTCGACAGGACGGCGGGCGGCGTGTCGTCGCCCATCGAGGCGATGGATTCCTTGCCATCCTCGGCCATCGGCGACAGGACGTGTTCCAGTTCCTCCAGCGTATAGCCGGCGGCAGTCTGGCGGCGGCGCAGCTCGTCCCCGCTGAAATGCGCCTGCTCGGGCAGTTCGCGCATGATGTCGTTCAGGTCAACGACCTTCTCGATCCATTCGCCGAAGGGCTGGCTTGCGGCCAGGCGGTCCTTGATCTGGCCGTCATGGTAAAGCTTGCCGTCCCACATATCGACGGCGATCATCTGGCCAGGACCAAGCGCGCCCTTTTCCCGCACGCTCATCTCGTCCACGGGGACCATGCCGACCTCGGATCCGGCTATCAGCAGGTTCTCGGTCGTCACGACATAGCGCATGGGCCGCAGGCCATTGCGGTCAAGCCCGCCGCAGACCCAGCGGCCGTCGGTCATCGCCAGGGCGGCAGGACCGTCCCACGGCTCCATCACGGCGTTGCAATAGGCATACATGTCCGCCCATGCCTTGGGCATGTCGGTGGTGGCCTTGGACCAGCTTTCCGGGACCAGCATGGTCTTGGTCATGGGGGCGCTGCGGCCCGACCGCACCATCACCTCGAAGACCGCATCAAGGGCGGCGCTGTCCGACGACCCGGCGGGGACGATCGGCTTGATATCCTCGGCCGCTTCGCCGAATGCGCTGCTGGCCATGCGGATCTCGTGGCTGCGCAGCCAGTTGAGGTTGCCCTTCAGCGTGTTGATCTCGCCGTTATGGGCCAGCATCCGGAAGGGCTGGGCCAGCCACCATTGCGGGAAGGTGTTGGTCGAATACCGCTGGTGATAGATCGCGAAGGCCGATTCGAAGCGTTCGTCCTTGAGATCCGGATAGAACTCGGCCACCTGCTCGGCCAGCATCATGCCCTTGTAGATGATCGAGCGGCAGGACAGCGAGCAGAAATACAGGCCTGCGACCTGAGCCGCGACGGCCGCCTTTTCGATGCGGCGGCGGATGATGTACAACTCGCGCTCGAACTGGATGTGGTCGATGTCCTTTTCGCAGCGGATCAGGATCTGCTCGATCTCGGGGCGGGTGGCATTGGCCTTTTCGCCCAGAACGGCGGTGTTCACGGGGACGTGGCGCCAGCCATAGATATAGTGGCCCATCCGCAGGACTTCGGATTCCACGATGGTCCGGCAGGCTTCCTGGGCGGCAAAGTTGGTGCGGGGCAGGAAGACCTGCCCCACGGCGATCAGCTTGGACTGGTCGGGTTCGTGGCCGGTGCGGCGGATCTGGTCATAGAAGAAGGGGACCGGGATCTGGACATGAATCCCCGCGCCGTCGCCGGTCTTGCCATCGGCATCGACCGCGCCCCGGTGCCAGATCGCCTTCAGCGCGTCGATGCCCGACTGCACGACCTTGCGGCTTGGCTTGCCGTCGATATTGACCACCAGGCCCACGCCGCAGGACGAATGTTCGTCTTCTTCGCGATACAGGCTGTTCTTGGCCATCCAGTCGCGAAGGGCCTCTTGTTCCTGCTGCCAATCCTTGCTCATAGCTGGGCCCTTTCGTCCATAAGCTGCGTCAGCAACTGATCGCAGTCGAATTGCGGTGTGGCTTCCCCGAAGCCTTCCTCGCCCGGAAAGGCGAAGGTGACGGGGCTGTCGTTTGTTTCCTGACGTTGGCCGGTCCAGTCTGACTGGGTTTCCACCCCGCCATAGAAACGGCCCATCTTGCGGCTGATGAATTGCTGGCCGGTCCTTTCGATCAGCAATTCGCCATTGGCGTCATAGGTTCTCAACCGGAAGCGGGTCAGTTCCAGCGGCTGGCCGTCGATCACCGTCGTTTCCCCGGTCAGAATGTCCTGGCCCACATGGCGCAGCCGTTCGCCAGTATTCGATTCGGTCCAGAAGTCGAAATCATCCTGGCCGGTTTCCAGAAGCGTCTGGAAGCTGGCGTGATCCTTGGACCGTTCGACCAGGAAATCGGCCAGCCCGGTGTTGGGATCGCTGCTTTCGATCCAGCGGGTTTCCTCGTCGATATGGGACAGGTGGCGCAAACCGTCCTCGCCCAGGGTCGCGCTGCGCTGATGGCCTGCGGGATCGGCCGAGCACTGGTAGTACTGGGTCACCGAGCAGCCGCGGTTCTGCACCGTCGACTGCAACTGGCATCCCTTGGGCGGGGTGAAGGTCGCCGCATGGCCGACCGACGCGGCCAGGGCAAGTCCCAGTGGCGCGATGATCCGCAGCATCACCGCACCTATTCCGCCGCGACGCGGGCTTCGCCGGTGAGGAAACCGGCAATGGATTCGGCGGCCTCGCGGCCGTCGCGGATCGCCCAGACGACAAGGGACGCGCCGCGCACGATGTCGCCCACGGCGAAAACGCCGGGCAGGCTGGTCTGGTGGGTCTGGAAATTGGCCTTGATCGTGCCCCAGCGGGTGACCTCCAGCCCGTCCACGCCCCACAGTTTCGGCAGATCCTCGGGCTCGAAGCCCAGGGCCTTGATGACGAGGTCGGCGGGTTCGTCGTAATCGGCGCCCTCGATCAGTTCGGGCGACTGGCGGCCCGACACGTCCGGCGCGCCAAGGCGCATCTTCTGGATGCTGACCTGCGCGATCTGCGTTACCGCGCGCACCGGACCGTCCACGTCGGCTTCCTGGTTGGCGGCGAAGTCGCCGGTCACATGGCCGATGAACTTGCCGGGCGCGGACATCCAGACGAAATCGACGCCTTCTTCCTCGGCATTCTGCACCTCGCGCTGCGAACCCGGCATGTTGGCGCGGTCGCGGCGATACAGGCATTTCACCGACAAGGCGCCCTGGCGGATCGCGGTGCGCACGCAATCCATCGCAGTGTCGCCGCCGCCGATCACGACCACGCGCTTGCCGCGGGCGTTCAACTCGCCATCCTCGAAGTCCGGCACCTCGTCGCCGAACTCGACCTTGTTGGATGCGGTCAGATAGTCGATGGCCCGCACCACCCCGCCCGCATTGGCGTTGTCGATGTCCAGGTCGCGGGTCTTGTAGACGCCCGTGGCGATCAGCACGGCATCATGCTTGCCGCGGATCGCGTCAAAGCTGATGTCCTGGCCGACATTGCAGTTCAGGACGAACTCGACGCCGCTGTCCGCCAACCATTGGTTGCGGCGCATGACCACGTCCTTTTCCAGCTTGAAGCCGGGGATGCCATAGGTCATCAGCCCGCCTGCGCGGTCATAGCGGTCATAGACCGTCACCTGGAACCCCCGCGCGCGCAGCATGTGGGCCGCGGACAGGCCGCCGGGACCGGCACCGATGATGCCGACCGATTCGGCGCGTTCCTGGACTGGCTGGACGGACTTGATCCAGCCTTCTTCCCAAGCGACGTCGTTGATGTATTTCTCGATCGCGCCGATGGTGACGGTGCCGTGGCCCGACTGCTCGATCACGCAGTTGCCTTCGCACAACCGGTCCTGGGGGCAGATGCGGCCGCAAATCTCGGGAAGGGTGCTGGTCGCCTGGCTGACCTGCCAGGCCTCGAACAGACGCCCCTCGGCGGTCAGGCGCAGCCAGTCGGGGATGTTGTTGTGAAGCGGGCAGTGGCTTTGGCAATAAGGCACGCCGCACTGGCTGCACCGGCTGGCCTGTTCGGCGGCCTTGGCCCTGGCAAATTCGCGGTAAATCTCGTGGAAGTCTTCGCTGCGTTCGGTCGCCGGACGTTTTTCGGGCATCTCGCGCGGGGTCGAGACGAACTTGAGCATGTTTTGCGTGGCCATGGCTGCGCGACCTTCCAATAACAGGAACTTCCGCAAACGCAGTAAACCAGGGCCACCGGCATTAAAAGTCAGCTATGCTGACCTAATACCCATATTTATGCCTTGATGCTGAAAAAAGTTCGCTCAAGGTCACAAAAATAGGTCAGGACGCGTTACCAACCTGCCCAAATCCCCAGCAAAGCGATGATCCCGACCGCGATGCGCCACCAGCCGAACAAGGCATAGCCATGCTGCGAGACATAGCCCAGCAGCCAGCGGACCACGATCAGCGCCGTCAGCAAGGCCGCAATGAAGCCGATGGCGATATTGCCCAAGGCGCTTGCGTCCAGAAGGTCGCGGTTCTTCAGCAGGTCCAGCGTGAAGGCCCCCAACATCGTGGGCATTGCCAGGAAAAAGGAAAACTCTGCCGCCGACCGCTTGTCCGCGCCCAAAAGCAGACCGCCCACGATGGTCGCACCCGAGCGTGAAACGCCGGGGATCATCGCCAGGCACTGGAACAGGCCGATCTTGAAGGCGACCGACAAGGGAAAATCCTCGGCCCGGGCATAGACCGGATGGGTGGCGCGGCGATCCACCCACAGCAGCACGATGCCGCCCAGGATCAGCATCACCGCGATCAGAACGGGCGTCTCGAACAGCACCGTCTTGATAAAGCCATGGGCCAGGACGCCGATCGCCACGGCGGGCAGGAAGGCCAGCAGCACCGCCCCGACAAAGCGGCGGGCGGCCGGATCATGGGGGGCGGACGTCAGAACTTGGACGATCCGCGCGGAATAGATGCCCAGGATCGCCAGCAGCGCGCCCAATTGGATCAGCACCTCGAAGCTGCGACCGGGCGAATCGAAGCCCAGGAAATGCCCCGCCAGCAGGATATGTCCGGTCGAGGACACCGGAATGAACTCGGTCAGGCCCTCGAGAATCCCGAGAACCGCGGCAACGATCGTGTTGTGTTCCATCAGTCTGCGCGCAGGTTCTTGGCCGACTGCTTGATCGCGTCATACTGACCCGAGGGACGGAAGCGCCACAGATAGTCGTCGATCACCGCCTCGGCCGCCACGGGCTGGATGCCAAGCTCGGCAAAGCCGCGCGCCGCGGGCGAGACGACATTGTCGGCGCGCAGCAGCGCAAGCTGGTCGCGTGTCAGGATCGTGTTCGTGAACAGCCCGCCGGTCAGGAACTGCAGGACACCCAGCACCCCTGCGCCGATGCCCGCCCCCCAGAAGGGCAGGTTCACCACGCCGCGCCGGCGCATCGTCGACTTCAGCACCTGCTCGACAACCTGCCGGACAGTCAGCACATCCGGCCCGCCCAGTTCATAGATGCCGGGCGCCGCCTCTCCGGTCGCGCCCTTGACGGCGGCCAGAGCCACGTCGTCGACGAAGACCGGCTGCAAGCGCGTCTTGCCCCCGACGATCGGCAGGACCGGACCAAAGCGGGTCATGGCGGCAAAGCGGTTATAGAAATTGTCGCCCTGGCCGAAGATGACCGAGGGACGCAGGATCACGGCATCGGGCCGATGCTTCAGCACCGCCGATTCGCCTCGTGCCTTGCTGGCGATATAGGGGCTGTCCGATCCCGGATCGACGCCAAGGCCGGATATATGGACCACCCGGTCCACGCCCATCTCGACCGACAGGCGGGCGATACGTTCGGCCCCTTGTTCGAAGACGGCCTGAAAGGTGCTCTTGCCCTTGGGGGCCAGGATGTTGACGCAGTTCACGACCGCGTCCGCGCCCACCATGGCCGCGCGCACCGACAGGTCGTCGCGGATATTGCACAGGATCGGCTGGACCTGGCCCACTGCGCCATAGGTGCGGGTGAACAGCGCCTCGTCCGGGCGGCGGACGGCGATGCGCACGCGCCAGCCGCGCTTGGCCATCTGCCGGGCGATGTGCCGGCCGACAAAGCCGGACCCGCCATAGATCGTGACCAGTTTCGCCATGGGCGTCTCGCCTCCTTCATGCCGATGTCTGGTGGTTCCATATCCAAGCGCGGGCCGCGCGACAAGGCGCGGGGCGGGCCATTGCGGCTGCGGCAGGATGGCGCGGCAGATTTTCGACAGATTTCTGTCAGACCCCCATTGACGCCCCCTGCGGCTGCCTTTAATCAGCCGCTCACACCAGTTGGCCCAGATGGCGGAATTGGTAGACGCGCACGGTTCAGGTCCGTGTGCCGCAAGGCGTGGAGGTTCGAGTCCTCTTCTGGGCACCATAAAAAGCCCCCGGAAAACTTCGGTTTTCCGGGGGCTTTTTACTTGTGGAAACTTGGCAGCAAGCCTGGCTCGGGGCGGGACAAGCCCGCCCCTGCTGTCGTAGGCCTTGTCAGAACTGCTTGCCCCAGGCGCGGTCCAGCGACAGCCGGCCACCGCCATGCGCGGCGAAATACAGCGTCAGGCCCAGCCACAGCAGCGACTTCTCGGCCCCAGCGAATCCCTCGGCCTGGACAACCCAGTGGAAATAGGTGGTCACGCACAGGACTATCGATGTCGCGACGGCGGCCGGGCGGGTCAAAAGGCCCAGGACCAGAAGCAGGCCGCCAAGGAACTCGGTCCCCGCCAGAAGCGGCGACCACAGCCAGCCGGGCGTGAAGCCCAGTCCCTCGACCATCCCGACGGCACCCATCGGGTTCATGATTTTGGGAAAGCCATGGACCATGAAGGCCGCGCCGCAGATGACGCGCATGTAAAGGACCGTCAGCGGCGCGACGGCGGCATAAAGGCCCTGCAGGCCGGGAATGATCAGGCGGGTGTTGGTGGTGTTGTAATCGGACATGGTCGTTGATCCCATTCGTCTTGCAGCCGGACCCCGGCGCAAGGAAAAGTCGGTGTTCGCCCCATGGGGGCAGGTTCAGGCGGTGCTTCGAAATCGGGGATCAGGCCTGGGGCGGACGCCAGGGAGCCAGGCGGCGCGCGTCGGTCGCCACAACAGCCGCGTAGGTCATCTGCAGGCGGGACTGGGGGCGTACGGCCTTGGCATCATCCTGGGACGGCGCCAGGCAGACAAAGCAGATGCCGGATTTCTTGGATGTCTCGGACCTGGCGTCGGGCAGCGCTGCCGCATAGCACATGTCATCGGCGCGGATCTGCGCGCTGCAGGGCGGGCGGGTGATCTGGGCACCCGCCACGGTGACGGACATCGCCAAAAGCGACACCATCAGCATGACTGTGGCAAGAACTCTCATCCCGGGGCAGGCCCATCGTTGCGACTGGGCCGATATGGCGCAGCATCCGGCCGATTTTCAAGCGGCATCGTGGCTTTGTGCTTCACATTGGCGAAAGCCTGGGCTGTCCTGTTCATTGGACGCGCGATGGGCTGGAAAAAAGGAGAAAGCCATGTCGGAACTGATCGTCATTGCCTTCGACGACGAGGCCACCGGATTCGAACTGCGGGCAGAACTGGTGAAGATGCAATCCGAATACCTGATCGAGATGGAGGACGCGGTTGTCGTCACCCGCCCGGCCGAGGACGACATCAAGCTGCACCAGGCCATCAACCTGACGGCGGCGGGCGCGCTTGGCGGGGGCTTCTGGGGCACCTTCATCGGGCTGATCTTCCTGAATCCATTGATCGGGGCGGCGGTGGGGGCGGCCTCGGGGGCGCTTGCGGGCAAGCTGTCGGACGTGGGCATCAACGACGACTTCATGCGCGACACGGCACGATCCCTGCCGCCGGGCGGGTCAGCGGTCTTCGTGCTGCTGCGCAAGATGACGGCGGACAAGGTGCTAGACCGGCTGCAATCCTTCCACCACCGGGGCCGGGTCCTGAAGACCTCGCTGTCGCAAGAGGACGAGGACCGGCTGCGCGACGCCCTGTCTGGCAATGCCGCATCCGTGCCGCCGGTGGTGCCCCCGGCCGCGGGCGCTTGACGCAAGCCGGGGCCGCATGAGACAGGGCGGCGCATGGTCCTGCGCATCCTCTTCAGCCCGCCCGCCGACGATCCCGCGTCGGAGATGCGCCCGGTCCGCTGGCGTCCCCTGCGGCGGCTGCTGATCTGGACGCGGTGGCTGGCACTGCGTTTCCTGGCGCTGATGCTGGGGCTGGTGATGTTCTATGCCCTGGTCAACCCGCCCACGACCTGGACCATCGCCTCCGAGGCGACCGCGCCGCGGGCCTGGGTGAACCTCGAGGACATCTCGCCTGCGATGCGCCGGTCGGTGGTCGCGGCCGAGGACGCGAACTTCTGCCTGCACTGGGGCTTCGACGTGGTCGAGATCCGCAAGGTCGTGGCCTCGGGATCGACGCGGGGGGCGTCGACGCTGACCCAGCAGACGGCCAAGAACGTCTTTCTGTGGCAGGGGCGAAGCTGGACCCGAAAGGTCCTGGAAACCGCCTTCACGCCGATGATCGAGGCCTTCTGGTCCAAGCGCCGCATCCTTGAGGTCTATCTGAACGTGGCCGAGTTCGGGCCGGGCATCTTCGGGATCAAGGCGGCGGCGCGTGAGTATTTTGGCACCACGCCGGACAAGCTGACGCCCGTGCAGGCGGCGCGGCTTGCCGCCGTGCTGCCCTCGCCCAAGACGCGCGGCGTCAACCGGGCCTCGAACCGGTCGCGCGCGATTGCCGACGGGGCGGCCACCATTCAGCGCGACGGACGCGCCGATTGCTTCGCCGCTGCCCGCGCCGGTTGAAACGCGGCGGGGGCAGGCTTATCAAGGCCGGATTGCGAAGCAGGGATTCTTGAAGCAGGCGATGAACAGCAACACCCAGACCACGCGGCTTTATCACACGGCGCTGTCACCTTTCTGCCGCAAGGTCCGGCTGGTCCTGGCCGAGAAGAAGATCGAGGTCGAGCTGGTCGAGGAGCGTTACTGGGAAAGTCCGCCCGACCTGAAGCGGCGCAATCCCGCCGGCAAGCTGCCGGTCCTGCGCCACCGCGGCAACATGCTGGCCGAAAGCCAGGCGATCATCGAATACCTGGACGAGGCCGTGCCCTCTCCCGCGCTGATGCCCCCCACGCCGCTGGAACGCCACGAGGTGCGCCGGCTCTGCGCCTGGTTCGACGACAAGTTCAACACCGAGGTGACGGTGCCGATCCTGACCGAGCGGGTGTGGAAGAAGGTCACCCGGCAGGGCTATCCGGACAGCCGTGTGGTCAAGGAGGGCCTGCGCGCCATCAAGGAGCATATCGACTATCTGACCACGCTGCTGGAAACCCGCCGCTGGCTGGCCGGGAACAGCCTGTCGCTGGCCGATTTCACGGCTGCCGCGCATTTTTCCTGCCTCGACTATATCTCGGACGTGGACTGGGACCGGTCGGAATCCTTGCGCGACTGGTATGCGACGATCAAGTCGCGCCCGGCCTTCCGGTCGATCCTGGCCGACCAGGTTCCGGGGATCCACCCGGCCCCCCACTATGCCGAGCTTGACTTCGGATAAGACCGGGGGCGCTTCGCCCCCCCAGCCTGCCGCAAGGCGGCAGGCGTTCGCCGCTGGAAAAGGTCCACCGGACCTTTTCCCGGGCGCGTCTCACCCCCCCGAGGATATTTATGCCAAAGTGAAAGAGCGTCTGGCGGCCGAGGCCGAGGCGGTCGGGTTTTCGCGGATGCGGGTCACGACGCCGGATGCCGTGCCGGAGGTGGCAGAACGGTTGCAGCAGTTTCTGGAGGCCGGGCGGCAGGGGCAAATGGCCTGGATGTCCGAGCGGGCGCATTGGCGCGGCAATCCGGCCGCACTGTGGCCCGAGGCCAGGTCGGTCATCATGCTGGCCGAGCTTTACACGCCGGACCATGATCCGCTGGGCGTGCTGGACCAGACCGACCGCGCGGCGATCAGTGTCTATGCCCAGGGCCGCGATTACCACGACTTGGTCAAGAAGCGCTTGAAGCAGCTTGGCCGCTGGCTGCTGGCACAGGTCCCGGGCCAGCAGATCAAGGTCTTCGTCGATACCGCGCCGGTGATGGAAAAGCCGCTGGCGCAGGCGGCCGGGCTGGGCTGGCAGGGCAAGCATACCAATCTTCTGTCGCGCGATCTGGGAAGCTGGTTCTTCCTGGGCTCGATCTTCACGACCGCCGCCCTGCCCCCGGATGCGCCCGAGATTTCCCATTGCGGATCCTGCCGCGCCTGTCTTGACGCCTGCCCGACCGGCGCCTTTCCCGCGCCCTATCAGCTGGACGCGCGGCGTTGCATTTCCTACCTGACGATCGAGCACAAGGGTCCGGTCGATCCCGAACTGCGCCCCCTGATGGGCAACCGGATCTATGGCTGCGACGATTGCCTGGCCGTCTGCCCCTGGAACAAGTTCGCCCAGGCCGGGTCCGAGATGCGCTATCGCGGCATCGTCGGCGCGCCGCCCTTGGCCGAGCTGGCGGTGCTGGACGATGCGGGCTTCCGCGCGCGCTTTTCCGGCAGCCCGATCAAACGCATCGGGCGCGACCGCTTCGTACGCAACGTGCTTTATGCGATCGGGAACTCGGGCGATCCGTCGCTGGCGGAACTGGCGCGGGGGCTGACAGGCGACCCGGATCCCGCCGTGGCCGATGCGGCGCGGTGGGCGATGGGGCGGCTGGCCGAGGGCTGAGCCGTCACAACAGGAAGTCGCCGCGATCCAGGTCCAGGTGGCCCAGCATCCGCAGCACGAAATCGGGCCGTCCGTCGCCGTTCAGGTCGGCCATCACCCGCGTCTCGGATCCGACATGATCCCAGCGGACCTGCCGGGCGCCGCTGAAACCGGCATCGTCGATATAGCGCAGCTTCAGAGCGCGCAGGTCCAGGTGGTCCGAGTTCGCCCGGAAATCGTGGATCAGATCGGGCGCGGCACGGCTGCTGTCGCTGGTCTTGAGAAAGCGAAACACGTCTGCCCCGGCGCCGCCCCAGATCAGGTCGCTGCCGCCGCCACCGACCAGCGTGTCCCGGCCCGTTCCCCCCCACAGCCGGTCGCGATGATCGCCGCCTTGCAGCAGGTCGTTTCCCACCTCCCCCCACAGCCTGTCGGCGCCAAGCCCGCCCAGGACGGCATCATTGCCTGATCCGCCATAAATGAGGTCGTCGCCCCCGTCGCCCCACAGGCTGTCGTTTCCGGCTTGGCCCAGCAGGCGGTCGTTGCCCGACCCGCCGCGCAGCGTATCATGGCCCCCGCCTCCGGCCATGGTATCGTTCCCGCCGTCGCCCCACAGCGCGTCCCTGCCTGCCCCGGCGGTCAGGAGGTCGTTTCCGGCACCTCCCCGCAGGATGTTGCTGCCGGACAGATCGGTCAGCCGGTCGTTGCCCACGTCGCCCCACAGCGTGTCGTTGCCCGATCCCCCGTCAAGGATGTCCGTTCCACCGCCACCCCGCAGCAGATCCTGCCCCGCCCCGCCGCGCAGCGTGTCGTTCCCGCCGCCGGCCAGCAGGCGGTCATTGCCGGCACCCCCGTCCAGCAGGTTATGGCCCAGCAGATCCTCGAGGATGTCATTGCCATCCTCGCCCCAGATCCGGTCTCGGCCGGAATTCCCCCACAAACGGTCCGCGCCGGAACCGCCCCAAAGCGAATCGTCTCCGGCACCGCCGTAAAGCCAGTCCAGACCTGCGCCGGCGCGGAGGTTGTCATTGCCGTCATGGCCCATCAGTCGGTTGTCGCCCGACAGGTCGGTCAGCGTGTCATTGCCGCCCTGGCCTTGCAGGGTGTCGTTGCCCTGCCCCCCGTCCAGCCGGTCATTGGCCGCCCCGCCGTCCAGCAGGTCCTGACCGGCCCCTCCGTCCAGCAGGTCGTTCCCATCCTCGCCAAACAGGTGATCGTCATCATCGTCACCCCAAAGGCTGTCGTTGCCGCCGCCCGCGCGCAGCACGTCGCGCCCCGAACCGCCGCGCAGGCGGTCATTGCCGGCACCGGTTGCCAACTGGTCATTGCCCGCCTCGCCCAGCAGCAGGTTATGGCCCGACAGGTCCTGAAGCCGGTCGTCCCCCGCCCCGCCCCACAGCGTGTCCTGCCCCGCCTGGCCGTCCAGACCGTCGGCCCCGCCGCCACCCTGCAACAGGTCGTCTCCGTCACCCCCCCACAGCGAATCAAGGCCCAAGCCGGCGATCAGGGTGTCGTTGCCCGCTCCGCCCAGCAGGTGGTTGTTGCCCTCGGGATCCTCCAGGTGATCGTTGCCATCCTCGCCCGACAGGGTGTCGTGGCCCGCCTCGCCAAACAGGCGGTCGCTGTCGGACCCGCCATAAAGCCGGTCATTGCCACCGCCCCCGCGCAGGATGTCGCCGCCCAGTCCGCCATACAGAAGATCATCCCCGTCCTGGCCCAGCAGGCTGTCATTGCCCTCATCGCCGAACAGGCTGTCCTGGCCCGCCTGCCCCTGCAGCAGGTCATTGCCGCTGCCGCCGCGCAACAGGTCGTTGCCGTCCCCGCCCTGGACGCTGTCATTGCCGGCCCCGGCCGAGACGGTGTCGTTGCCCGCGCCTGCCTGCACCTGATCCGGCCCGCCCGCCCCCAGCAGCTGGTCGGCACGCTCGGTCCCGAAGATCCACTGGCCGACGGTGCTGGGCGGAGGAGTGACCTTGACCGGGTCCAGCGCCGGCAGGGTGTAATGCGCGATGGGGAACATGCCGTTCCCGAAGTCCGACGGCACCAGCCCCTTGCCGTCGCGCGTCCGGATCTCGAGGATCGAATTGCCGTAAACGATCCGCATTCCCCAGGCCTGCGGCGCAAAGGCAAGCTGCCAGGTGCTGCGGATCATGCCCAGCATGGACAGGTCCAGGCGGTCCACCCCGGCTTCAAAGTCGGAAATCACGACGCGGCCGTCAACGCGGGTGACGGCAAAGATATCCGCGCCACTCCCGCCCGACAGAGTGATATTGGCATTGCCGGTGACCAGGATGTCGTCGCCCGCCCCGCCGCGAAGCTGCGTGGTGGACGATGCCGCGACCAGCAGATCGTCGCGATCGGTTCCCTCCGCCACGCCCGCGCCGGCCATGGCGGTCTTGCCGATCCCGCCCGGGTCGATGACAAGCTGCGTCATCCCGGTTTCCCGGGCCGAGGTGACCAGCAGCACGATCTTGCCCGCGATCACGACCGCTTCGATCGCACTGACGCGGCCCAGGGTCATCGCGTTGGTGTCGACAATGGTCTGCAGGTGCAGAAGCCTGCCATCCGGCAGAAGGGTGAAGACGCTGATCCCGCCGTCCGCGCCGCCCGCGATCACATAGCCCCGCCCGTCCACCACGGCCGTGGCAAGCGCCGTCACCGACTGGAACCGTGTTGTCAGTTCGTCCAGGACGTGATCGGTCGCGGTCAGCTTGCCGGTCTTGTCCAGCCGGAACACCGACAAGGACGAGGACGTGTTCCCCGCCATCACCACGAAGCTGCGCCCCGCGACCTGCAGCACGGCAAAGTCGGACGGGACATCATAGCCGGTTCCCTCGGCTGCGGTGTGGATATGGCCGGCGCCCAGCATCCCGTTCGCGCCGATCGCATGGGTCGAGACGAAGTTGCCCAGACCCGAGATCGCGACCAGCAGGTGCTGCCCGTCCACGGTGGCCATGACGATCTTGTCCAGCGAAGCCTCGGCCACGCCCTGGGGCTGCGGCAGATCGACCGAGGACACGGGGGAAAGCCGGCCATCCGGGCTGATCCGGTTCACCTCGATCGTCAGGCGGTCGGCACGGGCCGAAACCAGGAATTGGCCTTGCTCCGTCACGATCTGGCTGCTGGCAGACAGCTTCGCGCCGATCTTGTCTGCGGGGAACAATTGGCCGAAGCTGCCCAGCCTGCCCTTGTCATCCACCACCAGTCCCGCCACCCCGGCGCCCGACATGCCGCCGATCATAAGGGCGGTCTTGCCGTCCTGGCCCAGCACCGTCAGCCTGGGCTGCGCGTGATAGGTGAAATTGGCGGGAAAGCCCGCAGCCTGCCCCCGGATCAGGGGGGCCAGGGGATCGCCGATGCGATAGCTGGACAGGCCGCCAGTCGCGTTCACGGCAAATACCATCCACTGCCCCCCGGTCTGGGCCAGGGCCAGGTCGGTCACATTGGACAGCCAGCGTTGCTGCGTCGTGCCATAGGTGACAACATGACGATAAGTGATCATCGGGTCGGTTCGTTGCGCGATTCAGCCAGAAGCCCTCCGGGGGCCTTGGCTAACAGAACCCTAATCCGCGTCCTCGGAAAAGGTTGCTTTTCAAAGGTTTTAACGAAATCTTTAGATGTCGAAGGCCAGCGGCCCATAGATGATCAGGCCCGGCTGCGACACGGCCGAAGCCTCCATCATCGCGGCCATGCCGTCCACCGTGGTGCGGATCAGCCGCTGGTGGGGATGGCCCACCGATTCCGCGAATAGCGCGGGCGTGTCGCCGGGCAGGCCATGGGCACGCAGGCCGCGTGCCAGCTCGGGAAAGCTGCGTTGGCCCATGAACACCACGGTGGTGACGGCCGGATCGGCGATGGCCGCCCAGTTGATGTCGCCGGGAAGCTGGCCCGTCACGTCCGCCCCGGTGATGAACTGCACCCGCCGCGCGGTCAGCCGCCGGGTCAGCGGGATCCCCGCCGCCGCCGCCGCCGCACTGGCCGAGGTGACGCCGGGCACGATCTCGAACCCGATACCCGCCTGGGCCAGCGCCACCAGCTCCTCCTCCAGCCGGCCGAAGAAGCCCGCGTCGCCCGATTTCAGCCTCACCACCCGGCGCCCCGCCAGGGCATGTTCGACCAGCAGCGCGTTCACGTGATCCTGCCGGGCCGAGGGACGCCCGGCACGCTTGCCCACCGCGATCAGTTCGGCCTTCGGTCCCGCGTGATCCAGCACCGGCCCGGATGCCAGGTCGTCGAACAGCACCACATCGGCCCGCGCCAGGCGGTCCACGGCCTTCAGGGTCAGCAGTTCGGGATCGCCCGGCCCGGCGGATACGAGCGACACGAAACCGGGAAAGGGGGCGGGTTCAGGCAACGGGGCGGCTTTCGTCCGGGGATTTCCAGCTATACCACCCATCGCGGGCCAGACAATCCGCCGGGGTGAAACTTTCCGCCCCGCAGCGACGTGAGCCGGGAAGAAACAAAAGGAAAGCCATGACCGTCATCTGCTGGTTTCGCCGTGTGCTGCGGCTGGACGACCATCCCGCGCTTGTCGCCGCCGCCCAGGACAGGCCGGTGATTCCCCTGGTGATCCTGGACCCGGCCGAGGCGCGGGACCACCCCGCATCCGCCCAGCGGCAGGCGATGGCGCTGCCCGACCTTGACGCCAGCTTGCGAAGGGCTGGCAGCCGGTTGGTCGTGCGGCGCGGCGATCCGGCCACCGTGCTGGCCCAGGTCATCCGCGACAGCGGCGCCCGTGCGGTCCATGCGACGCAGGGATCGCCCTTTGCCGGCGACGCGGGGCTGGATGCGGTGGCCGCAGGGGCGGGGGCGCAACTGCACCTGCATCCGCTGGCCGACCTGGTCCCGCGCGGCAGCGTGCTGACCGGCGGCGGCACCCGCTTCAAGGTCTTCACCCCCTTCTGGCGCGCCCTGCGCAAGATGCCCATCGCCCAGCCCCTGCCCGCACCGCGCCTGTCCCCGCCAGCCGACTGGCCCCACAGCGATCGCCTAGACTGGCCCGAGGCGCGGGCGGCCATGAATCGCGGCTGGGATGTCATGGCCCGCCATGTCCAGGCCGGGGAAAGCAAGGCGCACGACCGGCTGGAGGCCTTTCTGGGCCGCGTGGATGCCCGCTATGGCGCGCGCCGCGACCTGCCGGCCGACCCCGATGCGACCTCGGGCCTGTCGGACGCCCTTGCGGTTGGGGAAATCAGCGCCCGTCGCCTGTGGCACAGGGCGCTGCACGCGCAGGACTCCGGCCGGGGCGGGATCGAGGATTTCCTTCGCGAACTGGCCTGGCGCGATTTTGCCCGCGACCTGTTCGACGAAGCACCCGACATGGCCCGGTCCTGCTGGAAGCCGGACTGGAACCGCTTCCCCTGGCGCGGCGACAGTCCCGATGCCGCGGCCTGGCGGCAGGGCCGGACCGGCGTTGCGATGGTCGATGCCGGGATGCGGGAAATGTATGCCACGGGCCGGATGCACAACCGCGTGCGCATGATCACCGCCAGCTATCTGGTCAAGCACCTGATGACGGACTGGCGGATTGGGCTGGACTGGTTCGCCCGGTGCCTGACCGATTGGGATCCGGCCAGCAACGCGATGAACTGGCAATGGGTAGCGGGCTGCGGACCCGATGCCTCGCCCTATTTCCGGGTCTTCAACCCCGAAGGGCAGGCCGCCAAGTTCGACGGAAAGCGGCGCTACCAGGATCATTGGCTGAAGCCGGGCGCCGACGGCACGCGCGAGTTCGCCGCAGCGGTGCCCCGTGCCTGGGGCTTTGATCCGCAAGCCCCTGCCCTGCCCGCCATCGATCTGGGACAGGGCCGGCAGCGGGCGCTTGAGGCCTATGCCCGGTTCAAGCGATAGCCCCCTGCCGCGCGCCAGCCCAGGATCAGGACCGCAAGCGCCGAAAGCGCCAGAACCGGGACATTGGCGGGCGACAGGTTCGCCACGAAAATCCCGGTCAGTGCCCAGATGACGCCGGCGGGATAGGCCCATTCGCCGGGCCGCGCCGCCTGCACCGCCAGGGCGGCGCCCGTGACCGCCAGCAGGCACAGGATCGCCGCCGCCTGTTCCGACATCACGCCAAAGCCCCCTAGCACCAGCCCGAAGGACGCACCCGTCGCCGCCGTCAGCCAGCCCGCGTAAAGCGCCACGGGCCGCACCTGCCAGACCGCATCCTGCCGCCCCGCGCGCAGAAAGGCCGCCAGCGCCGGCACCAGCATCGCCACGATGAGGACGGTGGCGCCGATAGGGGTGCGATGCGCGGTCTCGATCCAGAAGGCACCAAGGGCCAGGCTGACCAGCAGCGCGGGCCGCATCGGCTGCCAGTCGGGATCCTCGCGCCGCTTCCAGGCGCCGAACGCCGATCCGACCACCAGCCAGGCGAAGATCAGCCCCCAGATCGAGAAGGCCCAGCCCGCCGGCTGGATCGGCGGATCGGCCTGCGGGATCGGGAACTGGTCGGGCCGATAGCCGCCAAAGCCGTTCGACAGCATGGGCGAGACGGCAAAAGCCACCGCCGCCAGCAGGACAAGGATCGAAAGCGTTCTGCGCATATGGGCTCCGTTTGGTCACATCTGCGATCGTAACGCCGCACGGGCCAGATCCAGATCCCCCGGCGTGTTGATGTTGAAGAAGGGATCGACCGGACCCGATGTCCAGGCGGCGGTGGCCGCGCCCTGCACTTGGGCAAAGCCGCGCACCCGGCGCCCGCCCCCTGCCAGAAAGGCGCGCAGATCGTCGCGCAGGGCCGTGGGCCACAGCCCGAAGGTCGGGTGATCGCGGACCACCCCCTTGGCGTCGCGGCTGGCGGCCAGGACGATGCCGTTGCCGGCGCGGGAAAGGCGTTCGGCAAGGTCGGCGGGAAAGAAGGGGGTGTCGCCCGCCACCGACAGAACCCGGTCGGCCCCAACAAGGGCTGCCCAGTCCATTCCCGCCAGGATCCCGGCCAACGGTCCCGGAAAATCCGGAAGGCCGTCGGGCAGGACCGGCAGGCCGAAGGCCGCGAACCGGGCCGGATCGCCATTGGCGTTCAACGCGACCCCCCCGCATTGCGGCGCCAGCCGGTCGATGATCCGGGCCAGCATGGGCTGCCCGGCCAGATCCAGCAGGCACTTGTCGCCGCCGCCCATACGGGTCGCAAGGCCTCCGGCAAGGATGATGGCGGGGGGACGGGTCATGTTTCCTTTGTCGCGCGGCAGGAAAACGGTGGCAAGGCCGCCTTGGTGGCCAGCCGCTGACGGTTGCGGACGCGGGCATCTGGGCGCATCCTTGCGCCCATCGCCTGCCGCCAGGACCGTCCGCGCATGAGACACGATCCCCTGCCCCCTTTCCAGACCGAGGCCTCGCTGCCCGATCTGCCCTTCGACCGCATCGATGCCCTGATCCGCTCGAAGGCCGCCGAACTTGGTCTTGACCTGCACAATGGCCACCGCCGGTCCACCTGGTGCAAGTTGCCCGACGGCAGCGAGTTCGGGGCGAAGATGGGGCCGACCGGCAGCATCCTTTACGTCCGCGCCCATTCGCGCGACCGGCTGCACGAACTGCGCGAAACGGTCGAGCAGCACCTAGACGGCAGCCTGGCAGGCCTGGATCCGGCTTGGTCCTCGCTTGATCGTCCGGGCGCGCATCCGCCGAACTTCAGCCTTGCCCGCGTGGCGGGATCGCAGCGGATCGCGGCGGATTTCATCAGGCTGCGGCTGGAAGGAGACGATCTAGGCCGCTTTGCCCGCGACCTGATCCACTTCCGCCTGGTCCTGCAGCCCCAGGGGGCAGGCACGCCGTCATGGCCGGTGATCGGCCCCGATGGGCGCACGATCTGGCCTGCGGGCGCAGCGGCCTTGCACCGGCCCGCCTATACCGTGCGCCATGTCGATGTCGCCGCAGGCTGGCTGGAGACGGATGTGTTCATCCACGACACCGGACGGGCCTGCAGCTTTGCCGCAACGGCAGTGCCCGGAACTCTCGTCGGCTTGACCGGGCCTGGCGGCGGCGGGATCGCCAGGGGAAAGGTCTTGCTGATCGGCGGCGACGAGACCGCCTATCCTGCCCTGGCGCGCATCCTGGAAGCCGCCGCGCCGGACGGCACGGGCGACTGCTACCTGTTCGGCGCAACGGCGGATTATCCGTTGCCCCGTCACCCCGGCATCCGCGTGATCCACGCCCCCCGAGGCGAGGCGGACCTGGCCCGAATCCTGCAACGGCATGGGATTGCCGCAGACGGGATCTGGTTTGCCACGGAGCGGTCGCGCCTGACGCCGCTGAAGGAAGCCGTCGCCACCGGGAAGATCCCGGCCTCGCGTGCGCATCTTGCAGCCTATTGGACCGCATGAGGGCGCAACGCGGTCCGAATAGTTGACAATTTTACATGGCTGATTGATACCGGCCCGAAATCTGCGGGACGGTCCGAGTCCCTGCGTCGACTGCATCGCATCCGCCGATTGCGGATCAGGAAGCCAAGGAATGCCATGACCCACCTGCCTTTGTTCCGTCCTGGCCCGGCCCTTGCCCTTGCATTGGCCTGTCTGCTGGCGCCGCTGGCCCAAGCCCAGGATGCGCCGACTGCACCGCCGCAAGCCCAGGTCCAGTCCCAGGCCGAACAGCCGGCGGCACCCGCGCCCCTTGCCGCCCCGCCGGCCACCACGGCGGATCCGGCCGCTTCCGCCCCGGCTGCCGCGCCGCAGCCAGCCGTGCCCCAGCCAGCGGAGACCCAGCCAGCCGAGCCTGCGCCGGTGGCCCAGTTCCTGCCCCAGACGATGCAGGATGCGCTGGCGCCAATCCTGACGCCGCCCGCGCGCGATCCGAACCTGCCCCATGACCTGTCCCCGATGGGGATGTTCTGGGCCGCGGATATCGTGGTCAAGGCGGTGATGATCGGCCTTGCCATCGCATCGGTCATCACCTGGACGGTTCTTGTGGTGAAGGCCCTGGAACTGTGGGGTGCAAGCGCGACCGCCCAAAAGGGCATCCGCCGGATCCAGCGCGCAGGCTCGCTCGATGCCGCCGTGGCGGCCAGCGGCAACCGGCGCGATGCGGTGTCCCGCATGATCCGCCAGGCCGCCGAGGAATACCGTCGGTCAGAACCCGCCTTGAAGATCGCGGGCGACCACGGCGTCAAGGAACGGGTCGAATCCCAGCTTGAGCGGATCGAGGCCGTGGCCGGCCGTCGCATGGGCCGGGGCACCGGCGTGCTGGCGACCATCGGATCGACCGCGCCTTTCGTGGGCCTGTTCGGGACCGTCTGGGGGATCATGAACAGCTTCATCGGCATTTCCGAATCTCAGACCACGAACCTCGCCGTGGTGGCCCCCGGCATCGCCGAGGCGCTGCTGGCAACCGCCATCGGCCTGGTTGCGGCGATTCCGGCCGTGGTGATCTACAACGTCTTCGCCCGCGGCATCACCGGCTATCGCCTGCGCCTTGCCAATGCGGCGGCGGGCGTGCGCCAACTGGTCAGCCGCGACCTGGATTTCCGCGGCCTCGTCGCGAAGGAGGGCTGAGCCATGGCAGGCGGGATCCGCGAAACCGGTGACGACCTGGTCGAGAACCACGAGATCAACGTCACCCCCTTCATCGACGTGATGCTGGTCTTGCTGATCATCTTCATGGTCGCGGCGCCGCTGGCGACGGTCGATGTGAATGTCGACCTGCCGGTGTCCAATGCCACCCCGGCGGAACGCCCCGACCAGCCGGTCTATGTGACCGTCAAGCCCGACCTGACGCTGGCGCTTGGCAACCAGGACATCGCGCCGGGCGGCCTTGCCGCCGCCCTGGCCACCGCGACCGGCGGGGACCGCGAGCAGCGCATCTTCCTTCGTGCCGACCGCGAAGTGGCCTATGGCGACCTGATGGAGACCATGAACACCCTGCGCGACACGGGCTATCTGAAGATCGCTCTTGTCGGGCTTGAATCCACCACCGGGGCCGCGCCCGCCCCTGCGGAGCCTGGGCAATGACCGGCCGCGCCGGCAGCATGATCCGTGACGGCGCGCTGTGGGGCGGCGCCTCGGTCCTGGTGCTGGCGCTGCATCTGGGCGGTGCCTTGTGGCTGATGCACCGGGCCGAGGCCGGGGCCCCGCCCCCGGGCCTGCCGGAACCCGTCTTCGTGGACCTGGCCCCCGCCGAAGAGCCGGCCGAGGAAGCCATAGCCCCGGTCGAGGAGGCGGCGGACGAGCCGGAGGAGGTGGCCGAGGAACCGGTTCAACCCGAGCCCCAGCCCGAACCCGAGCCCGAGCCGGAACAGGTGGCGGAACCGCTGGATCTGCCGCCGCTGCCGGAACTGGAACCGCTTGACGACATGGCCGAACTGTTTCCGCCCGCGCCGCCGGAACTGGAAACCCCGCCCGCCGTCGCGCTGAGCAGCTCTGCCCGCCCCGAGCGCCGCCCCGAGCGAGAGCCGGAACCGGTTCGTCAGGCCGAGCCGCGCCGGGAACAGCGTCGCGAACCCGAACGGCAGCGTCAGGCGGAACCGCGCCGCCAAGAACAGCCTGCGCCGCAGCAGCAAGCCCGTCGCGCCGACCAGGGCGCGGGCGGCACCGGCGCCGCCGGCCCAAGCCCGCAGCAGAAGGCCAGCCTGATGTCGCAGTGGGGCGGCCAGATCCGGTCCTGCATCAGCCGCCGCGCGTCGGCGCCGCGCGGGGTCCGCGAAGGCGGGCGGGTGACGCTGCGCCTGTCGGTGTCCCGCAGCGGCTCGATCCAGGGGGTCGGGGTCGCCGGGTCGTCCGGAATTGCGGCGCTGGACCAGGCTGCGGTCCAGGCGGCGCAGCGTGCTGGGCGCTGCCCCCGTGCGCCATCCGAACTGACCGATGCCAGTTACGCCTTCGACCTGCCGATCAATCTCCAGGTCCGCTGACACGGGACGGGGGCTGTCCGCCCCCGGGGGCCTGACGGCCACTCCCCCGAGGATCTTTTCGCCAAGGCGAAGGCCAGGGCCTCAGGCGAAGACCTGCGGTTGGTCGATGCGCAGGCGGGCGATGATCGCCTCGATCCGGCTCAGGTGCTGGCGGATTGCCAGGACGGCTGCCGGGGCGTCGCGACGACGCAGGGCGCCCAGGATCTCGCGATGTTCCTTGAAAGCCGTATCGGCGCCATAGGACAGCGACAGATAGCGCGCCCGGTCCATGTGGCCCTTGTTTTCCTTGACCAGGGTCCACACGAACTCAACCCCCGCGAAGGTGCAGATGTCGTGGTGGAACTGGTCGTCCAAGGCATGGAACCGCCTTCGGTTCCCTGCCGCGATTTCCTCGGCCTGGAGGTCGATCAGGCCGTCGAGCGCGGCGAAATGATCATCGGTCAGGCGGTCGACCGCGACGCGCATGCAAGCCTCTTCAAGCGCGGCGCGGATGAAATAGGCCTGCAGCACGGCTTCTTCCGAGATGGGCGTCACGATGGTCGCGCGTTGCGGCCGGATCTCGATAAAGCCCAGTTGCGACAGCCGGTAGAAGGCGTCGCGCACCGGCTGGCGGGACACGCCCATCTGGGCCGCCACCTCGGCCTCGGACAGCTTGGCGCCCGGCGGCAGGGTCAGGTTGACGACGCGGTCGTAAAGCAATTCGAAAATCTGGTCGGTGACCGTGCGGGTCCGCCCGCCGTCCAGCACCGGCAGATCGATCAGCGACAGACCTCGTGGAGACGGCATCACGACACCTCATTGACCACTCTTGCAAACTAGCATATTAGATGAGTAGTTGCGATACAAGTGCGACTCGATGGGGGGAGGATGGGCTTGCTGGACGAGGATCGGCTGTTTCCGCTGGACGGACGCGCCCGCGACCTGGCACGCGGACTTTATGCGGATATCCGCGACCTGCCCATCGTCAGCCCCCACGGCCATACCGATCCCCGCTGGTTCGCCGAGGACCAGCCCTTTCCCGATCCGGCGCAGTTGTTCGTCACGCCTGACCATTACGTCTTCCGGATGCTGTGCAGCCAGGGCGTGGCGCTGACCGATCTGGGTGTGCCGCGCGTGGATGGCGGGCCGACCGAGACCGACGGGCGCAAGATCTGGCGGCTGTTCGCGCGGAACTTTCACCTGCTGCGTGGCACGCCGTCGCGGCTGTGGCTGGACCACAGCTTCCAGCATGTCTTCGGCATCGACCGGCCGCTGACGGAACAAACGGCGGATTGGTATTACGACCACATCGCCGACTGCCTGGCGCGCCCCGAGTTCCGGCCCCGCGCGCTGTTCAAGCGGTTCAACATCGAGGTCATCGCCACGACCGAAGCCGCGACCGACGATCTGCGCTGGCACCGGATGATCCGCGAATCGGGCTGGGACGGCCGCGTCGTCACCGCCTATCGCCCCGACGGGGTGGTGGATCCCGAAATGGCGGGTTTTGCCGACAACGTGGCGCTGCTGGGGGAACAGACCGGCTTCGACACCGCGACCTGGGACGGATACCTGGACGCGCACCGGGCGCGCCGGGCGTTCTTCAAAAACCACGGCGCGACCTCCAGCGACCACGGCCATGCCACGGCGCGGACCGAGGATCTGGCACAGGCCGATGCCGCGGCCTTGTTCGGCAAGGCCCTGCGCGGCCAGTGCAGCGCGGATGAAGCCGATGCCTTCCGCGGTCACATGCTGACCGAAATGGCGCGGATGAGCCTTGAGGACGGGCTGGTCCTGCAGATCCACCCCGGATCGCGGCGCAACCATTCCGATCCGGTCATGGCGGTGCATGGCCGCGACAAGGGCTTCGACATTCCCGGCCGCACCGATTACGTCGCGGCCCTGCGCCCATTGCTGAACGCGGTGGGGATGCGCCCCGACCTGACGGTGATCCTGTTCACGCTGGACGAGACCGCCTATTCGCGCGAACTGGCGCCCCTGGCGGGGGTCTATCCCTGCCTGCGGCTTGGCCCGCCCTGGTGGTTCCACGACAGCCCCGAGGGGATGCGCCGCTTCCGCGAGATGACCACGGAAACCGCCGGCTTCTACAACACCGTGGGCTTCAACGACGATACCCGCGCCTTCTGCTCGATCCCCGCGCGCCATGATGTCGCGCGCCGCGTGGATTGCGCCTTTCTTGCCACCCTTGTCGCCACCGGACGACTTCGCGAGGACGAAGCATCCGACCTGGCGCATGACCTGACCTACGGCCTCGCCAAGAAGGCCTACAAACTCTGAGCTTCACCAACGGGAGGAAACCATGAAGTTCGTCAAGACCACCTTCGCCGGATTGCTGATCTCGGCCGCCTTCGCAAGCGGTGCCGCGGCGGCCGAATGCGAAATCACCCTTCGGTCTTCCGACACCCATCCCGACGGCTATCCGACCGTCGAGGGCGTCAAGGCCATGGCCGCCGAGGTCAAGGAAAAGACCGAGGGCCGCATCTGCATCGAGGTCTTCCCGTCGTCCCAGCTGGGCGAGGAAAAGGACACGATCGAGCAAACCCAGTTCGGCGTGATCGACATGGTGCGCGCCTCGTTCGGGTCGTTCAACGACATCGTGCCAATCACGCAGACCCTGTCGCTGCCCTATCTCTACACCTCTCCCGAACACCAGCACGCGGTGATGGACGGTCCCATCGGCGAGGAGATCGCCGCCGCCTTCGAGGAAAAGGACCTGATCGCCCTTGCCTATTACGATGGGGGCGCGCGCAACTTCTACAACTCGCAGAAGCCGATCCAGACGGTCGAGGATCTGAAGGGCATGAAGTTCCGCGTCATGCAGAACGACGTTTTCGTGGACATGATGTCGGCCCTGGGCGCCAATGCCACACCGATGCCTTACGGCGAGGTGTATTCGTCCATCCAGACCGGCGTCATCGACGGGGCCGAAAACAACTTCCCCTCCTATGACAGTTCGGGCCATGCCGAGGTCGCGAAATACTTCACGCTGGACCAGCACCTGATGGTCCCGGAACTGGTCGCGGTGTCGAAGACCTCGTGGGAGAAACTGTCGCCCGAGGACCAGGAGATCATGCGCACGGCTGCCAAGAACTCGGCCACCATTCAGCGCCAGCTTTGGGCGGAACAGGAAAAGGCCAGCGAGGAAAAGGTCATCGCGGCGGGCGCCGAGGTCATCAGGGACGTGGACAAGACCGCCTTCATCGAGGCAATGGCCCCCGTCTATGAAAAATACGTGACCACGCCCGAAGCGCAGGATCTGGTCAAGCGCATCCGGGAAACCCAGCCGGCCCAGTAACCATCCAGCCCGCGGCGCTTTCGCCGCGGGCTTCTTCCATTCTTGAAATCGAAAAGGTGACGCCATGCTGGGCAGCATCGCCGCGTTGTCGCGTCTCAATTCCCTGCTTTCGCGGATCAGCCTGTGGCTGGCCGGAAGCGGGCTTGTGGCGATGACGATCATCGTCTTCGCGCAGGTCTTCATGCGCTATGTCATGAACGACAGCCTGTTATGGGTGGAACCCGTCGCGATCCTGCTGATGAGCTGGTTCATCTTCCTTGGATCCGCAGTGGGGGTTCATGAAAGCTTCCACATGGGCTTCGACGTGCTGCTGTTCTTCCTGCCCGAAGGCGCGGGAACCTGGCTGAGGGCGCTGTCTGATCTGGCGGTGCTGACCTTCAGCATCGGCATGGCGGTCTATGGCTGGCAGCTGATGGAGCGAACCTGGGATTCGACGCTGCCGGTGATCCGGCTGCCCGGCGGCTTTTCCTACATGCCGCTGTTCGTGGGCGGCGTCCTGATGACGCTTTTCGTGCTGGAACACCTGCTGAACCGCCTGTCGGGACGCAAGGCCGAGGCCGAGCCCGACGCCGAAGACATCCTCATGACCGAGGCCTGACATGGAATACCTGATCCTCTTCGGCGTCTTCACCGTCCTGATGCTGATCGGCACGCCGATCGCCTTTTGCCTTGGCATATCCAGCCTGGCCACCGTGGGTTACATGGGCCTGCCGCCGCTGGTGGTCTTCCAGCGGCTGTCGGCGGGGATTTCCGTCTTCACGCTGATGGCCATTCCCTTCTTCATCTTCGCGGGCGACCTGATGGTCCGGGGCGGCATCGCCGCGCGGATCGTGGCCTTTGCCGGATCGCTGATCGGCCATGTCCGTGGGGGCTTGGGCCAGGTCAACATCGCGGCCTCGACCCTGTTCGGCGGCATTTCCGGATCGGCGGTGGCCGAGGCCGCGGCCGTCGGCGGCATCATGATCCCGCAGATGAAGGAACGCGGCTACGGCGCGGATTATGCGGTCAACGTGACCTCGATGTCGGCGCTGATCGCGCTGCTTCTGCCGCCCAGCCACAACATGATCATCTACTCGATCTCGGGCGGGGGGCGGATTTCCATCGCCGACCTGTTCACGGCGGGCATCATTCCCGGCCTGCTGCTGGCGGCGGCGCTGTCGGTCACGGCCTATATCGTCGCCCGCAAGCGCGGCTACCCGACCGAGGCCTTTCCCGGCTTTGCCCGAGTCGGATACTATCTGCTGCAATCGCTGCCGGGGATGCTGCTGATCGCGATCATCTTCGGCGGGGTGCGGTCGGGCGTGTTCACGGCCACCGAAAGCTCCTGCATCGCGGTCATCTACGCCGTCCTGGTGACGGTGCTGGTCTATCGCAGCATGTCCTGGAGAGACTTCGTCCATGCCACGCAGCAGGCAGTGCGCACCACGGCGATGGTGCTGCTGATCATCGGCATGGCGGGCGCCTTCGGCTGGCTGATGGCCTATCTGCATGTGGCGCAGATCTCGCTCAACTGGATGCAGTCGGTGTCGGACAACCCGCTGGTGATCCTGCTGATGATCAACATCGTGCTGCTGGTTTTGGGCACCTTCATGGACATGTCGCCGCTGATCATCATCACGACGCCGATCTTTCTGCCGGTGGTCGCGGCCTTTGGCGTCGATCCGGTGCATTTCGGCGTCATCATGATCCTGAACCTGGGGATCGGGCTAAACACGCCGCCGCTGGGCCCGGTCCAGTTCGTCGCCGCCGCCGTGGCCCGGATATCGATCTGGGAAGCCATGCGCAGCGTCTGGCCTTTCTATATCGCGGGCCTGACCGTGCTGATGCTGGTGACCTATGTCCCCGCCCTGTCGCTGTGGCTGCCGAGCGTGTTCAAATGAGCGATCCCATCCGCACCGTCCTGGCCCATTCGCCCGAACTCATGGTCGTCCGCTTCGCCTTCCGGGCGGGCGACCAGGGGGCGCTGCATTCCCACCCCCATGTGCAATCGACCTATGTGCAGACGGGCCGCTATCGCTTCACCGTGGATGGCCGCGAATTCGAGGTCGGGCCGGGCGACGCCTTTGTCATCCCGTCCCATGCCCAGCACGGCTGCACCTGTCTTGAAGGGGGCGAGCTGATCGACAGCTTCACCCCCCGCCGCGACGATTTCCTGTGAAAGGCTCTGCTATGACCACCCATGTCGAAACCCGCCAGGCGGTTCATCCCGATCATGCGAAAGGCATGGACACCCAAGCCCTGCGCCGCAATTTCCTGGCCGAGGGGCTGTTCGCCCGGGCGGAAATCCGGCTGGTCTATACCCATTACGACCGCTTCGTGGTAGGCGGCGCGGTCCCGGACGGCGCCGACATCACGCTGGACAAGATCGCCGAAACCAAAACCGCGACCTTCCTGGAACGGCGCGAGATGGGCATCGTCAATATCGGCGAGGCCGGATCGGTCACGGCGGCGGGCCAGACCTGGCAGATGAACAAGGGCGACGTGCTTTACCTCGGCATGGGATCGGGCGCGGTCACCTTCAGCGGCATGGGGCGGTTCTACATCACCTCCTGCCCCGCGCATCGCGAACTGCCCTGCCGCCTGGTCACGGTCGACGAGGCGAAGGAGATGAAGACCGGCGCGGTCGAGACCTCGAACAAGCGCACCATCCGCCAGTTCATCCACCCCCTGGTGATGGAAAGCTGCCAGCTCGTGCTGGGTTATACCACGCTCGAGGACGGCTCGGTCTGGAACACCATGCCTGCCCATGTCCACGACCGCCGGATGGAGGCTTACCTGTATCACGGCATGGAGCCGGAATCGCGCGTCCTGCACCTGATGGGCGAGCCGCAGGAAACCCGCCATATCTTCGTGGGCAACGAACAGGCGGTGATCTCGCCCCCCTGGTCGATCCATTCGGGCGCGGGCATCGGCGGCTATACCTTCATCTGGGCCATGGCGGGCGACAACGTCGATTACACCGACATGGACTTTGTCCAGCCGGGGGATCTGCGGTGAGCGCGTTTTCCCTGGACGGCCAGACAGCGCTTGTCACCGGCGCCAACACCGGCATCGGCCAGGCCATCGCCGTGGCCATGGCACAGGCGGGGGCCGAGGTGATCGCCGCGGGCCGGCGTGATTGCGATCAGACGCTGGCGCTGATGGGCCAGGTTTCTGAAAAGGCAGGCCGCCAGATGCGGCTGGACTTCAGCGACCCGATGGCCGCGCGCGATGTCTTTGCCAGCGAACGCATCGACATCCTGGTCAACAACGCGGGCATCATCCGCCGCGCCGATGCGGTCGATTTCACCGAGGCCGACTGGGACGAGGTGATGGACACCAACCTCAAGGCGCTGTTCTTCACCTGCCAAGCCTTCGCCAGGGCGGCCTTGCCGCGCGGGCGGGGCAAGATCGTCAACATCGCCAGCCTGCTGTCCTTCCAGGGCGGCATCCGGGTGCCGTCCTATACCGCCTCCAAGCACGGCGTGGCGGGCCTGACCAAGCTGATGGCGAACGAATGGGCCGCCGCCGGGCTGAACGTCAACGCCATCGCGCCGGGCTATATCGAGACCAACAATACTACCGCCCTGCGCGCCGATCCGGTCCGCAACCGCGCGATCCTGGACCGCATCCCGGCGGGCCGCTGGGGCCGGGCCGAAGATATCGGCCAGACCGCCGTGTTCCTCTCGGCGCCTGCGTCCGACTATGTCAACGGCGCGATCCTGAATGTCGATGGAGGCTGGCTTGCCCGATAGGCTGCACCGCGAACCCACGCCCAAGGCGGGCATCGTCCACCTGGGCCTTGGCGCCTTCTTCCGCGCTCATGGTGCAGTCTATGTGGCCGAGGCCGGGAACTGGGGCATCACGGGCGTCTCGCTGCAATCGCCGGGCACGCGCGACAGGCTGCGCCCGCAGGGCTGGGCCTATACCGCGCTTGAACTGGGACCGGACGGCGAGAAGCCGCAGGTGGTCACGGTGCTGCGCGACGTGCTGGTCGCGCCGGAAGACCCGCAGGCCGTCCTGGATGTCATGGCCGCACCCGACACGCATGTCGTCAGCCTGACGGTGACGGAAAAGGGCTATTGCCACGAGCCGTCCACAGGCCGCCTGAACCGCGACCATCTCGATATCCGGCACGACCTGGAAAATCCGCTGCCAAGATCGGCGCCGGGTTTCCTGGTCCGCGCCCTGGCCCTTCGCCACGCGGCGGGGCTGCCGCCCTTCACCGTGCTTTGCTGCGACAACCTGCCGGAAAACGGGCGGGTGGTGCAGGGCGTGGTTGGGGAACTTGCCCGCCTGATCGACCCAGCCTTGGCCCAATGGATCGAGGCGCAGGGCGCGTTCCCCGCGACCATGGTGGACCGGATCGTGCCTGCGACCACGCCCGCCGACCTGGACCGGCTGGAGGCTGCGACCGGGTATCGCGATGAAGCGCCGGTGATGCACGAACCCTTCCGCCAATGGGTTGTCGAGGATCATTTCTGCGGCCCCCGCCCCGCCTTCGAGGCGGTCGGCGTGCAGATGGTCGCCGACGTGACGCCCTTTGAACACATGAAGCTGCGGATGCTGAACGGCACGCATTCCAGCCTTGCCTATCTGGGCTATCTGGCCGGCCATGAGACCATCGCCGAAACCATGGCCGATCCGGTCTTTGCCGATTTCGTGCGTGGGCTGTGGCGGGACGAGATCATCCCGGCCCTGACCCCTCCGCCCGGCGAGGATCTGGGCGCCTATGCCGATGCGCTTGCCGCGCGCTATGCGAATCCGGCGATCCGGCACCGGACCTGGCAGATCGCCATGGACGGCAGCCAGAAGCTGCCGCAGCGCATCCTTGGCACCATTGCAGAGGGCCGCGCTGCGGGCCGCGCCGTGCCGGGTCTGACCTTGGCCGTGGCGGCCTGGATGCGATACGCTTCGGGGCGCGACGAACAGGGCGCGGTGATCGAGGTCAAGGATCCCTTGGCCCCGCGCCTTGCCGCGCTGTGGCGCGACGATCCGGCGCAGACCGTGGTGGGCTTCCTGGCCCTGGCCGAGGTCTTTCCGCCCGCGCTGCGCGACGATGCGGGCTTCGCGGCGGACCTGACGGCGGCGCTGTCGGGGCTGATGAAAGACGGCGCGCGGGCCATGGTCGTGGGCCGCGTCGACGCCTGACACCAAGGGCCAAGGGCCTGGGCCCTCGCCCACCATGGTTACGCCTTTTCCGCCACGGCCTGTTGCACCAGGGCGCCGCGATGGCGGATGACCTTTCGGCTGAGGTCGTGGCCCGCCGCGATGGCCGCCGCGCAATCCGCGCCCGACAGGCTGGCCGCCAGATAGCCCGCGTTGAAGCTGTCGCCTGCCGCCGTGCTGTCCACGGGCGTTTCGGGCGCAAGGTCGTCGATCACGCCCGATCCCCCGGCCCCGCCAAAGCTGATCGGCCCGCCGCCATTCTTGACCACCACCTGCCCCGCGCCAAGCGCCAGATAGCGGGCCACGGTCGCCTGGGGATCGGCATCGCCGAAATGCGTGGCCTCGTCGTCGAAAGAGGGCAGGACCAGATCGGCACCCGCGGCAGCATCGCTGATCCCCTGATGCATCGTGTTGGTGTCGGTCCACAGGCGCGGGCGCAGGTTCGGGTCGAAGACGATCCATGTGCCTGCCGCCTTGGCCCGGCCCAGGGCAGCCAGCAGGTTCGCCCGGCCCTGGGGCGGCAGGATCGCCACCGTGATCCCCGAGAAATAGGCGACCCCCGCACCGTCAAGCGCCGCGTCAAGGGCCGCCGGATCGTCGGCCAGACGCTTGGCTGCCGACGTATCGCGCCAATAGGCGAAGCTGCGTTCGCCGTCCTTCAGGCTGATGGCGTAAAGCCCAATCTCTCGGTCGGGATCGCGGCCGACATGGGTGGCGCCGATGCCTTCGGCAACCAGGAAATCCACCATCTGCTGCGAAAAGGCGCCCTGACCGACGCGGGACAGGTAATCGACCTGCCAATCCGCGCCCAGCAACCGGCGCAGATACCAGGCCGTGTTCAGCGTGTCGCCCGCGATCCCCAGGCGCCACAGGCCGGGCTGGTCCGACTGGCCCAGTTCAACCATCGCCTCTCCGATGGACAGGATGCGCATCAGGCGGCCCGGTGCTTGCGCGACAACGCGAGTTCGACGCCGCGCAGTTCGGCCAGACCCTTCAGGCGGCCGATCGCGGGATAGCCCGGCTGACCGCCCCGGCCGATGTCGTCCAGGATGTCCTGGCCGTGGTCGGGGCGCATGGGGATACGCCAGTCCTCGCGCCCTGCCGCCTGCCTGCGCGCTTCCTCGGACAGGATGGCGTCTATCAGTTCCACCATGTCGGTCTGCCCGCCCAGGTGTTCATCCTCGAAGAAGCTGGCGGGGATGGTGTCGGTGTCGCGGCGCACATTGCGCAGGTGCAGGAAATGCACGCGGTCGCCCAGCCGGCGCATCATGCCCGGCAGGTCGTTGTCGTGCCGCGCCCCCAGCGAGCCGGAACAGAGCGTGATGCCGTTCGCGGGCAGATCCACAGCCGCCATGCGTTCGGCATAGTCTGCTTCGGTGGACATGACGCGGGGCAGGCCCAGCAGCGGGAAGGGCGGATCGTCCGGGTGGCAGCACAGCCGCATCCCCAGGTCCTGCGCGACGGGCGCCACCTGTTCCAGGAAGGCGTTGAAGTTGCGGCGCAACACCGCGTCCGTCACCGGCGCATAGGTCTGCAGCAGGTCGCGCACATCGCCCATGGTCAGATGCTCGGCCGCGCCGGGCAGGCCGAAGACCACGTTTCCGGCAAGCTGCTGGCGCGCGGCATCGTCCATGTCGGCAAAGCGGCGGGCGGCGGCGTCGCGGATGTCTTCCGGGAAGTCCTCGGCCGCGCCGGGGCGTTCGAGGATGTGGATGTCGAAGGCCGCGAAGTCGGTCAGGTCGAAGCGCATGCAGCGCGCGCCATTGGGGCGGCGCCATTCCAGATCGGTGCGCGTCCAGTCCAGCACCGGCATGAAGTTGTAGCAGATCACCCGGATCCCCGCCGCGTGCAGGTTCCGCATGGAGGCGATCCAGTTCTGCACATGGCCGCGCCAGTCGCCCGACTGGGTCTTGATCGCCTCGCTGACGGGCAGGCTTTCCACGACCTCCCAGGCCAGCCCCGAAGGCGAACCGTCGCGCATCGAGGCAAGCTGGGCCTGGCGCAGGGCGATCTGTTCGGACGACCAGACCTCTCCGGTCGGGACATGGTGCAGCGCCGTGACGACGCCCTGCACGCCGGCCTGCAGCATGTCGTCGATCGACACGCGGTCATTCGGGCCAAACCAACGCCAGGTGTGTCTCATGGGGATCCTCTCATGCAGTGAAATAGTCGGGCTGGGCGGCCGCGATCTGCGGCACCTCGGTCAGCATCTGGCGCAGATGGGCGCGCATCGCGGATTCGGCTGCGTCCGCGTCGCCACCGCGCAGCGCATCCAGGATCTGCTGGTGCTGGCCGATGGTGAAGCTGCGGTCGAAGGCGCGCATGGACAGGTGGCGCAGCCGGTTCATCTGCGCCTTCAGCCGGTCGAGATCGGCCCAGACGGCCTCCTGCCCCGCCCCAAGCGCCAGCAGCTTGTGGAAGCGGTCGTCGGATTCGATGAAGTCCTCGACGTTTCCGTCCCGGTCCGCCTTGTGTTGCTTGGCGATTTCCTTGGCCATGCGGTCCAGGACGGCAACGGGACGGGTCTTGGCCACGGCGCGGGCCAGGTCGGCCTCGACCGCCTCGCGGATGAAGCGGGCGGACAGGACCGCCGCCACGGAAATCTTGCTGATATAGGTGCCCCGCTGGGGGCGGACCTCGGCCAGGCCGTCGCTGGCCAGGCGGATAAAGGCTTCCCGCACGGGTTGGCGGCTGATGCCGATGGCGGCCGCGACCTCGGTTTCGCTGATCCGCATCCCGGGGGGCAGGTCGCCCTGCTGGACGCGCTTGCGCAGCCAGTCATGCACCTGGGCCGAGGTGCTGGGCGCGATGGTGATGCGGGCGATGTCCATGAATGCCTCCTACCGGAGGATCTATACCATACTTCCATACCAGTGAAGCGAAATGTCGGGGCTGCCTTGGCGGAAGGTGCGTGCAAGCACCCACCTTAGGGATTTGGTGCCTCGGTGGGCATGGCCGGCGTATCCGTTGCCTCGCTTTCGGGCGCCGGGCCGCTTTCGACCAGGCGGTTCTGGTCCCATTCGCCGGACGCAACCTCGCCGCTGGCATAGCGCATGACGCCCTGGCCCTGGCGCTTGCCGGCCACGAAGCTGCCTTCATATCGGTCGCCGCTGGCATAGGTGGCCGTGCCCTTTCCGTCGATCTCGCCCGCCTTCCAGCCGCCTTCGTAGAAAAAGCCGTCGGGCGTGGTCAGCTTGCCCTGGCCTTCGCGCAAGCCGTTGACGAAGCCGCCCGTGTAGACGGTGCCGTCGGCATAGGTCGCCTGGCCTTCGCCGTGGCGCTGCCCGTCGGCCCAGGCCCCGGTATAGACATAGCCGTCGGGATAGGTCATCCGGCCCTGGCCGTGGTTGCGGGCATTCCTGAAGCCGCCTTCATAGACCATGCCATTGGCATAGGTGGCCTTGCCCTCGCCCTCGATCACGCCCTGGGACCACTGGCCGTCATAGGTCGCGCCATCGGGATAGGTGATCTTGCCCCGGCCGTCGGGACGGTCGGCCTTCATCTGGCCCTGGTAGATGGAACCGTCGGGATAGGTGATCTGGCCCTCGCCCTCCATCCGGCCCTCGATCCAGGACCCGATATAGACATAGCCGTCGGTGCCGGTGAAGGTGCCTTGGCCGTGGCGGCGGTCGGACTTGAAGCTTCCCTCGTAGACATCGCCATTGGCATAGGTGGCGATCCCCTGCCCTTCGCGCCGGCCGTTCAGCATCTGCCCTTCGTAGCGGTCGCCCGAGCCCTGGACCAGCACACCGGTGCCCGACATCTGACCAGCCGACCAGATGCCGTCATAGACCAGCCCGTCCGCCATGGTCAGCTTGCCCTTGCCCGCACGCTGACCGGCCAGCATCCCGCCTTCATAGACCGCGCCATCGGGATAGGTGATCTTGCCCTGCCCTTCCTTGACGCCCGCGTTCCAGTCCCCTTCATAGCGATAGCCGTTGGGCTGGGTCAGCACGCCCTTGCCCTGGTGCAGGCCCTTGACGAAATCGCCGGTATAGACCGAGCCGTTGGCATAGCGCGCGACACCCTTGCCGGTGATCTCTCCGGCAACCCAGTCGCCTTCATAGGTGCCGCCGTCGGCATAGGTGATGGTGCCCGTGCCGTTGGGTTTTCCTTCCGCGAACTGGCCTTCGTACACCGAACCGTTGGGAAAGGTCGCGCGGCCCTGGCCCAGGATCTCGCCCTCGACCCAGTCGCCTTCGTAGCGATAGCCGTTGGGCAGGGTATAGCTGCCCTGGCCGTGCTGGCGACCGTTGCGGAAGGTGCCCTCGTAGACGCCGCCGTCGTCGTATTGCTTGGTCACGACCTGCGCATCCGCCGCCACGGTCCCCGCCAACAGCGCCACAACAGCCGCCCAACTTGCCGCCTTCATCGCCACATAGTCCTTTGTCCTTCGCTTCTGGTCTAGCGCAGCGGAACCCGGCACGCAAAGCCCGACTTTTCCTTATCCGCGCCATCGCCTATCACGATTTCCACAAGGACCAGGGGCCAAGCATCATGACAAACCGTTTCCGCCTGACCATCGGCCAACTGAATGCCACCGTGGGCGATCTGCCGGGCAACGCCGCCAAGGCGCGCGACGCCTGGGCTGCCGCAAGGGACGCGGGTGCCGACATGCTGGCCCTGCCCGAGATGTTCATCACCGGGTACCAGACCCAGGATCTGGTGCTGAAGCCGGCCTTCACCCGCCAGGCCGAGGAAGCGATCCGCGAACTGGCTGCCGCCTGCACCGGCGGCCCGGCCATCGGCATCGGCGGTCCCTGGGGGGACCGCGACATGCTGTATAACGCTTATTGGGTCTTCAAGGACGGCGAGCTGGTGGCGCGCGTGCTGAAGCACCGCCTGCCCCACAAGCAGCTGTTCGACGAATTGCGCCTGTTCGACAGCGGCCCGATCAGCGGCCCCTATCCCGTCGCGGGCGCGCGCATCGGATCGCCCATCTGCGAGGACGGCTGGGCCCCCGACGTGGCCGAGACCCTGGCCGAGACCGGCGCCGAGATCCTGGTCGTGCCGAACGGCTCGCCCTATCACCGCAACAAGCTGGACCTGCGCATGGGCCACATGGTTGCCCGCGTGGTCGAAACCGGGCTGCCGCTGGTTTATGTCAACATGGTGGGCGGGCAGGACGACCAGCTTTACGACGGCGCCAGCTTCGTGCTGAACCCCGGCGGCCACAAGGTCGTGCAGCTTCCGCCGTTCCAAGAGATGCTGGCCCATGTGGATTTCACCCTGACCGATGACGGCTGGCGGGCCGAGCCGGGCGAAATGGCGCCGCAGCCCGACGAATGGGAACAGGACTACATGGCGATGATGCTGGGCCTGCGCGAATACATGCGCAAGTCCGGCTTCAAGACGGTGGTGCTGGGCCTATCCGGCGGGATCGATTCCGCGCTTGTGGCAACCATCGCCGCTGACGCGATCGGGCCGGAAAACGTCCACTGCGTGATGCTGCCCAGCGAATACACGTCCCAGACCAGCCTTGATGACGCCGCCGATTGCGCGGCCCGCCTGGGCACCCGGTTGGACACCGTCCGCATCGACGGCGCGCGCGATGCGGTATCGGGTGCCTTGGCGCATCTGATGGAAGGCACCCAGCCCGACATCACCGAGGAAAACATCCAGTCCCGCCTGCGCGGCGTGATGCTGATGGCGATTTCGAACAAGTTCGGGGGGATGCTCTTGACCACCGGCAACAAGTCCGAGGTGGGCGTGGGCTATGCCACGATCTATGGCGACATGGCGGGCGGATATAATCCGATCAAGGATCTCTACAAGACACGCGTGTTCCAAACCTGCCGCTGGCGCAACGGGAACCACCGCGACTGGATGATGGGACCGGCGGGCGAGGTGATCCCGCCCCGGATCATCCAGAAGCCGCCTTCGGCGGAACTGCGCCCGGACCAGGTGGACCAGGATTCGCTGCCCCCCTACGACATCCTGGACGCGATCCTGGAAGGGCTGGTGGAAAAGGACCTGTCGCTGGCGGATCTTGTCGCGCAGGGCTTCGACGCGGATACGGTGCGACTGGTGGAACGGCTGCTTTATGGCAGCGAATGGAAACGCTACCAGGCCGCGCCGGGGCCGAGGATCTCGACCCGGGCCTTCTGGCTGGACCGGCGTTATCCCCTGGTCAACCGCTGGCGTGACAAGCTGTAGGGGCTTGGCGCGGCGGGGGCCTCAGCCCAGCAGTTCGCGCGCGGCCATGTCGATGAAGGCTTCCTGGTTCAGCCCGACATTGTGGAGAAAGATCGTATCCACGCCCAGACCGGCCAGGGCCTGCAGGTCGGCGCGGTGCAGCCCCGGATCGGCCGAGACGCGCACCGACCGGCCGATCTGGTCGGGGCCGACGAACTGGCCCAGCAGGTCGAAATCCGTCGGGCGGCGGATGTCCCAGTTGATCTCGCCCCCGATGGCGACGGGCGCCCATTGGTCCAGGGCATTGGCCATGGCCTGATCCTGCGTCTCGGCCCATGATATGGTGTGCTGGATATGGACCGGCTTGCCCTCGCCGCCGCCCTCGCGGAAGGCGGCGATGACCTTGGCGACCTTGTCGGGATCGCCGCCCAGGGTCAGCAGTCCTTCCGCCCAGCCGCCCAGAAGACGGGCCGTTTCGGGTGTGGCGGCCGCGCCGAACAGGGGCGGCGGCGTGTCGGGCAGCGACCACAGCCGCGCCTCGATCACGGTGATGCGGCCGCGATGGGTGACGGTCTCGCCGCGCAGCAAGGCGTGCATCACGTCAAAGCATTCACGCAGGCGGGCATTGCGTTCGGGCTTGTCCGGCCAGGGCAGGCCCGTCACCCATTCGTTCAACGCCTCGCCCGTGCCAAGGGCCAGCCAGAACCGGCCGGGGAACATCTGCCCCAGCGTCGCCACCGCCTGCGCCATCACCGCCGGGTGGTAACGGTATCCCGGCGCCGAGATGCTGCCAAAGGGAACCGTGGTCGCGCCCATCGCCGCGCCCAACCAGACCCAGGCATGGCCCGACTGGCCCTGCCGCGTGCTCCAGGGTTGCAGGTGGTCGGAACATTTGACCCCGGCAAAGCCGGCAGCCTCGGCCCGGACGGCCAGGTCGCGCATGGTGCGGGGATCGAACTGTTCGTGCGAGGCGTGATATCCGATGCGCGTCATGGCCGTTCCCCTTGTGCGTGCCTGCGGGAAGCCCGCAAAGCCGCGGGAAGTTCCCTCCCCGGAACAATACGCGGCCTTGCGGCTTGCGCTTGGGCAGGGAACAGGGGCGGGCAGGGATGACTGACGCGGGCGAATGGTGGAAGAACGCGGTCATCTATGGCGTCGATGTCTCGCGGTTCTGCGACAGCAACGGCGACGGGATCGGCGACTTTCCCGGCTTGACCGAAAGGCTGGACCACCTGGTCCGGCTGGGCGTGACCTGCATCTGGCTGCTGCCCTTCCACCCTTCGACCAACCGCGACAACGGCTATGACATCACGGATTACCTGCAGGTCGATCCGCGATATGGCAGCTTTGACGATTTCCTGTTCTTCCTGACCGAAGCCGGCGCGCGCGGGATCCGCGTCATCCTGGATCTGGTGGCGCAGCACACCTCGGACCGGCATCCCTGGTTCCTGTCGGCCCGGCACGACGCCCGGTCGCCCTTTCGCGACTATTACGTCTGGACCGACCATCCCCCCGCCCCGCGCCCGGCCGCGGCCCGATGTTTCCGGGGCAAGAGGACACGACCTGGACCCATGACCCGGTGGCGCAGCAGTATTACTATCACCGCTTCTTTCGCTTCCAGCCCAGCCTGAACCACGAAAACCCGTCGGTCTGGATGGAACTGGAACGGATCATGGACTTCTGGATGAGCTTCGGCATCGCGGGCTTCCGCATCGATTCCGCCGCACACCTGATCCAGAAGCCGCTGGACCCGCAGGGCGGCAAGGACAAGGACCACCGGATCCTGCGCGACATCTTCCGCCATGTCACCCGCCGCATCCCCGACGCCCTGATCATGTCCGAGGTCAACGAGGACGAGGGCAGCCTGCCCGATTTCTTCGATGGCGGGCAGATGAACGCGATGATGAACTTTTCGCTGAACAACCATCTGCTGCACGCCTTGGCGTCGGGCCGCGCGCAGCCGGTGCTGGACGGGCTGGCCCGCCTGCCCCCGCCGCCCGACAACGGCGTTTGGGCCAACTTCCTGCGCAACCTGGACGAGGCGACGCTGGAGCGGCTGGACCCGGACGCCTTCCGCGCCACCGTGGATATCTTGGCCCCGGACCAGGACATGCGCATCTTCGACCGCGGCTTCCGCCGCAGGCTGGCGCCGATGCTGGGCGGCGACGGGCCGAGGCTGCGCATGGCCCTCAGCCTGCTGTTCGCCATGCCCGGGGCGCCCCTGCTCTGCTATGGCGACGAGATCGGCATGGGCGAGGACCTGGGCCAGCCGGGCCGCGACGCGGTGCGCAGCCCGATGCAGTGGACCCGTGGCCGCAACGGCGGCTTCTCCACCGCCGCCAAGGCCCGCCTGATCCAGCCCGTCGTCGCCGGCGCCTTCGGCCCGGACCAGGTGAATGCGACGGACCAGTGGGACGATCCGGGCTCGCTTCTGAACCACGTGGCCCGGCTGTCCGCGATCCGGCTGGATCATCCGGGCATCGGGCGCCGCGAATGCCGCACAATCGCCAATGCGCCCGATGGCGTGATCGCCCTTCGCTATGCCGCAGCAGACCACGACCTTGTCACCCTGCACAACCTGTCCCCGAAGCCCGCTCGGCTGGATCTGGACCTGGGCGCGTCCTGCCGGGGCGAATCCACCGCCCTGCTGGGCGATCCCCTGGAAACCCGGGACGGCCGCCTTCGGGTGACGCTGCCTGGCCATGATTTCCGCTGGTCCCGGTGGCCCCGGTAAGGCAACCTCGGGCAACCCCTGATCTGAAAGGACCGCTCATGACCATCCATGCCGTTGGAACCCCTGCCGCCGACCAGCCCCTGGGCCCGATGCAGATCACCCGGCGCGACACCGGCCCCCATGATGTGCGGATCGAGATCGCGTTTTGCGGCATCTGCCATTCCGACCTGCACCAGGCCCGCAGCGAATGGGCAGGCACCCTTTACCCCTGCGTCCCGGGACATGAGATCGTGGGCCGCGTGACCGCCGTCGGCGCCCATGTCACCAGCCACAAGCCTGGCGATCTGGTGGGCGTGGGCTGCATCGTGGACAGTTGCCAGCATTGCGCCGATTGCGAGGACGGGCTCGAGAATTACTGCGATGGCATGATCGGCACCTATAACGGGCCGACCGAAGATACGCCCGGCCACACGCTTGGCGGCTATTCCCAGGCGATCGTGGTCCATGAACGCTATGTCCTGAAGATCACCCATCCCGAAGACCAGCTTGCCGCAGTGGCCCCCCTGCTTTGCGCGGGGATCACGACCTATTCGCCGCTGCGCCACTGGGGGGCGGGACCGGGCAAGAAGGTGGGGGTCGTGGGCATCGGCGGCCTGGGCCATATGGGCGTGAAGCTGGCCCATGCGATGGGCGCGCATGTGGTGGCATTCACCACCTCGCCCGACAAGCGCGAGGCGGCCAAGGCGCTCGGCGCGGACGAGGTGGTCATCTCGAAGGACGCCGACGAGATGTGGGCCCATGCGCAAAGCTTCGACTTCATCCTGAACACGGTCGCCGCCCCGCATGACCTCGACGCCTTTCTGGCGCTGCTCAAGCGCGACGGCACCATGGCCCTGGTGGGCGCGCCGGCGACGCCCCATCCGTCGCCCAATGTCTTCAACTTCATCATGCGCCGCCGCAGCCTGGCCGGTTCCATGATCGGCGGCATTCCCGAAACGCAGGAGATGCTGGATTTCTGCGCCCGGCACGGCATCACCGCCGATATAGAGATGATCCGCGCCGACCAGATCGAGGAAGCCTATGAACGGATGCTCGGGGGCGACGTGAAGTATCGCTTCGTCATGGACATCGCCACGATGGCGTGACGATCCTGCCAGCCGGGGGTGCCCGGCTGGCATCGGTCAGGCGTAGTCGACCCAGACCCCGCCCCCGTCGGCCGACCGCACGCAATGCTCGACCCAGCGGACGCCCTCGACACCCGCCTCGATGCCGGGATAGCGCAGGCCGGCCAGGCGTGCGGGATCCTTGTCCTCATGCGCCTCGATGGCCAGGGCAAAGCGGCAGTGCAGGTTGGCCCAGGCGTCGAACAGCCCTTCCGGGTGACCCGCGCCGATGCGGTCGTCAGCCAGCGACTGCGGGTGCAGATAGGCCATCCCCCGGTCCAGGACGCGGGCGGGTTCGCCCTGGATTTCCAGCCGCAACTGGTTAGGGTGTTCGTCCCACCATTCGACCGAACCCTTCGACCCCACGATCCGCACCTTCTGGCTGTGCATCGCCCCGGCATTCACGGCCGAGGTCCAGCAGGTCCCCACCGCGCCGCCTTCGTATTCCATCAGCACGGTCGCGTTGTCCTCAAGCGGCGCGCGGGAGGCGACAAAGCTTTGCCGAGTGCAAAGCAGCCGGCGGATGCGCAGATTGGGGCAGATGACCTGCGCGACATACAGCGGATGGGTCGCAAGGTCGCCCAGGACATAGCTTGGCCCCGCAAAGGCCGGATCAACGCGCCAGCGGGCGGCGGGGTTGTCATGTTCCACCGCCGCGCTGTGGAAGCCGTGGGCGAATTGCAGGTTGACGATGCGGATCTCGCCCAGCGTGCCGTCGGCGACAAGGCGCGCAGCCTCCTCGATCATCTGGTGGCCGGAATAGCCGTAGGCGACGCCAACGACCAGGCCGCGGTCGGCTGCGATGGCCTGCAGGTCAAGCGCCTCGGACGTGGTGAAGGTCAGGGGCTTTTCGCAGATCACGTGCAGGCCCGCCAGCAGGGCCGCGCGGGTGATCGGGTAATGAGTGTTGTTCGGCGTGGCGATGGTGACGCAGCGGATGCCGTCGGCGCGCGCGGCTTCCGCCGCGAACATCGCCTGCCAGTCGGGATAGCAGCGGCCCGGGTCCAGCCCCAGATCCGCACCGAAGGCGCGGCCGCGATCGGGGTCCAGATCAAAGGCCCCGGCCAGAAGGGAGAAATACCCGTCACGCAGCGCGGCAGAGCGGTGGACATAGCCGATCTGGCTGCCCCTTCCGCCGCCCACCATGCCCCAGCGGATGGGGGCCTTCGTCAAGCGGATGCCGTCGATCATCGGGTTTTCTCCATGGCAGGGCGGACAAAGCCAACCTGTTCCAGATAGCGGCGGGACTTCGCGACATCGGCCAGCGTCCCGCCGGCGCTGCGGGGGTCGCGTTCCTGTTCCACGGTGATGAAACCGGCATAGCCGCGCCGTTCCAGCAGCGACAGAATCCCCGGATAGTCGATGCAGCCGTCGCCGATGGGACACATCACGCCCAGGGCGCAGGCCTCGAAGAAGCGGATGCGGCTGTTCATCACGCCGGCATGGACGGCCGGGTCGATGTCCTTGAAATGGATGTAGTCCAGGCGGTCCCAGCAGGCCTCCAGCATGGCGACCGGATCCATCCCGGAATAGGCCGTGTGGCCGGTGTCCAGGCACAGGCCCGCCTCGTCGGCGGGGATGTCGCGCAGGATCCGCGCGATCTCATCGGCGAATTCCACATGGCCGCCGGCATGGGGATGGATCACGGCGCGGACGCCGTGGCCGCGGGCGATCCGGGCGATGGCGCGGATGTTGGCGACCATGCCGGCCCAGGCGGCATCGTCCAGCCGGGCCGCGCGGTCCGACTGGCCGGCGGCGAAGTCGCGGGCGTCGTGGCCCCAGTCCATCACCGTCAGGTAGGGCGCGGCATACCGCTGGCCCGGCGCTGCCGGAGGCTTGGGCAGGGCTGTGATCACCGCGCAGATCTGGCGGGTCTGGCGTTCCAGGTTGTCGCGGTTGGCGGGGTCGACCAGGTTGTCGAAGATCGTCCCCGCCACGACATAAAGCCCATGCCGCCGCAACTCCGCGGACACCGTTTCGGCATCCAGCGGGATGTAGCCGTAGGGCCCAAGCTCCAGCCCGCCATAGCCCGCTGCCGCGGCCTCGGCCAGGACCAGCCGCCAGTCGGGCAGGTTCGGGTTCGCGACATCGTCCACACCCCAGCAGCAGGGGGCGGTCGTGATGGTGATGGTCATGGGGTCCTCCGGTCGCCTACGGGATTATCGGGCACGGGACGCCCTGCGAAGGAATCTCTTGAGGGGAAACCCTCAAGCCGCCACTGTCGTCCAGGCAGGGGGGATCATGGCCAAGGTGACGCTGGAGGATGTGGCGCGGGCGGCAGGCGCGTCGGTCGCCACCGTGGACCGGGTCGTGAACCGCCGGGGCGGCGTCTCGGCCGCGAAAGAGATGGCGATCCTGCAGGCCGCGCGGAAGCTTGGGCTGGACCGGAACCTGACGATCAGGCCCACCCTGACAAAGCGCATCGCCGTCCTGATCCAGCCGCCCACGAACCCCTTCCACGATCAGCTTCGCGGGGGCATCGACCAGGCCCGTACGCTTCACCGCGATCTGAACATGCTGCTGCAGGTCGAGCATATCGACCCCGCCGATCCCGACCGGATCGCCGCCCGGATCACCCGCGCGGCATCCTGGGCCGACGGCATGATCCTGACCGTTCCCGCCGCCCCGCAGATCGTCATGGCGGTCGGGGCGCTGCCCGCGCGCATCCCTGTCGTGACCATGGCCGACGACCTGCCCGCCCGAAACCGCGCCGCATTTGTCGGTCCCGACGACCGCCAGGCCGGTCGCGTCGCAGGCGACCTGATGGGTCACCTGGCGGGCCCCGACAGGGGCGAGGCCCTGGTCCTGATCGGGCGCTTCGACATGCCGGGCCACGGCGCGCGCAGCGGCGGATTTGTCGACCTGCTGGCCGAACGCCACCCTCGCCTGCATGTGGCCGAAGTGCTGGAAACGCATGAGGACAAGGCAATTGCCGCCACCCTTGCCCTGCGCGCGGTGCGGGCCAATGCCGACCTGCGCGGCATCTATCTGTGCACCACGGGCTGCACGGAACTGGTGGCCGCGCTTGAGCCCGTGCGGCGGTCGCGGTCCATCGCCATCGTCACGCATGAACTGACGCCGCAGCGGCGGGACTTGCTGAAGGCGCGCAAGGTGCAGGCGATCATCGACCAGAAACCCATGCTCGAAGCGCGGCTGGCGGTGGAAACCATGGCCCGCCTGATCGGCCGGCTGGACGGTGACGCAGGATCCGTCGCAACCGAGATCCAGATCTTCATGCCCGAAAGCGTCTGAATCACTGGGTTGACGCCGGCACGGGTGACGTGAAACCATCAACGCCCTGACGTCTTCCATCACAATCGGAAAGGGGGCCGGATGCGCCGTCCGACCATCGCCGACCTTGCCCGGGAAGCTGGCGTCAGCCTTGCCACCGCAGACCGGGTGCTGAACGGCCGCATGAAGGTGCGCGAGGAAACCGCGCGGCGCGTGCAGGACGCCGCGCAGCGCATCGGCTATCACGGGGCGAATGCGATCCGCGCCCGGCTGATGGCGGAACTGCCCGAATTGCATGTCGGGTTGATCCTTCAGAAGGAACGCCATCCCTTCTACCAGGACTTCGCGCGGCTGTTTCAGGAACACGCGGCGCAGGTCTCCTCGCACCGGCTGCGGGTCACGGTGCGCTTTGCGCAATCGACGCTGCCCGGAGAGCTTGAGCAGATTCTGGCCTCGATGACCGGAAAGGTGGACATGGTGGCTGCCACCGGGCTGGACCACCACAAGGTCACGGCGGCCGTCAGCGACCTGCGACAGCGCGGCATTCCGACCTTTTCTCTGTTGTCCGATTTCGCCCAGGGCGTGCGCGAAAGCTATGTCGGGACGAACAATATCAAGGTGGGGAGGTCGGCAGGCTGGCTGATTTCCAAGATCGCCCGCAGGCCCGGCAAGGTAGCGGTCTTCATCGGCGGGCACCGCTTCCACGGGCATGAGTTGCGCGAAACCGGCTTTCGCAGCTATTTCCGGGAATACGCGCCAGATTTCGAATTGCTGAACCCGCAGGTCAACCTGGAAACGCGGCAACTGACCTATGAAGCGGTGACGGAGCTTCTGGAACGCCACAACGACCTTGTCGGCATCTATTGCGCCGGTGGCGGGATGGAAGGCGCCATTGCCGCGTTGCGCGAACTGCGCAAGCCCGGCGACGTGGCGCTGATCGTGAACGAACTGACCCCGGATTCGCGCGAGGCGCTGCAGGACCGCACCCTGTCGGTCGTCATCAGCACGCCCCTGCGGCAGGTCTGCGAGGAAACCGTGGCCCTGATGATCCACGCCCGCGAACACGGCCTGACCGACAATCCCGGCCAGCGTTTCCTGCCCTTCCAGATCTGGACGCCGGAAAGCCTGTGACCCTTATGAGGTGAAGCCATCATGGCGCACGTCATTTTCCATCATGAATGATGGTTTTATGCGTCATGCCGTGATTGACCGAAGGGCACCCCCTCGGTGATCTTCCCCTTGCGACGACACGGAGGAGAATCGTCGCTGCCTGCCAAAGATCCGGACTGCCGCAACCCTGCATCCGCAGGGGTGGCCCCGTGTAGCCCAATGACTGACGCGGCAAGAACAAGGTGCCACGCGCACCACCAGTGGAGGGAAAGAACAATGAAGCGACTGCTGACGGCGACCGCGATTTCTGCGGTGATGGCAACGGCTGCCCAGGCCGAGAATATCGGGGTGTCCATGGCGCTCTTTGACGACAACTTCCTGACCGTCCTTCGCAACGGGATGCAGGAACACACGGCCAGCCTGGACGGCGTGACACTGCAGATCGAGGACGCCCAGAACGATGTCGGCAAGCAGCTGAACCAGATCCAGAACTTCGTGGCCTCGGGCGTGGACGCGATCATCGTGAACCCGGTCGATACCGACGCCACCGTGGCCATGTCGCAGGCGGCCGCCGATGCCGGCATCCCGCTGGTCTATGTGAACCGCGAGCCGGTGAACGTGGACGACCTGCCGGAAAAGCAGGCCTTTGTCGCGTCCGACGAAAAGGAATCCGGCACGCTGCAGACCCAGGAAATCTGCCGCCTGCTGAAGGAAGCCGGCAAGACCGAAGCCAGGGCCGTGGTCCTGATGGGCGAATTGTCGAACCAGGCGGCGCGGATGCGCACCCAGGACATCAAGGACGTGATCGCCACGCCCGACTGCGGCTTCATCCAGATTGTCGAGGAGCAGACGGCCAACTGGTCGCGCACCCAGGCCGCCGACCTGATGACCAACTGGATCACCTCGGGGCTGGAATTCGACGCGGTGATCTCGAACAACGACGAAATGGCGATCGGCGCGATCCAGGCGCTGAAATCCGCGGGCAGGTCGATGGACGACATCATCGTGGGCGGGATCGACGCCACCCAGGACGCGCTTGCCGCGATGGAGGCGGGCGATCTGGACGTGACCGTCTTCCAGAACGCCGCGGGCCAGGGCCAGGGCGCCGTCGATGCAGCCCTCAGCCTGGCGCGGGGCGAGGAAGTGGAAACCAAGGTCTATGTCCCCTTCGAACTGGTGACGCCCGAAAACCTGGCGGACTACCAGGCCCGGAACTGACAGCGCAGCGCCGGGGCACGGGGTCCCGGCGCATCCCAGGATCACGGAGGGACGACCATGGTCAGCCCAAGGACCGCTGCCGCGATCGACCGCGTGCAGGCTGCCATAGATCGCGACGGCGTCTTGTCGATCAGCGGCATCCGCAAGGAGTTTCCGGGCGTTCTGGCCCTTGACGACGTGCAGTTGCGCATCCGCCCCGGCACCGTCCACGCCCTGATGGGGGAAAACGGCGCGGGCAAGTCCACGCTGATGAAGATCATCGCCGGTGTCTATCAGCCCGACGCGGGCGAGATCCGGCTGCGCGGCCAGGTGGTGGCCCTGAAATCGCCGCTGGACGCCCTGGACCAGGGGATCTCGATGATCCACCAGGAACTGGCGCTGATGAACTGGATGACGGTGGCGGAAAACATCTGGATCCGCCGCGAACCCAAGAACCGTCTCGGCCTGATCGATCATGCCGAAATGGCCCGGATGACGGCCGACCTGTTCGCGCGGCTGAACATCAGGCTGGACCCCCGCGCCCAGGTGTCCGAACTGACGGTCGCGCAAAAGCAGATGGTCGAGATCGCCAAGGCCGTCAGCCACAATTCCGACGTTCTCATCATGGACGAGCCGACATCGGCGCTGACCGAACGAGAGGTCGACCACCTGTTCGCCATCATCCGCGATCTGCGTCAGCGCGGCATCGGCATCGTCTACATCACCCACAAGATGAACGAGCTGTTCGAGATCGCCGACGAATTCACCGTCTTCCGCGACGGCAAGTATGTGGGCACCCACAATGCCAAGAATGTCACCCGCGACGACATCATCCGCATGATGGTGGGCCGCGAGATCACCAACATGTTCCCCAAGGTCGACTGCCCCATCGGCGACACGATCCTCGAGGTGCGGAACCTGACCCTGCCCGGCGTCTTCCACGACGTGTCCTTCACCTTGCGCCGGGGCGAGATCCTGGGACTGGCCGGGTTGGTGGGTTCCAAGCGGTCGAACGTGGCCGAGGCGCTGTTTGGGGTCACGCCTGCCGAGTCCGGCGAAATCCTGATCGACGGGACGCCGGTCCAGATCAAGTCCCCCGCCCAGGCAATGGCGCATGGCATGGCCTTCCTGACCGAGGATCGCAAGGAGACCGGCTGCTTCCTGACGCTGGACTGCCTGGAGAACATCCAGTCCGCGCTGATCACCCGCAGCCATGTGAAAAACGGCTTCGTCCGCCAGGCCGAGGTGAACAAGCTGGCCGAGGACATGGCCCGCACCCTGCGCGTCAAGACCCCGAACCTTCAGGAAACCGTGGAAAACCTGTCGGGCGGCAATCAGCAAAAGCTGCTGATCGCCCGCTGGCTTCTGACGAAACCCCGCATCCTGATCCTGGACGAACCGACCCGCGGCATCGACGTGGGCGCGAAATCCGAAATCCACCGCCTGATCACCGAACTGGCCGCGCAGGGCGTGGCGGTGCTGATGATATCGTCCGAACTGCCCGAGGTGCTGGGCATGTCCGACCGCATCATGGTCATGCACGAAGGCCATGTGTCCGGCTTCCTGGACCGCGCGGAAGCGGATCAGGTCAAGATCATGTCGCTTGCGGCGAAGTAAGGGAACCATTCGCATGAGCAGCCAAGACATCACCGCCCGCACCGCCCCGCGCACGCAGCGCAAATGGCCCGCCGAGGTCAACATCCTGCTGGTCCTGATCGGCATCGCCCTGGTCTTCGAGATCCTGGGCTGGATCTTCCAGGGCCAGTCCTTCCTGTTTTCCTGGAACCGGCTGAAGATCATGATCCTGCAGGTCTCGGTCATCGGGATCATCGCCGTGGGGGTGACGCAGGTCATCATCTCGGGCGGGATCGACCTTTCGTCGGGTTCCGTGGTGGGGGCGGTGGCGATGGTCGCCATGTCATTCGCCCAGGTGTCCACCTATGCGCGCGCGGTCTATCCTGCGCTGACCGACCTGCCGATGATCGTGCCCCTGCTGATCGGGCTTGGCTTTGGCGCCATCGTCGGCCTGATCAACGGCTGGCTGATCGCCTATACCAAGATCCCGCCCTTCATCGCAACGCTTGGCACGATGGTCACGGTGCGCGGCTTTGCCAAGTGGTACACCAAGGGCCAGCCGATCAGCTTCCCGACCGAGGGCTTTGCCTGGATCGGCAGCGGCATGATGCCGGTGGTGATCTTCATCCTGGTCGCGGCGATCTTCCACGTGGCGATGAAATACACCCGCTATGGCAAGTTCACCTATGCCATCGGCGCCAATGCCCAGGCCGCGCGCGTGTCCGGCATCGACGTGGAACGCCACCTGGTCAAGGTCTATGTGATCGCCGCGATGCTGGCAGCACTTGCCGGGATGGTGGTCGCGGCCCGCGGGCAGACGGCGCAGGCCGGGATGGGCCTGGCCTATGAACTGGACGCCATCGCCATGGCCGTGATCGGCGGCGTGTCGTTGCAGGGCGGGCGCGGGTCGGTGCTGGGAACCGCCATCGGGATGGTCATCTTCGGTGTCATCATCTCGGGTTTCACCTTCCTGCGGCTGGACGCCTATTACCAGGAGATGATCAAGGGCGCGATCGTCGTGGCCGCCGTCGTGGCCGATGTCCACCGCCAGCGGAAGCGCCGGAAGACAAGCTGACACCGGCGCGGCCCCTGCTGCGGGGCCGCCCCCCAACCCTGTCCGACAAGGAAACCGCGATGACCAGATTGATTGCCACCACCGCCCTCTGCCTGTCCCTGGCAGCCCCCGCGCTTGCCGAAACCCGGATCGGCGTCACCATGACGTCCTTTGACAACCCCTTCCTGACGATCCTGCTGAACGGCATCCGGGCCGAGGCCGAACGGACCGAGGGCGTCACCCTGTCGGTGGAGGACGCGCAACTGGACGTGGCCAAACAACTGAACCAGGTGCAGAACTTCGTGGCCAACGGCGTCGATGCGATCATCGTGAATGCGGTCGACGGGGACTCGACATCGGCCATCACCGCCGCCGCGACCGGCGCCGGCATCCCGCTGATCTACGTGAACCACCCGCCCGCCGAACTGGAAACCGGGATGCCCCAGGGCACCGGCTATGTCGGATCGCAGGAAACCGACGCGGGCCGGCTGGAAGCCGCCGCCGTCTGCGAGGCCCTGAAGGGGCGCGAGGATCCCAAGGCCGTGATCCTGATGGGACCGCTGGAAAACCATGCTGCCCTGGTGCGCACGAAGATGGTCGAGGAAGCCTTTGCCAAGCCCGACTGCCAGGTGGAAATCGTCGAAAAGCAGGTCGCCAACTGGAACCGCGTCCAGGCGCAGGATCTGGTCACGTCCTGGATGACGGCGGGCCTGGAGTTCGACGCCATCGTCGCCAACAACGACGAGATGGCGATCGGCGCGGCGCAGGCCCTGGCTGCCACCACCGGCAAGGGCGACATCGTCATCGCCGGCATCGACGCCACCGCAGACGGGCTGGCGGCGATGGAGGCGGGGCAGATGGACGTGACCGTCTATCAGAACGCCACGGGCCAGGGCGAGCAGGCCGTCAAGGCCGCCGTCGCCGCCGCAGCGGGCGAAAAGATCGAACCCGAACACTGGATCCCGTTCGAGCCGGTGACCCCCCAGAACATGGCCGATTACCAGAAGTAAGCGGTGCCGCCGGGCAGGGGGCGCCTCCTCCCCGTGCCCTGCCCGGCTTTTTTCCAGACAATGCTACAGGACCGCAGTCATGCGCATCGCCATCGACCCCTTCATGCACCGTCACCTGCCGCTCGAGGCGATCCCGGCCAAGGTCAAGGAGCTTGGCTATGACTGGATCGAACTATCCCCGCGCGGCGATTTCCTGGAATGGTTCAAGGCGCCGCGCGTCTTCCCCGACCGCGTCAAGTCCCTGAAACAGGCGCTGAAGGACGCGGATGTCGGCATCGCCAGCCTGCTGCCGATGTATCGCTGGGCCTCCAACGACGAAACCGAGCGTCAGGCCGCTGTCCGCCACTGGAAGCGCGCGATCGAGATCGCGGTGGAACTGGGCGTGGACACGATGAACAGCGAATTCGGCCGCGGCCCCCATCCCGACAAGGGGTCCTGCTATTGCTGCCATACCGGGTCGATGATCGAGGCCTGCGAGGACGCCTGGTGGCGCAGCATGGAGGAACTGGTCCCGATCCTGGAACGTGAAGGGATCCAGTTGAACGTGGAACCCCATCCGGAAGACTGGTGCGAAACCATCCAGCCTGCCCTGGACATCATCCGCACCGTGAACTCGAAGAACGTGCGCTTCCTGTATTGCGCGCCCCATACCTTTTATTTCGGAGACGACACCGCGGCGATGCTGCGCGAGGCCGCCGACGTGCTGGCCCATGTCCATGTGGGCGACACCTTCAACCACAAGGCCAGTTCCGGCCTGCGCTATATCCTGAACCCGCCGGGCACGCAGGCGCGTGTCCACCAGCACCTCAACATCGGCCAGGGCGAGGTGCCATGGGACGACTTCTTCGGCACGCTGGCCGCCATCGGCTTTGACGGCATCATGACCGCCTGCGTCTTTGCCTGGGAAGACAAGGCCGACCAGTCGGGCCGCTTCATGCGCACCGAAATGCAGAAATACATCGACCAGTATTGGAAGTGAGACAGGACATGACCGTCAGAATTGGTGTCATCGGCACCGGAGCCATCGGCCGCGACCACGCCCGCCGCATCAACCAGGTGCTGTCGGGCGGCAGCATCACCGCCCTGTCCGACGTGAACCGCGCATCGGCCGAGGCCGTCCGCGCCGACATCGCGCCCGACGCCACCGTCTTCGACAATGGCCAGGACCTGATCGCCAGCCCCGATGTGGACGCGATCCTCGTCTGTTCCTGGGGCGCGACGCACGAGGAATATGTCCTGGCCGCCATCGCCGCGGGCAAGCCCTGCTTCTGCGAAAAGCCGCTGGCGACGACCGCCGAGGGCGCCAAGCGCATCGTCGATGCCGAGGTGGCGCATGGGACGCGCCTGGTCCAGGTGGGCTTCATGCGTCGCTATGACGAAGGATATGTCGCCCTGAAGAAGGTCGTGGACGGTCAGATCGGTGCGCCGATCATGGTCCATGCCGCGCACCGCAACCCGACCGTGCCGGAAGCCTATACCACCCCCATGGCGATCCACGACACGCTGATCCACGAGATCGACGTGTTCCGCTGGCTTCTGGACGACGACTATGTGTCCGCCCGCGTGACCTTTCCCCGGTCCTGCGCCCGCACCCATGCCAAGCTGCGCGACCCGCAGATCGTGACGCTGGTGACGGCCAAGGGCACGGTCATCGACACGGAGATCTTCGTGAACTGCCATTACGGCTACGACATCCAGTGCGAGGTCGTGGGCGAGGACGGCGTGGCCCGGCTGCCCGAACCCATGTCCATCCAGACGCGCCTGAACGCGACCTTGCAGAACCCGATCCTGACCGACTGGAAGGACCGCTTCGTGGCGTCCTACGACGTGGAATTGCAGGACTTCCTGAAGGCCGCGGCGCAAGGCACGGCATCGGGCCCGACCTCATGGGACGGCTACATGGCCGCCGTCACCTCGGACGCCTGCGTGGCCGCGCAAGAGGCCGAGGGCGATGCCATAGCCATCACCTATCCCGACCGTCCCGCCCTTTACGCCCAAGGCTGACCCATGCGCTTTGCCCTGAACCACATCGCGGCGCCGAACCTGTCGCTGCCGGACTTCTTCGCTGCTGCCCGCGACCTTGGCGTGACCGAGGTCGAGATCCGCAACGACCTGCCCGATGTCCTGTCCCAATGGCGCCCCGAGCAGGTGAAGGCCGAGGCCGAAAAGGCCGGCGTCACCATCGTCTCGATCAACGCGCTTTACCCCTTCAACACCTGGGCGGGCAACCTGCCCGCGCGGGCCGAGGACATGGCCGACTATGCCGCCGCCTGCGGCGCCAAGGCCTTGGTCATGTGCCCGCTGAACGATGGCACGCCGGTCGCCTTTGACAGCCTGGTGGGTGCGCTGACGGCGATGAAGACGATCCTGGACACGCGCGGACTGACCGGGCTGGTGGAACCGCTGGGCTTCCCGATCTCGTCCCTGCGCACCAAGGCCGAGGCGATCCGGGCCATCCAGGCCGCCGGGGGCGAGGGCACCTTCCGTCTTCTGCACGACACCTTCCACCACCACCTGGCGGGTGAGACCGAGTTCTTCCCGGACTGGACCGGCCTTGTCCATATCTCGGGCGTGATCGATCCCGACGTGGCGGTGGCCGACATGCTGGACGCGCACCGGGTGCTGGTCGATGGTCAGGACCGGCTGGAAAACCTGCATCAGATCCGGGCGCTGCTGGACGCGGGCTATGACGGGCCCTTCAGCTTCGAACCCTTCGCCCCCGAAGTGCATGGGGCCGCCGATCCCAAGGGCGCGGTGAAGACCAGCATGGCCTTCGTTTCCGCGCAGCTTTGACGTCAAGACAAGGACCGATCCCATGACCAAATCCCTTGACCTGATCACCATCGGCCGCGCGGGCGTCGATCTGTATGGCGCGCAGGTTGGCGGGCGGCTCGAGGACATGGGGTCGTTCCGCAAGTATATCGGCGGCAGCCCCACCAACATCGCCTGCGGCACGGCGCGGCTGGGGCTGCGGTCCGGTCTCATCACGCGCGTGGGCGACGAACATATGGGCCGCTTCATCCGCGAGCAGCTGGTGCGCGAAGGGGTGGACGTGCGTGGCGTCAAGACCGATCCCGACCGGCTGACCGCCCTGGTGATCCTGGGGATCCGCGACCAGGACCAGTTTCCGCTGATCTTCTATCGCAGCGACTGCGCCGACATGGCGCTGTGCGAGGACGACATCGACGAGGCCCTGATCACGGACGCCCGCGCGGTGCTGGCGACGGGCACGCATCTGTCCCATCCGCGCACCGAAGCCGCCGTCGTCAAGGCGCTGCGGCTGGCCCGCAAGCATGGCGCCCGGACGGCGCTCGACATCGACTATCGCCCGAACCTCTGGGGATTGGCGGGCCACGACGCGGGCGAAAGCCGCTTCGTGGAAAGCGCGGCGGTGACGGCCCGGCTTCAAGCCACGCTGCCCCTGTTCGACCTGATCGTGGGCACCGAGGAAGAGTTTCATATCGCCGGCGGCACCACCGACACGGTGGCGGCGCTGCGGGCGGTGCGCGGCGTCACCGACGCCACGCTGGTCTGCAAGCGCGGGGCTGCGGGCGCGGTGGCCTTTACCGGCGCCATCCCCGACAGCCTGGATCAGGGCGAAGCCGGTCCGGGCTTCCCGATTGAGGTCTTCAACGTGCTGGGCGCGGGCGACGGCTTCTTTTCCGGCCTGATGAAGGGCTGGCTGGATGGCGAGCCTTGGCCCAAAGCCCTCGAATACGCCAATGCCTGCGGCGCGCTTGCCGTCAGCCGACACGGCTGCACGCCCGCCTATCCCTCGCTCGAGGAGTTGGAGTTCTTTCTGCGGCGCGGCGTGATCCGGCCCGATCTGAGGAACGATGCCGAACTGGAACAGGTTCATTGGGCCACCAACCGCCAGCGCCGCACGGGCGGGGACTGGTCCACGATGCGGGTCTTTGCCTTCGACCACCGGATGCAGTTGGAACAGATGCCAGGCTACACGCCGCAGAAGGGCGGTGCCTTCAAGGAACTGTGCCTGCAGGCCGCGTTGCAGGTTCAGGGCGGCAAGCCCGGATATGGAATCCTCTGCGACAACCGCATCGGGCGCAATGCGCTGCACGCGGCCTCGGGCACCGGCCTCTGGATCGGGCGGCCCGCCGAATGGCCAGGATCGCGGCCTTTGGAACTGGAACCGGAACTGGGCGCCGACTGCGGCGGACTGGAGGCTTGGGCGCGCGAGAACGTGGTCAAGGTGCTGTGCTTCTGCCACCCCGACGACGACGAAGCCACGCGGGCCGGGCAGGAGGAAACCGTCAGGCGCCTGTTCCAGGCCGCCCGCCGCAACGACCTTGAATTCCTGCTGGAGATCATTCCGTCCAAGGTCGGCCCTGTGGACAATGAGACGACGGCAACCCTGATCCGGCAGTTCTATGCGGCGGGCGTCTATCCCGACTGGTGGAAGCTGGAGCCGATGACGTCGGCCGTGGCCTGGCGCAAGGCCATCGCCGCGATCGAGGAGAACGACCCCCATACCCGCGGCATCGTGGTGCTGGGCCTGGACGCGCCCGAGGCTGGACTGGCCGACAGCTTTGCCGTCGCGGCCGCCTTTCCGCTGGTCAAGGGTTTCGCGGTCGGGCGCACCATCTTCGGCGCGGTGGCGCGGGCCTGGCTGGACGGCGACCTGACCGACGGCGAGGCGGTCGAGGAAATGGCGCGGCGATACGGTCGGCTTTGCGGCATCTGGGACAAGGCGCGGGCAGGCGCGAACGGGAAATGAGGGACCACATGAACACGATCCGGTTGACGGCGTCGCAGGCGATGATGCGATGGCTGTCCGTGCAGATGACGGAAGACGGCGAACGCTTCATCGAGGGCTGCTGGGCGATCTTCGGCCATGGCAACGTCGCGGGCATCGGCGAGGCGCTGCAGGGCATCGGCGATGCCTTCCCGACCTGGCGCGGCCAGAACGAACAGACCATGGCCCACGCGGCCATTGCCTATGCCAAGGCCAAGAAGCGCCGCCGCGCCCATGCGGTGACCAGTTCCATCGGGCCGGGGGCCACCAACATGGTCACGGCCGCCGCGCTTGCCCATGTGAACCGCCTGCCGGTCCTGCTGATCGCGGGCGATGTCTTCGCCAGCCGCCGCCCCGACCCGGTGCTGCAGCAGGTCGAGGATTTCGATGACGGCACCGTATCGGCCAATGATTGCTTCCGTCCGGTGGTCCGCTATTTCGACCGCCTCCAGCGGCCCGAGCAGTTGCTGACCGCCCTGCCCCGCGCGCTGCGGGTGATGACCGACCCGGCCAACTGCGGCCCGGTTTGCCTGGCCTTCTGCCAGGACACCCAGGCGGAAGGCTATGACTGGCCCGAGGCCTTCTTCGAACCCCGCGTCTGGCGCATCCGCCGCCCGGAACCCGACAGGCAGGAACTGTCCGAGGTGGCGGGCCTGATCCGCGCCGCGAAACGCCCCGCCATCGTCGCGGGCGGGGGCGTGATCTATTCCGGGGCCGAAGCGGCGCTGTCGGATTTTGCCGCCCGCCACGGCATCCCTGTGGCGGAAACGCAGGCGGGCAAGTCGGCACTGGCGCAGGCGGATCCGATGAACTTCGGCGCGGCGGGCGTGGACGGATCGGCCGCGGCCAATGCGGTGCTGCGGGACGCGGATTTGGTGGTCGGGGTTGGCACCCGCTTGCAAGACTTCACCACCGGGTCGCGGACGATGTTCGCGCCGGATGCGAAGCTGGTGTCGATCAACGTCCACGGCTACGACGCCGCCAAGCATGGCGCGGTGCCGCTGGTGGCCGACGCACACGTGGCTTTGGAAAGGCTGACGGCGGCCCTGGGCGATCATCGCGCGGCGTTCGACGGCAGCGCGCGCGCCGACTGGCTGGCCGCCGTCGATGCCCATTGCGCAGCCCCCGTCCCCGGCAATGACCTGCCCAACGACGCGCAGGTGATCGGCGCGGTCCAGCGCGGCGCGCCCGATGCCATCGCCATGTGCGCGGCAGGTACCATGCCCGGCGCACTGAAGCTGTTGTGGCAGCCCGCGCAGGGCGGATACCACATGGAATACGGCTATTCCTGCATGGGCTACGAGATCGCGGGCGCGATGGGCATCAAGCTGGCCTGCCCGGACCGCGAGGTGATCTGCTTCGTGGGCGACGGCAGCTACATGATGGCGAATTCTGAACTGGCGACGGCCGTGATGCGGCGCGTGCCCTTTACGGTCGTCTTGACCGACAACCGGGGCTATGGCTGCATCAACCGCCTCCAGCAGGTCTGCGGCGGGGTGCCGTTCAACAACCTTTACGAAGATTGCAACGTCGCCGACCAGCCGCGCATCGACTATGTCGCGCACGCGGCCAGCATGGGGGCCCATGCCGTCAAGGCCAACGGCATTGCCGACCTCGAGGCGCAGATCGCCGCTGCACGCGGCAGGCCCATCCCCACGGTGATCGTCATCGACACCACCGCCAAGGACGGTCCCGGCTTCGGCGATGCGGGCCATTGGTGGGACGTGGCCGTCCCCGAGGTGGGCGCAACAAAGACGCTGCGCGATGCCTATCAGACCTATCTGGACAACGCCGCCCGCGCGCGGCTGGTGAACTGAGGAAAGAACCATGATCCGCTATGGCACCAACCCCATCGCCTGGGCCAATGACGACGACCAGACCATCGGCGCCCATATCCCGACCGAGCAGATCCTGAACGAGGCAGGCCGCATCATCGGCTTTGACGGGATCGAGAACGGCCATCGCTGGCCCGACGATCCGCAGGCGCTGAAGGATCTGCTGGGGCAATACGGGCTGGCCTTCATCTCGGGCTGGTATTCCACGGAACTGCTGACCCGCAGTGTCGCGGACGAGATCGCGGCCGTCCAGCCGCACCTGGCCAAGCTGAAGGCCAATGGCTGCACCGTCTGCATCGTCTGCGAATGCTCGAACACCGTGCATGGCAATTCCGATGTGCCGGTGAACGACCGCCCGCGCCTGACCGCCGGGGAGATGGCAACCTTTGGGGCCAAGGTCGAGGAATTCGCGGCCTATCTGGCATCCCAGGGGATCACCTTGGCCTATCACCACCACATGGGCACCGTCGTGGAGTCGCCCGAGGAGATCGACGCCTTCATGGCCGCAACCGGGCCTGCCACGCATCTGCTGTTCGACGCGGGCCACTGCACCTTCGGCGGCGGCGACCCCGAGGCCGTGCTGCGCAGGCATGCCGCGCGCGTGGCCCATTTCCACGCCAAGAACATCCGCCGGGACGTGACCCAGCGGGTGCGGACGGAAAACCTGTCCTTCATCGAGGGCGTCCTGGCAGGGGCCTTCACCGTGCCCGGCGATCCCGAAGGCGCGATCGACTTCGTGCCGCTGCTGCGCATCCTGGCGGATGCGGGCTATGACGGCTGGCTGGTGATCGAGGCCGAGCAGGACCCCGAAAAGCGCAACCCGCTGGAATACCAGTCGCTGGGGCTGAAGTCGCTGAAGGTTGCGGCGGCCAAGGCCGGGCTGGATCGCGCGGCGGCGGCCTGACCTGCGTGCTGCGACAGCCGGGGGCCAGCCCCCGGACCCCCGGGATATTTGAGCCAATGTGAAAGAGGCTGCCATGCCTGACCTTCTTTGCAGACCCTTCGGCACCCATGGAAAGGTGCACCAGATCACGCCCCAGGCGGCGGGCTGGCGGTATGTGGGCTTTTCCCTTTATCGGTTGCGCGCGGGGGAAACGGCAGCCGAGGCGACCGGAGACCAGGAAGCGATCCTTGTGATGGTCGAAGGGCGCGCGCGCATCGAGGCCGCAGGACAGGACTGGGGCGAGTTGGGCGACCGGATGGATGTCTTCGAGAAGACGCCGCCGCATTGCCTTTATGTCCCGAATGGCCAGGACTGGCGGGCCGAGGCCACCACCGACTGCACCATCGCCGTCTGCACCGCGCCGGGACGGGGCGGGCATCCCGCGCGCCGCATCGGGCCAGACGGCATCACCCTGACCCAGCGCGGCAAGGGGTCGAACACCCGCTGGATCAACAACATCGCGATGGAGGCCGAGGACTGGTGCGACAGCCTTCTGGTGACCGAGGTCTTCACGCCGGCCGGAAACTGGTCATCCTATCCCAGCCATCGCCATGACGAGGATGATTTCCCCCGCATCACCTATCTTGAGGAAACCTATTACCACCGCCTGAACCCGCGCGAGGGCTGGGGCATCCAGCGCGTCTATACCGACGACGGGTCGCTGGACGAGGTGATGGCCGTGCGCGACGGCGACGTGGTGCTGGTCCCTCGCGGCCACCACCCCTGCGGTGCCCCCCACGGGTTCGAGATGTATTACCTCAATGTCATGGCCGGGCCGCGCCGGGCCTGGCGATTTGTCGCAGCGCCCGAGGTGGAAGGCGTGATCGCGCGCGACAAGGGCTGAGAGCCCCCGCAGGGGATTGCGGCGCGCTCGGGCTGGGGCTGGGGCTGGGGCTGGGGCTGGGGCTGATAAAGTTTGGTCGAACAACTTTCCGGGGAACAACCCGGCGGTGGGACAGTTTGTGGACCGGGTGCCTGCTTGATGCCGGCGCGTGCCTTGCAGCCCGCTTGACGGGCGTTCCAGTCCACGACCACCCGAGGTTTCCAATGTTCTACACCGACAACAAGCTGCAATATCCCGTTCGTGTCGATTCCCCCGATCCGCTGTTCGCGCGTGCGCTGCAACAGGCCATCGGAGGCGTCGAAGGCGAGATCCGCGTGGCCATGCAGTACTTCTTCCAGGCCTGCGGCGCGCGGGGCAACCCCAAGTTCCGCGACCTTCTGATGAACACCGCGGCCGAGGAGCTGGGCCATATCGAGATGCTGGCAACGGCGGTCGCTATGAACCTGGAAGGCGCGCCCTTGTCGATGAAAGAGGAAATGGCCGCCACCGACCGCGCTGTCGGGGCCATCATGGGGGGCATGAACCTCAAGAACCTGCTGTCCTCGGGCCTGTCGGCCATGCCGATCGACAGCGACGGCGTGCCCTTCGACATGTCCCACATCTATGCCAGCGGCAACATCGCCGCCGACATGACCGCCAATGTCGCCGCCGAGGCGACCGGCCGGACCCTGGCCGTGCGGCTTTACAACATGACCGACGACACGGGCATGAAGGACATGCTGCAATACCTGATCGCCCGCGACACCATGCACCAAAACCAGTGGCTGGCCGCGCTTGAGGAGCTGGGCGGCATGACCGGCGCCTTCCCGATCCCCAACAGCCACCCGCAGGCCGAGGAAAAGACCGAGTTCAGCTATGCCTATCTGGGCTTCCAGGCCGATGGCAGCGCACCGGCCCCGGGCCGCTGGGGCGAAGGCCCCTCGATCGACGGCAAGGGCACCTTCGCGACCGGCAAGCTGCAGCCTTCGGACCAGAAGCCCGACCTGGGCATGGCCCGGCCGGGCAGCGGCGCACAGGCCGAGCAGATCGGATGATCGGCAGGCCCGCCGGACCCATCCGGCGGGCCTTTTCCGGCGCGAGGAACGGCGTTGATGGCACGGTCTTCCTGGATGCGATGGTCATGCCTTCTGGGTTTTGCCCTGGGCGGGTTCTTCGACGGCATCCTGCTGCACCAGATCCTGCAATGGCACCATCTTCTAAGCCTTGTGCCGGGGATGGAGGATCTGCGCCTGCAGATCCTGTGGGACGGCTGGTTCCATGCGCTGATGTATGGTCTGGCCGCCCTGGCCCTGTGGGGTTTGTGGCGCAGCAAGGCCGGGGCGGCGGGCACGAACCCGACACTGGGCGCCCTGCTTCTGGGCTTCGGGGCTTGGCATGTCCTGGACGGGATCCTGTCGCATTGGCTTCTGGGCCTGCACCGGATCAAGCTGGACAGCGCGGTTCCCCTGGCCTGGGACCTGGGATGGTTCGCGGGCCTTGGCATCCTGCCGATCCTGATGGGCTTGTGGCTTGGCCGCAGGCCCGGGCGCGGAGGGCCGCGGCCTGCGGTCACCGTGGCGCTGCTTGCGGCTTTGGGACTGGGCGCTGGCTTCTGGGCGGCGCAGCCGCCGGCGGAACAGCCTTTCAGCACCATCGTCTTCGCATCGGCGTCGATCCCGAACACGCCCTGGCCAAGGCAGGCTTCGCGCAGGCGGAACTGATCTGGTCCGACCCCCTGGCGCAGGTCACCGTTGCCCGGCTTGGCGAAGGCAATCCCTGGCGCCTTTACCTCGCGGGGGCGCTGATGGTCAGCGGCACCGGAATGCCCGCCGGATGTTTCAACTGGGCGCGCGCCTAGCCGCCGCCCCGGACAGGAGAACAGAATGACCCTTGCCATCATCACCGGCGGCTCGACCGGGATCGGCCTTGAACTGGCACGCATCGCCCGGGCCGAGGGCCACCAGGCCATCATCGTCGCGGACGAACCTGCAGTCCATACCGCCGCCGTCGAACTAGGCGCCGAGGCGGTCGAGGCGGACCTTGCGACGCCCGAGGGGATCGCTGCGGTCCTGGCGCAACTGGGCGGGCGTGACGTGGATCTGCTGATGCTGAATGCGGGCACCGGGATGGGACACGCCTTCCTGGACCAGGATCCGGCCGGGATCGACCATGTGGTGATGACCAACGTCCTGGGCGTGCTGCGCCTGGCTCATCCGATCGGGCGCAGGATGCGAGACCGCGGCGAAGGCCATATTCTTGTCACCGGGTCCATCGCCGGCTTCATGCCGGGAACCTTCCAGGTGATCTACAATGCCTCGAAGGCCTTCCTGAACAACTTCGCCCTGGGCTGGAACGAGGAACTGAAGGACAGCGGCGTCACGGTGACCTGCCTGATGCCCGGCATCACCGACACCGCCTTCTTCGAACGCGCGGGCCTGACGGATACGCCGCTTGGGCAGATGAAGAACAAGGACGACCCGGCGATGGTCGCCCGCGCAGGCTACGACGCGATGATCGCGGGGCGGGCACAAATGACGCCGGGCCTCAAGAACAAGGCTCAGGCCGCGATGGCCGAGATCCTTCCTGCGGGCCTGGTCGCCAAGGCCCATCGGCAGATGGCCAAGCCGGAAGACGAATAAACCCCATGCCGCCTGGCCGGCGACCGGCCCGGCGGATCATCCAGGCCCGGCCTTGCCCGGCCACCCCACTGAAGGAGAACCCAATGCAGCGCAGAACCCTTTTCGCCGCCGGTGCCGTCGCCGCCGTCCTGCCGGTCGCCCGGATGTCCTTTGCCCAGGACGCCCCCGATGCGGACATGCAGGCCATCCTGCTGGGCGGAAACTTCTCTCTGCTCAGCAGCCGCCTCGCCGCGGAAAAGGCCACCGACCCAGCGGTCCAGGCCTTCGCCGCGCTTGAAGCGTCCGAGCAGGAGGCCGTGGCCCGTGCCTTTGGCGCAGCCCCGTCCGACCAGGTGACGCCCGAACATGCGACCATGCTGCAGCAGATGAACGCCATGGAGGCGGGCGCCGAGTTCGACCGGCAGTATCTGGCGGCCCAGATGCAGGGCCACGAGGAGTTGCGCGCCCTGCACTCGGCCTATGCCGAGAACGGGTCCAACCCGATGGCGCGGGGTGCGTCGATTGTCGGCGTCCCGGCGATCGATTCGCACATGTCCATGCTGCGCGCGATCAGCAACAGGCTGGGCTGACATGACCGAGGCCTGGCTTTGCCTTGCCGGCGGGAATGCGCTTGGCGCATTCCATGTCGGCGCCTGGCAGGCGATCGAACAATCCGGCCTGCGCGTCACGCGCATGTCGGGCGCCTCGATCGGCGCCGTGGTCACGGCCGTGATCGCGGGCAATCCGCCGGAACGGCGCGTCGCTGCCCTGGCCCAGTTCATTTCCCATGTCCAGCAGCAACACCCTGTCGCCGGCCGGCGCGCCGCCGTCGCGGGGTTGCTGATGCGGGGCCATCCCTCGCTGTTCGTGCCGTCCTGGCCGGGTTTCTGGGAAATCCTGCCCGGGATGCCCGCGGACAAGTCGCAGTTCAAGCGCGGCCCGATGCGGCGGCTGCTTGAGCGGTCGATCGATTTCGATCTGCTCAACGACGGCGATATCGAGGTGACGGTGACCGCGCTTGATTATGAAACAGGCGAGATCCTGGATTTCCGCAACCGCGACATGCGCCTGACGGTGGATCACATCATGGCCAGCACCGCGCTGCCGATCCTGTTCCGGCCCGTCCACCTGGACGGACATGTGCTGATGGACCCGGGGATCTGCGAGAACCTGCCCCTTCGGCCCCTGCTGGACCGGCCGGGCAATGCCGCGATCATCGCGCTTGACCTGTTCGTGCAGCAAGGCAAGCTTTCTGAAACCATGGACGGCATCGGCACCCGGGCCCAGGAACTGTTCTTCGCCGGACAATCGGCCCGTATCATTGCGAATGCCGACCTGCAGGGACGCAATTTCCGCCACATCGTCCTGACCGATCCCGAGGACGAATTCATCGGCAAGGCCTTCGATTTCAGCCGGTCCAACCTGGAACGCCGGGTGCAGCTGGGCAAGCTGCTGACCAGTCAGTCGCTGGCCGATCTGAACGTCATGATCCCGGCCCCCAGTGATAATCCCCCCTTGGAAGGAGCGTCGGATGATCCCGCCTCGTCTTCACGCCCGTCTTGACGCGGCATCGGCCGCGGCCCTTCTGCTGCTGCCCTCGGCGCTGCAATGGCCGGCCCGGCTTGTCCGCCCCCTGGCGCTTGCGGGGCTGGGGGTGGCGGCCTATTCGCTGGCCACCCGCTATCGCGAAGATGCGGACGGCGCCATCGACCTGGGCCAGCACCGGATGCTGGACGCGGCGCAGGGCGCGGCCTGCCTTGCTGCGGGATTGGCCGAAAAGGCATCCGGCCCCCGCGCCTTTTTAACGGGCTATGGCACCTTTTCCCTGGCCGCGGCTTTTCTGACCCAGCCCGAGGGACCGCGCGGCGTCACCCTGCCGCCCGATGCCGTGGCCGAGGACCTGGGCCCCGATCTTGTCCGCCTGCGCTGCGGCATCGTCAACGTGGCCTTTATCGGCCCGGTGAACGCGGGGGACCGGGGCTGGTTCCTGGTCGATGCCGGTATCGGGGGATCGGGCGCCGCGATCCGGGCTGCGGCCGAAAGCCGCTTCGGCACCGCGCGGCCCAAGGCCATCCTGCTGACCCACGGCCATTTCGACCATGTCGGCGCGCTGGAGGAACTGGCGCGCGAATGGGACGCACCGATCCTGGCGCACCGCCATGAACGCCCCTTCCTGGATGGTACCCGGTCATATCCGCCCCCCGCCCCAGAGGTCGGCGGCGGCAGCATGGCGGAATTGTCGCCGCTGTTCCCGCGCAGCCCCCTCAATGTCACCGATCGGTTGCAGGACCTTCCGGGGAATGGCGAGATCCCGGGGCTTCCCGGCTGGCGGTGGATCCATACGCCAGGCCATTCGCCGGGCCATGTCTCGTTCTGGCACGAAGCCTCGGGCAGCCTGATCGCCGGCGATGCGATCAGCACGACCCAGCAGGAGTCGTTGTCCAGCGCGGCCTTGCAGACCCCGCATCTGCAGGGCCCGCCTGCCTATTTCACCATCGACTGGGAAGCGTCGGGCCGGTCCGTCCGCAGGCTTGCGGCGCTGCGGCCCCAGGTGATGATCCCGGGGCACGGTCATGCCGTGGCGGGACCGGTCTTCCTGGCCGCCCTTGACCGACTGGCGCAGGATTTTGCCGCGCGGGGCGTGCCGCGGCACAGCCGCTATGCCCCCCGCCATGTCCACCTGCCGGACGACGGCTGACATGGCAACGGCGCTTCCCGCTCTGCCGGGGGTCGATCATTCGCTGCAATTCCTGCGACAGGGCTATGACTTCGTGGGCCAGGGCTGCAGGACGGTCGGCGCCGACCGCTTTCGCGCCCGGGTGATGCTGCGCCCGGTGATCTGCGCCCAAGGGGCGGATGCGGCGCGGCTGATCTATGACCCCGACCTGTTCACCCGCAAGGGCGCGATGCCGCCCCATGTGCTGCGCCTTCTGCAGGACAAGAACAGCGTGCAGATGCTGGACGGCCCGCCCCACCGGCATCGCAAGGGGCTGTTCACCAGCCTGCTGATGACGGACGAGGCCGAACAATCCCTGCTGGACCTGCTGGACCGGGAATGGGGCCGCGCCCTGCAGGACTGGACGGGGCAGGACCGGATCGTGCTGTTCGACCAGGTGAACCTGATCCTGACCCGCGCCATCCTCGGCTGGACCGGCGTTACCTTGGACGATCCCGACCGGATGGCGGGCGATCTTTCCGCGATGATCGAGAACACCGGCCGCCTCGGCCCGCGCATGTGGCAGGCCTTGGCGCGGCGGCGGCGCGTGGAAGCCCGCATCCGCCGCGTCATCCGCGCAGCCCGCGCCGACGCCGCCCATGAAGATAGCCCGCTGCACCGCATCGCCCGGTTCCGCGACGCCGACGGAAAGCCCCTGACGCTGGACCAGGCCGTGGTCGAGCTGATCAACATTCTGCGCCCGACGGTGGCCATCGGCCGCTATGTCGCCTTTGCGGCGCTTGCGCTGCACCGCCATCCGTCCCTGGCGCCGGCGTTGCGGCAAGGCCAGCTTGGTTATGAAGCCTTTGCCGAGGAAGTGCGCCGTCATTCGCCCTTCTTCCCGGTGATCGGCGGCATTGCCCGGCGCGGCTTCGACTGGAACGGGGTCGCGGTCGCGAAGGGGGACTGGATGCTGGTGGACCTGTTCGGCACCTGCCACGATCCCCGGCTGTTCCCGGCGCCACAGGACTTCGACCCGCAGCGGCCGCTGTCCTGGCGCGACTTCGGCAGCGACTTCGTGCCGCAGGGCGCGGGCAGCCCGCATGACGGGCATCGCTGTCCCGGCGAACGGCTGACGGTCGCCGTGATCCGCCATGCGGCCCGGATGCTGGTCGAGAGGATGGATTATTCCGTCCCGCCCCAGGATCTGACCGTGTCGCTGTCCCATGTCCCTGCCCTTCCCGCCAGCGGCATGGTTCTGGCGGCGGTCCGCCCGCGGGCGACGCGTCCCGGCCCATAGGAAACCGATTCCTGCCCGGCCTCGTTCGGTGGGCATGTGGGAATGGATCACCAGCAACGCCGCCGTGATGCAGGCGATCATCGCCCTGGTGACCGCCGGCGTCTGGATCACCTATCTGCATGTCTTCGTCGAAAGCCTGCGCCGCCAGCGGCGGAGCGAGATCCTGATCACCATGGGCGGCGGGCGCGGGCTTGGCAGCCGCGTCCTTGTCAGCAACCTGGGGCTCGAGCCGATCTACATCCTGGATGTCATGCTGACCCTTTGTTCTGATGGGGGCGAAAGGATCGTCTCGGTGGCTGACCGCACGGAGCTTGATCCTTCGCGCGACGACGACGGTCCCGGCCGGGCAACGCTGCAGGGCCCGTTGAAAAGCGGCGATTACGTGGAAACCGGCACCGTCGACACCCTTCTGGACCGCGCGGCACGCACCCTGGGCAAGGGGCGCGATGATGGGGAACTGTCGCGCATAGAGATCACCATCGCCGCCGTAACCGCCGCGGCCTCGGGGATCGTGGCGGCGCGCCGCGTCTTCGATGTCCGGCATCGGGACGGGGGGACAGTACTGCAGCCGCGCACGATCTATGCCGAACAGATCCGCGACCGACGCGGCCGCAGGCGGATCGAGGACCAGCTTCTGAAGATGCTGTAGGCGCCCATCCGCCGCGGCCTGCCGCAGGGCCGCAGCGGCCTGCTGGTGGAGATGTGGGGGAACCGTGATGGCGCCTGCCCGTTGTCCCTGCAGCCGGGCACTTCCCGGAACCCATTGATAAGAAGAACATCAGGAGACTGCCGATGACCAAGCTGCTTGCTTCCACCGCCCTTGTCGCCATGCTTGCCGCGCCTGCCGCGATCGCCCAGACTGCCACCACCGCACCGGCCACGACCGAGGCGCCGATGACCGACGCCACCACCACCGCGCCTGCGGATGCGACCACCACCACGACGATGCCGGCGGACGGCACAACGGCCGCCATGCCGGCAGGCGGCGCCATGGCGGACGAAGGCTTTGGCTATACCGCAATGGCGGGTGACATGTCGGCCGAAACCTTCATGGGTAAGCGCCTTTATGCGTCCGAGGCCGAGGTTGATGTGAACGCTGCCTATACCGAGGTGGACCAGGACTGGGACGACATCGGCGAGATCAGCGACCTGGTGATCGGCCAGGACGGCATGGTCAAGGCCGTGCTGACCGATATCGGCGGCTTCCTGGGCTTGGGCGAACGCACCGTGGCCGTGTCGATGGACGACCTGCAGGTGATCCGCGACGGCGATTCCGAGGACGAATACTTCATCGTCTTCACCGCGAACCGCGCCGCACTTGAAAATGCGCCCGAGTTCGAATGGATGGACGAATAAGCAAGACCCTTCGCGGGCTTTTGCAGGGGGCGCGCCGCTGGCGCGCCCTTTCGCATGGCGTCAACCGCCCAGGGCGATCCCTTCGCGGCGGGGATCGGCCCCGCCCGTCAGGCCGTCCGGCCCGATGACGATGCCTTGAAGGCCCGAAGTCAGTTCCGTCTCGTTCAGCTCGAACCCGATGGCCGCCAGACCCTCGGCCAGGGCCGCGGGCAGGCCGGGCTCGACATCCATGGGGCCGAAGCGGTTGACGATGTTGGGCGCGGCCACCGCCTGCTGGATGTCCATCCCCCAGTCCAGATGCGCCACGATGGCGCGGGCGACATAGCCGATGATGCGGCTGCCGCCGGGCGATCCGATCACCATGACCGGGCGGTCGTCCTTCAGAACGATGGTCGGCGCCATCGAGGACCGGGGCCGCTTGCCGGGCGCAAGGGCATTGGCGATGGGCCAGCCGTTCTCGTCATGGGTCTCGAAGCTGAAATCGGTCAGTTCGTTGTTCAGAAGAAAGCCGTTCGCCATGACGCGCGAGCCGAAGCCGTTCTCGATGGTGGTGGTCATGGACAGCGCGTTGCCCTGCCCGTCCACGATCGAGATATGCGTGGTCGAGGGAAGTTCCAGCGAACTGTCCTGCCCCCACAGCGCGGCATGAGACCAGCCAGGATTGCCCGGGGCCACTTCGGGCAGGCTGTCGTCGCCGGCCAGAAGCTTGGCCCGGTCCGCCAGATAGGCGGGGTCGATCAGCCCCTCGGTCGGCATGGGCACGTGGTCGCTGTCGGCCATGAAGCGGCCCCGGTCGGCAAAGGCCAGGCGCGATGCATCGCCGATCAGCCGCCAGCTCTCCGGGCTTTCGGCCCCCAACGCTGCCAGATCGTAGCCACCCAGCATCCCCAGGATCTGCCCCACCGTCAGCCCGCCGGACGAGGGCGGACCCATGCCGCAGACATCATGGGCGCGGTATTCCACGCAGACCGCAGGGCGTTCCACCACGCGATAGGCCGACAGATCCTGCATCGACAAAAGGCCCGGATTGTCGGCCCCGCGCACCGCCGCAACGATGCCTTCCGCGACCTTGCCGCCATAAAAGCCGTCCGCGCCCTCGGCTGCCAGCAGCCGCAGGGTTTCGGCGTAATCCGGGTTCCGCAGCGTCGCCCCTGCCGCGACCGGCTGGCCGCCGGGGAAGAAGTAATCGGTGGTGGCGGCATCGGCCTGCAACGCATCGACCTCTCCGGCGACAAGGCTGGCGAGGCGCGGCGAGACGGTGAAGCCGTACTCGGCCAGGCGGATCGCGTCGTCGAAAAGGCCCGGCCAGTTGGCCCGGCCCCAGCGGCGGTGCGCGGCTTCCAGCAACGCCGGCGTGCCGGGCGTGCCGACGGACAGCCCGCCCACGACGGCCTCCATGAACTCCAGCGGCTGGCCTTCCTCGTCAAGGAACAGCCTCGGCGTCGCGGCCATGGGCGCGGTTTCGCGGCCGTCCAGCGTGGTCAATTCGCCCGTTCCGGCGTCATACCAGACAAGGAAGGCCCCACCCCCCAGGCCCGAGCTTTGCGGCTCGACCAGGCCCAGGACGGTCTGGACCGCGACCATCGCGTCAGCCGCGCTGCCCCCGGCCTCCAGCACGCGCGCCCCGGCCTGGACGGCCAGGGGATGGGCCGCGCTGACCATCCAGTCCTGGCCTGCCACGGGCCGGCCTTCCGCCTTGGCGTCCAGGGCCGCGCGGGCCGCATCGGTCAGCGGGCCGAAGGCGTCGGCCCCCGCTGCGGGTTGCGACGCCGCTTCGGGCGCAATCGCATCGGTCGCCTGCTGGGCGGCAGCCCAACTGGCGCTGCACAAAAGCAACGCCGTCGCAAATGCCTGATGTTTCATCCGGTCCTCCCCTGCTGGTTGTGGCCAGTCTGCGCGCGGGGGGACCGGGGTGCAAGCCGCGATCCGGGCCGCCTAGTCGCCGCCCCCGGACCCCGGCGGCAGCAGGCTGCGGCTGATCGAGGCGTCCAATCCCTCGAAGCCGAAATAATCCAGCGTCTCGTAAAGCTCCGCCCGCGTCTGCATATGCCCCAGCATCGGGGCGGTCGTGTCGTGGTCGCGCAGCGCCGCGTAAAGGCGTTCCTGCGCTTGGTTGGCCACCCGCAGGGACGATACCGGCCAGATCACCATCTTGTAGCCCAGATCCTGCAACTCTGCCCCGGTCAGCTGCGGGGTCCGCCCGAACTCGGTCATGTTGGCCAGCAGCGGCACGCCGGGCAGGGCTTGGGCAAAGCGGCGCATCAGGTCGATGTCGGTCAGCGCCTCGGGGAAGATCGCGTCCGCCCCGGCTTCCAGATACAGGCGCGCCCGGGCGATGGCGGCGTCCAGCCCCTCGTTTGCCAGGGCGTCGGTGCGGGCGATCACCACAAGGTCGCGCCGGGCGCGGACGGCGGCTGCGACCTTGGCGGCCATGTCCTGCGGCAGCGCCAGCCGCTTGTCGGACAGGTGGCCGCATTTCTTGGGCAGGATCTGGTCTTCCAGATGGATCGCGGCCGCGCCCGCCTCCTCGAAGCGGCGGACGGTGACCATCGCGTTCAGCGCCTCGCCATAGCCGGTATCGGCATCGACCAGCACCGGCAGCCCCGAGGCGCCCGCGACCTGCCGGATGAAGAAGCACACGTCGTCGATGGTGATCAGCCCCAGGTCGGGCAGGCCCATCGACGCGCTCATCGCCGCGCCGGACAGATACAGCCCCTCGAAGCCTGCGGCGCGCGCCTGCAGCGCCGCCTGGCCGTTATGGGCGCCCGGCAGGCGGAAGATGCCGGGCCGGGACAGGCGGTCGCGGAACCGCCGGCCCGCAGGGATGGGATCGTGACGGACAAGCCAGGTCATCTCAGTCCTCGGCCAGGCTGGCTTCGGGGGGCAGGGCCCGGCGCAGCAGGCGCGGCAGCAGCAGGATCGCCCCGGCGGCAACCCACAGGGTGATCGCGATGGAACTGGACCACAGCACGCTGACATCGCCCGCAGACAGCGACAGGGACCGGCGCAGGTTCGTTTCAAGGATGCCTCCCAGAACGAAGCCCAGGATCAGCGGCGCCATCGGCACATGCATCCGCCGCAGCCAGTAGGCGGCCACACCCACCACGACCATCAGGATCAGGTCGAAGCTGGCCGACTTGCCCGAATAGACCCCCACCGCCGAGACGACCACGATGAAAGGCACCAACACCCAGGCGGGCACCGTCAGCATCCGCGCGAAAAAGCCTACCAGCGGGATGTTCATCGCCAGCAGCATCACGTTGCCGATGAACAGCGAAGCGATCAGCCCCCAGACCAGTTCCGGCTGCGAGGTGAACAGCATCGGGCCCGGCGTGAGGTTGTAGAGCGTCAGCACGCCCAGCATGATCGCCGTCGTGCCCGAACTGGGGATGCCCAGCGTCAGCATCGGGATGAAGTTCGAGTTCGAGGCCGAGTTGTTCGAGGCCTCGACCGTAGCCAGGCCGCGCAGGTCGCCCTGGCCGAACTGGCTGCCCTGCGGGTCGCGCCGTTCGGTCAGCTTGCGCTCGGTGGAATAGGCTAGGGCGGATGCGACCGTGCCGCCCGCGCCCGGCAGAAGGCCGATGAAGAAGCCGATGCCCGATCCCCGCAGCGCCGAGGCAAAGGTGAAGCGCATCTCGGACAGGTTGAACAGGCTGCGGCCCATCCGCTCGATCCGCACGCTGGCGCCGTCGCGATGGCCCTGCAGCAGGATCAGCAATTCGGAAATCGCGAAAAGGCCGATCACCAGGGTGGAAAAGGCCAGCCCGTCGATCAGGTTCGGCATGTCGAAGGTATAGCGCATGACGCCGGAATTGGCGTCGATGCCGATGGTGGACAGCGCAAGCCCGATGCCCGTCGCCAGCAGCGCCTTGATCGGCTGATCGGACAGAAGGCCCGTCAGGCAAGCGAAGGCAAAGATCATCAGCGCCACGTATTCCACCGGCCCGAAGGCCAGCGCCCATCGCGACAGCACCGGCGCGGCCAGCACGATCCCAACGGTCGCCAGGACCGACCCCACGAAGGACGTCCAGGCCGACAGCGACAGCGCGACCCCGGCCATGCCCCGGCGCGACAGGGGATAGCCTTCGATCGCGGTCATGACGGCCGAGGCCTCTCCGGGGACGTTGATCAGGATGGCGCTGATCCGCCCGCCATATTCCGACCCGATATAGATCGCGGCCATCAGGATCATCGAGCTTTCCGGCGGCAGGCCCAGGGCGAAGACCACCGGGACCAGCATGGCAACCGCATTGACAGGCCCAAGGCCCGGCAGAACGCCCACCATCGTGCCCACGACCGCGCCCAGGGCGGCCAGGGCCAGGTTCATCGGCGTTCCGGCGACGGCAAAGCCGTTCATCAGAAGGGACAGGGTTTCCATCAGATCAGGCCTCCCATGATGCCGGTCGGCAAGACCACGTCCAGGCCATGGTCGAACAGCAGATAGGATCCCACCGACAGCACCGCCCCCGAGACGATGGCCTGGATCAGGCTGGCACCGAAGATCAAGGCCACCACCCCCGCCATCACGAAGGTCGAGGGGACGTAGCCCAGCCGTTCGAAGACCACGGCATAGATCAGCAGCGTGACCGACAGCATCAGGATGCCGGTCATGGTGCGGCCGCTGACCGCGTCGGCATCGGTGCCGCCGCGGATCACCAGCATCACGCCGCAGAACGCGATCAACGCGGCCGTCAGCATCGGAAAGGCGCGCGGGCCCACGGGTTCATAGGCGAAGGGCGCGACCAGCCCCCAGCCGAAGACTGCAAGGATCCCGGCCATGAGCAATGCCACGGCCCCAAGGGTTCTGTTGCTGCTCATGACCGTGTTCCTTACTGCTGGACCAGCTGGAACTCGCCCGCGAGCGCGCGATAGTTCGCGACCGCCTCGGTCACGAAGGCGTCCAGCTCCTCGCCCGTCAGGGGAAGCGGCAGCAGGTTGCGGCTTTGCAGCAGGGCATCATAGCCAGGGGCCTGCATGGCGGTCTCGAAAGCCTGGACCCACCACTGGTAATCCTCGTCCGACACCTCGGGTCCGACATAGAAGCCGCGCACGATCGGCCAGTCGATGGCATAGCCCTGCTCGGTCGCGGTCGGCACGTCGGCCAGCTTGCCGGGCAGCCGCTCGGGCGAGAAGACGGCCAGCATCTTCAGGGGTGCACCGCCGTCGATGGCGGCCTGGCTGTCGCCCACGTCGTTCATGCAGGCATCGACATGGCCGCCCTGCAGCGCGGTCGCGCAGTCGCCGCCCCCTTCGAAGGCCACGAAGCGCATCGACTTGTGGTCGATCCCTGCCGCGCGCGCGGTCAAGGCCGCCTTCATCCAGTCCTGGCTGCCGATGGTGCCCCCCGCGCCCAGGATGACCGAGCCGGGATCGGCCTTGATGGCCTCCATCATGGCAGTCAGGCTGTCATATTCGCTGTCGGCAGGCACCACGACCGCGCCGTAATCGGCCCCGACCGAGGCCACCCAGCGGACGTCGTCTTCGTCATGGGCGCCGAACTTGCCCTGCGCCAGGTTCAGCAGCGAGCCGGCCGAAAAGGCGACAATGGTGCCTGGTTCGCCGGGACGCTGGCTGACGATGGTGCTGTAGGCCACGGCGCCGATGCCGCCGGGCATATAGGACACGCGCAGGGGCGATTCCAGCACGCCCGCCTCGGTAAAGGCGGCCTGGGCCAGCTTGCAGGTGATGTCGAAGCCGCCGCCGGGCTGGGCGGGGGCGATGCATTCGGGGCGTTCCGGCGCGGCATGGGCCAGCGAGGCCGTCAGCAGGAAGAGAGGCGCGGACAAGGCCACCGCGCGGCGCGGAGTGATGCGGATCATGGTTTCCTCCCAAGGAACAGGTCGGGCCCTCCAGCCCGTGGGGCGAGGTTACATCATCGAAGCTTTCAGGCAGCTTTCAGTCCGGAAGGTTCGGCGGGCAGGTGCAACACGGCGTCCAGGCCGCCTTCGGGACGGTTCGACAGATCCAGTCGCCCGCCAAGCGCCCTGGCGATCTCTTGCACGATGTTCAGGCCCAGCCCCGTGCTGGAAGGGTTGCGGACGCCGTTTCCGGAAAGGTTGAAGCGTTGCCCGCTTCCCAGCCTGCGCAGAAGATCCTGCGACAGGCCCGGCCCCCCGTCGCGGATCGAAATCGCCATGTCGTCTACCCCCCGCGCCGCCGTCAGCGTCACCGTGCCGCCCGGCGGGCTGGCTGTGATCGCGTTCTGCAAAAGGTTGCTGACGGCTTCGAACAGAAGGGCCTCGGTCGTATGCAGGCTGCCTGTGTGGGCATCCGCCTCGACCTCCAGAAGGATGCGGCGCTTGCGGGCCTCGGCCAGGTGCAGGCGGACCACGCCGTCCAGAAGCGTCGCCACATCAACGGGTTCGGCGGCGGCGCTGCTCCACAGGGCACTGTTGCGCGCCAGGGCAAGGGCCAGAAGCTGGCTGGTCAGGCGCGAGGAACGGTCGGTGATCTCGCGCATGGCGCGCAGCACGGCGTGCAGATCGGCAGGATCCTGAAGCTGCAGCCCGCGGTCGATCTGGGCGCGCAGCACGGCCAGCGGCGTCTTCAGCTGGTGCGACGCATCCTCGATGAAGCGGCGCTGCGCCTCGCCCTGGATGCGGTGGCGGTCGACCAGCCGGTTGACCGACTGCACCAGGGGCTGCACCTCTCGCGGCAGGCCCGACGGGTCAAGCTGGCGCAGGTCGTCCGATGCCCGCCGGTCCAGCCGGTCGCGCAGCGCCCGCAGGGGCCGCAGCCCGGCATGGACACCGACCGCCAGAAGCAGCGTGGCCGAAGCAAGCGCGGCAAGGTCGCGCAGCACCGTGCGGGTGATGACCGTGCGCAGGAAAGCTTCGCGCGATTCGGTGGTTTCGGCGATCTCGATGATAAGGTTCTGGCCCTCGGCGCCGTAAAGCGGCGGATCCAGCGGCCGCATGTAGGCCGCGACCCGGATCGGCCGGTCATAGTAAAGGGCATCATAGAAGACCACTTGCCCCGTCGTCAGCGGCGGCGGGGGCGGCAGCAGCGAATCGCCGATCTGGACCAGCCCGTCGTCGGTGGATACGCGGAACAGGATCTCGCCATCGGCGGTGGCCTGAAAGCTTTCGAACAGCGGATAGGGCAGTTCGACCCCCAGCCCGCCGCTTTCGGTCGAGATGCGCAGGTCGATGGCCCGGATGGCCCCGCGCAGGGAACGGTCATAGGCGCTGTCGGCCACCTCGCGCAGCGATTGCATCGACAGGATCAGCCCCATCACCATCGTGAACAGCAGCGTGGGCACCATCCACAGCGCCAGCGTGCGCCAAAGCGGGCGCCCCTGCAGGGGATTGGGGCGGGCGCTCACCCGCCGTCCTCGTCATGTTCCAGCAGATAGCCGATGCCGCGCAGGGTCACGATCTGGATCGGCGCATGGGCCAGCCGCTTTCGCAGCCGGTGGATGATGACCTCGATCGCCTCGGGGTTCATGTCGCTTTCCACCGAAACCAGCCGGTCGAGGATCTGGGTCTTGGACAGGGGATCCCCGGGCCGCTGGATCAGCAGGCGCAGCACGGCATGTTCGCGCGGCGACAGCGACAGCACCTCGTCGCCCAGCGTGAAGCGTTGCCCGGCCTGGTCGAAGCACAGGGGGCCGCAGGCATAGACGCCGCGGGCCCGGCCGTGGCTGCGCCGGATCAGGGCATGGATGCGGACCTCCAGTTCCTCAATGGCGAAGGGCTTGCCCATGAAGTCGTCGGCCCCGTCCCGCAGCAAGGCGACCCGCTGGGCCAGGCTGTCGCGGGCGGTCATCACCAGCAAGGGCGTGTCGTTCCCGCGCGCCTTCAGCCGGGCCAGGAACTCGGCCCCGGTCATCTGCGGCAGGCCGAGGTCCAGCAGGATCAGGTCATAGCTGTCGGCCGCGATGCTGGCCTCGGCGCCGCGGCCGTCCTCGGTCCAGTCGACCTGGAATCCCCGGCCCACGAGGCTTTGGGTCAGCCATTCGGCAAGATCCTCATCATCTTCGACAAGTAGAAGCTTCAAGGGCCCGCTTCCCCGTTACGAGGCGTTCCATCCCGCCCTGGCCGCTTCACTATCGCGCAGGAGAGAAACGCGCCGCAACCCTTCGGGCAGGGCTTGCGGTCCCAGGGGCCGCCGGCCTGGCCCGGAAGGTAGCCCCTTCACCCTGTCCTTCGGCGATGGCGGCGAAGGATGATCAGATAGCCCGCCACCCCGGCCAGCGGCCCCGGCAGAAGCAGCCACACGGCAGACGGCCCGATCTTCTGGATCAGGATCGTCGTGGCAAGGATCGACAGCATGGTGATTGCAAAGCCCGCCGCGTTCTGGATCGCCAGGGCAGCGCCCACCATGTCCCTGGGGCAGGCCCGGGCGGACAGGGCCGAGAATTGCGGCGAATCGGCCACCACGGATGCACCCCACAGCAGCAGCACCGCCAGAAGCGCCTCTGCCGGAAAGGCCCGCCAGCCAAGCGCGAAGGTGACGATGCATCCTCCTGACAGGATCAGCGCGCCCAGGGCGACACCTGCACTGCCGATCCGTTGCGACAGCGCGCCTCCTGCAAGGCAGCCCAGGGCACCGGCGCCGATGACAAGAAAGGAAAGACCCGCCACCCCAAGCGCAGGAAAGCCGGCATCAAGCCCGGTGGCGGCCACCAGCATGGGAACGGCCGTCCAGAAGGCGTAGAGTTCCCACATATGCCCGAAATAGCCGATCGCGGCGGCGCGGAACCGCGCGATGCTGAAGGCTGAAAGCACGTTCCCTGTCCGCTTCACGCCAGCGGCGGCTGGCAGATGCGGCCCCGTTCCCAGACGATGCACCAGTGCCGCACCCACAAGCGCCAGGCCGGACGAGCCGCTGACGATCCACTGCCACGGCAACTGCCCGCCGCTGAAGCGCAGGAAATGCGGCAGGGCGGTTCCAAGGGTCAGCATCGCGACCAGCAGGGCCAGGGCCTGGCCCGTCCGCTCTGGCTCCCAGCTGACGATCAGCTTCATGCCTATGGGATAGATCCCCGCCAGGCTAAGCCCGACAAGAAAGCGAAAGACGCTGCCGGAAACCACGTCCTGGGCCAGCCATGCGAAGCCCAGGTTGAACAGCGCGCCTGCCAGGGCCGAGGTGACGAAGATGGTGCTGGCGCGAAAGCGGTCCGCAAGACCCAGCAGCGACATCCCCAGCGTTCCCAGGATGAACCCGCCCTGCACCGCAGTCGTCAGCCACCCGATGGCCGAGGCGTCTGCGCCCCAGGCATCGATCAGCCCGCCGGCTGCGCTGTTCGCGCTGAACCACAGCGAGGTGCCGAAAAGCTGCGCGATCGACACCACGGCCACGGGCCCGATCCATGAGGGGATCCTGCGCCCGGATTCTGTCATGTCGCATCCCCCTCGTGCTGATGGCCAGGACATCCTTTCAATGCGGCAGGTTCGCGTCGCCGATCAGGCGGCGGTGGCGACGGGCCTCGGCCACGGCATCCTCGAACCGCTCGATGCCCTTTGCCTCGAGCGCCGGGATCAGCCGCAGGAAGGCTTCGGCCGTCGCGATGGCATCGCCCATCGCCCTGTGGCGGTTTTCGGGCGGGATCTGGATCCCCAGGCGACTGGCCAGGTCGTCCAGCGTGTGATCGGCGGACTGGCCCCAGACCATCGCCGACAGCAGCACGGTGTCCAGCACCCGGTTGTCGAAGCGGATGCCGGTTTCGGTTTCCGCCCGGCGCAGGAAGCCCATGTCGAAGGGTGCGTTGTGGGCGATCAGGACGCTGCCTTCGCAGAAATGCCGGAACGCGGCCAAGGCAGCGGCCAGGTCGGGCGCGCCGCGCAGCATCCTGTCCGTGATGCCGTGGATAGCGGTGGAGGCCGGCGGGACCGACCGACCCGGATCGACCAGCGTCTCGAAGCGTTCGCCGGTCAGCCGTCCCCGCACCAGTCTCAGGCCCGCGATCTGCACGATCCGGTCGCTGTCGGTCAGGCCGGTGGTTTCGGTGTCGAAGACCACGCAGGTCAGGTCCGCCAGGCGGGACGACGAAAGCTCGCGGCCCGCAAGGGCAAAGTCATAGGTCACGCCACGCCCTTCGGCCGCGGCCTCGGCCCGGGCCAGCGGCAGGACCAGACGCGCCATCCGGCCGTCGACTTCGGGCCAGATTGCCGTGCCATGCGCGGCCAGAACCTCGGCCCCGGTCAGGTCGGGCTGCCCCGGATCGGGTGCCTTGCCCAGCCATGCTTCCAGTTGGTCGACAGGGACCGGCGCGCCCTGCCATTCCAGGACAAGCTGCATCCCTTCCAGCACGTCGGGGCGAACCGAAACCCTGGGTTCCAGCCCTTCCGCGCGCAGTTGCCTGTCCAGAAACACCAGCAACGCGTTCAGCGGCCCGGCCTCGGCCCGAAAGACAAGCGGCGGAAGAAGACCGGCATGGGCAAGGCCCGCCGTCAGCTCGTCCAGCCCCGCCAGACCCGATGGGGCGTCATCGGCCAGGATCTGGGACAGCCTGCGGGTCGTTGCGGCCAGACCTCGGCCTTCAGCCCGAAGCACCTTCGCCAGGGATGGGGGAACGGGGCCTTCCAGCGCCTCGAGCAGCGGCACCAGCGTTGCGGCATGACGGCGCAGCGCCTCGAGCGTCGCGCGGGGGGCGGGGCTGTCCGGCAACGGCTGGCGCATCGTCAGCAGCAGGCCCTGTTCGATCCTGCGCAACCGGGCGGACATCCTTGTGCCCTGCCCGGTCATCCAGGACAAATCCGTCGCCGGGGCGCCTGCATCCAGTCGCGCCCGGGCTGCCTGCAAGGCCGCCCCGCTCAGATGCCGGTCCAGCGGGCGATCAAGCGCCAGCCCCGGAAGCAGTCCTGCCGCACTGGCATTGTAGAAGATCACCCGCCCCTGCCCATCCGTCATCACCGCGCCCGCCCCGAACTCGGCCAGGATGGATTCGAGCGTGGCCTTTTCGCGCACCTGTTCGGCAGCATGGGTTTGCAGGGCTTGGTCCAATGCCTCGGCCGTGCGAAGGCGGGCGGCGGCGGCGTCCTGCGCGGCGGGTCCAAGATCGGCAAGATGGGCGGTCTTCGACAGGTCGGGCGGGCGGCCGGTGCGCAGGCTGCCGGCCAGCATCTCTATGGGACGGGCCAGATGCTGGTCGAACAGATACCACAACCCGGTCGCCAGACCCGCAAGCCCGAAGCCCGCCACCATGACGCCCTGAACGACCGCATCGGTCCCGCCGCGCGCGGCCAGCCACAATGCCGCACCCGCAACGCCAAGGGTTGCCATGCCATAGGCCGCGAAAAGCGCCAGCAAGCGCAGCCGCAAAGAACCGCGCCTTGTCATTGCCTGCCAAGAAGGCGGGCCATTTCCGCCCGCAGTTCGGATAGCTCGAAGGGCTTGGCGATGAAGCCGTCCGCGCCCAGGGCCATGCCCTTGCGGTGCTCGACCACCGAACCGCGCGCCGTCATCAGCAGGACCCGGACCTGCGCCAGATCCGGATCGGCGCGCAGATCCTGCAGGACCTGATAGCCGGATACCTCGGGCAGCATCACGTCCAGCAGAACCAGGTCGGGCCGGGACTGCCGGATGGAGGACAGCGCGTCCTTTCCGCTGGCCAGCCGTTCATGGCGATGCCCGTCGCGCGTCAGCAGGAAATCCAGGGCGATGGCGATGTTATCCTCGTCCTCGATGACCAGGATCCTGGCCATGTCACCCCTCCCCCGCGCAGACGGCGGCAAAGGCCGGATCGTCGGCCGTGGCAGTTGTCCAGTCGCCGCGCGCGGGACGGATGCGACCACCCGCGCAGTCGAAATCCTGCGGCACGATGATGGTCTGGCCGCGCCTTTCGACCAGCATGATGGGCGCCTGCCTGATCCCGCCCTGGCCTTCGCGGATCTGTGCGGGATCAAGTGCCGCGAAGCGGACCTCGACCGGGGCAAGATAGGTCCAGGGCGCCCAGGGCTGGCTGTCGCGCCCGACCAGCAGCACCTGGGTATCCTGCGGCAACCGGGCGGTCGCGCGCCCGAACCAGGCATAGTCGTTCCAGACCGAATAGCTGACCATGGCCAGCCCGATCCCCGCCGGCAGCAGCCAGGACGCCAGCTTCAGCCCGGCCTTCTGCGCCGCGTGCGACATGGCATAGAGCAGGGCGGCCGCCCCGATGCCGACGGCGATCACGCCCAGAAGCTCGGTCCCGATCCCTGTCATCCCAGCATTCCCTTTCCATGTCCCATAGCCGACTGCATCCCGCGCACGACCACAAAGGCGTCGCGCAGGTGGCTGCGCTCGAAATCCGCCAGATCCGCGGGCGAGAGATAGTTGTCCGGCGGCCGCCCAGCCTTGACCAGATGCGCCTGGTTTTCCAGCCGGGTCGTCTGGATCATGTCATAGGCCGCGATCAGTTCCCTGGCCCCGGCGGGCGAGATGACGCCCCGCGTCTCGGCAGCCTCCAGCCGGGCGCGGGTGTTGACGACGTTGATCCGGCCCTGCAACGCATAGATCCGCGCAAGGTCCGTGACGGGGACGACGCCGTTGTGCTTCATGTCGATCCGGTGCCGATGCTCGCCCGACCGGATCGTGGCAAAGCCCCCGATCAGCCCCAAGGGCGGGCGGTGCTTCAGGGCATTCGCCACCATATGCGCCAGGAAGATCGAGTTTCTGGCAGCCATGTCCAGCGTCTGGCGCTGCAGATCCTCCAGCAGCGCGGCCTCGCCGCCGATCGGGCGCAGGTCGAACATGACCGAGGCCAGCATCTGCGCCTCGGGGCTGGGACGGGTGATCCAGTCGCGGAAATAGCCCTGCCAGACCGGCACCGGCTGACGCCAGCGTGGGTTCGTGGCCATCATGTCGCCCGGGCAATGAACATAGCCGCAGGCGTGCAGCCCATCGCTGACGAAACGCGCCAAGTCTTCGAACCACGGATCCCCCGCATCGGCGCCCGGCGCCAGGATCAGGCAGTTGTCCTGGTCGCTGACGCCTGTCTGTTCCTGACGCCCCTGGCTGCCGCAGGCGGCCCAGAGAAAGGGCGCGGGCGGCGGTCCCATCCGCTGCTGCGCCAGGTTCAGCAGTCGGCGGGTGACGGCATCGGCGATGTCGGTGATCATCCGGGTGATGACCTCGTGCCGTTGCCGCGCCAGGACAAGCTGCACCAGCAGTTCGGGGATCCGGGCCGTCACCTGCGCCATCTGGGCCACGTCATCGACCTGCGCGACCTCGCGGATCAGCCCGGGGGCCGAGATCGCCTGCACGCGCGTCAGGTCGGTCTGGCTGATCATGCCGACAAAGCGGCCGTCAGCGACAACCGGCAGGTGGCTGACGCGGCGTTCCAGCATGATGGTCAGCACGTCATAGCCAAGCGCATCGGGCGCCAGGGTGACGGGATCGGCGGTCATCACCTCCGATACCGGGCCGCGCGGGTCCCGACCCTCGGCCACGACGCGGTTCGACATGTCCCGGATGGTAACGAGCCCGATCAGGCGGCCCCCCGCCGTGATGCCGATGCTGCTGACACCGGCCTGCCGCATCTGGCGCGCGGCCTCGATGATGGGTGTATCGGGCGCGCAGGCGACCGGCTTGCCCGACAGCAACTCGCCCACCTTCAGGGTGGCGACGCTGGTGCCGCGATCCGGGACACCCCGCCCCCGGTCGAAGAACCGCGCCACGGCCCGATGCTCCTTGATCAGGCGCGTTACCTCGTCCCGCGGCAGCATCAGGATCACGGCCTCGTCCAGGGCACGGGCCGAGGTGACGGCGGTTCCGTGGCGCAGCAGGCCGCGTTCGCCAAAGGAGTTGCGCGGCCCAAGCTGGGAGACGCTGTCGCCATGGCGGTCGGTGACGACCACATGGCCGCTTTCGATCAGGTAAAGGCCCGGGAGGCGGTCGCCGAACTCATAGATCGTCTGGCCTGGCGCAAAGGACCTGCGACTGAAGGAACCGGCGACCCGCGCCAGCTCGTCCCGTTTCAGGCTGTCATAGGGATGCACTGTGGCGATGAAGTCGATGATACCAGTCATCACCCGCTGACCTTGGCAAGGATGCCGCGCCCCCGGGGAGGCGCGGCAGATGTCGGTTTCAGTGGCTGATCGCCCCGGCTGCGCCGCGCGGAACCCGGATCGATTCGACCAGGTCCTGCACATGTGCCGGGGGCCGCTTGCTGACCGCCGAGACGGCAAAGGCCACGGCAAAGTTGATCAGCGCGCCGATGGTGCCGAAGGATGCGGGCGAGATGCCGAACAACCAGGCATCGGGCGTGTCGGGCAACATGTTGGTCCCGGCAATGAAGAACCACCCCTTGTAGGCGAAGATGTACAGGATGGTGGACAGCATCCCCGCGATCATGCCGGCGATGGCCCCTTCCTTGCCGACGCGGCTCGAGAAGATGCCCATCATCAGCACCGGGAAAATCGAGCTTGCGGCAAGGCCGAAGGCCAGGGCCACTGTCTGCGCCGCAAAGCCGGGCGGGTTCAGCCCCAGAAGCGTCGCAACCAGGATCGAGACTGCCATGGACACGCGGGCCGCAAGCAGTTCGTTCTTTTCGCTGATGTTCGGGCGCAGCGTGCCCTTGATCAGGTCATGGGACACTGCGCTCGAGATCGCCAGCAGAAGGCCGGCCGCAGTGGACAGCGCCGCCGCAAGTCCGCCTGCCGCGACGATTGCGACGACCCAGCCGGGCAGGTTGGCGATTTCCGGATTGGCGAGGACCATGATGTCGTTGTTGACGGTGGTCAGCTCGTTGCCGCCCAGGCCCTGCGCCGCCGCCATCTCGGCCGCGGGGCCTTCGGTTGCGGTGTCGTTGTAGTACTGGATCAGGCCGTCGCCGTTCTTGTCCTCCCATGCCAGCAGGCCGGTGGTCTGCCAGTTGCGCATCCAGGCCAGGTCCGGGCGCGACTCGATGTCGCTCAGCGCGACGGCGGGCTGGCTGAAGGTGTCGCCCGCCTGCGCGCCCGGCCACATGGTGGTGGTCAGGTTGAAGCGCGCCATCGAGCCCACGGCGGGGGCCACGGTGTAAAGCAGCGCGATGAAGACAAGCGCCCATCCGGCCGACTTGCGGGCGTCGGCCACCTTGGGGACGGTGAAGAAGCGGATGATGACATGCGGCAGGCCCGCGGTGCCGATCATCAGGGCCATGGTGAACAGCACCATGTCCAGGGTCGAGTTGTGATGCCCGGTATACTGGCGAAAGCCCAGATCCGTCACCACCTGGTCCAGCTTGGCCAGGAAGGCCATGCCCGACGCGTCATGCGTGGCGAACAGGCCCAGCTGCGGCAGGACATGACCCGTCAGCTGCAGGGAGATGAAAACCGCCGGGATCGTATAGGCGATGATCAGCACGATGTATTGGGCCACCTGGGTATAGGTGATGCCCTTCATGCCCCCCAGCACCGCATAGCAGAACACAAGCGCCGCGCCGATCCACAACCCGGTCGAGTTCGACACCTGGAGATAGCGCGAGAAGGTGACGCCCACCCCGGTCATCTGGCCGATCACATAGGTGATCGAGACGATCAGCAGGCAGATCACGCCGATGATCCGCGCAGTCTGGGAATAGAAGCGGTCGCCGATGAACTCGGGCACGGTGAACTTGCCGAACTTGCGCAGATAGGGCGCAAGAAGCAGCGCCAGCAGCACATAGCCGCCCGTCCAGCCCATCAGATAGGTCGAATTGTCATAGCCGGTGAAGGCGATCAGCCCCGCCATCGAGATGAAGGACGCGGCCGACATCCAGTCGGCCGCCGTGGCCATGCCGTTCATGACCGGGCCGACGCCCCGGTTGGCAGCATAGAATTCGGCCGTGGAACCCGCGCGGGCCCAGATGGCGATGCCGATATACAGCGCGAAGGACGCGCCGATGACCAGCAGGTTCAGGGTAAACTGGCTCATGACGCGCTCCTCACTCGTCCACGCCGTATTCGGCATCCAGCCTGTTCATCCGGGCCGCGTACCAGAAGATCAGCACGATGAAGACCAGGATCGAACCCTGCTGCGCGAACCAGAAGCCCAGGTCCGTGCCCCCGATCGGGATGGCTGCAATCAAGGGGCGAAGGATGATTCCGAAGCCATAGGACACCAGGGCCCAGATGGCGAGGCAGGTATAGATGATGCGGAGATTGGCTTGCCAATAGGCATTCGACGAATGTCTGTCACTCATGTCGCTTGGATCCTCCCTTTCAGACATACTGCTGGAGCCGCCTTGTTCTTGTCGCATCCGGTTCTGGCGGCAGAACCGGACGGCTCGCCTGTTTCTTCCCCTTCTTCGGGTTTTCACCCTCTGTTCATCCTGTTCTGGATGAGGTCGTCGACGACTTCGGGTTCGGCGAGGGTGGAGATGTCGCCGAGGCTGC
>NZ_BNCL01000011.1 GCF_014656455.1 Paracoccus aerius
CATGGGCGGCATGGGCGGCATGATGTAAGCAAACGCCTGCATCAGGAAAAACACGGGAAAAGGGCGCCAGAAGGCGCCCTTTTCTTTTGCCCGCTAACCCCCTGTTCAGGAATCCGCTGTATCGGATGGTCATGAACCCTGCAGGGATGTTCCATGAACCGTTTTCTCGCACTGCTGATCCTGACGGCCTTGGGTCTTGCCGGCCCTGCGCGCGCCTGCAGCACCAGCGGCAGCAGCACCTTTTGCGCAGATGGCTGGGTCGCGCAGACCGTCGAGCCGCGCCGCCCCGGCGGCGCAGACATCGGTGCCGATGCCGGCTATGGCGACGGCAGCGGCATGGAACCGGGATCGTTTGCGGAGGGCGTTTATGTCGAGGGGGCGGTTGTCGTGGAAGAGCCGCCCCTTGAAGTCGAGGGCCAGTTGTAGCCGCAGGCGCCATGAGCCGGCACGGGCGGCAGCGGCACAACGGCACCAAAGGCCTTTGGCCAGAAGGGCAGCTCAACGGAAAGGCTGGATCCAGCAGAAATGCCAGGCCCGGCCATTCTGACTGTGGACCCCGTCTTTCAGGAAGACTCGTCCTTTTCCAGATGGGTCAATTCCCTTTCCAGGAAGAACGAGATCAGCGACCGGATCGTCACAAGCCCGCCAAGCAGCAGGATGTTTTCGGCGTTCAGGTGCAGCATGGTGCGGATCAGGTCGGCCACGATCAGAACCTCTAGCCCCGACAGGATGTGGCGGCCCAGCGTCAGTCGGCCGAGGTTCAGGCGGTGGCCGCGTTCATGGCCCTCGCATGCCCTGGCCTCGCCCGAGGCGAAGGCGCGGACGGCTTGAACCAGCCCCGCGATCAGGATGAGGATCGCGAACAACTCGATGACGACCACCATCCATTCGAAAGCCGGCGTCAGCGGGCCAAGATGATCGGATAGCGAAAAGGTTTCCATAGGCGTGATCCTGTCGTTCAAGCAGCCCGAGCGGCCCGTCCTGTCGGAACCAACGGCGGCGGCCAAAGGTTCAGCCCGCAGACAACCAACGCAGACACCCAACGCAGACAGCAACCGAAGCGAGGCAAGCATGGCTACCACCGTCGGCACTGAAGACAATATCCGCGACCTGGTCCGCAACCTGATCCTGCTGGAACATGATGCGATCGCGGCCTATGAATCCACCATCGAGCGCCTGTCGGACGCCACCCTGTCCCAGCAGGTCGAGGCGTTCCGGAGGGATCACCTGCAGCATCTCGAGGTTCTTCAGGAAATGGCCGCCGAGACCGGGGCCGAGGCACCGCAGGAAGGCGACATGAAGCAGATGCTGACCACCGGCAAGATCGCCCTGGCGGATCTGTTCGGCGACGGGGCCATCCTGAAGGCGATGGCCACCAACGAAAACGACACCGTGACCGCCTATGAGCGCGCCTCGGCCCATCCCGACGCCATCGAGAAGTCGCGCGCCTTCTTCCAGAAGGCCCTGGCGGACGAACAGCACCATCGCGAATGGATGGTGCGCACGTCAGAGGCCATTTAGGCCGAACAACCAACGCGTCCGGCCCCGGGCCCGGGCGCGCTTCTCAGACGAAGACCGGCTCGACCTCCAGGGCGCTGCACAGCGACCGGAAGCGGGATTCGGCCACCTCTCCCATCAGCTTTCGCCCGGTCGCGGTCAGTTGCAGGCGCAACTGCCGGTCCTTCATGACCAGCTTGCCCGCATCCGCAGGATCATCAAGCGCCAGCATCGCACCAAAGCGCATGGCCTTGCCCAGCACCTCGGCCTCCTTGATCTGGGCGTCGTCCAGCAGCTTGAACAAGGGCGCCATGGGCGAATTTGCCCGGCTGTTCTTGTAGCGGTGCAGCAGCGCGAGGCCCAGGAAAACCCGTTCCGGATGGGACAGCGCCGCCATGTTGGCACGGGTCACGTTGTCGAAGCAGGCCTCGGCGCGATAGTCGGGATGGGCGCGCCAGCTTGTGTCATGCAAAAGGCAGGCAGCGCGGACAAGGCGGTCGCGTTCCGGCGGCAGGTCCTCGAACAGCGGCAGCAGGAAGTGATACAGCTTCTTGCCCGATCCCGGCATCCGCGCCATCTGGCGTTCGGTGAAGCGGGCGGCCTCGATCAGCGGGTCGCGCTTGCGCAGGCTGTCGGGCATCTGCTCGTAAAGCAGCCCTTCGCGGATGCCATAGCTGCTGACGGCCAGTTCCTTCGGCTGGAACGTTTCGGCAAGTTGCGACAGCACCTGGGCCGCCAGCGGCACCAGTTCCATGCGCGAGTTCGAGATGCCGGTCCGCGCGCGTAGGTCGGCCAGGTCATGGGCGCCGATCCAGGCAACGGTGTCGGCGACGGCGGAAGGGGTCAGCCGGTATTCGTGCAGCACGGTCATGGGATAGGACACGCGCTCCATGTCCAGCCGGGCGATCGCGCGCCAGGATCCGCCGACCAGATAGATGCGCTCGTGATGGGTGCCCATCACCTCGGCCAGCCCTGCCATCACCTTCATGATATGCTTGCGCAGGCCATCCTTGCCGCCGGGAACCTGTTGCAACCGGAAGGGACCAAGCTGTGACGAGACGCGGTTGCCGACCTTGCCGTCCGCGACCTCGGCCAGTTCCATCGAGTTGCCGCCGATGTCGCAGACCAGCCCTTTCGCATCCGGCCAGCCCAGCAGCACCCCCTGGGCGGACAGCCGCGCCTCTTCCTCGCCGTCGATCACGAACATCCTGATGCCGGTCTCGCGTTCGACGCGGGCTTGGAACTCGGGTCCGTCGGCGGCCTCGCGCACGGCGGCGGTGGCCACGCAGGTCAGCGGGTCGATGTCCATGCCCTTGGCAAGTGCTGCAAACCGCTGCAGGGCGGCAAAGCCGCGCTCGACCCCCTCGGGGTTCAGGCGGCCGGTCTGCGCCATCTTGGCGCCAAGGCCCGCCATGACCTTTTCGTTGTAGAAATAGGCGGGCGACCGCGCCGCGCCATCGAAGACGACCATGCGGATCGAGTTCGATCCCACGTCCACCACGCCCACACGCGACAGGGCGCGCTTGGGAAGGGTTGCGAACATCTTGCCGAAAGGCTCGACCTTCTTGCCGGTCGTCGTGCGCACGCCGTTCATCCCCGCCTCTCCTGCTGGGCTCGCATTGCGGCCGTTAATGACCCGACCGGGCGGCCGGGTCAATCATTCGAATGGGTCAGTGCCGGAACGTCCCCGGCGCCCGCCGTGCCCCGGCCGGACAGTGACGGATGATCCATGAAGAAGCGGTGACAGTTGAACAGGTCGTCGCGCCCCTCGGGAAGATAGCGCACGAAGCGGCCATCGGGTTGCAACAGCCAGCTTTGCGCCTCGTCCGCCATGTTGGCGGCCATGATCTGGCTGACGATCTGCGCCTTGACGGTGTCGTTCACGCATTCGACCAAGGTTTCCACCCGCCGGTTCAGGTTGCGGTCCATCCAGTCTGCCGAGCTGATGAAGACCCGCGCCCGCTTCGAGGGCAGGCCGAAGCCGTTGCCGAAGCAGACGATGCGCGAATGTTCCAGGTATCGCCCGACGATGGACTTGACGCGGATGTTTTCCGACAGGCCCCGGATGCCCGGCCGGATGCCGCATATGCCGCGCACCACAAGGCTGATCTTCACCCCCGCGGCACTGGCCGCGTAAAGCGCGTCGATCACGTCCTTTTCGATCAGCGAGTTCATCTTGGCCCAGATTGCCGCAGGCCGCCCCTGCCGCGACAGTTCGGCCTCGCGCGCGATCAGGGAGATCAGCCGGTCCTTGAGATCGATGGGCGAGATGGAAATGTTTTCCAGCCCGGCTGGCTGCACGTAACCGGACAGGTAGTTGAAGACCTTGGTCGCGTCCCGGCCAAGCGCCGGGTCACAGGTGAACAGCGACAGGTCGGTATAGATGCGCGCGGTGATCGGGTGATAGTTGCCGGTTCCGTAATGGGTATAGGTGACCAGGTTGTCCCCTTCGCGCCGAACGACCGTGCTGATCTTGGCATGGGTCTTGTAGTTCACGAAGCCATAGACGACATGGGCGCCTGCCCGTTCAAGCCGGCGTGACTGGCGGATGTTCGCGGCCTCGTCGAAGCGGGCCTTGAGTTCGACAAGCGCCGTGACCGACTTGCCGGATTCCGCAGCCTCGCAGAGGGCGTCGACGATGGGGCTGTCGCGGCTGGTGCGATACAGCGTCTGCTTGATCGCCAGCACGTTCGGATCGCGCGCGGCCTGGGCAAGGAAGCGCACCACCATGTCGAAGGTTTCATAGGGATGGTGCAGCAGCATGTCCTTCTGCTTGATGGCCGAGAACATGTCCCCGTCATGGTCCTGCACCCGTTCGGGAACGCGCGGCGTGAAGGCGGGCCACAGAAGGTCGCGCCGGCTGTCCAGCACCAGTTCGGACAGGTCCGCCACGCCCAGCAGCCCCTCGACCTCGATCACCTCGTCGGGGCCGACCTCAAGCTCCTCCATGATCAGGCGGCGCAGGCGGTCGGGCGCGCCGCGCGTGATCTTCAGCCGGATGACGCTGCCGCGGCGGCGCCGCTTCAGCGCGGTTTCGAATTCGCGGACCAGATCCTCGGCTTCTTCCTCGACCTCAAGGTCGCTGTCGCGCAACACGCGGAAGGCGCAATGGCCCGTGTCGCGATAGCCGGGGAACAGCGAGGACAGGTGCATCAGCAACAGATCTTCCAGCCGCAGGAAGCGTTCGCCGCCCGGCAGGGGCACGAAACGCGTCAACTGCGCGGGGATGGGCAAAAGCGCCTGCATCTGCCGCCCGTCGGTTTCGCGCGCCAGTTCCAGCGCCAGCGAAAAGCCGGCATTGGGAATGAAGGGAAAGGGATGCGCCGGGTCGATGGCCAAGGGCGAGAGGACCGGGAAAACCTTGCGCTCGAAATGGTCGTGCAGGAACTCCTCCTCGGCGCGGGTCAGGCGGGACCGGGACAGGATGACGATGCCCGCTTCCTCCATCTCGCGACGGATGCGGTTCCAGACGCCCTGCTGCGCGCCCATCAGGCGGCGGGCGTCGGCGTTGATCATCGCTAATTGTTCCGCAGGCGTCAGCCCGTCGTCCGAAGGCGTGGCGTTCCCCTCGCGCACCAGTTCGCGCAGGCCCGCGACGCGGACGGTGTAAAACTCGTCCAGGTTGGTGGCGCTGATCGACACGAAGCGCAGCCGTTCCAGCAGGGGCACGCGGGGATTGCGCGCCTCGTCCAGGACGCGCCAGTTGAAGGACAGCCAGCTGATTTCCCGGTTGAAGAAGCGCGAGCCGTCCTGGGGAACCCCCTCGGGCAGATCCTGGGGTTCGGGAAAGGGTGTCCGAAGGAAATCAGCTTGCGTCATGGTCCTGACTTTCAGGGAACAGGTGGGAGTCGGGTTCGGAAAGCCGGGCCAGCAGTTCGGCGGCAAGGCGGCGGGTGATCGGGCGCTTGTCGGCCATGGCGGCCTGATCGACGGCGGCCACAAGCTGGCGGGCCAGCCCCAGGTCGCGCGGCATGTGCAGGACAAGCCAGTCGATCAGGTCGGCAGGCACCGCCTGCTGGCGGTCGGCGAACAGCTTGACCAGCACGGCGGCCAGCAGCGATTCATCGGGCGGCATCAGCCGGACCTGGGGCATCGCGTCCATGCGCGACCGCAGGTCCGGCAGCACCAGCCCCCAGTCGCGCGGCGGCGTGCGGGCGGTCAGCAGCAGCAGGCAGTCGCGCGGCGCACACAGGTTCCACAGGTGGAACAGCGCCTGTTCCGCCCCTGCCGCGCGGCCCGCCCGGTCGGCATCCTCGATCACAAGGGCCCCGCCTTCCGTCGCAAGCCCATCCGCCGCGTCCGGCCGCAGCGCCGAGGCCTTCATGCGCCGCGCGCCGTTCTCGGCGGCCCAGAAGGCCGCCAGATGCGACTTGCCCGCGCCTTCCGGCCCGATCAGCAGCATCCGCCCCTGCGGCCAGTCCTGCGGGGCATCCAGGGCCGCAAGCGCGGCGCGGTTGGCGGATGCTGGCAGGAAGTCGGCGCGCGAATGGGCGGGCGGCGTGGTCAGATCCAGGGTCAGCTGGCGGGACGTGACGGTCATCGGGCGGCGGTCACGCTTCTGGTTCGGGATGCCGGCGCGACATTTCCTCGCGCATGATCTCGATCTGGCCCTGGGCGCGGTTCTGGTCGGCGCGGATGCGCGCCTCGCGAATGGAACTGGCGACGGTGCCTTCCGGCACGATCTCGACCAGCATCGGCTGGCCGGGATCGGGGGGAAGCGCCTGGCCCGTGAACAGCGCGCTTTCCTGATACCGCTGCGTCAGGAACCGCCCGATCACCCCAAGGGCCGCGGCCAGCGGCACGGCCATGACCATGCCGACAAAGCCGAACAGCGCGCCGAAGACCGACAAGGCCAGCAGCAGCCAGACCGGATGCAGCCCGACATGGTGCCCCACGATCTTGGGTTGCAGATAATTGCCCTCGACGATCTGGCCGATGGCGAAGATCGCGATCACAAGCCCGATCCACAGCGGGTCGCCCCAGAAGCTGAACAGGGCGACGCCGATGGCCGTTGCCCCGCCGATCAGCACGCCGACATAGGGGATGAAGGACAGCATCGCGGCCATGATGCCGATGAAGAAGCCGAATGGCAGGCCCACGATCATCAGGCCGATGGAATACCAGGTGCCCAGGATCAGGATCACCAGTCCCTGCCCGCGCACAAAGCCCGACAGCGCCTCATCGATTTCCCGCGACAGGCGGCGCAGGGTGGGGGCGTGTTCGCGCGGCAGCAGCGTGTCGATGCGGTCAACCAGGTGATCCCAGTCCAGCAGCAGGTAGAAGGCCACGACCGGCACGATCACCAGGATCGCGATGGCGCTGATGATGCCGCCCACCGAAGACAGCAGGCTCGACGCGACGGTTCCCATCTGTTCGCCCATGGCCGCGCCCAGGTCGGTCAGGGCAGTGCCGATATCGCCATTCGCGGGCAAAAGCTCGGGGAAGCGGGCGGACAGGAACAGCCGGCCCTGCTCGATCATCTCGGGCGCGGTCTCGATCAGCGAGGTTGCCTGGCGCAGCATGATCGGCACCACCAGCAGGACCACCCCGGCAAAGGCCAGCACGGCGATCACGGTGATGACTACGACCGACATGACCCGCGACAGGCCCGACCGTTCCAGCCGATCGGCCACCGGGTCCAGCAGATAGGCCACGCCCGCGCCCAGGATGAAGGGCAGGATCGCCTGGCCCAGCAGCCACATCGCCAGCAGCAGCGTCACCGCAGCCACCCCCCACCACATCAGCTGCTTGTGTATCGGTATGCGCATGGCCGGTTCCTGATGCGAGTGTTGGCCCGGAATGTGAACGCGACAGGCGCCAGTTGCAAGCGGGCGGTTCTTGGCAAGGCAGGACCGATCCGCTAACGGTTTGCGCCGTATACGCTCAAAGGATCCCGCCCATGCGTTTGTCGCGCTATTTCCTGCCGGTGCTGAAGGAAGACCCGAAAGAGGCGCAGATCGTCAGCCACCGGCTGATGCTGCGCGCCGGAATGATCAAGCAGCAAACCGCGGGGATCTATTCCTGGCTGCCGCTGGGCTTCAAGGTGCTTCGCCGCGTCGAGCAGATCGTCCACGAGGAACAACAGCGCGCGGGCCACATCCCCCTGCTGATGCCCACGCTGCAATCGGCCGACCTGTGGCGCGAAAGCGGCCGCTACGACGACTATGGCGAGGAGATGCTGCGCATCCAGGACCGCCACAAGCGCGACCTGCTGTATGGTCCCACGAACGAGGAGATGATCACCGACATCTTCCGCAGCCATGTGAACAGCTACAAGGACCTGCCGCTGACGCTGTATCACGTCCAGTGGAAGTTCCGCGACGAGATCCGCCCCCGCTTCGGCGTGATGCGGGGCCGCGAGTTCCTGATGAAGGACGGCTACAACTTCGACCTGACCAAGGAAGACGCGCTGCACGCCTATAACCGCCACCTGGTCAGCTATCTGCGGACCTATGAACGCATGGGCCTGCAGGCCATCCCGATGCGCGCGGACGGCGGCCCGATCGGCGGTGATTACACCCATGAATTCCTAGTGCTGGCCGAGACGGGCGAATCCGAGGTCTTCTATGACAGCCAGATCACCGACCTGACCTTCGGCGACCGGCAGATCAACTATGACAGCGTCGAACAGTGCCAGGCCGTGCTGGAGGAGTTCACCAGCCGCTACGCCCGCACCGACGAGACCCATGACGAAGCCGTCTTCGCCGAAGTCCCCGAGGAACGCCGCCGCACCGCGCGCGGGATCGAGGTGGGCCAGATCTTCTACTTCGGCACCAAATATTCCGAACCGATGGGCGCCACGGTCGTCGGCCCGGACGGGCAGCGCGTTCCCGTCCACATGGGCAGCCACGGCATCGGCGTGTCCCGCCTGCTGGGCGCGATCATCGAGGCCAACCACGACGATCGCGGCATCGTCTGGCCCGAAGGCGTGACCCCCTTCCACGTCGGCATCGTCAACCTGAAGCAGGGCGACAATTCCACCGACAGCGCCTGCGACGCGATCTATGCGGAACTGCAGGCGCGTGGCCTCGATCCGCTTTACGACGACCGCGACGACCGGGCGGGGGCCAAGTTCGCCACCATGGATTTGATCGGCCTGCCCTGGCGGATCACCGTCGGCCCGCGCGGGCTGGCCGCAAACAAGGTCGAACTGACCAACCGCCGCACGGGCGCGACCGAGGAGATGTCACCCAAGGAGGCCATCGCCCGGCTGGAACAGGTCTATGCGCCGGTTCTGGGCCTGAAGGTTCAGGACAGGTGATCGGACTTCTGCGGCTGGCGGTGGCGGTCTGCCTTGCCATCGCCTTGTCGCAGTTCCCGGCCTTTTCGGACCAGTATGTCCAGCGGCTTGGCGGGCAGGTCGATGCGCTGTCCCGCGTTGCCGCCCAGTTCGACGCCAGCGCCCGGGCCGCCGGGCTGACCCGCGACCAAGCCCTGGCGGATCTGTCGGGCAGCGCCTTTCGCGACGCACACCAGTCCAACATGCGCGAGGTCTTCGTCCGCCTGGACCGGGCGAGCGCGGACCTGCAGATGCTGCGGATCGCCGGGCCGCTGGAACGGATGCTGCTGCCTCACCGGCTGCGCGACGCGGAAACCCTGGCCGCGACCTGGGGCGACTTCCGGCCCGCGATCCCCGTGACGGTTGCGGGCCTTTGGGCGGCGGGGATCGGGCTGGTGCTGGGATGGCTGCTGACTGCCCTGCCCGGCCTGCTGTTCAGGCGCCCGCAGGACCGCCTCGGCTGGCGTTGACCATGCGTCACCAGCCTGAAAAGGCAAGGATTGTTGATATTATCCTGCTTTTCTTTTGAACAGGGCGCTTCTAACGTGCGGCGCAGGACATTGTTCCAACTGGGAGACAATCAATGAAAAAACTTCTTCTGGCCACTGCTGCAGGTGCCCTGCTGGCCGGTGCCGCCTCTGCCGAGGACGTCAAGCTGGGGATCTCGCTGGGCTTTACCGGGCCGCTGGAATCCATGGCGCCGGGCATGGCCTCGGGCGCTGAACTGGCCATGAAAGAGGTCACCGATTCCGGCCTGCTGCTGGACGGTTCGACCGTGACTGCGGTTCAGGGCGATTCGACCTGCATCGACGCCGCCGCCGCGACGGCGACGGTCGAACGCCTGATCACTGCCGAAGGGGTCAAGGGCATCGTCGGCGGCATGTGCTCGGGCGAGGCGATCGCCTCGCTGCAGAACGTGGCCGTGCCGAACGGCGTGGTGATGATCTCGCCTTCCGCGACCTCGCCCGCGCTGTCCACGATCGAGGATAACGGGCTGTTCTTCCGCACCTCGCCTTCCGATGCCCGCCAGGGCGAAGTGATGGCCGAGATCATGATGGAAAAGGGCATCCAGAACGCCGCGATCACCTATACCAACAACGACTATGGCAAGGGCCTGGCGGATGCCTTCGCCTCGTCCTTCCAGGAAAAGGGTGGCACCGTGACGGTGAACGCCGCCCATGACGACGGCAAGGCAGACTATTCGGCCGAGGTTGCGGCCCTTGCGGCGGCGGGCGGCGACGCCCTGGTGGTCGTGGGTTATGTGGACCAGGGCGGCTCGGGCGTGGTCCGCGCGGCACTGGACACCGGCGCCTTTGACACCTTCGTCTTCCCCGACGGCATGGTCGGCCAAGCCCTGGTGGACAACTTCGGTTCGGAAATCGACGGCAGCTTCGGCCAGAACCCCGCAGCCGAGGGCGAGGGCCGCGAGAAGTTCCTGGCCATGGCCGAGGAAGCAGGCTTCGACGGCACGAGCGCCTATTCGGCCGAGGCCTATGATGCCGCCGCGCTGATGATGCTGTCCATGGCCGCCGCCAAGTCCAGCGATCCCAATGTCTGGAAGAACAACGTCATGGATGTCGCCAACGAGCCGGGCGAGAAGATCCTGCCGGGCGAACTGGCCAAGGGGCTGGAGATCCTGAACGGCGGCGGTGACATCGACTATGTCGGCGCCTCCTCGATCGAGATGGTGGGCGCGGGCGAAAGCGCCGGCGTCTACCGCGAGGTCAGCTTCGACAACGGAGAAATGACTGTCGTCGGCTATCGCTGACGTGTAAGGAATGCTCCGGCCCGGCAGCCACGCGGTTGCCGGGCCATTTTTCATGACAAAAGCCGCTGAATGCGGTCACACTTCACCAATGGCGTGAAGACGGGGTTAAACGAATGATCAGGGTCGAGGACCTTCACCGGCATTTCGGGGGCTTCCGCGCCGTCGATGGTGCCAGCCTGACGATCGAGACAGGGTCGATCACCGGGCTGATCGGACCGAACGGCGCGGGCAAGTCCACGCTGTTCAACGTAATCGCGGGCGTGCTGCCGCCGACATCGGGTCGCGTCTTCATGGATGGCGAGGACATCACCGGCCTGCCGCCGCACGCGCTGTTCCACAAGGGGCTGCTGCGCACCTTCCAGCTGGCGCACGAGTTTTCGTCCATGACCGTGCGCGAGAACCTGATGATGGTGCCGGGCGCCCAGTCGGGCGAGACGATCTGGAAGACCTGGTTCCAGCGCGGCCGGATCGAGCGCGAGGAAACCGCCCTGCGCAGGAAGGCCGACGAGGTCCTGGACTTCCTGACCATCCGGCACCTGACCCATGAAAAGGCCGGCAACCTGTCCGGCGGCCAGAAGAAGCTTCTGGAGCTTGGCCGGACCATGATGGTCGATGCCAAGGTCGTGTTCCTGGACGAAGTCGGCGCGGGCGTGAACCGCACCCTGCTGATGACCATCGCGGATGCGATCATCCGGCTGAACAAGGAACGCGGCTATACCTTCTGCGTGATCGAACACGACATGGATTTCATCGGCAAGCTGTGCGACCCGGTCATCGTCATGGCCGAGGGAAAGGTCCTGGCCAAGGGAAGCGCCTCCGACATCATGCAGAACGAGGCCGTGATCGAGGCCTATCTGGGCACCGGCCTCAAGAACAAGGACATGGTGGGCGCATGAGCGATCAGGACGCAGTCTTCGGCAAGCGCGGCAATCGCGACCTGTCCGTCGTGAACCCCAACGGGCGTGGCACCATCGACGGCACCCGCCGATCCGGCCCCGTCCGACAGGGTCATGCGGGCGATCCCTTCCTGATCGGCGAGAACATGACCGGCGGATACGGCAAGGGCGCCGACATCCTGCACGATTGCACCATCGCGGTCGAACGCGGCCAGATCGCCGTGATCGTCGGTCCGAATGGCGCGGGCAAGTCCACCGCCATGAAGGCGATCTTCGGGATGCTGAACCTGCGTAAGGGCAGCGTCCGCCTGGACGGGCGCGACATCACCGCGCTGAACCCCCAGGACCGCGTCAAGGCGGGCATGGGCTTCGTGCCGCAGGTCAACAACATCTTCCCGTCCATGACGGTCGAGGAGAACCTGGAGATGGGGGCCTTCATCCGCAAGGACGACATCCGCCGCACGATGGAGCAGGTCTATGACCTGTTCCCCGCCGTCGCCGCCAAGCGCCGCCAGGCCGCGGGCGAGCTCTCGGGCGGGCAGCGCCAGCAGGTGGCGGTGGGCCGGGCCCTGATGACCCAGCCCTCCGTCCTGATGCTGGACGAACCCACCGCGGGCGTCAGCCCCATCGTCATGGACGAATTGTTCGACCGCATCATCGCCATCGCACGCGGCGGGCTGCCGGTGCTGATGGTCGAACAGAATGCCAAGCAGGCGATGATGATCGCCGACAAGGCCTATGTGCTGGTGCAGGGCGCAAATGCCCATACCGGCACCGGTCACGAACTGATGCAGAACGACGAGGTGCGTCGCACCTTCCTGGGGGGCTGAGCCTTGGATATCCTCAATGCCCTCGTGGCCTTTCTGAACTTCGTCTTCATCCCCGCCGCCGCCTATGGCGCGCAGCTTGCGCTTGGCGCGCTTGGGGTGACGCTGATCTATGCGATCCTGCGGTTTTCGAACTTCGCCCATGGCGACACGATGGCCTTCGGCACCGCGATCACCATCCTGGTGACCTGGGGCCTGCAATCGCTTGGCATTTCGCTGGGGCCGCTGCCGACCGCGCTGCTGGCGCTGCCCTTTGGCATTGCCGCGACGGCGCTGCTGGTCCTGGGCACCGACCGGGCGGTCTATCGGTTCTACCGCGCGCAGAAGGCTGCGCCGATCATCTTCGTCATGGCCTCGGTCGGCGTGATGTTCGTGATGAACGGGCTGACGCGCCTGCTGATCGGCGTCGATGAGCAGCGCTTCGACGACGGCGCGCGCTTCATCATCGCCGTGCGCGACTTCCGGGAATGGAGCGGCCTGGTCGAGGGGCTGGCCCTGCGGTCCACCCAGGCGCTGACGGTGGTCGTCACCGTGATCGTCTGCGCCGCGCTGTTCTGGTTCCTGAACCGCACCAAGTCTGGCAAGGCCATGCGCGCCTATTCCGATAACGAGGATCTGGCGCTGCTGTCGGGCATCGACCCCGAACGCGTGGTGCGCCTGACCTGGATCATCGCCGCCGGGCTGATGACCATCGCCGGCGTCCTCTATGGCCTGGACAAGTCCTTCCGGCCCTTCAACTATTTCCAGATCCTGCTGCCGATCTTCGCGGCGGCCATCGTGGGGGGCCTGGGCAACCCGGTCGGCGCCATCGCGGGCGGCTTTCTTGTCGCCTTTTCCGAGGTCGCGGTGACCTATCCTTGGGTCAAGGTCGCGGGATACCTGTTCCCCGACTGGCAGCCGGGGGGGCTGCTGCAACTCTTGGGGACGGAATACAAGTTCGCCGTCAGCTTCGTCATCCTGATCGTGGTCCTGCTGTTCCGCCCGACCGGGCTGTTCCGCGGCAAGTCGGTGTAAGGGAGGTCCGTCATGTCATCCAACCGTCAAGCCGCCGCATCCAGCCCCTGGCGCGCACCCGTCCTGTTCGCGATCCTCGCCGCGCTGTTCGTGCTGGAGGGCACGGTCAGGAACGGCATGTTCTCGGGCTCGTGGAACACCTCGCTGGCGATCCTGAACATGGGCCTGATCTCGGCCATCACGGCCCTGGGCGTGAACATGCAATGGGGTTATGCGGGCCTGTTCAACACGGGCGTCGTGGGCTTTCTGGCCATCGGCGGCCTGGCCCCGGTCCTGGTGTCCCTGCCCCCGGTCGAGGGCGCATGGGCCGCGGGCGGGCCGCGCCTGATCCTTTCGCTGCTCGTGGGCCTGGGGACGCTGGCGCTTGCGCGCATCGTCTATGGCCGCACCCGCAAGGTCTGGACCGTCGCACTTGTCCTGCTGGTGGGCCTTGTCGCCTATCGCTGGCTGTTCGACCCCGCCGTCACCGCGATCGAGGCAAACGACCCGGCCCGCACCGGCAATATCGGCGGCTTGGGCCTGCCGATCCTGCTGTCCTGGCTGGTCGGCGGCGCATTCGCTGCAGCCGCCGCGTGGGCGGTGGGCAAGGTCGCGCTTGGGCTTCGCTCGGACTATCTGGCGATCGCCACCCTCGGCATCGGCGAGATCATCGTGGCGGTCATGCGCAACGAGGACTGGCTGGCCCGCGGCGTCAAGAACATCGCGGCCATCCCCCGGCCCGTCCCCTACGAGACCGAACTGCAGCAGAACCCGGCCTTTGCCGACTTCGCCGCCGGCTGGGGTTTCGGCGTGGCCGAGGCCTCGGGCATCTGGGTCAAGCTGTGCTACATGTCGCTGTTCCTGGTGGTGCTGCTGGTCATCATCCTTCTGGCCGAACTGGCGCTGAAATCGCCCTGGGGGCGGATGATGCGCGCCATCCGCGACAACGAAACCGCGGCCGAGGCGATGGGCAAGGACGTCACCGCCCGCCACCTGCAGGTCTTCGTTCTGGGTTCTGCTGTGATCGGCGTCGCGGGCGCGATGATGATCACGCTGGACGGGCTGCTGGCGCCGACCAGCTTCAACCCGCTGCGCTATACCTTCCTGATCTGGGTGATGGTGATCGTGGGCGGGTCCGGCAACAACTGGGGCTCGGTGCTGGGCGCGGTGCTGATCTGGTTCCTGTGGATCAAGGCCGAAGTCTGGGGCCCGAACCTGATCGGCGTCCTTGTCGGCCCCCTGCCCGACGGCGACATCAAGGCGCATCTTCTGGGCAGCGCGCCGCATATGCGCTTTATCGCGATGGGGCTGGTGCTGCTTATGGTGCTGCGCTTCGCGCCACGGGGCCTGGTTCCCGAAAAATAAGGAAAGGGGCCGCAAGGCCCCTTTTTCATGCGCAGTTGTCGCCCAGAACGACGCTGTAATAGGTCATCCCGCCCGCGCCCTGGGCAGACCCGCTGCCAACCTGGCGGCTGGTCTGGCCCAGAAGTTCCGTCCGCTGCGCCTCGGTCCCCAGCCAGCCGCTGACTGCCTGGGCCGGGCCGCCGCCGCGGCTGACCAGTTGAACCACGCCGCAGGCCGGATAGCCGACCGCCCGCGCCCGGTCCACGACGCTGGACCCGTTCGATCCCTCGACATCCAGCCGCCCCCTTTGCGCCATGTCGCAGGCATGGCTTTGCGCGGCCTGCGCCAGCAGGGGGGCGCTGTCCAGCAGGGTCTTGCCCTCGGCCTGCCGCGCCGCGTTGACGGCGCTGTCAAGCTGGGCGCTGATCGTGGGATCGGAGGCGCATTGCGCGGCCAGGGATTGTTCTGCGGGGGCGGCGGTCCGGCCCCAGGGCATTTCCAGTTCCGCCCCCTGCTGACAGGCGGCAAGTGCCGCCAATGCGGCTGCGGTGGAAAGGATGCGGAAGGTGGACATGAAAACCCCGGCTATTGCCCGGGCCAACGCCGGCGCGCGCCGGGCAGTTCCTGCCGCCAAGTCCCTTGCGCGGCGGCATGGGCGCGCTTAAAGCGCATCCATGACCCAGCATCAGCGCCTTCTTATCATCGACTTCGGCAGCCAGGTGACGCAGCTGATCGCGCGCCGCCTGCGCGAGCTGAACGTCTTCTGCGAAATCCACCCATACAACCTGCTGACGGACGACATCCTGCGCGGCTTGAATCCGCAGGCCGTGATCCTGTCCGGCGGACCGGACAGCGTGACGCGCACGGGCAGCCCCCGCGCCCCGCAGGCGGTCTTTGACTTGGGCGTGCCGATCTTCGGAATCTGCTATGGCCAGCAGGTGATGATGGAGCAGCTGGGCGGCGCGGTCGAAGGAGGGCACCACGCCGAATACGGGCGCGCCTTCATCGCCCCGGCCCCGGGCCACAAGGGCGACGGCATCTTCGCGGGCCTGTTCGATGCGGGTCGCGAGGAGGTCTGGATGAGCCATGGCGACCGCGTGACCGCGCTTGCGCCGGGCTTCGAGGTGATCGGCGTCTCGCCCAATGCGCCCTTCGCGATGATCGCTGACGAATCGCGCCGCTTCTATGGCGTGCAGTTCCACCCCGAGGTCCACCACACCCCGCGCGGCCGCACCATGCTGGAGAACTTCGTCCGGCTGGCCGGCTTTACCGGCGACTGGACCATGGCCGGTTATCGCGACGAGGCGATCCGCAAGATCCGCGAACAGGTCGGCGACAAGAAGGTCATCTGCGGCCTGTCCGGCGGAGTCGATTCCTCGGTCGCCGCAGTGCTGATCCACGAGGCGATCGGCGACCAGTTGACCTGCGTCTTCGTGGACCACGGTCTTCTGCGGCTCAACGAGGCCGAGGAAGTCGTGACGATGTTCCGCGACAACTACAACATCCCGCTGATCCACGCCGACGAATCCGAACTGTTCCTGGGCGCCCTGGAAGGCGTCAGCGACCCCGAGGTCAAGCGCAAGACCATCGGGCGGCTGTTCATCGACGTGTTCCAGCGCTACGCATCCGCCATCGAGGGGGCCGAGTTCCTGGCCCAAGGGACGCTTTATCCAGACGTGATCGAAAGCGTCAGCTTCAGCGGCGGCCCGTCCGTCACGATCAAGTCGCACCACAATGTCGGCGGCCTGCCCGAGAAGATGGGACTGAAGCTGGTCGAGCCCCTGCGCGAGCTTTTCAAGGACGAGGTCCGCGCCCTGGGCCGCGAACTGGGCCTGCCCGACAAGTTCATCGGCCGCCATCCCTTTCCCGGCCCCGGCCTCGCCATCCGCTGCCCCGGAGAGATCACCCGCGAAAAGCTGGACATCCTGCGCAGGGCGGATGCCGTCTTCATCGACCAGATCCGCAGGCACGGCCTGTATGACGAGATCTGGCAGGCCTTTGTCGCCATCCTTCCGGTCCGCACCGTGGGCGTCATGGGCGACGGGCGCACCTATGACTTTGCCTGCGCGCTGCGGGCTGTCACATCCGTGGACGGGATGACGGCGGATTACTATCCCTTCACGCACGAGTTCCTGGGCGAGACCGCGACCCGCATCATCAACGAGGTCAAGGGCATCAACCGCTGCACCTATGACATCACCTCGAAGCCGCCGGGCACGATCGAATGGGAATGACCATCTGAGGCATCGAAAGGACCATCATGACCTGCGCCTGCGGCCACCACCACCACCCCCGCCACCATCACGAGTCCAAGGGCACGCCCGTGCCGATGATGGCGCCGATGCTGGGGGTGACGGGGCGGCTGATCTGTGCTGATGCAGGGCAGATGATGACGGCCCTGTCGCTGCTGCCCGATCACATCCGGCAAAGCCGCGAGGAACCGGGCTGCCTGCGCTTCGAGATGTGGCAGGACGAAGATCCGCTGGTCTGGAACCTGTCCGAACTGTTTCTCGACGCCGATGCCTTTGCCGCGCATGGTGCAAGGACAAGGGCCAGCGACTGGGGCCGCGACAGTACGGGCATCACCCGCGATCTTCACCGCCTCGAGGTGATCCCGGTCATCCGGCGCGAAACCCGGCAGGATCTGGACGCCATCGACGCCCTGCTGCGCGAAGCCTTTGACGGCGAGGCCGAGGCGCAACTGGTACGCCGGTTGCGCGCAGATGGCGACCTGTCGCTGTCGCTGGTGGCCGATGCCGGTGGCACCATCCTTGGCCATGCCGCCCTGTCGCCCCTGTCGGCGGATCGCCCCGCCCATGCGCTTGCCCCCGTCGCGGTCGCGCCAAAGGCGCAGCGGCTTGGCATCGGCACGGCCCTGGTCCGCGAGGCCGTGTCCTGGGCCGATGAAGCCTCGGTCGTGGTGCTGGGCGATCCGGCCTATTACGGACCGCTGGGTTTTCTGCCTGCCGATCTGGTTTCCCCCTATGCCGGGCCAGGGTTGCAGATGATCGGGGATCTGCCCCGCGGCACCGCCATCCGCCACGCCCCGGCTTTCGCCGCCCTTTAGGCGCGGTCAGCCTTGCGGAACGGTCAGGCTGGGTTACATCTGTGACAAGCATGAAAGGAATCCGCATGGCAGGACAACCGATTTACGATGCGCGCGAGCCGGTCTCGGGCAGCGAGTTTGGAAACCTTCCAACGTGGGATCTGACCGACCTTTATCCCGCGCCCGATTCCGCCGAACTGACTGCCGACATCGCCCTGCTGGAATCCGAAGTCACGGCTTTCGCCGCCCGCTATCAGGGCAAGCTGGCCGACCTGACCCCGGCCGAGATGCTGGCCTGCATCGAAACCTATCAGCGCATCGACATCACCGCCGGGCGGATCATGTCATATGCCGGGCTGCGCTATTACCAGAACACGACCGATCCGGCGCGGGCCAAGATGATGGGCGACCTGCAGGGCCGCATCACCGACATCACCACGCCGCTGGTCTTCTTCAGCCTGGAATTCAACCGCATCCCCGACACGACCTATGAAGCGGTCTTTGCGGCAGCCGACGGTCCCGCGCGCTACAAGCCGATGTTCGACCGGATGCGGGCAATGCGGCCCCACCAGCTTTCCGACGAGCTGGAGCAGTTCCTGCACGACGCGTCCGTGGTCGGCGCCGCTGCCTGGAACCGGCTGTTCGACGAAACCACCGCCGCGCTCGAGTTCAAGGTCGATGGCGAGGTGATGGGCCTGGAAGCCACGCTGAACCTGCTGACCGACCATGACAGGTCGCGCCGCGAGGCCGCCGCCCATGCCTTGGCCGAGGTCTTTGGCAAGAACGTCACCTTGTTCGCGCGGGTCCACAACACCCTGGCCAAGGAGAAGGCCATCGAGGACAAGTGGCGCAAGATGCCCACGCCCCAGCATGGCCGTCACCTGTCGAACCATGTGGAACCCGAGGTGGTCGAGGCGCTGCGCAATGCCGTCACTGCCGCCTATCCGCGCCTGTCGCATCGTTACTATGCCCTTAAGGCAAAATGGCTGGGCCTGGACAAGCTGCAGGTCTGGGACCGCAACGCGCCGCTGCCGACCGCCCCTGCCCGCACCATCGGCTGGGACGAGGCGCGCCAGACCGTGCTGGATGCCTATGGGGGCTTTTCGCCCCGGCTGGCGGAACTGGCCGAGCCCTTCTTCGACAAGGGCTGGATCGACGCCGCCGTCACCCCCGGCAAGGCGCCGGGCGCCTTCGCCCATCCGACCGTGACGACGGTCCATCCCTACGTCCTGCTGAACTATCTGGGCAAGCCGCGCGACGTGATGACGCTGGCCCATGAACTGGGCCACGGCGTCCACCAGCGTCTGGCGGCAGGCCAGGGCGAACTGTTGTCATCCACCCCCCTGACGCTGGCGGAAACCGCGTCGGTCTTTGGCGAGATGCTGACCTTCCGCGCCCTTTTGGCCAAGACCACCGACCCGGCCGAGAAAAAGGCCCTGCTGGCCGGCAAGGTCGAGGATATGATCAACACGGTCGTCCGTCAGATCGCCTTCTATGACTTCGAATGCAAGCTGCACGCGGCGCGCGCCGAAGGGGAACTGACCCCCGACGACATCAATGCGCTGTGGATGTCGGTGCAGCACGAAAGCCTGGGGCCGGTCTTCGAGTTCATGCCCGGATACGAGACCTTCTGGACCTATGTGCCCCATTTCGTGCATTCGCCCTTCTACGTCTATGCCTATGCCTTCGGCGACGGGCTGGTGAACGCGCTTTACGCCACCTACGAGGCTGGGCTGCCCGATTTCCAGGGGAAGTATTTCGACCTGCTGTCCGCCGGCGGATCGAAGCACCACAAGGAGCTGCTGGCCCCCTTCGGGCTGGACGCCTCGGACCCCCGGTTCTGGGACAAGGGGCTGTCCATGATCGAGGGCTTTATCGACGAGCTTGAGGCATTGGAGGCATAGGGGGTGCCGCCCCCATCCGCTGCGCGGATTTCCCCGCGGATATTTTTGCACAGAAGATGGTGGCGATGCTGAAACGGATCCTTGTGGCTGTGGCGGTGCTGGTGGTCGTGGCTGCGGCGGCCTTCTTTGTTCTTGCGCCGGGCTATGTCGAACGGGCACTGAACCCGCTGCGGATGCCCGCCGAAGGCTGGCCGGTGTCGAACGAGGCGCAGGCGCTGCATGACCGGCTGGTGATCGGCGACTGGCATTCCGACGCGCTTTTGTGGGACCGCGACATCCTGCGCCGTGCCGATCGCGGCCATACCGACGTGCCGCGCCTGATTGAAGGCAATGTGGCGGTGCAGGTCTTCACCACCGTCACGAAAAGTCCGCGCGGCCAGAACTATGACCAGAACAGCACCGAGGCGGCGGACAATATCACGCCGCTCTTCATGGGCCAGTTGCGCCCGGTGCGGTCCTGGTTCTCGCTGCGCGAGCGGGCCTTGGTGCAGGCCGAGGCCCTTGCCCGGGCCGCCGAGCAAGCGCCGGACCGGTTGCGGCTGATCCGCACGCGTGGCGATCTGCAAGCCGTGCTGGATGAGCGGGCCGGCGGGAAGCCCGTGCTGGGCGCCCTTCTGGGGTCGGAAGGCGGACACCCGCTGGAAGGGGACATCGCCAATCTTGACGTTCTGCATGAGGCCGGCTTCCGGCTGATCGGACTGACCCATTTCTTCGACAATGAACTGGGCGGAAGCCTGCACGGCGAAGGCGGCTCTGGGTCGGGCTTGTCGGATTTCGGTCGGCAGGTTGTTCAGGCCATGATCGACCGCGGCATGGTGATCGACCTCGCCCATGCCTCGCCCTTGATGGTGCAGGACGTGCTGGCGATCCCCGAGGCTCGGCCGATCCTGTCCCATACCGGCATCCATGGCCATTGCGGCAGCGCCCGGAACCTGGACGATGACCTGGTGCGCCAGATCGCGGCAAAGGGCGGCGTGATCGGGATCGGCTTCTGGGCCGACGTGGTCTGTGGCGCGACGCCTGCCCATGTCGCCGAAGCCATTGTTGCCGCCATCGACCTGGTGGGCGAGGATCACGTTTCGCTGGGATCGGATTACGACGGTTCGGTCGGCGTACCGTTCGACGCGGCCAATCTTGCGGCGCTGACCCAGGCCTTGATGGACGAGGGACTGTCCGAGGATCAGATCACCAAGGTCATGGGCGCCAACATGATCCGTTATCTGAACGAAACCCTGCCAGAGGCCTGATCGATGAAACGCACGAAGCTGCTGCATTCGGAACTGTCCGGACTTATCGCCGCGATGGGTCACGGCGACCTGCTGGTCATCGGCGATGCGGGCCTGCCCGTCCCGCCGGGCGTGCGCTGCATCGACCTGGCCGTGACGCGCGGTGTGCCGCGGTTCTTCGACGTGCTGGATGCCGTTCTGGCCGAGATGGTCGTCGAACGCGCGGCCTGGGCCGACGAGGCTTCGGGCGATCTGGACGCTGCACTGCGTGGCCGTGACCTGGGCGAGACCCGCCAGGTCGCGCACCAGGCGTTCAAGGCCCTGACCGGCCAGGCCCACGCCGTCGTGCGCACCGGAGAGTTCACCCCCTATGCCAATGTCTGCCTGTGGTCCGGCGTCGCCTTCTGACCTTGCGGAACCCGCTGCGCCAAACCGCGTTCGGTCGCAGATCGTGCAAAGGAGTAGAAGGATGCAGAAGACCTTGATCGGCCTTGGCGCCATTCTTGCCATGATGACGCTGGCAGGCTGCCAGACGGCACAGGGGATCGGCCGCGATGTTTCGACCGCGGGCCAGGTGATCCAGCAGGAAACGGCCGAGGCTATGTGATCCAGGGGCGGCCTTCCGGGGCCGCCCTTGAACCTTCCGGCATCCTTGCGTGGACAGGAGATTGCGATGCGACTGATGTTTCTCGCGGCGCTGCTGCTGCCCTTGCCGGCACAGGCCTTTACCGCCCAGAACGGCATGACGGCGGTGCAGACCGGCCCATCCGAGATCTCGGTCATCCACGATGTGCGGCGTGCCGATACGGACTACTGGTGCGCGGCTGGCGATTTCGCGCAGCGGGCCCTTGGGCTGCCCGGCAAGACCCGCATCTGGCGTGCCTCGCCCAAACCGCGGGGGGCGGGGGAAGGGATCATCTTCACGCTGGATCCCGCCAAGGCGGCCAAGGGCGCGGGCCTGTCGCAATTCGGCAGCGGGCAAAGGGACGGATCGATCCCGGCCGCGATGGCAGTAGGCAGCTATTGTCGGGTGATCGTGCCCTATTTCGACTGACGTTCAGCCGGCAAGCGTTCCCAGGCGGCTGGCCACGAGGTTGGAATGCGTTTCGACAAGGTGAAGCGCGTCCTCGGTCAGGTCGGGGCGCGGCTGGCGGCTGAGAAAGCAGAACATGCCGAAGACGCTGCCGTCGGGTCGATGGACCGGCACGGACAGGTGGCTGCCGATGGGGATCATCTGGGTGATCGGCAGGTCGGTCGCGATCTTGTGGCGACTGGTATCGGGCATCAGGCGGGGCAGATTGCCGTCGATGATGTGCTTGCAATAGATTTCGCGCAGATCCATGCTCTGGCTGGGCTGGATCATCGCCTCGAGCCCTGGGGCGCTGACGGCGCGGAAGACGGCGCGGCTGTCCATGAATTCGGACAGGTAGGCAACCTCCATCCCCAGCGTTTCGCGCACCGTTTCCAGCGACAGCTGAATGGCCGCGTGATCGGCGGTGTTTTCGGCGACGGCGGACAGGGCGGGCGAAAGGCTGGGCATGGCATCCTCGTTAAGCGACAGGATTGCAGGCTAGCACGGCAGGGGCTGCGGGCGATGCCCGAAATGCCTCGGTTTTTATCGGTCGCCGTTAACCGACCGGAAACCGAGGCGCGCGATGTTGGCGCATGTTGCGCTATCTCCGCCCCCGCCTGCCCGGCGTCCCGATCTTCTTCACCGTCGCCTTGGCGCAGCGGGACAGTCGGCTGCTGGTCGATGAGGTTGATCGCCTGCGCGAGGCGGTCAGGGCGACGCAGGCGGAACGGCCGTTCGGGATGGATGCATGGGTTGTGCTGCCGGATCACCTGCATTGCCTCTGGCGCCTGCCCGATGGGATTGCAATTATTCGACCCAGTGGCGGCTGATCAAGGCGCGCTTCTCTCGGGGCTTGCCAGCAGGACCGTTACGCGGCAGCCATGTCGCCCGGCAGGAACGCGGCATCTGGCAGCGCCGGTTCTGGGAACATCATATCCGCCATGACGAGGATCATGCGGCGCATCTGCGGTATTGCTGGTTCAATCCGGTGAAACATGGATATGTGAAACGGCCCGAGGATTGGCCGTATTCGTCATTCCACCGCGACAAGGCCGCCGGAAAGGTGGCGTAGGGTGCGTGCTTGCACGCACCGTGTGTCGGTGAGGTGGGAGGAACGGGTCATAGAGTGGGCGAGCAGACCGCCCGGATGATCGTGCAACCCGTAGGGTGCGTGTTCACACGCACCATTGGCGACGGCGGCGAGGAAGCGGTGCGTGCAAGCACGCACCCAACGCTTGCTGTGTCAATTACTCATCAAGCAGCAAATCATCATCATCGTCAGGGCCAAGGTCGCTATAATCTCGTCGGACTGCTAAGACTTTAAGTCTCTTTGCACGACCATCCATTGTGTCAATGGATGTGAAACGAGCTACCACCTCCATCTTTGCATCAAACTTGCCTTTTTCACGCAAAGCGAATGCCCCCGCAGCCGCAACAATCGTCTCCAAGCTCTCACGATCCGCATCAGCCAGCAGATCAAGTGTAAACGCTTGCTCAGCTTCCAAATCGAACATTCGTCCGGTCCTATTTCGTCCATCATAGCTTGTGACTAGAAACCGCTGGGACCTAACTTCGTTATTAAAAACTTCCTCGTTCATGTAGGCTTTTGTTTCGCCGCTCAACTGGATCGAATTATCATCTCCGTTAACAAAAATTGTTATGTTTCCAGATCCATGATTGATGACATTATGCGCCTTGCGAATAGCTGGTTCTGTTGCCTGAACCAGGGCACCAAAGTCTCCCGACGGAACCTTGTCATCCAGTTCTTCAACACGCTCGCGCCTCAGTTGGCCGGTTGCCGTGAGAAAAACCCGTTTAATTAGATCCCAAGTTACTCCACCTGCGACAGCATTAGCTGCAAAAACGCCAAGGTGTTCTGCCTGATCAGCATATTGAAAGATAAATTCAAAAGAACCTTCGCGAGTCCCAACTAGAAGTAGATCCGACTCAAGGTCCTTGATACGCTTACGACGAACCTCTCCACTTCTAGCGTAGTGAATGATAACACTTACAGCTTGGGAAAAGGCTTCAGCACTTTCAAGTGCAGCAAATGCAGGAACCATACCAGTTCTCGCAAGACCGCCATCCAACTTTGCAATCAATGTTTCTGTCATAAACCCAAAATCCTAATGACTATATGCGGTCTTAGTGCTGGGGTCAGTCACTACCCATCCATCTTCAACGCCTGAATAAACGCCGTCTGCGGGATCTCCACTTTCCCGAACTGGCGCATCTTCTTCTTGCCGGCCTTCTGCTTCTCCAGCAGCTTCTTTTTCCGCGTCGCGTCGCCGCCATAGCATTTGGCGGTCACGTCCTTGCGCATGGCCGACAGTGTCTCGCGCGCGATCACGCGGGCGCCGATGGCCGCCTGGATCGGGATCTTGAACATGTGCCGGGGGATCAGTTCCTTGAGCTTTTCCACCATCACGCGGCCACGGGCCTCGGCGCGGTCGCGGTGGACCATGATGGACAGGGCGTCCACGGGCTCGTCATTGACCAGGATCGACATCTTGACCAGGAAATCCTCGCGGTATTCGCTGATCTGATAGTCGAAGCTGGCATAGCCCTTGGTCACGGATTTCAGGCGGTCGTAGAAGTCGAAGACGACCTCGGCCAGGGGCAGGTCATAGACGACCATGGCGCGGTTGCCGGCATAGGTCAGGTCCAGCTGGATGCCGCGGCGGTCCTGGCACAGCTTCAGCACGTCGCCCAGGTATTCGTCGGGGACCATGATCGTGGCCTTGATGCGCGGCTCCTCGATATGGTCCACATGGGTCAGGTCGGGCATGTCGGCGGGGTTGTGCAGGTCGCGCACCTCTCCGTCGCGCATGTGCAGCTTGAAGACCACCGAAGGGGCGGTGGTGATCAGGTCCAAGTCGTATTCGCGTTCCAGCCGGTCGCGGATCACCTCGAGATGCAGCAGACCCAGGAAGCCGCAGCGGAAGCCGAAGCCAAGGGCAGCCGAGGTCTCCATCTCATAGCTGAAGGAGGCGTCGTTCAAGGCCAGCTTCTCGATCGCGTCGCGCAGGGCCTCGAAGTCGTTGGCGTCCACGGGGAACAGCCCGCAGAAGACCACCGGCTGGGCTGGCTTGAAGCCGGGCAGCGCGGCCTCGGCGCCCTTCTTTTCATGGGTGATGGTGTCGCCCACGCGGGTGTCGCGGACCTGCTTGATGGAAGCGGTAAAGACCCCGATCTCGCCCGGGCCCAGTTCGGCGATGTCCACCATCTGCGGGGTCAGCACGGCCAGCTTGTCGATGCCGTAGACCGCCCCGGTCTGCATCATCTTCACGCGGTCGCCCTTGCGGATCACGCCGTCCATGACGCGGATCATCACGACAACGCCCAGATAGGCGTCATACCAGGAATCCACCAGCATGGCCTTCAGCGGCGCGTCGCGGTCGCCCTTGGGCGCGGGAAGGCGCGTCACGATGGCTTCCAGCACGTCGGGGATGCCGAGGCCGGTCTTGGCGCTGATCGGGATCGCGTCCTGTGCGTCGATGCCGATCACCTCCTCGATGTTGTCCTTGACGCGGTCGGGTTCGGCGGCGGGCAGGTCGATCTTGTTCAGGACCGGCACGATCTCGTGGCCCGCGTCGATGGCCTGATAGACATTGGCCAGGGTCTGCGCCTCGACCCCCTGGGAGGCATCCACGACCAGCAGCGAGCCTTCGACCGCGCGCATGGACCGGCTGACCTCGTAGGCGAAGTCCACATGGCCCGGCGTGTCGATCAGGTTCAGCACATAGGTGCGGCCGTCCTTGGCCGGATAGCTGATCCGGACAGTGTTGGCCTTGATGGTGATGCCGCGTTCCCGCTCGATATCCATGCTGTCCAGAAGCTGGGCCTTCATGTCGCGTTCGGCGACAGTGCCCGTCAGCTGGATCAGCCGGTCGGCCAGGGTGGATTTGCCGTGGTCGATATGGGCCACGATGGAGAAATTGCGGATCAGGGAAAGCTCGGTCATGGCCGGGCTATACAAGGGCTTTGGCCCTGCGGGAAGGGGATTTTGCAGCTTACAGCGCGGCCAGTTGCGCCCGCCGCAGCCGCGCCTCTCGCCACATGGAATAGATCCCCGCGCCCGCGATCAGCGCCGCCCCCAGAAGCGTCGCCGCATCGGGCCTTTCGCCGAAGACCGCGACCGCCAGCAGCATGGCGAACAGCAGCCGGGAATAGCGGAAGGGCGCGATCACCGCGATCTCGGCGATGCGGGTGGCGATCACCATGGTGATATAGCCCAGAAGGCCAAAGCACAGGGTCGCCGCCATCAGCGCCCCCTGCCCCGCCGAGGGCGCGATGGGCTGTTGGGCGCCGACGGCCAGCAGGACCAGGCCCGCGACACCCATCGACCCAAAGGCCCCGGCCGACAGCAGGCCCGAACCCACCTCGGGCGGCAGGCGGCGCGTCACCAGGTCGCGGACCGCAAGCGTGACCACGGCGATGATCGCCAGGACCGAACTGAACTCGAAGGCGGCGGTGCCGGGCTTGACGATCAGCAGGACGCCCGCAAAGCCCACCGCGATGGACATCCAGCGGCGCCAGCCCACCTGCTCGCCCAGGAACAGCGCCGCGCCAAGCGTCATCAGCAGGGGCTGCGCCTGCAGGATGGCCGAGGCGATGGACAGATCCCCCGTGGCAAGCGCGGTGACAAAGGTGATGGCGCAGACGCCCTCGCACAGGTTGCGCAGCGCCACCTGTGGCCGCAGCAGGTTGCGCAGGCGCAGGCCTTCGGGGCTGAAGGCGATCCACAGGCCGAAGACCGCCATGCCGGCAAATCCGATCACGGCCAGAAGCTGGCCCGTGGGGATGCGGCCCGTCAGGCCCTTCAGCAGCGCGTCCTCGCAGGCAAAGGCGGCCATGGCCAGAACCATCAGCAGGGCCGCGCGGAGGTTATGCATGATCCGCCTCCAGCCGGGCGATCAGGCCGGGCAGGTCCGCGATGCTGTCCAGCCGGTGCGCGCGGGGATGATCCGGCGCATCGGCATGTTCGATGGCCCAGGTCATCGCATGCGGGATGAAGACGCCATGCCCGCCCAGTTCCACCACCGGCAGCACGTCGCTTTTCATCGAATTGCCGACCATCGCGAAGCGTTCGGGCGCGACATCGGCGCGGAACAGGACGCGAGCATAGGTTTCCGGCGACTTGTCGGCCAGGATCTCGACCGCGTCGAAGCGTTCGGCCAGCCCGGATGCGGCGATCTTGCGTTCCTGGTCGATCAGGTCGCCCTTGGTGATCAGGATCAGACGCCGGTCGGCCAGGGCATCAAGCGCCTGCACCACGCCGGGAAGCAGATCGACCGGATGGGCCAGCATCTCCTGCCCCAGTTCCAGGATGCGGCCGATGGCGCGGCCGTCGATCCGCCCGTCGGTCAACTCGATCGCGGTCTGGACCATCGACAGCATGAAGCCCTTGATGCCGAAGCCATAGCGGGCAAGGTTCGCGCGCTCGACATCCAGCAACCGGCTGGCGATGTCGGCGCCGTCCGCGTAATCGCCCAACAGGGCCGCGAATTCGCCCTCGGTCACGCGGAAGAAGGTCTCGTTTTCCCAAAGGGTGTCGTCGGCATCCAGTCCGATCGCGTCGATCATCGCATCCTCTTGTCTTGCCGCCGCGCCCATGCAGGACCATGCTGGCAGTGACTTGTCAAATCCCAAGGTAAAGCCATGACGTTCACCGTTCCCGACATGACCTGCGGCCATTGCAAGGCCGCCGTCGAGGCCGCCATCGCCGAGGCCGGCGGCCATGCCACGGTCGATCTGGCCGCCAAGACCGTCACGGTCGAAGGACTGGACCAGACCCGGGCCGCCAACGCGATTCGCGCGGCCGGATACGAAGTTTCCCCAGCCTGACCGCCCAAGGCCTTGAGCAGGCGGGCGAACCTGGCCCGCACCACTCGCGATTGAGCGGGCGGGCACTTCCTGCTAGCATCGATGCCGGACGGGATCGCAGACCGGGACAACCGGCACCCGCCGCCAGCAAAGGCAACCCGAGGAGACAGTTCATGCTAAACCGCATCGTCATTGCGGCCGCCGCCATCATGATGACCGCGCCCCTGGCCGTCGCCGGTCCCATCGACAGCGCCTGCGTCCGGTCCGACCGCGCACGCGGCAACGCGCCCTTGTGCACCTGCATCCAGCAGGTCGCGAACCAGACGCTGTCCAGGTCCGACCAGCGGCGCGCGGCGTCCTTCTTCCGCGACCCGCACGAGGCCCAAGAGGTCCGCATGTCGAAGAGCGACCGCGACAATGCCTTCTGGGCGCGCTACAAGCGGTTCGCATCCCAGGCCGAGGCCTATTGCCGGTAAGCCCTTGCGCATCACCGTCCTGACCGGCGCGGGCATTTCCGCCGAAAGCGGCCTTGCGACCTTTCGCGCCGTCGATGGTCTATGGGAAAGCCACCGGATCGAGGACGTGGCGACGCCCGAAGGCTTCGCCGCCGATCCCGCGCTTGTGCATCGCTTCTACAACATGCGCCGCAAGGACGCAGCCGGGGCGCAGCCCAACGCGGCGCATCTGGCGCTGGCCGATCTGGCCCGGCGCCACGACCTGACGCTTGTCACGCAGAATGTCGACGATTTGCACGAACGCGCGGGCAGCCCCGAGGTGATCCACATGCATGGCTCGCTGTCGGGCGCCCTCTGCGCGGCTTGCGGCCATCGCTGGCCCGCGCCGCCCGTGATGTCGCCCGACGACTCCTGCCCCGCCTGCGCCCGCCCCGCCACCCGGCCCGACATCGTCTGGTTCGGGGAAATGCCCTATCACATGGAGCGCATCTGGGACGCCCTGGAAAGCGCCGACCTGTTCGCGGCGATCGGCACCTCGGGCAATGTCTATCCTGCGGCGGGCTTTGCCCAGCACGCCCGGCGCCAGGGGGTGGAGTGCCTGGAGCTGAACCTTGAAGGCAGCGCCAACGCCCGCGACTTCCACCGCCGCATCACCGGCCCCGCCGGTCGCACGGTCCCGGAATGGGTGGCCTCGCTGGGTTGATTGCCCTTGCCTGATGACGGCCTTGTGAGCTAAGGCGGCGCTGCCTCGGTTCCGGGTCCGTCCCGGTTAAAAGGGAACGCGGTGCGATTCCGCGACTGCCCCCGCAACTGTCAGCGGAGAGCGAGGCCGGATGAACGCCACTGTCCCGCGTGCGCGGGATGGGAAGGCCCGGCCAAGCTGTGACCCGCAAGTCAGGAGACCTGCCGAACGCGATCACCCTGACGGCGTGCGAGGGGCGCGCCGGAAACGGAAACTTCCGTCGTGGTGGTGTCGCTGTCCGGGGGTGCATTTCCATCGGACGAACCGCATCGCGCCCGGGCCATTCGCGCCCCGGGTTTCTGGAAGGATGTCATTCGTGACGCCAAGACCCGTTCTTTTGTCGCTGACCGCGGCCCTTGCCCTGACAACCGCCCTGCCCGCCGCGGCCCAGGACGCGGCACCAAGGCCCTTCGTCCTCGACGACCTGACCCTGACCGCGAACCGCGAACCGACCGAACTCAGCCGCTCGGGCAGTTCGGTGTCTGTGCTGACCGAGGAGGACCTGCAAGACCGGGCCAGCCAGCCCCTGTCGCGCAGCCTGACCCGCCTGCCGGGGGTGACCTTGCGGCAGGAGGGGCCGTTGGGGACCAATGGCAAGCTTCAGGTGCGCGGTGTCCCCGCAGAATATCTGCCGGTCATTATCGACGGGATCGAGGTTTCGGATGCGGCCGCGCCGAAATCCTACTATGACATCGGCGGCCAGATCACCTCAGGGATCGGTCGCGTCGAACTGCTGCGAGGGACACAATCGGCACTGTATGGATCGCGCGCCCTTGCAGGTGTCCTGTCTCTGCAATCCCTGCGTCCGACCGAAGACGGGTTGCACCACCACTTCGAAATCGAGGCTGGCAGTTTTGATACCCTGACTGCCAGCTATGGAGCGACTCTGCGCCGAACCAGCACGGAACTTGCCTTTCAGGTAAGCCATGTCAGCACAGATGGCTTTTCCGCCAGCGATGAAGATGACGGAAACTTTGAAGATGATGGTTATGAAGCGACGCGCCTGTCAGTTTTTGCTGCGCATGAATTGCAGAATGGCGTCGTTTTTGGGGTGAATGGTTTTTGGCAGGACAGCAGGGCCGATTTCGACGATGGCCTCTATGATTTTATGACCGACACTTTCTACTTCGGCGACATCTATGGAACTCCCGGCAACGATTACACTGAAAACAGATCCTTCGGCCTGCGGGGCTTTGCGCAATTCAGCACCGGCCCGGTTGATCATGAACTGGCCGTGACGCAGTATCGGTTAGAGCGGGACAGCTTCTATGATGGCTTTTTGACATCTTATGCAAGCACCCGCACAAAGCTAACTTGGCAAGGCGCGACCGATATCGGCGCGGGCATCCGTGCCGACTTTGGGGCCGATACAGAGAAAGAAGAAGCCGAAGGCAACGGCAATGCCCGCATTAGCGGCGCCTTTGTGGGAAGCACGGCTGCGGTCAACGACCGATTTGATATCACGACATCGTTGCGCCATGACAATCACTCACGCTTTGGCGGATTCACCTCGGGTCGGGTCGCGGCGGTTTATCGCGCCGACGACGATCTGCTGTTCCGCCTTGCCATCGGTAACGGCTTTCGCGCGCCGTCCCTATACGAACTGTTCAGCATCTATGGCGATCCTACGCTGGAACGCGAAGAAAGCCGATCGGCTGAAATTGGGGTCGAAAAAAGCTGGGGTGAGAACAGTTATCTTCGCGCGACGGCCTTCTGGATAAAAGCACAGAACGTGATCGGCTATGACGAAGATCTGGCAACATGCGCAGCGGCGACAGGACCGTTCGGCCAGCCTGGTTGCTATGCCCAGCGGGAAGGCACCGCCCGCCGCCGCGGGGTCGAAATCGACGGTCGCTATGCCTTTGGCGCGGGCCATGCGCTAACGGCCAGCTATACCTTTATCGACAATCAGACTGATGTCCCGGAATGGGCCCAGGTCCCCGAACGGGTCCTGAACCTAGGCGCCGAGACCACGTTTGCCACCGGCACCACCGCGGCGATCGACCTGCAGCACGTCGCGGGGCGCGCCGACGACCTCGACGACTTCACCACCGTCGATCTCAGCGTCAGCCACCCTGTCCGCGACAACGCAACCGCATATCTGCGGGTCGAGAACGTCTTCGACGAGGATTACCAGTGGGTCCGGGGCTATGGCACCTCGGGGCGGGCGGTCTATGCGGGGCTGCGTGCGTCGTTCTAGCACCATGCTGGCGGCGGCGGTGGCGATTGCCGCCGCCCTGCCTGTCGTCGCCGCGCCGCAGCGCGTGGTGTCGATGAACCTGTGCAGCGACCAGTTGGCGATGATGCTGGCCGCGCCGGGGCAGCTGCTTTCGGTCAGCAGCCTTGCGCAGGATCCGCGGCTGTCTCCCATGGCGGATGAGGCCGCAGCCTATGTCCCCAACAGCGGGCGGGCCGAGGAAATCTATCTCATGCGCCCCGACCTGGTGATCGCGGGAACCTATACCCCGCCCGCCACCCTCTCGATGCTGCGCCGTCTGGGCATCCGGGTCGAGACCCCGCCCCCGGCCGAGGATTTCGACGCCATCCGGACCGAGATCACCCGCATGGGCAGGCTTCTGGGCCGCGAGGAGGGTGCGCGCGACCTGCTGGCCCGCTTTGACGCCGATCTTGCCGCAGCCACCCGCCCCGCGGATCGGGGACGGGCCGCGCTTTATTCGGCGAACGGCTATACCTCGGGCACCAAGACCCTTGCCGGCGCGATCCTCGAGGCAGCGGGATATGACAACATCGCTGCCGATTACGGCATCGCGGTGACGGCCGGCCTGCCGCTGGAATTGCTGGTCATGGCCCGGCCCGACCGCCTTGTCACCGGGACCAACTGGCCTGGCCAGTCGCGCAGCGAGGCGATCCTGAGCCATCCCGCCCTTGCCGCCGCAGCGCCCGTGAAGACGCGGGTCAGGGATCTTTTCTGGACCTGCGGCACACCCTTGGTGACCCGGGCCATCAGGTCGCTGGAATGAAGGCGCTGTTCATCGCCCTGTCGCTGCTGGTCGCAGTGCTGTTCGCGACGTCGCTTCTGACGGGCCCGGCGGGACTGCCGGTTGTGCAGTCGCTGCTGGACCTGGTCTTCGGCGGCGACGGCCCGGTGCCCATCGTGATGCGCGAAATCCGCCTGCCGCGCGCGATCCTGGGCCTGGCCGTCGGCGCGGGCCTGGGCCTGACCGGCGCGGCGCTGCAAGGCTATCTGAGGAACCCGCTGGCCGAGCCCGGTCTGCTGGGCATTTCAGGGATGGCGGCCTTTGGGGCGGTGCTGGCGATCCAGACCGGCCTGTCCCTGGTCGCGGTCCTGGCGCTGCCACTGGCGGCCCTGCTGGGCGCGGCGGCGGGCGTGGGCCTGCTGGTCGTACTGGCGGGGCCGCGCGGCGGATCGGTGACGCTGATCCTGGCAGGGGTCGCCATATCGGCCCTGGCGGGCGCGGGAACGGCCCTGGTGCTGAACCTGTCGCCCAATCCCTATGCCGCGAACGAGATCATCTTCTGGCTGATGGGTTCGCTGGCGGACCGGTCGATGCTGCATGTCTGGCTGGCCCTGCCTCCGATGATCCTTGGGGCCGGGCTGATCCTGTCCACGCAGCGGGCGCTTGACGCGCTGACCCTGGGCGAGGCCGCGGCCCAGGCCCTGGGCCTTGCCGGACCGTCGCTGCGGTGGCGTCTGGTCGCGGGCACCGCGCTGATCGTCGGGCCGGCCACGGCGGTGGCGGGCGCGATCGGCTTTGTCGGGCTTGTCGTGCCGCATGTCCTGCGCCCCTGGATCGGCGCGCGGCCTTCGGTCCTGCTGCCGGCCTCGGCGCTTGGGGGGGCGGCGCTGCTGCTGGCGGCCGACATCGGCGTGCGGCTGATCGTGCCGGATCGTGACCTGAAGCTGGGCGTGTTGACCGCAATCGTGGGCGCGCCGCTGTTCCTGCACCTGATCTGGAGAACCCGCAGCGGGGGGCGCGTCTGATGGTCATTGATCTTGCCGGCCTGTCCGTCACCCGCCGCAAGCGACCCGTCCTGCACGGCGTCACCCTGTCCATCGGCAAGGGCGAGTTCGTGGGCCTGATCGGTCCCAACGGCGCAGGAAAGTCGTCGCTGATGGAGGCCATGCTTGGCCTGATCCCCTTCACGGGCCGGTCCTCGCTGGCGCAGATGACGCCTGCGGATCGTGCGCGCCACGCAGCCTATCTGCCCCAGGCCCGAGAGATCGCCTGGCCCGTCAGCGTCGAGGATCTGGTGGCCCTTGGCCGCATCCCCTGGCCCGGCGGCAGGCGCAGCGGCGCCGACCGGGCCGCCATTGACGCCGCCATCGCCCGGATGGGGCTGGAGCCGTTCCGCAAACGCACCGCCCTGCGCCTGTCGGGGGGCGAGCAGAACCGCGCCCTGATCGCGCGGGCCCTAGCGCAGGACACGCCCCTGCTGATTGCGGACGAACCGATCGCCGGGCTGGATCCGGCCCAGCAGCTTGCCTGCCTGCGCCTGTTCCGCGATCTTGCGGTCGAGGGGCGGACGGTGCTGGCCTCGATCCACGACCTGGGGCTCGCGGCGCGGTTCTGTTCGCGGCTTGTGCTGCTGTCGGGCGGGCATGTGCTGGCCGATGGGCCTGCCGCGGAAGTCCTGCAAGACACTTTGCTGCGTCGCGCCTTTGGCATCGGCGTGCGCCGGGTCGAGACGCCGGACGGTCCCGCGATCCTGCCGGTCTAGCCGAGGGTGGCCAGAACCTCATCAGTGAGCGCGGCAATTTCATTTCGCGCGGGGCCGCTGCGCGCGCGTTCGATCGCGCCGACGCCCTGGCCCAGCGTTTCCGCGTAAAGCACCCGGTTCGCGACCTGCGTGGCCGCGACATCGGCGCCCAGTTCCGCCGCCTTCTGCGCCACGTCGGCCGACAAGCGGGTGTTGGGCCGGACCCGGTTCATCACCACCAGCACCGGCGCCTTTTCCCGCCGCGCCAGTTCCAGGACGCCTTCGGTGGCCCACAGATCGACATGACTGGTGGCGACCGGCACCAGCACCAGATCGGCCACCCGCAGCGCCGGGCGCAGGTCGCTGTCGATCTTGGGCGGCGTGTCGATGATGACGAAGTCGAACCGCTTCTTCAGCTTTTCCGATTCATAGCTGGCCCCCCAGGCGGACGAGGTTGAGAAATCCATCGCCTCGTCCTCTCCCTGCGCCTGGATCCGTTCAATGAACCAGCGGCCCAGGCTGCCCTGAGGATCGGTGTCGATCAGAGCGACGGAATGCCCCCGCTGATGCAGGCTGACGGCCAGGTTGACGGCAAGTGTGGTCTTGCCCGACCCGCCCTTCTGCTGCGCCACCGTGATGATCCTGCCTGCCATCGCATACTCCTGCCCCGCTTGACGCACCGGAAGGTTAGCGACCGGGCGTCGCCATTGCACGGCCTTTCTGCACCTGCAGCATCAGTCGTCGAAGACGGCCTGGACCTCGTACATTACCGGCTCGAAGCTTTTGCACATGGCATGGATCGCGCGGTTGCGACGGCGCATCTCGTCCTGGCGAAGCATGGCCTGATAATCCTTGCGGTCGCGCCATTGGGAATAGGTGGCGATCCGGGTTTGCGCGTCGTTGAGGTGGATGGCGCCCGACACGAAGCCGGGCTGGCGGCGGATCACCTGGTCCCAGGCATCGGTCAGCAGTTCCAGCACATCATGGGCGCTGCCCGGCGTCACCTCGAAGGTGGTGATGACGGTCTGGCCGTCGAAATCGCGGCGGATGTCGGGCATGGCTGGCTCTCCTCTGGCTTGCGGGTCCAGCCTAAGGCCGAATCGCGGGCACCGCAAAGCGCGGCCATTGCCGCGCGCGCCGGGATGTGCATGGTCGGCACAAACCAAGGAGCGACGGATGATCCCTGTATTCGACGGCCACAACGACTTCCTGCAACGCGTGGTGGCGTCCGGCCCCAAGGTCTGGCTGGACGGCGACGGCACCGGCCATCTGGACCTGCCGCGCGCCCGGGCAGGCGGACTGGTCGGCGGGTTCTTCGCGATCTGGATCCCGGCGCCCCACGGGCCGAACGACGCGGCCGCCGTGGCGCTGATGGAAAACCCGCCCTTCGCCATGCCCCTGCCGGACCAGATCCCCTTTGCCGAGGCCCTGCCCCATGCCTTTGCCCAGGCCGCGGCGCTGAAGGCCTTGGAACGCACCGGCACGCTGGACATCGTCACCTCGGCCCGCGGCATCCGCGAAACCATTGCCGCGGGCCGCATTGCCGCAATCATGCACATGGAGGGGGCCGAGGCGATCGCCGACATGGATGCCCTGCACCTTTGGCACGCGGCGGGGCTGCGGTCGCTGGGTCCGGTCTGGTCGCGGCCCACGGCCTATGGCCACGGCGTTCCCTTCGCCTTTCCGTCCTCGCCCGATACCGGCGCGGGGCTGACGGATGCGGGCAAGACGCTGGTCCGGGAATGCAACAGCCTGCGGATCATGCTGGATCTGTCCCACCTGAACGAGGCAGGGTTCGACGATGTGGCGCGCCTGTCTGACGCGCCCCTGGTTGCAAGCCACAGCTGCGTCCACCGGGTCAGCGAAAGCAGCCGCAACCTCACCGACCGGCAGTTGCGCATGATCGCCGAAAGCCGCGGCCTGGTCGGCCTGAACTTCGCGTCCAGCTTCCTGCGCGAAGACGGCCGCCGCCTGCCGCTGGAAGGTCTTGGCACGATGCTGCGCCACCTCGATCACCTGCTTGCGATCCTGGGCGAGGATGGCGTGGCGCTCGGCTCGGACTTCGACGGGGCACTGATGCCGCGCGACCTGCCTGACGCGGCCGCCCTTCCCGCGCTGATCGGCGCGATGCAGGCGCATGGCTATGGAGAGGCACTGATCCGCAAGATTGCCAGCGAGAACTGGATCAACCTGCTGGAGCGGACCTGGGGCGACTGATCGCCCCTTTCGCTTCGGTCGGAACATCCCCCAAGTCGCCGGCCCAGGAACCCGTCGGCGACGGGCTAGCCGCCGGCCCTTGCGGCATCAAAATACCCTATTCGGTCGACGTCTGCACGTCAGTGGCAGGTGTTGCCTGGGCCACCGCGATCATCTGCGCCAGTTCGGGATCGGCGTTGAGGTCGGCCAGGGCAAAGCTGCCGGTCACGTCCTCGGGCGACAGCTTGATGTTCTTCACCACCTGCGGGCCGGGCGCGGCGGGACCATAGGTCTGGCCGCTGACCGCGAAATAAACCGCGCCCGAATTGCCGGTGCGCAGCAGCGGCGGTTCCTCGAGCGAAGGCAGCGTGAAACGTTCGCCCGCATCCATGATCTTTTCCAGCAGCACCGTCCCATCGGCCGAGGTGACGCGCACCCAGGCCGGACGCGCCGCCAGCAGTTCCAGGGCGGGCGCGTCGGGGGCAACGGTGATGGCGGCGGCCGTGACCTGCTCGGGCATGGGCGGGCCGAACGGGACCGCTCCGGCCTCGGCCAGGGCACGCTGGATCGCGGTCGCGGCTTCGGGGACAGCCTGGGCCAGGGCCGTATCTTCGGGTCCGGCGGCGGGGGTCAGACCGGGATCGATGGCGGCGATCGGTCCGTCGCGTGCCGTCAGGACGGGGGCTTCCAGAACCTGCGGGCGGTAAAGGCGGTCAAGCCCCTCGGGCTGCGGCAGGGCTTGGGCAAGGTCCGTCGTCTCCGTCATGTCCAGGGGCGGCTCGGACACATTCGCGCCTGCGACCGGATCAAGCGCGGTGACCACGCCAGGCGCATTCTCGCCCGGCGTCAGCGTCACGCGCTGAACCTCTTGCAGGACCGCCCAGCCACCATAGCCCAGGCCGCAGATCAGCGCGATCAGGACCAGCAGGGCGCCGATAGCGCGGGGTTCGATATCGGACCAGAAGCTTTCCTGCTGCGGAATGAACAGGGCCTTGGGATTGGCCAGGGCCTCGACCGGGTCGGACGGCCGTCGCGCGGGCTTTGGCCCGGCAGCCGCCTGGGCCATGCCATGCGTCGGCTGGAAACCGGATTCCAGGCAGAAGCGGCGAAACGTCCAGTCGGGATCCATGCCCAGGTAACGGGCATAGGACCGCACATAGCCCGACACGAAGCTGGGCGTGTCAAAGGCGGTGATGTCGCAATTCTCGATCGCTGCAACATAGGACGCACGGATGCGCAATTCGCGCTGCACGTCCAGCAGCGACTTGCCCAAGGTCGCCCGCTCGCCCCGCATGAGATCGCCGAGGCGCGTGTCATCGTCGAGGAAATGATGCACTTCCTCCACCTGCGAAATCTCCTCTGCCGGGTTCTCAGCCCGCAGCCTGCTCATTTTCTGTCTGCCTCATCGCCCGATGCCAGATACCGTCCGAATCGAACGATATCTTTTGTTCTTTAACGCGAGCTTATCACGCAGGCGAGAGCAGTTCACCCGTGGAATGTGTCAGGCGCTCATTTCCTGACGGTTGAGCGCACAATGTGACCACAACCTGTCCATTGCCTTGACCAGATGGTCGATCTGGCGGGGCGCGTGGACCGGCGACGGGGTGAAGCGCAGCCGTTCGGTGCCGCGGGGGACGGTCGGGAAATTGATCGGCTGGACATAGATGCCATAGTCGCGAAGCAGCATGTCGGACAGCATCTTGCAATGGACCGGGTGGCCCACATGGACCGGCACGATATGGCTGCCATGGTCGATGATCGGCATCCCCAGCGACTTCAGCCGCATCTTCAGGATCCGCGCATGAAGCTGCTGGGCGTCGCGCAGGTGCTGGCCCTCGGCGCCCTTCAGGAAGGCGATCGAGGCCGCGGCCCCCGCCGCGATCGCGGGCGGAAGCGAGGTCGTGAAGATGAAGCCCGGCGCATAGGACCGGATCGCGTCGCACATCTTGGCCGAGGCTGCGATATAGCCGCCGAAGACCCCGAAGGCCTTGCCCAGCGTGCCGTTGAAGATGTCGATGCGGTCCATCAGCCCGTCGCGTTCGGCCACGCCCGCGCCACGGGGGCCATACATGCCGACGGCATGAACCTCGTCCAGATAGGTCAGGGCATTGAATTCGTCCGCAAGGTCGCAGATCGCGGCGATAGGGCCGAAGTCGCCATCCATCGAATAGATCGATTCAAAGGCGATCAGCTTGGGGGCCATGGGATCGTCGGCGGCCAGCAACTGGCGCAGATGGGCCACGTCATTGTGGCGGAAGATGCGCTTGGCGCCGTCGAACCGCTTGATCCCCTCGATCATCGAGGCGTGGTTCAGTTCGTCCGAATAGATGATCAGACCGGGAAACAGCTTGCGCAGCGTGGACAGCGTCGCGTCGTTGGCAATGTAGGCACTGGAAAAGACCAGGGCCGCCTCCTTCGCGTGCAGGTCGGCCAGCTCGGCCTCGAGCCGCTTGTGATAGACGGTGGTGCCGGAAATGTTGCGCGTTCCGCCGGACCCTGCGCCCACCGCATCCAGGGCCTCGTGCATCGCGTCAAGGACAGCCGGATGCTGACCCATGCCCAGGTAGTCGTTGCCGCACCAGACAGTGATGTCCTGCTTTTCGCCATCGGGGCGCGTCCAGACGGCTTGCGGAAACTGGCCCTTCACCCGCTCGATGTCGATGAAGGTCCGGTAACGGCCTTCCTCATGCAGCCGGCCGATAGCCTGGTCCAGGGCGGCATCATAATTCATTGCGGGCGTTCCCTTGCATAGCTGGCTGGGGGCAATCATTGTCAGATCGCGCGCGGTCCGACGTTGATACATGTCAAATGACAGGGATGACAGGTTAAAATTGTCGCATGTCGACCAAAGGACCATCCTCAATACTTAGAAAACGACTCGGGAAAACAAAGGGCAATATGTCGAATAATAGCACATTGGACGCCGTTCTGCAAAAGCTGGACGAAGGCCTGGATGGGGCCCTGCACCGGCTGATGGCCTTGTTGCGCATCCCTTCGATCTCGACCGATCCGGGCCATGCGGGCGATGTCCGGGCGGCGGCGGAATGGTTGCGCGACGAACTGGCGGGCCTGGGCTTCCAGGCCGTGGTCCGCGACACGGCGGGCCATCCGATGGTTGTCGCGCGCTCGCAGCCGGGCGGCGCCCGGCCGCTGCTGTTCTATGGCCATTACGACGTGCAGCCGGTGGATCCCCTGTCCTTGTGGGACAGCCCGCCCTTCGAGCCGCGGATCGAGGATACTGCCGACGGCAAGGTGATCCGCGCCCGCGGCGCATCCGATGACAAGGGCCAGCTGATGACCTTCATCGAGGCCTTCCGCGCCTGGCGCGAGGTCCATGGCGAACTGCCCAGCGACCTGATCCTGCTGCTGGAGGGAGAGGAAGAGTCCGGATCGCCGTCCTTGCGGCCCTTCCTGCACGAGAACGCGGACGAACTGCGCGTCTCGCTGGCGATGATCTGCGACACGGAACTGTTCGGCGGCACCCGCCCCGCCATCGTCACCCAGCTTCGCGGCCTGGTGGGCGAAGAGGTCGTGATCCGCGGCGCCGACCGCGACCTGCATTCGGGCCTCTTCGGCGGGCTTGCCGCGAACCCTATCATGGTGCTGTCCCAGGCGCTTGCGGCGCTGAAGGACGCAGATGGGCGCGTCACGCTGCCCGGCTTCTATGACGGCGTGGACGACCTGACGCCCGAGTTGCGCCGGGACTGGGAATCCCTTGGCTTCGACGCGGGTGCAATGCTGGGCCGGGTGGGCCTGTCGGATCCCATCGGCGAAAAGGGCCGGATGCCGGTCGAGATGGCCTGGAACCGGCCCACGGCGGAAATCAACGGCATCACCGGCGGCTATACCGGCGAGGGCTTCAAGACCGTCCTTCCGGCCGAGGCCCGCGCCAAGGTAAGCTTCCGCCTGACCGGCCGGCAGGATCCGGCCAAGATCCGCGCGGCCTTCCGCGACCATGTCCGCGGATTCCTGCCCGCCGATTGCAGCGTCGAGTTCCACGAACACGGCGGCAGCCCGGCCAGCGTGATGGACACCTCGGACCCGGCCTTCGCGGCCGCGCGGAGGGCCCTGGGCGAGGAGTGGGGGCAAGAAGCCGCCTTTATCGGCAGCGGCGGCTCGATCCCCATTGCAGGTGACTTCAAGACGATCCTGGGCATGGATTCGATGCTGGTCGGGTTTGCCCGCGACGACGACCGCATCCATTCCCCGAACGAGAAATACGACATCCGCAGCTTCGCCAAGGGCGCGCGGTCCTGGGCGCGGATCCTGGCAGCCCTGCGCTGAAAAAGACAAAGGGCGGGAAGATCCCGCCCTTCACTTTATCACTGTCCGTTGTTTCAGGCCTTGGGCTGGCAATAGCTCTGGCTGCTGGTCCAGGCGGCGATATCGGCGCGCTTTGACGCGTTGCGCAGGGGCGCCCAGTCCCGGGCGATGCCGCGCCAGCCGTTGCCGTCATGGGCGACCGCATTGTCGCGCGCCACCTGGCGGGACATGATCTTGACCGCGCAGGACATGTTGTCGCCGCCGTTCTTGATGTTGCCGTTGCAGCCATAGTTGCGCCAGGTCGCCGGCGCGATCTGCATCAGGCCCAGCCATTTCCCGCCGCCGCCGCTGGCTTGCGGGTTGTAGGTGCTTTCGTGCTTGGCTACCGCCGACAGCAGGCCCGCCCAGAAGGCCTTGCGGCCGGTCGAGTTCAGTTGTTCGTAATTGGGGCAGAAGGCGTCGATGTCACCCGGCACGCGCGACAGGATCGTGACCCCTTCCCGGTCCAGGGCGGAAAGCGTTGCCTTGGTCCACTGTTCGGACCCCGCGGCCTGGCCCCACCGCATCGGGGGCTGGTTGGCCAGCTGCATCTGCTGCGCATCCGCCGCAGCCTTGCTTTCGGATTGGGGGGTCATCGTGGATTGGCACGCCGCCAGGAAAGCCAGGGCTGCAAGGGGCACAAGCGCAGAGCGCATCCGGTCCTCGTGGGATTGTTTCGACAACAACTCCCATATCCCGGCCGGAAATTCCCGCAAGACGGCGCGAAAAACGTCGGCGGCAACACGCCAAAGGCCGGAATCGCCATGCTCGGAAATCCGCCGACGGCATCCTTTGACGCCGCCGGATTAACAATCTGCGCGCGATTTTCTGGCAGCCATCTGATTCGCCGCGTGTGTAACGCCAAACGATTTGCCCCTGCGGCCCCCGTGACATCACCACCGCGCTGACCTAAAAGGCCTGCACCAGAAAAACTCGTTTGACCCATCCGAGGTTCCCGATGCTTGACCACCTTTCCTTCACTGCGCCGCAGCCAAAGACCATCGCCGGGGCGAAGGGGGATTGGGAACTTGTCATCGGGCTCGAGGTTCATGCGCAGGTCGCGTCCAACGCCAAGCTGTTCTCGGGCGCCTCGACCGGCTTTGGCGCCGAACCCAACAGCCACGTGGCCTTCGTCGACGCCGCAATGCCGGGGATGCTGCCGGTCATCAACGAATTCTGCGTGGGCCAGGCGGTGCGGACCGGGCTGGGGCTGAAGGCCGCGATCAACCTGCGCAGCGCCTTCGATCGCAAGAACTATTTCTACCCGGACCTGCCGCAGGGCTATCAGATCAGCCAGCTTTACCACCCTGTCGTAGGCGAGGGTGAGGTGATCGTGGACATGGCCCCCGGCGTCGCCCGCCGCGTGCGCATCGAGCGCATCCACCTGGAACAGGACGCGGGAAAGTCGATCCACGACATGGACCCCAACATGTCCTTCGTGGACCTCAACCGCACGGGCGTGGCCCTGATGGAGATCGTCAGCCGCCCCGACATCCGGGGCCCCGAGGAAGCGGCCGCCTATGTCGCCAAGCTGCGCCAGATCATGCGTTACTTGGGCACCTGCGACGGCAACATGCAGAACGGAAACCTGCGCGCCGACGTGAATGTCAGCGTCTGCCCGCCCGGCGCTTATGAACGCTATCAGGAAACGCAGGACTTCAGCCACCTGGGCACGCGCTGCGAGATCAAGAACATGAACTCGCTGCGCTTCATCCAGCAGGCGATCGAATACGAGGCCCGCCGCCAGATCGCCATCATCGAGGATGGCGGAACGGTCGTGCAGGAAACCCGCCTTTACGACCCCGACAAGGGCGAAACCCGGTCGATGCGGTCCAAGGAGGAAGCGCACGACTATCGCTATTTCCCCGATCCCGACCTGCTGCCCCTGGACATCGAGCAGGCCTGGGTGGACGACATCGCCGCCGCCATGCCCGAACTGCCGGACGAGAAGAAGGCGCGGTTCGTCAAGGAACTGGGCTTGTCGGAATATGACGCGGGCGTGCTGACCGCCGAGGTCGAGAATGCCGACTTCTTCGAGGCGGTCGCCAAGGGCCGCGACGGCAAGCAGGCCGCGAACTGGGTCATCAACGAATTGTTCGGCCGCCTGAACAAGGAAGGGCTGACCATCGACACCTCGCCCGTGTCGGCCGACCAGCTTGGCGGCGTGATCGACCTGATCGCCAGGGGCGACATCTCGGGCAAGATCGCCAAGGATCTGTTCGAGATCCTGTGGACCGAAGGCGGCGACCCGGCCCAGATCGTCGAGGCCCGCGGGATGCGCCAGGTCACCGACCTGGGCGCCATTGAAAAGGCCGTGGACGAGATCATCGCCGCGAACCCTGCCCAGGTGGAAAAGGCGCGCGCCAATCCCAAGCTGGCGGGCTGGTTCGTGGGCCAGGTGCTGAAGGCAACCGGCGGCAAGGCCAATCCCGCGGCGGTCAACGACCTGGTGGCGCAGAAGCTGGGGATGTGACCCCTCGGTCCTGGCGGAACAACCGCCGGGGCGCCAAGTTACCATCAGTCACGCAGAAGTCCTGCCCGGGAAGGAGCATCCCTTGAGCCAGTTCGAATACAGCGTCATTCCTGCGCCGTCCCGTGGCGAAAAGGCCAAGGATGCCAAGACCCCCGGCGACCGCTATGCCGTGGCCCTGACGGCGGAACTGAACCGGATGGCGAAGGATGGCTGGGAATATGTCCGCGCCGACGTGCTGCCATCCGAAGAACGCAGCGGCCTGACCGGGCGCAGCACCGTTTACCACAACCTCCTGGTCTTCCGCCGGGCGATGGCACCTGTTGCAGCCGGGGCGATGGCACGCCAGCCGCAGCCGGAATATCCGGCCGCCGCATCGCCCATGCGCGCGCCCGAGCCGGTGCCGGACCTGCCCCAGGCCGCTTCACCCGGACTGGTGGATCATGCCGCTGTTGCCGCGCCCGACCGGAACGACGCCACGCCCCCTGCCCCCCGCAACGCCCCGTCGCAAGGCTGATCAGGCAGCCTGCGCCTGCAACTGCGGGATAAATGGCTGCACCGAGACGCTTCCCTGGTCGAAGACACAGAAACTGCCCGGCGGAACCTCGATCCAGTCGCTTTCCTCGGTTTCCAGTGGTTCGGACACAACGGCACGTCCGTTCCGGGTCTGTGACCAGCGGTGATAAAGGCTGGGCGCCTGATCGTCGCTGGCATAGCGGACCGCATAAAGCCGCTGCCCGTCCGAGAATGCGCAGGCCGCGCGGACAAAGGGCGCGCAGCCCCGCCGCATCGCCAGATCGGCCAGCCTCGCAATAGCCCGTTCCATTGCTCCCTTGGGATCATGGTCCAGGCCTTCGCCCAAGGCGATCAGGAACAGCGCCTCGCTGTCGGTGGCGCCCTTTCGGTGCGGATAAAGGTCGTCGGGGATCATCACGTCGGCATCGCGGCGGAAGGCGTCATAGCCGCCAAACTGGCCGTTGTGCATGAAGCTCCACCGGCCCGACACGAAGGGATGGCAGTTGTTGCGGCTGGTCGCGGTTCCGGTCGATGCGCGGACATGGGCCATGAACAGCCCCGACCGCACTTGGGCCACAAGGCTGTGCAGGTTCGGATCCGACCAGGCGGGCATCACGTCGCGGTAAAGCCCAGGCTCGGGACGTTCGCCATACCAGGCCAGACCGAAGCCGTCGGCATTGACCGGCGTCAGGCAGCGCCGCGCCCCTTGGCTTTGCCGGATCAGCGAGTGATCGGGGCGGCTGACGATATCCTCGAGGAAAATCGGTTGGCCCACATAGGCGGCCCAACGGCACATGACCCTGCCCCTTCGCGTTTCTGTTCTTGTCACAGAAATACCACGAAAGGATGATATGCCTAGCCTATTTCGCGGGCGGCGGCGTTTCCTCGACGATCACAAGATCGCGTTCCGATGCGCCCTTCGCGTGGGCCAGCGCCGCCTGGTATTCGCTGCTGTTGTAGCAGGCAATGGCCGCATCGAAGCTGGGAAAGCGGGCGACCACGTTGCGCGGACGCTCGTTTCCTTCCATCTGCTGGAAACGCCCACCGCGGGCCAGGAAAACACCGCCATGCGCGGCGATGGCCGGACCCGCCGCCTGCGCGTATTTCGCGTAAGCCTCAGGGTCCGAGACGGTGACATGGGCAATCCAAAGGGCAGTCATGCCGTTTCCTCCAGCAGTTTTTCAACCTGGGCGATGGCGTCGTCGGCAGCCGCCAGGCTGGGCGCGCCGCCCTGGGCGCGGTCGGGCCGCCCGCCGCCGCCCTTCCCGCCAAGCGCGGCCGTCGCCGTCTGCACCAGCGTCACGGCGCTGATCCGGTCCACCAGATCCGGCGTCACACCCGCCGCGACCGTGGCCTTGCCCTCGGCCTCGGCCAGGACCAGAACCGCGCCGCTGCCCAGTTGCAACTTCATTTCGTCGACCAGGGCGCCCAGTTCCTTGCCGCCCACGCCCTCGACCCGGCGGCCGATGAACTTGACGCCGCCGATATCCTTGGCCGCCTGACCCGCGCCGCCGCCGCCCATGGCAAGCTGGCGCTTGAGTTGCGCGACCTCGTTCGCCAAGGCCTTGCGTTCGTCGGCCAGCGACTTGACGCGGTTGACCACGTCGCCGGCCTGCGCCTTGAGGATGCCCGCGATCTCGGACAGCTGCCGGTCGGCATCGCGCAGATGCGACAAGGCAGCCTGCCCGGTCAGCGCCTCGATCCGGCGGACGCCCGCGCTGCTGGCGCTGTCGCCCAGCAGGGCGAAGGCGCCGATATCGCCTGTCCGGACGACATGCGTGCCGCCGCACAGCTCCAGCGAATAGGTCTGACCGTCCGCGCCCTTGCCGCTGTCGGCAAGCTGGCCCATCGACACCACGCGGACCTCGTCCCCGTATTTCTCGCCGAACAGCGCCTGCGCACCCAGGCCCCGCGCGTCGTCGGGCGTCATGATCCGCGTTTCCACAGGGCTGTTCTGGCGGATGAAGTCGTTCACCTCGGCCTCGATCCGGGCCAGTTCCTCGGGGGAAACGGCACTGTTGTGGCTGAAGTCGAAGCGCAGGCGGTCGGGCGCGTTCAGGCTGCCCCGCTGCGCGACATGATCGCCAAGCGCGCGGCGCAGCGCCTCGTGCAGCAGGTGGGTGGCCGAATGGTTGGCGCGGATCGCGCTGCGACGGTCGTGATCGACCGACAGGGTGGCGCCCTGGCCCCGGCTGATGGTGCCCAAGGTCACTTCAGCCATGTGCAGGAAGACCCCCGCGACCTTCTTCGTGTCGGTCACGCGGGCCGCGCCGGTTTCGGTCTTGATCAGGCCGGTATCACCGACCTGGCCGCCGCTTTCGGCATAGAAGGGCGACTGGTTCACGACGATGGACACGGTCTGCCCCTCGGTCGCCTCGCCCAGGTCCGCGCCATCGGCCACGACGGCCAATATCTGCCCCTCGGCTTCCTCGGTGTCATAGCCCAGGAATTCGGTCGAGCCGTGCTTTTCCGCCAGTTCAAGCCAGATGGCCGCATCCTTGGCGTCGCCCGAACCCGACCAGGCGGCACGAGCCTTGGCCTTCTGCTCGGCCATTGCCGTGTCGAAGCCCGCCGTATCGACCGACCGGCCCTGTTCGCGCAGCGCGTCCTGCGTCAGGTCCAGGGGGAAGCCATAGGTGTCATACAGCTTGAACGCCGCCTCTCCGGGCAGGTTCGCGCCTTCAGGCAGCTTGGCCAGCTCATCGTCCAGCAGCCGCAGCCCGCGGTCCAGCGTCTGGCGGAAGCGGGTTTCCTCGGACCGCAGCGTTTCCTCGATCATCGCCTGGGCGCGGGTCAGTTCCGGATAGGCCGCGCCCATCTGCCGGACCAGGGCCGGCACCAGCTTGTGCATGACCGGATCCTGCGCGCCCAGCATATGCACGTGCCGCATCGCGCGGCGCATGATCCGGCGCAACACATAGCCGCGCCCTTCATTGCTGGGCATCACCCCGTCCGCGATCAGGAAGCTGGTGGACCGCAGATGGTCCGCGATCACCCGGTGATGGACCTTGCCCGGCCCGTCGGGGTCGTTGCTGGTGGCATGAGCCGAAGCCTCGATCAGCGAACGCATCAGGTCGGTGTCATAGTTGTCGTGCTTGCCCTGCAGCAGCGCGCCGATCCGTTCCAGCCCCATGCCGGTATCGATCGACTGCATGTCCAGTGCACGCATCGAGCCGTCCTCGAACTGCTCGTTCTGCATGAAGACGAGGTTCCAGATCTCGATGAAACGGTCGCCGTCCTCATCGGCCGAACCCGGAGGGCCGCCCCAGATGTGGTCGCCGTGGTCGAAGAAGATCTCGGTGCAGGGGCCGCAGGGGCCGGTCGGGCCCATGCGCCAGAAGTTGTCGTCGGTGGGGATGCGGATGATCCGCTCATCCGTCAGGCCCGCGACCTTCTTCCAGATGTTCGCGGCCTCGTCGTCGGTGTGATAGACGGTGACCAGCAGCTTGTCCTTGGGAATGCCGAAGTCCTTCGTCAGCAGTTCCCAGGCAAAGGGAATGGCCTGTTCCTTGAAATAGTCGCCGAAGCTGAAATTGCCCAGCATCTCGAAGAAGGTGTGGTGGCGCGCGGTATAGCCCACGTTGTCCAGGTCGTTGTGCTTGCCGCCCGCGCGCACGCATTTCTGCGCCGTGGTCGCGCGCTTGTAGTCGCGCGTCTCGGCCCCGGTGAACAGGTTCTTGAACTGCACCATGCCCGAGTTGGTGAACATCAGCGTCGGGTCGTTGCGCGGCACCAGGGGCGAGCTGTCGACGACCTTGTGGCCATTACGCTCGAAGAAGTTCAGGAAAGTGGATCGGATGTCGTTCAGACTGGGCATGGCAGGCCTTCATCGCTGGGTCGCACACCGGCCGTCACCGGGCTGGCATGGTCTATCCGGCGCGCGGGTTCCTGTCCAGCGACGGCTGGCCGGAACAACTGGTGCCACGCACCCGTTACCTTGGACAAGCAAGAGGTTCACATGCTCAAGTTCATCGGCGGTACGATCGGCGTCATCTTCATCATCGGCCTGCTGGTCGTGATCGGGATCCTGGCCCTGATCTTCTAGGCCGCACCCCCGTAATGGCAAAAGGCGCGGCCATGCCGCGCCTTTGCAATTTCCGGCCTGACCGATCACTCCTCGCTCAGGCTGTCGTCCTCGCCACCTTCGGCCGCGAATTCCAGGCCGTGGCTTGCGCGGATCTTGTCCTCGATCGCGGTGGCCCGTTCGGGGTTGTCGCGCAGGAACTGCTTGGCGTTCTCGCGGCCCTGGCCGATGCGTTCGTCGCCATAGGAATACCAGGCGCCCGATTTCTCCACCACGCCGGCCTTGACGCCCAGGTCGATCAACTCACCGACCTTGCTGATGCCCTCGCCATACATGATGTCGAACTCGACCTGGCGGAAGGGCGGCGCGACCTTGTTCTTGACGACCTTCACGCGGGTGGTGTTGCCGATCACCTCGTCGCGGTCCTTGACGGCGCCGGTGCGGCGGATGTCCAAGCGGACCGAGGCATAGAACCCATGCAGTTCGACCGGCCGATGCTGGCCGTCAGCTTGCGCATCGCCTGGCTCATCAGGCGGGCCTGGCTGCCCATCTGCATGTCGCCCATGTCGCCTTCGATCTCGGACTTGGGCGTCAGCGCCGCGACCGAGTCGACCACGACCAGGCTGACGGCGCCCGACCGCACCAGCGTGTCCACGATTTCCAGCGCCTGCTCGCCCGTGTCCGGCTGCGAGATCAGCAGTTCGTCCAGGTTCACGCCCAGCTTGCGCGCATATTGCGGGTCAAGCGCGTGCTCGGCATCGACGAATGCGCAGACGCCGCCCTTTTTCTGTTCCTCGGCCACGACATGCAGCGTCAGCGTGGTCTTGCCCGAGCTTTCCGGCCCGAAGATCTCGATGATGCGGCCCTTGGGCAGTCCGCCGATGCCAAGCGCGATGTCCAGCCCCAGCGAACCGGTCGAGGTCGCCTCGATCTCGGCCACGGGGTTGTCCTTGCCCAGCTTCATGATCGAACCCTTGCCGAACTGGCGTTCGATCTGGGCCAGGGCGCTGTCGAGCGCCTTCTGCTTGTCCGCGCTGCGCTTGTCGTTCATGTCGAAGATGCTCGCCTGTGCCATATGGTCCTTACCGTTATTTCACAGCCCGGTCGGCACGGCAATCTGCCGGCCTTGAGGGGGTTCATGTTCACTTCTTGTTCCTGACCCTAGATGCGTATCCAACGGCTCATTTTCAAGCAGATTCGCTTCTCGTTCGACCTTTTTTAACCAAGAATCGCACCTCCGGGCCGGGGCCTGTTCCTAGGAGTCGAGACGCCGCGGATGATCCTGCATCTGCCGCCCGACGATCTGCACCAACTCGTTGAGCGTAAAGGGTTTTGCCAGAAAGGCGGCGTTCGGGACAGGGTCGTGGCCTTCGGCGAAGATGTCCTCGGTATAGCCGGACATGAAGACGACGCGCGTGCCGGGGCGGTCCTCGAGGGCGGCGCGGACCCAACTGGGTCCGTCCATGCCCGGCATGACCACATCGGTCACGAAGATGTCCACGGCCAGATTGCCGTCCAGCAGCCTCAGCGCCTCTTCCGCACTGGCGGCCTCATGGACCTCGTAGCCCTTCAGGCGCAAGGCGCGGGCGGCAAAGGCGCGGACCGGGGCCTCGTCCTCGACCAGCAGCACGCTGGCGCGCTGCACCGGTTGCGGGACGGCTGCCGCCACCGGCGCGGGCCGCATCACCGGCTGGATTCCGCTTTGCGCCGGGAAATAGAGCGAGAAGCAGGTGCCCTTGCCGACCTCGCTGTCGCAGAAGATATAGCCGCCGGTCTGCTTGACGATGCCATAGGCCGTGGACAGGCCGAGGCCCGTCCCCTCGCCCACGCGCTTGGTGGTGAAGAAGGGCTCGAAGATCTTGTCGCGCAGCGCCGGGTCGATACCGCAGCCTTCATCGGTGACGCGGATGCGCAGATAGTCGCCCTTGGGCAGGGACACCCTGTCGCGCGCAAGATCGCCGTCGATGGCAACCATGTCGGTGCGGATCTCGATGTTGCCGCCCAGGGGCATGGCGTCGCGGGCGTTCACGACAAGGTTCATGATGACCTGCTCCAACTGCCGCTTGTCGGCCCGGATCGCACGCAAGGCAGAATCGTGGCTGATGGCCAGGGCGATCTTTTCCCCGACAAGGCGGTTCAGCAGATGGGTCAGGTCCGCCAGCACGTCGCGGGGGTCCAGCGTTTCCAGCTTCAACTGCTGGCGGCGCGAAAAGGCCAGCAACTGGCCCACCAGTGCGGCAGCACGGTTGGCGTTCTGGCCGATCTGGTCGAGGTCGGCATAATCCGGGTCGCCCTTGTCATGGCGCAGCATCAACAGGTCGCAATGGCCGCGGATCGCGGTCAGCAGGTTGTTGAAGTCATGCGCCACGCCGCCCGCAAGCTGGCCGATGGCCTGCATCTTCTGGCTTTGGACGAACTGCGCTTCCAGCGTCTTCAGCGCGCTTGCGTCGTTCAGGACCGCGATCAGGCCCGGCTGTTCGACCGGATCCATTGCCAGCGTGACCTGGAAATGCTGCTCCTTGGCGGCATCGTCAGGCGAGCGGAGGCGCAGCACCTCGGATCGGCCGTCGTTGCGGCGCGCGGCATGGGCCTCGGCGATCCATTCGCCCGCGGGCCGGCCGGGGCCGTCCAGCAGGCTGCCGATATGGACCGTGTCCGGTCCCTGCGGCAGGCTGGGCCCCAGAAGCCGTCGCGCGGCGGCATTGGCGCGGCGGATATGGCCGTTGGGCGCGATCCGAAGAAGGGCCACGGGAATCGCCTCGAAGTCGTCGGCGGTCTCAATTTCCTCGGCAGCCAGCGGGGCGGAAGCGGGCTGGGTGCCGCGGCGGTGATAGGACCAGATCTGCAGGGGCGCATCCTCGGCCCGGCTGAGGGTCAGCGTATCTCCCGAGGCAAGGGCCAGATCCGCGCAGCCGACATAGCCCGCGCGCCGGACCAGCCCGCCCAGGTCGTCCTGCGCATCGGCGCGCAGTTGGGACAACAGCCGCAGGATGTTCTGGCCGGCGATATCGCCAAAGCCGCTGCGCGACATCTCGTTCTGCATCACGACCAGCCCGTCCGAATCGCAGATCCAGATCGGTTCCGGTGCCGCGGCGACCTCGTGCCGGATCGAGGCCAGGGCACGCCGCGCAGCCAGCCGGTCCAGCACGTAGCCCAGCGAGATCACGCCCCCCAGGATGTACCAGGCGACCGCGATTGTGCCGATGACCAATGCCAGGATGCCGTATCTGCTTTGCGGAAGGGCCAGGGCCGCAACGGCGGCGATCACCACCGGCAGCATCAGAAGCGGCAGGGCCACTGCCGCGTTACGCGAAACCGCCGACTGCGTTTCCCCCAAGGTCATCCCTTTAGCCCTTTTCCAAGCCTTCAGGATGTTTGATAGCGTCACACCGCTTAACAGAGCGTTAAGCGCGCTCATGCGCTTCATTCGCGGGCCATCAGCGACAGGAAGAACCCATCGCTGGCGTCCAGCGGCGTCCACCGATGGTGCGACACCTGGTGGAATGCAGAGTTTTCGGCCAGGAAGCGGTCCACCTGCCTGCCGTTTTCGGAGTCGAGGATCGAGCAGGTCATATAGGCCAGATGGCCGCCGGGCTTCACCAAGGGCGCGACCTCGCGCAGGATCCGGGCCTGCAGGGCGACAATGTCCTCCAAGGCTTCGGGGCGGAGGCGCCATTTCGAATCAGGCGTGCGGCGCCAGGTGCCCGATCCCGAACAGGGAACATCGGCGATGACCAGGTCGAAGCGGCCCTTGGGCTTGCCGACCAAATCCACGCGCGCACCTGCCCGCTGGGCCCGCTGCGGCAGATCGCGCATCCGGGACATGTCGGCATCATGGGCAGACAGTGCCAGCCCGGGCGCGCGACCCGCGACGGCCAGGATCTTGCCCCCGCCGCCCGCGCAGAAATCCAGCACCCTGTCGCCCGGCGAGACGGGCAAGGCCGCGCAGGCCAGTTGAGGCGACAGATCCTGAAGCTCGACGAGCCCCTCGGCATAGGCCCGGCTTTGCGACAGCCGCCGTTCGTTTGCGGTGACGCGCAGGGCGGTGGGCAGGCGCACGTCGGATTCCGCTTCAATCCCGTCGCCCGCAAGTGCCTGAATGGCAGCCGCGGCATCGCCCTTGACCGGGTTGACCCGGAGCCAGACCGGCGCGCGATGGCGCATCTGCCGGGCCAAGGCTTCCGCGGCAGGCCCTAGCGACGCATCCCACAGCGGGCGGATCCAGCCCGGAATGTCGAGAATGTCATCCGCGCTGGCGGGCTCTTCCTCGGGGCGCAACGTCGCCGGGGCATGGCCTTCGCCGGTAAAGACCTGCGACGGATCCTGCCCCGCCGCGCGCAGGCCGCCGATCATCAGCCCGCGCCCCGTCAGCCCGCCGCCCAGGGCCGCGTGGCTGTCGCGGCAGCGCAGCGCCTCGAACACAAGGTCGCGGACCGCCGCACGGTCGCCCGAACCGGCGAAGCGGCTGGAACGCGACCAGCGAAGCAAGGCCTGCTCGGCGGGCTGGCCTGCCAGGACCTGGTCCAGAACCTCGATTGCGGCGGATATCCTGGCGGCCGGGGTCATATGTCGCGTTGCAGCAGATCCCGGGTGAACAGCTTGTCCGCAACATCGGCCAGATCGTCATGGCGGCGGTTGGCGATGATGAGGTCGGACTTGGCCTTGAAGGCCCCGAGGTCGCGTTCGACGGGGGAATGGAAGAAATGGTCGTCCTGCAGCACGGGCTCGTAGACGATGCAGCCGATGCCCTTGGCCTTGATCCGCTTCATGATCCCCTGGATCGCGCTGTCCCGGAAATTGTCCGAGCCTTCCTTCATCACCAGCCGATAGATGCCGACGGTCCGCGGATTGCGGGCCACGATCTGCTCGGCGATGAAATCCTTGCGGGTGCGGTTCGAATCGACGATGGCCGCGATCAGGTTCTGCGGCACGGCGGAATAGTTCGCCAGAAGCTGCTTGGTGTCCTTGGGCAGGCAATAGCCGCCGTAACCGAAGGACGGATTGTTGTAGTAGTCGCCGACCCGCGGATCCAGCCCGACGCCCTGGATGATGGCGTGGGAATCAAGGCCGTGGATCAGGGCATAGCTGTCCAGTTCGTTGAAATAGGCGACACGCATGGCCAGGAAGGTGTTGGCGAACAGCTTGATCGCCTCGGCCTCGGTCGAATTGGTGAACAGGACGGGCACGTTCTGGTCAAGCGCGCCCTGCGCCAGCAGCGCGGCAAAGCGCTGCGCGGTGTCGTTCGTGTCGCCCACCACGATCCGGCTGGGATGGAGGTTGTCGTGCAGCGCCAGCCCTTCGCGCAGGAACTCGGGCGAGAAGATGATGCCGTCAAAGCCGGTTTCGGCCCTCATCCGGCTGGTGAAGCCGACCGGGATGGTGGATTTCACCACGATCGGCGTGGTGGGCGCATGGCGGCGGGCAAGGGCGATGACCGCCTCGACCGTGCTGGTGTCGAAGCCGTTGGTCTTGGGGTCGTAGTTGGTGGGGGTCGCGACGATGACGAAATCGGCGCCCGCAAGCGCCTGCGCCGCGTCGGTGGTGGCCGTCAGGTCCAGCTCACGCTCGGCCAGGAAGCGGGAAATGTCGGCGTCCTCGATGGGGCTTTGGCGGGCGTTAACGGCGGCCACGCGGGCCTCGTTGACATCAAGGGCCACGACGGTCGAGTTCTGCGCCAGCAACACGGCGTTGGACAACCCGACATAGCCCAGACCAACAACGGCAATCTTCATCATCATCCTCATCCGCATCGGGCCGCAGCCCGGGTTACTAGGATGGGATGTAAAGGAAAGATGGTGCGGTCGAGAAGACTCGAACTTCCACTCCGGTTAAGGAACAGCGACCTCAACGCTGCGCGTCTACCAATTCCGCCACGACCGCATCCGGGCAGTGCGGCGGGTGATAACCGAGCCGCGGAGGATTGAAAAGAGGGATTCTCGCACCCGCTTGACGGCGCAGGCGCGGCAGGTCAGACCCGGGACCATGGTGGACTGGATTACAGCAAGCGGACTGACCGGCTATGACGACGCGGTGGCCTTCATGGAGGCGCGGGTCGCGGCCATCCACGACGGCCGCGCGGGGGAACTGGTCTGGCTGGTCGAGCATCCCCCCCTGTATACGGCAGGCACCAGCGCGCGGGACGGCGACCTGCTGGACGCGCGGTTCCCGGTCCATGCGACGGGCCGGGGCGGGCAGTACACCTATCATGGGCCGGGGCAGCGCATCGTCTACGTGATGCTGGACCTGAACCGGCGCGGCCGGGACGTGCGCGCCTTCGTGGGCCGGCTGGAGGCATGGGTGATCGCCGCGCTTGGCGATTTCGGCGTCGCCGGCGTCATCCGCGACGGGCGCGTGGGCGTCTGGGTGCCGCGCCCCGACAAGCCCCCCCTGCCCGACGGCAGCACGCGCGACGACAAGATCGCGGCCATCGGCGTCAAGTTGCGCCGCTGGGTCAGCTTTCACGGCATGGCGATCAATGTCGAGCCCGACCTGTCCCATTACGGCGGCATCGTGCCCTGCGGCATCAGCGGCCACGGCATCACCAGCCTGGTCGATCTGGGCCTGCCCGTCGGCATGGCGGATCTGGATCTGGCGCTGCGGCGGAACTTCGATCCGATCTTCGGATAGGTATTTTTCGTCGAATGCGACCTTCTGACGGCTGGCAAACGAACCTTTCCCGCTTAAGAAGGTTGGTTGGGACTTCCAAGATCTTTGGAATAGCGAGGATAGAATGAGATTTGCGATCATCGGCGCCCTGATGGGTGCAACCCTAGCCATGCCAGCCCTGGCACAGGATGCCGGCGACGCCACGGTTGGCGAAAAGGAATTCCGCAAGTGCAAGGCCTGCCACATGATCCAGTCGCCCGAGGGTGAGGACATCGTGAAGGGCGGTGCAACCGGGCCGAACCTTTATGGCATCGTGGGGCGTCCCGCAGCGGCCCAGGAAGGCTACAAGTATTCCGAGGCGCTGATCGCGCTGAAGGACGCGGGCGAGGTCTGGACCCAGGAGGATCTGGCCGCCTACATCACCGATCCGAACAAGTTCGTGCAGGAAAAGACCGGCGATACCTCGGCCCGCACGAAGATGACCTTCAAGTTGAACAAGAACCAGGCCGATATCGCGGCCTATCTGGCCAGCGCATCGCCTGCGACACAGTAACGCAGCCGCGCCTGTTCCTGGCCGGGCCGATCCCCTGGGGTCGGCCCGCTTGATTCAGATCAATCCCTCCCTTCTTTCCTTGTGCCAGCCTCCCTCGCGCAACCAGGCCCGCGCCACCATGGTGCCAGGCCGCCGCAGGAGGAGCATCCATGTTCAAGCATATCCTGATCCCGACCGACGGGTCCGACCTGGCCAGCCAAGCCGTTGACAAGGGGCTGGCCCTGGCCGCCAGCCTGGGCGCCGTTGTGACCATCGTCACCGTGACAGAACCCTTCCATATCCTCAGCACCGACGCGATGCAGGTGGAAAGCAGCCGGGCCAGCTATGATGCCGATGCGGCGGCCTATGCCCGCAAGGTTCTTAAAGCCGCGCAAGCCAAGGCAGCGGCGGCGGGCGTCCGGGCCGAGACGCATCACAAGTGGCACGACAATCCTTATCAGGCAATCATCGACACCGCGCTTGGCGAAGGCTGCGACCTGATCGCCATGGCCTCGCACGGGCGCCGGGGGATGGCTGCGGTGGTGATGGGCAGCCAGGCCACCCGGATCCTGACGCATTCCAAGATCCCGGTTCTTGTCTTTCGCTAGGTCCGGAGGCAGGCTCTGCAACCAAAAGCTGCCCTTCCGGCGACCTTAGGGCATTGCCGGGTCGTCATGGCTGGTCTAGAACAACCCAAAGGAAATGCCGGTCTGCCGGACCGGATCACTATATCTGAGGGAGTTCGGGTATGGCAGACGCAGCCGTTCATGGCCACGACGACCATCACGACCAACGCGGGTTCTTCACCCGCTGGTTCATGTCCACCAATCACAAGGACATCGGTATTCTTTACCTGTTCACCGCAGGGATCGTGGGGCTGATCGCGGTCAGCTTCACGGTCTACATGCGGATGGAGCTGCAAAACCCCGGCGTGCAGTTCATGTGCCTGGAAGGCGCGCGCTTCATTGCCGATTCGACCGCCGAATGCACCCCGAACGGCCATCTGTGGAACGTGATGATCACCTATCACGGCGTCCTGATGATGTTCTTCGTGGTGATCCCGGCGCTGTTCGGCGGCTTTGGCAACTATTTCATGCCGCTGCAGATCGGCGCGCCGGACATGAGCTTCCCGCGCCTGAACAACCTGTCCTACTGGATGTATGTGGCCGGCGTCTGCCTGGGCATCGCCTCGCTGCTGGCACCGGGCGGGTCCGACCAGCTTGGCTCGGGCGTGGGCTGGGTCATGTATCCGCCCCTGTCCACGACCGAGGCCGGCTATTCCATGGACCTAGCGATCTTCGCGGTCCACGTGTCGGGCGCCTCGTCGATCCTGGGGTCGATCAACATCATCACCACCTTCCTGAACATGCGCGCCCCCGGCATGACCCTGTTCAAGGTGCCGCTGTTCGCCTGGTCGGTCTTCATCACCGCCTGGCTGATCCTGCTGGCCCTGCCCGTCCTGGCCGGCGCCATCACCATGCTGCTGATGGACCGCAACTTCGGCACCAACTTCTTCAACCCGGCCGGCGGCGGCGACCCGGTGCTGTACCAGCACATCCTGTGGTTCTTCGGCCATCCGGAAGTCTACATCATCATCCTGCCGGGCTTCGGCATCATCAGCCACGTCATCGCCACCTTCGCTAAGAAGCCGATCTTCGGCTATCTTCCGATGGTCCTGGCCATGGCCGCGATCGGGGTGCTGGGCTTCGTCGTCTGGGCGCACCACATGTACACGGTCGGCATGTCGCTGACCCAGCAGTCCTATTTCATGCTGGCCACCATGACGATCGCCGTGCCCACGGGCATCAAGGTCTTCTCGTGGATCGCGACGATGTGGGGCGGCTCGATCGAGTTCAAGACGCCCATGCTCTGGGCCTTCGGCTTCCTGTTCCTGTTCACCGTGGGCGGCGTGACCGGCGTCGTGCTGTCGCAGGCCCCCCTGGACCGCGTTTACCACGATACCTACTACGTCGTGGCGCACTTCCACTATGTGATGTCGCTGGGCGCCGTCTTCGCGCTGTTCGCGGGGATCTATTTCTGGATCGGCAAGATGTCGGGCCGGCAATATCCGGAATGGGCGGGCAAGCTGCATTTCTGGACGATGTTCATCGGCGCCAACCTGACCTTCTTCCCGCAGCACTTCCTGGGCCGCCAGGGGATGCCGCGCCGCTACATCGACTATCCGGTGGAATACGCCTACTGGAACTACATCAGTTCGTTGGGCGCCTATCTGTCCTTTGCGTCCTTCCTGTTCTTCATCGGCGTGGTCTTCTACACGCTGTTCGCCGGCAAGCGCGTGACCGAGAACAACTACTGGAACGAGTTCGCGGACACGCTGGAATGGACCCTGCCCTCGCCCCCGCCCGAACACACGTTCGAGCAGCTTCCCAAGCGCGAGGACTGGGACCGCAGCCACGCGCACTGATGCCCTATGAATGGAAAGACACGGCCCCGGATGATACCGGGGCCGTTTCATATCAACTGCGGCTCTGGCCCTACCAGTCGCTGCCGCCGAAGGGATTCGTCTGGTTCATCGGCCTGACGGCGGGGTTCATGGCGCTGCCGGTCGTGGCGACGCTGGGCACCGCCGTCCTCTGGGGACTTCTGCCCTTCGTCCTGCTGGTGATCGGCGGCGTCTGGTATGCGATCCAGCACAGCTTTCGCCGGGGCCAGACGGCCGAGGAACTGCTGCTTAACCGCCGCACCGCGCAGGTGATCCGCCGCGATCCCGGCGGCGGCTTGCGGGAATGGACCACCAACAGCTATTGGCTGCGCCCGATCCTGCGGCGTGGCCCGGTCGAATCCTACCTGACCCTGACCGACGGCAAGCGCGAAATCGAACTGGGTGCCTTCCTGACCCCGCAGGAACGCCGCCACCTGCATGACGACCTGCTGAGGCGACTGGCCAACCTGCGCTAGGCGCGGGTGTCAATCGCCTTTATGCTCGGGCTTGCCCTTGCGCTTGGTTTCGGCAAGATCCTTCAGCTGGCTTTCGGACATGCTGTCATGCATGTCCCTGGACGCCCCTTGAAGGTCCTTGACCTTGGTGTCGCCGCGCTTGGCGGACAGGGCCGCGCCTGCGGCTTTCTGCTGGGCTTTGGATTTGGCGGGCATGGCTGTTACCTCCTGCCCGCCCAAACGCGCCGGACGGCAGGTCAGTTCAGCAGCCGCGCCTTGACCATCGGTCCCACCGCGCCGAAATCCATCTGCCCGGCATGACGATCGCGCAGTTCCGCCATAACGCGCCCCATGTCGCGGATGCTGGCCGCACCCAGCGAGGCGATGGCCGCGTCAATTGCAACGGCGGTTTCGGCCTCGTCAAGCTGACGGGGCAGGAACTCCTGGATGACGCCGATCTCGGCCTCTTCCTTCTGGGCCAGCTCCAACCGGCCGCCTTCCTCGTAGGCCTTGGCCGATTCCTGGCGCTGCTTGACCATCTTCGACAGGATCGCGATCAGGTCCTGGTCGCCCAGCGTGCCGTCGCCGTCGCCCGTGCGGGCCGCGATCTCGCGGTCCTTGATGGCGGCGCCGATCAGGCGCAGCGTGGACAGGCGTGCGCTGTCCTTGGCCTTCATGGCGTCCTTGGTGGCAGCTTGCAGCGTGGCTCGCAGGTCCATTGTCAGCGTCTCCGGGTCGCGAAAGCCTGCGATGTAGGCCAGCGACCCGGCCAGATCAAGGGTGGCCGATGTCCTTGACCTTGGGCCGCCATCCCCATATTGACCGGCAGATTTCAGACAAAGGGTGCTTGCTATGGCCAACAAACCGACCGCCTGCCTTGCGCTTGCCGACGGAACCGTCTTCTATGGCCAGGGCTTCGGCGCCCCGGGGGAAGTGGTGGCCGAGCTGGTCTTCAACACCGCCATGACCGGCTATCAGGAGATCATGACGGATCCCTCGTACGCCAGTCAGATCGTCACCTTCACCTTTCCCCATATCGGCAATACCGGCATCACCCCCGAGGATGACGAGGCACCCGATCCCGTCGCAAGCGGCATCGTCGTCCGCTGGGATCCGACCGACCCGTCCAACTGGCGCGCCGCAGGCGACCTGCCCGGCTGGATGGCCCGGCGCGGGCGCATCGGCATCGGCGGCGTGGATACCCGCCGCCTGACCCGCGCGATCCGCCAGCAGGGCGCCCCTCATGTGGTGCTTGCCCATGATCCCGACGGCAACTTCGACATCGCGGCGATGGTCGCCAAGGCCCGCAACTGGACAGGCCTCGTGGGCCTTGATCTGGCAAAGGATGTCAGCTGCCGGCAAAGCTATCGCTGGACCCAGGGCGCATGGGAATGGAGCAAGGGCTTCGGCGAGGCTGCGCAAGACAAGCCCTTCAAGGTCGTCGCCCTGGATTACGGCGCCAAGCGCAACATCCTGCGGTCGCTGGTGGCCTTCGGCGCGGATGTGACGGTCCTGCCCGCCACCGCCACGGCCGAGGAAGTCCTGGCCCATGAACCCGAAGGCGTGTTCCTGTCGAACGGCCCCGGCGACCCGGCGGCGACCGGCGAATATGCCGTACCCATGATCCAGAACCTGCTGGACCGCGACATGCCGATCTTCGGCATCTGCCTGGGCCACCAGATGCTGGCGCTTGCCCTTGGGGCGAAGACGGTGAAGATGAGCCATGGCCATCACGGCGCGAACCACCCGGTCCGAGACGTGCAGACCGGCAAGGTCGAGATCACCTCGATGAACCACGGCTTCGCGGTGGACAGCCAGACCCTGCCCGCAGGTGTCGTGGAAACCCATGTCAGCCTGTTCGACGGCAGCAATTGCGGCATCCGCGTGGCCGACAGGCCGGTCTTTTCGGTGCAGTACCACCCCGAGGCCGCGCCAGGGCCGCAGGACAGCCTGTATCTGTTCAAGCGCTTTGCCGAGGCGATGCGCGACCGCCGGGGGGCTTAACCGCTTCTTAACCGGTTTCGTGCCAGTCATGGGCGATCCACAAGGGAATCGTCCATGGCCAGTCCGCAAACTGTTGCACGCCCCTTTCCCGCTGCGGCCGTGCAGCCGACCCTGGCGCCGCGCCACCAGCAACCCCTGGGCCAGATCCTTCTGGAAGACGGGGCGGTCGATCCCGGCAACCTGCTGAAGGCCAGCGTCATGCGCGGGCGGCAGGACAGCCGCCTGGGCCAGATCCTCCTGTCGCAAGGCTGGGTCACGCCCGAGGCGCTGTTGCGCGCGCTGTGCCGCCAATGGCGCACCACCGCCCTGGATCCCATCCGCAGGCCTGGCGATCCCCGCCTGATCGACATCCTTGGCGCCGAGTTCTGCCTTGCAAACGCCGTGCTTCCCTGGCGGCGCATCGGCGGCGTGACCTGGATCGCCACCGCTCGACCCGAAGCGTTCGAGGCGCTGATTCCAGGGCTGCCGGAAAGCTTCGGCCAGGTACGGATGCTGCTGTGCTCGGAAGACCAGATCCAGGGCGCAATCCTCGCCTCGCGCCGCATCGCCATGATCCGCAAGGCCGAGATGCGCGTTCCCGCCGCCGAATCATGCCGTTCGAGGAATGAGGCTCGGACCGGCCGCATCGCGCTTGGGGCGATCGCGCTGCTGGTCCTGGGGCTGTGGCTGATCCCGGTCGCGGTGCTGTCGCTGCTGACCGCCTGGGCCACGGTGTCGCTGGTCGCGCAAAGCGGGCTGAAGCTGATGGCGCTGCTGGCTACCCGGCGCATCAGGGCCGAGGAACGCGTTCAGGCCGAAGGGCTTACCTCCGGCAAGGCTGCGCGAGCCGAGATGACCGGCCCGCTGCCCGTGATCTCGGTCATGGTGCCGCTGTTTCGCGAAAGCGATGTCGCGGGCAAGCTGGTGGGCCGCCTGTCGCGGCTGGATTATCCGCGCGAACTGACCGACATCCTTCTGGTGATCGAGGCCAGCGACCAGGTGACCCGCAACGCCATCCAGGGCGCGCGCCTGCCCGGCTGGATCCGTGTGGTCGAGGTGCCGAATGGCCCTGTCCAGACCAAGCCGCGCGCGCTGAACTATGCGCTGAACTTCTGCCGCGGCGCGATCATCGGCGTCTGGGATGCCGAGGACCGGCCCGATTCCGACCAGTTGCACAAGGTAGCGCGCGGTTTCCACTTTGCGCCCGCCGACGTGGCCTGCCTGCAGGGCGCGCTTGATTACTACAACCCGCGCACCAACTGGCTGGCCCGCTGCTTCACCGTTGAATACGCGTCTTGGTTCCGGGTGATCCTGCCCGGCGTCGCGCGGCTTGGACTGGTCGTTCCCCTGGGCGGCACGACGCTGTTCTTCCGCCGGGACGTGCTGGAACAGGTTGGCGCCTGGGACGCCTGGAACGTGACCGAGGACGCGGACCTGGGCGTGCGCTTGGCGCGGCGCGGCTGGCGGACCGAGATCATCGACACCACCACGGACGAGGAGGCGAACTGCCGCGCCCTGCCCTGGATCAAGCAGCGGTCCCGCTGGCTCAAGGGCTATGCGATGACCTGGGGCGTCCACATGCGCGACCCGCGCGCGCTGTGGCGCGAGCTTGGCCCCTGGCGGTTCCTGGGCTTCCAGATCCAGTTCCTGGGCAGCCTGTCGCAATACCTGCTGGCCCCCATCCTGTGGAGCTTCTGGCTGCTGAGCCTGGGCCTGCCCCACCCCCTGCGCGAACCCCTGGCGGGCGTCTGGGGCGGCTATGCGATCCCCGCGCTGTTCGGCACCTTCATCGTCTCGGAACTGCTGTCCATCGGCGTGGGCATATGGGCCGTGCGCGGCGACAAGCACCGGCACCTGACGGCCTGGGTGCCCAGCCTGCACCTGTATTTCCCGCTGGGCTGCCTGGCAGGATGGAAGGCGATCTACGAAGTGGTCGTGAAGCCCTTCTATTGGGACAAGACCGCGCATGGCATCTATGACGCCGCCGACGCTGCGGTCGTGGTGGCGGATGGCACGGTGCCGGTGCCGTTGCTGGGCCAGATCGGCGAACGCCGGGATGCCGCCCTGCCGAAGGAACCGGCGATCGCAGCCACCCTGGACGCGATCGCCGCCCCGCCGATCCGCAAGAGCGCCTAGGCCGCCGGCGCGCCCGAAGCCACCGGAAGGGCCGCGTCGATCAGGGCGGCCGCTTCGGTGCAGGAATGGCGCAGGCGGTCGGCCAGTTCCGTGACCGATGCCGCACCGCTTTCCCGCAAAAGGAATTCCTGCCCGCCCAAACCTATGTCGTCCATGTCCAGCGGCTTGCCCGTCAGCAATCGACCCGAGGCGTGCAGACGCCACAGGAACCGCCAGATCGACCCCAGCTTGTCGGCATCCACGGCCGTGATCAGTCCCGCCCGCCGGCCCGCCCGCAACTGCGCCAGCGTCCCCCGTGCCGGGTCCCCCGTCCGCAGCGCCAGGGATTGCGCCAGCAGGTCGATGTCCTGCAACCGGCCAGGGCCGACCTTGGCCTCCCATACCCCGTCCAGCGGGCGCGCCGCAAAGATCCTTTCGCGCATGTCTGCCAGGTCGGGCATCACGCGCGCATCGGTGCCCCGCCCGCGCAGGACGGACAGCCGCAGCGCCTCGACATCGCGGGCCAAAGCCTCGGCCCCTTCTCCGGCAAGCGCCACCACGCGGGCGCGGGTCAGGGCCAGATGTTCCCAAGTCCAGGCCTCGGTCATCTGGTAGCTTTCGAAGCTCTGGATGGCGGTCGCGACCGGCCCCTGCCGCCCCGAGGGGCGCAGCCGCATATCCACCTCGTAAAGCCGCCCTTCGGCCGTGGGGGCCGAGGCGGCGGTGATCATGGCCTGCGTCAGCCGCGCATAATAGGGCCGCGCCGCCAAGGGGCGCGGCCCGTCCGAGGCCTCGGCCCCCTCTGCATCATAGATCACGATCAGGTCCAGGTCCGACCCGGCATTCAGCGTGCGCGCGCCCAGCGACCCCATGCCCAGCACCACGGCCCCCCGGCCCGGCGGCGCGCCATGCTTGCGGGCGAAATCGGCCGTGGTGACGGGAAACAGCGCGGCGATGCAGGCATCGGCAATATCGGCATACTGGCCCGCCGCCTCGTCCGCGTCGATCAGGCCGCGCAGGTGATGGACGCCCACGCGAAAATGCCATTCATGCGCCCAGCGGCGGGCACTGTCCAAGGCGGCCTCGTATCCGCCGCCGGAACCGTTCAGTGCCGCCTGCAGCACGCGGTCCAGATCAGCACGCAATCCTTGGGCACCGGGCCAGGGTGAAAAGAAACTGCCCCCCAGAACCGCATCCAGCACCGCCGAATGGCGCGTCAGATAGGCCGCGAGCCCCGGCGCGCTGCCGCAGATATCGACCAGCAGGTCGATCAACTGCGGATTGGCCTCGAACAGGGAAAAGATCTGCACCCCGGCGGGCAGCGCCGACAAGAAGGCATCGAATCGGGACAGCGCCTCGTCGGGGTGGCCGGTCCTGGCCATGCGGCACAAGAGCTCCGGTTCGACTCGCCGGAAGATTTGCTGCGCGCGGGCGGACCGCAGCGCGGAATAGGTTTGCCATCGGTCGATGATCGCCTGCGCTTCGGCCGAGATCGACGGACGCTGCACAGCCTCGCCCGGCGCAAAGAAGGTTTCGGTCAGGTCGTGCACATGATCCAGCCGCGCGCGCAGCCGGATCGACCAGGCATCGGCATCCGCCTCTCCCATCAAGGCAGCGATCAGGGCCAGTCCGGCCCCGTCCTTGGGCACGGAATGGGTCTGGGCGTCATTCACCATCTGGATGCGATGTTCGATGTCCCGGTGCTGGCGGTAATGATCGGTCAGGTCGCGCGCCACATCCGCCGGGATCCAGCCCTTGTCCGCCAGGGCCGCCAGCCCGCCCACCGTGTCGCGGCATCGCAGGTCCGGGTCGCGCCCGCCCGCGATCAACTGGCGGGTCTGGGTGAAGAACTCGATCTCTCGGATGCCGCCGCGGCCCAGCTTCATGTTGTGGCCCGGGATCTCCAACCGTCCGCCCAGCCCCTTGTGGTCGCGGATCCGCAGGCGCATGTCGTGGGCGTCCTGGATCGCGGCGAAATCCAGGTGCTTGCGCCAGACGAAGGGCCGCAACTCGCGCAGGAACCGTTCACCCGCCGCGATGTCGCCTGCCGCAGCACGGGCCTTGATGAAGGCTGCGCGTTCCCAGGTGCGGCCCTCGGCCTCGTAATAGGCAAGCGCGGCGGCGGCCGAAAGGCAGACGGGCGTCACCGCAGCATCGGGGCGCAAGCGCAGGTCGGTGCGGAAGACATAGCCGTGCTCGGTCACCTCGGACAGCATCGTCGCCATCTTGCGCGTGGCCCGGATCAGCGCGGCGCGGGCGTCCTGCTGGTGGGCATCGGCGTAGGCGGTCTCGTCGAACAGCACGATCAGGTCGATGTCGGAGCTGTAGTTCAGCTCTCGGGCGCCGCCCTTGCCCATTGCCAGGGCGAAGATCCCGCCCGCGTCCGCGTTGCTGGGCGGCAGCTTGCCACGACGGCGTTCCTGTGCCACCTGCGCACGCAGGGCCAGATCGACGGCGCGATCGGCTAGGTCGGACAGCGCGCCCGTCACCTGTTCCAGCGTCCAGACCCCGCCCAGATCTGCAAGCGCGGTCTGCAGCGCGACCCGCCGCTTGGCGCGGCGCAGCGCCACCGCCAGATCGTCGGCGGAGAGGTCCTCAAGTCCTGCGGTTTCGCGCGTGACCACGTCGTCGTGATCAAGCGCCCCCGGCAGCCAGGCCGCTTCCTTCTGCAGCAGCCCTGCCAGATAGGGGCTGCACCCCGCCACCCCGGCGATCAGCGCGGACAGGCGGGGATCAAGCGGCGGCAACTGCGCCAGCACGTGCTGGGCGCGGTCGGGGTCAACGGCGATGGGCTGGCGGGTGATGCGGGCGGCGAAATCCATGCGCGGCAGACTAGCCTAAGCCCTTGTGCCGTCAACGCCCGGCACCCAGATCGGTTCAAGGTTTAACCCTTTCGCGACTTGGCGGGTGAAGCAATCGTTGTTAGGCTTTCGCAAAATCGACAGGTGGGCACACGGATCCTTTTTGGCGCATGATCAGTTCCGCAACGACAATTCGCCGTAAGGGCCTGCGCTGATGCGCCATACCCTGCCCCATGCGCCGCAATTCTATGTGACGGCACCGCAGCCCTGCCCCTATCTGCATGGCCGGGCCGAACGCAAGCTGTTCACGGCGCTGCATGGCGACAACGCGGCCGAACTGAACAACGCTTTGTCCCGCCAAGGCTTCCGCCGGTCGCAGAACGTCCTCTACCGGCCCAGTTGCGAGAGCTGCGTGGCCTGCATGTCGGCGCGGATCCGGGTGGCGGACTTCAAGCCCTCGCGCACGCAGCGGCGGCTGATCCGGCGCAATTCGGGCCTGCGCCGCCTGGCGACAAGTGCCTGGGCGACCGAGGAGCAGTTCGACCTGTTCCGGCGCTATCTGGACAGCCGCCACGCCGATGGCGGCATGGCCGACATGGACATCTTCGAATTTGCCGCGATGATCGAGGAAACGCCGGTCAAGACCCGCGTGATCGAATACCGCTGCAACGGCGACCATCCGGAACGGCTGGCACCCGGCGATGACTTCCTGGCGGCCGTCTGCCTGACCGACGTGCTGGATGACGGGTTGAGCCTTGTCTACAGCTTCTATCACCCCATCCTGCAACCGGCGAGCCTGGGCACATATCTGATCCTGGACCATATCGAGATCGCGCGGGCCGCGAAGCTGCCCTACATCTATCTGGGCTATTGGGTGCCGGGCAGCCGCAAGATGGACTACAAGGCGCGCTTCTCGGCGCTTGAGATCTACAAAGGCGGGGTCTGGCAGAACATCGGCGACCCGGAAGATCATTCGAACGAGGCCCATCCCCTATCGGTCGACCCGATCGTGGAACAGGTGGCGCGGATTGCCCTGCCCCAGTTCGATCGCTGAACGGCGAAAGAAAATTACAAATTCCGCTCGGCCTGCGTCATTTTATCCGTGCCACCCCATTGACCATGGGGGACCGCGTCCATAGTTTGCCCCGACGCGCGCAACGGGATTCCCTGTGCCGCCTGCCTTGTTCTGATGGAGAAGAATGATGTCCCGAATGATGACGGGTGCGAGAATGGTTGTCGAAGCCTTGCGCGATCAGGGTGTCGACACGGTATTCGGCTATCCGGGCGGGGCGGTGCTACCCATTTATGACGAGCTGTTCCAGCAGAACGACATCACCCATGTCCTGGTGCGCCACGAACAGGGCGCGGTCCACATGGCCGAAGGCTATGCCCGGTCGACGGGAAAGCCGGGGGTGGTTCTGGTCACCTCTGGGCCCGGCGCCACGAACGCGGTCACCGGCCTGACCGACGCGCTGCTGGATTCGATCCCGCTGGTCGTGCTGTCGGGCCAGGTTCCGACCTTCATGATCGGCACCGACGGCTTCCAGGAAGCCGATACCGTCGGCATCACGCGGCCCTGCACCAAGCACAACTGGCTGGTGAAGGACACCGACAAATTGGCCGAGACCATCCACAAGGCCTTCCAGGTCGCGACCTCGGGTCGTCCGGGGCCGGTGCTGGTGGACATCCCGAAGGATGTCCAATTCGCCAGCGGCACCTATGTCGGGCCAAAGCAGGTCGAGCCCGGACGCTATCAGCCGGTCCGCAAGGGCGACATCCAGGCCATCACCCGCCTGGTCGAACTGATGGAGGGGGCCGAGCGCCCGATCCTTTACACCGGCGGCGGCGTCATCAATTCCGGTCCTGGCGCCAGCCAGTTGCTGCGCGAACTGGCCGATGCCACGGGCTTCCCGGTCACCTCGACGCTGATGGGGCTTGGCGCCTATCCGGCGTCGGGCAAGAACTGGCTGGGGATGCTGGGGATGCACGGGCTGTACGAGGCCAACCTGGCGATGCATGGCTGCGACCTGATGATAAACATCGGTGCGCGATTCGACGACCGGATCACCGGGCGCATTGCCGATTTCAGCCCGCATTCCGTCAAGGCGCATATCGACATCGACCCTTCCAGCATCAACAAGGTGGTCCGGGTGGATATTCCCATCGTCGGCGATGTGGGCCATGTCCTTGAAGACCTGCTGAAGGTCTGGAAATCGCGCGGCCGCAAGGTCAACAGCGCGGGCCTGCGCGACTGGTGGCAGCAGATCGAGGGCTGGAAGGCCAAGAACTGCCTTGGCTATCGAAACAGCGACACGTTGATCAAGCCGCAATACGCGCTTGAACGGCTGGAGGCGCTGACCAAGGGACGGGATCGGTACATCACGACCGAGGTCGGACAGCACCAGATGTGGGCCGCGCAATACCTGCATTTCGACGGGCCGAACCGCTGGATGACCTCGGGCGGGTTGGGGACGATGGGCTATGGCCTGCCTGCCAGCATCGGCGTGCAGATGGCCCATCCGGATGCCCTGGTCATCAACGTCGCGGGCGATGCAAGCTGGCTGATGAACATGCAGGAAATGGGCACCGCCGTTCAGTTCCGCTTGCCGGTGAAGCAGTTCATCCTGAACAACGAACGCCTTGGCATGGTCCGCCAGTGGCAGCAGTTGCTGCATGGCGAACGCTACAGCCAAAGCTGGTCGGACAGCCTGCCCGATTTCGTCAAGCTGGCCGAGGCCTTCGGCTGCAAGGGCGCGCTTGTGAAAGATCCGAAGGATCTGGACGATGCGATCCAGCAGATGCTGGATTATGACGGGCCATTCATTCTGGATGTGCTTGTCGAAAAGCATGAGAACTGCTTCCCGATGATCCCGTCCGGCAAGCCGCACAACGAGATGCTGCTGGGCGAGGCCGCGACCTTTGGCGTCATCGAATCGGAAGGCGCGGTTCTGGTCTGACCCATGCGTGGGGGCGGTGCCCCCACATCCCCCGGATATTTCTGCACAGAAGATGAAGGCAGAGCCATGAACGCTTTGAACATCCAGAAAGGCGCGTCCAGCCATTCGGCCTATGACCTGCGTGACCCCAATTCCCAAGTCGAGGAAAGCCATACCCTGGCCGTTCTGGTCGAGAACGAGCCGGGCGTGCTTGCCCGCGTCATCGGGCTGTTTTCCGGGCGCGGCTACAACATCGACAGCCTGACCGTGGCCGAGGTGGACCATACCGGCCACCGCTCGCGGATCACGATTGTCACGCGCGGCACGCCGGCGGTGATCGCGCAGGTCAAGGCGCAGCTTGGGCGGATCGTGCCGGTGCACGAGGTTCATGACCTGACGGTCGAAGGCCCGGCGGTGGAACGTGAACTGGGGCTGTTCAAGGTGCGCGGCCAGGGCGACAAGCGGGTCGAGGCGTTGCGAATCGCGGAAATCTTCCGCGCCAATGTGGTCGATTCTACGCTGGAAAGCTTTGTCTTCGAACTCGTCGGGACGCCGAGCAAGCTGGATGCATTCGCCGACCTGATGCGGCCGCTTGGTCTTTCGGATCTGGCGCGCACCGGCATCGCCGCCCTGTCGCGCGGGGCCTGAGCCGGGATCAGCGGGCGGCCGCGACTCGGAGCGCGGGTCCGGCCGGCTGCTGCTCCCTCGGGTCGGGGGAAACGACCTTTAGATGCGGTTCCGGGGGGGCCGAGCTTGCCCGAAGCATGGCGGGAAGATGCGAGAACTCCTGCTCGGACAGCATCGTCACGCGGCGGGCGTTGCGAAGGGCGCCGCTGACTTCGCTTTCCAGTTCGACCAGATCACCAGGCTGGGGCCAGCAGGCAGCATGGGCAAGGTTTTCCCGCCCTTGCAGATAAGCAAGGGACGCATGATCCTCGCACCAGATCACCGCCTTCTCGCGCTCTGCATTACTCCACACAACAACGCCGATCATTCCGACACTCCAAACGGATGCCGGTGGCATCACGTCAACCTGATCAAACACAATTGCACTTTATGTGCATGGTAATGATCACGAAAGCAGAATTCCGCCGATTTGCTAGTATTTTTTTAAGAGATTTTGGCAACTGTCTGCCAAAGGTTTTAGCTATGCAGCATTTTCGCCGTAAGTGGTTGAAATTGCCTCGGCCTTCAGCCGTTTTTTGCTTTCATAATTTGCGTAGACTGCAAGTTATTAATACCGCCGAGTTGAACTGTGGCAAATCTGCAATAGTCCCTGCGGTTGTAGCCAAACTTATCGTATTCGCCCGCTTTGAACATCGGCAACGGCCTGACGAACCTGCGCCAGTCGTGCCGCGCGAGGCGGGTGCGTGCCCAGGATGTGATCGCCGGGATCAGGAATACGTTCGAAGAAGCGCGATCCGTTGATGGGATCGAAACCCGCGTTCAGGGTCATGATGGCGCCCAGATAGTCGGCCTGAAGTTCCCAGTCGCGGGAATAATAGCGCGAACCAACGGACGCGCCGATTCGCTGCGCTGTCTCGATCGCTTCCTGGTTGTTGCCATAGACCGAGGCGATGCTGCCCAGGATCACCGCCCCCGCCGCGGCCGCCCCTGCCTTGCGGTCAAGGTGGTTCAGCACGTGATGGCTGGCCTCGTGGCCCACCACAAAGGCGATCTCGTCGCCGTTGCGGGTTTCTGCGATCAGCGACAGGGTGAAGCCGATGATGGGACGGCCCGTCGCGTCGATGGTCTGGAAGGCATTGGCTTCCTGGCCCGGCCGGTCGTCCACCACGAACTGGAAATCGCAATTGATGGGCTGGGTGCGCCGTTGCAGGCATTCTCGTTCGACCGCAGGCTCCATCCGGCGCATCACCGACACGAACATGCGGGCCGCCGATTGCGGGCTGCCGTCATTGGTCAGGACCGGCGCCGGCGCGGGAATCGTCGATCCATAGGGTCCGGTGGACGGGGGGATCTGGTCCTGCGGCAGCGGGGCGCAGGCCGCCACCCCCAGAAGACCTGCACCCAAGATCGCCGTGACCTGCTTCATCGCCCGCCTCATGCCGTTGCCGCACCTTTTGGCGGCGCGATCGTTACGCTTTGCTCGGCATGATCTTAGCGGCTTGCAGAATCCCGCGCAAACCCTGCCACTTGTTTGCAGGCCCACATCACGCGAATGTCGGCCGGAAGCAAGGAGGGCCGCGATGTTTACCATCGAGCATGATTTCGACGCCACCGTCATCACCCTGATCGACGAGGCCGATCCCGACACTGGCCCCTTGAACGAGGATGTGGTGATCCTGTCCTTTGACGACCGCGTGGTGCTGGAACAGGTCGGCCCCGACGACGAGGTGGTGCGCGTCACCCTGTCCATGCACCAGCTGACCGAGCTGCGGCTGGCCCTGAACCTGCCCGAGGGCAACTACCGGATCGACCGCGACTAGGTTGTGGCCCTTGCCGTTTTCAGGAACAACGCCGGAAAGGAGACAGCCATGACCTATCGCAACGATGCCGCCCTGGAGTTCCTGGCAACACGCCGGTCCCATCCGCCCAAGATGCTGCGCGAACCGGCCCCCGACCGGGCCGAGATCCTGCGCCTGCTGACGCTGGCTGCGCGTGTCCCCGATCATGGCAAGCTGGAGCCGTGGCGATTCGTCGTCCTGGAACGCCCGGCGCTTGACCGGCTGGGGCCGGTGCTGCGCGACCATGTGCTGGGGTCGGGGCAGGATGGGGCGGTGGCGGACAAGGCGGCCACGGCCTTCGCCTCGCCCGCGGTTGTCGCGGTCGTCTCGTGCCCTGTGGCCAGCGACAAGGTGCCCGGGTGGGAACAGTTCCTGTCGGCGGGCGCGGTTTGCCTGGGTCTCGTGAACGCGGCGCTTGCCTCTGGCTGGGGGGCGGCCTGGCTGACCGGCCCGGCGGTGCTGGACGAGACCTTTGGCCGCACTCATCTGGGCCTGTCCGACAACGAGCGGCTGGTGGGCCTGGTCCACCTGGGCAGCCGGGGTGAAGCTCCGCCCGAACGGCCGCGTCCCAATGTCGGCGCAAAGACAAGCTGGCTGGAATGATGGTCTTCCGCGCCCTTGCCCTGGGCTGGCTGGACCTGCTGCGCCCGCGGATCTTCCGCCTGGCGCTGATGGGCATCGGCCTGACCATCCTGCTGTTCGTCGCGCTGCAGTCGGGCCTGTTCTGGGCGATCCGCCGCTTCGTGCCGGGCGATTTCGCCTTGCCCTGGATCGGCACGCTGGATGTCGGCGCCGCCCTGTCCTGGGGATCGCTGGCGCTGTTCCCGGTGATGGGCTTCTTCCTGATGGCCCCAGTCGCGGCGGGCTTTGCGGGCCTGTTCGCCGAACGCGTCGCCGAAGTGGTCGAGGAGATGCATTATCCGGCACGTCGCGGCGGGTCGATCGACTTCTGGGACGGGCTGCTGGAATCGGTGGCGGTGGTGCTGGCCGTCCTGGCCGTTGCGATCGTGTCGCTGCTGGCCACGCCCTTTCTGGGGCCGCTGGCGCCGGTGCTGTTGTTCGGCGCGAATGGCTGGCTGCTGGGGCGCGAGTTCTTCCAGATGGCCGCGCGCCGTCACATGGACGAACCGCAGGCCACCGCGCTGCGCCAAGCCAATTCAGCCCGCGTGACGATGGCAGGCGTGCTGGTGGCGGTGGCCCTGGTGATCCCGCTGGTCAACATTGCGGTGCCGCTGCTGGCCGCGGCGGCCTTTACGCACCTGTTCCACCTGATCAGCGGAACATCCGGTCAAGATTCGCGATATCGGCGCGGGTGATCAGCCCGCCGAAGATCACATAGGCGATCGCCGCCCAGATGATCGCGGCAATGACCGAGGTCCAGATCAGCTTGGGCTTCAAGCGCAGGTCGGCGGGCGCGCCTGCATGGGTGCCGGGCACGATTTCCCCCGCGTCCTGCTGGCTGCGTTGGCCGATCAGGACCACGATGAACAGCGTCAGGAACCACAGGACGGCGTAAAGGACGATTCCTCCGGTCAGGTTCATCAGACTTGCTCCAGTTCGATCAGGCAGCCGTTGAAATCCTTGGGATGCAGGAACAGCACCGGCTTGCCATGGGCGCCGATCTTGGGTTCCCCGCTGCCCAGGACGCGGGCGCCTTCGGCCTTCAGGCGGTCGCGGGCGGCCAGGATGTCCTCCACCTCGAAGCACATGTGATGGATGCCGCCCGACGGGTTCTTGTCCAGGAAGCCCTTGATCGGGCTGTCTTCCCCCAAGGGATGAAGCAGTTCGACCTTTGTGTTGGGCAGTTCGATGAAGACCACCGTGACGCCGTGGTCGGGTTCGTCCTGCGGGGCGCCGACCTTGGCGCCAAGCGTGCCGGCATACTGGGCCGCGGCCGCGCCAAGGTCGGGAACAGCGATGGCAACGTGGTTGAGGCGTCCGATCATCTTTTCCTCCGGTTTTGCGGGGTTCTAGGCGTTTTGCGGGACCGGCGAAAGGAAAACCCGGCGGCATTAACGGCTTCTTAGCGAATCGGCGGCTAACTGGAAACGCGACATCGGTAGGGGATGAAGACATGCAGAAAGACATCGTGTCCGACATGATCGACACTTTGCCCATGTGGCGGGTTTCGACGCCGAACCGGCCGCTGACCGGCCTGACCGTGCTGGTGGTCGAGGATTCGCGCTTTGCCAGCGAAGCGGTGCGGCTGTTGTGCCTTCGCTCGGGCGCGCGGATCCGCCGGGCGGATTGCCTGCGTTCGGCCGAGCGGCATCTGCGGACCTATCGCCCGGCCGTGGTGATCGTCGATCTGGGCCTGCCCGACGGCGACGGGGCCGACCTGATCCGCCAGATTGCCGCGACCGAGCCTCGGGTCCCCGTCCTGCTGGGCATCTCGGGCGATCCGGACCTGGCCGACAGCGCCATGGCCGCGGGGGCCGACGGCTTCCTGCCCAAGCCGATCGAGAGCCTGGCCGTCTTCCAGCAGACCATTCTGGCGGCCCTTCCGGCCGAGGCGCGGGGCCACGGACTGCGCATCCTGCCGGATGAGGTGATCCAGCCCGACCCTTCGGGCCTGCGCGACGACCTAGCCCATGTGGCCGAGATCCTGGCCACCGCCCAAGACACCGCAGCGGTTGATTACATCGCGCATTTCCTGGCGGGTATCGCGCGGTCGGCCCATGACCCCGTCCTGGAAGCCGCAGCCACTGCCCTTGCCCGCGACCATGACGCCGGGCACTCGCTGGCCAGCGACCTGGCGCGGATCAGCGGCCTGGTGCAGGAACGCCTGGCCCGCGTCGCCAGCATGTAGCGATCAACCCAGGATGCGCGGGCTGTCGCCCATGTCGAGGCCTGGAAAAACGCTGCGCTCCAGCACGTCGCGTGGGATGTCGAACAGGTCGCGCATGACCCAGGCGGCATGGGCGCGGATGTCGCGCAGCGGCATCAGGTCGCGCCCGGCGTAAAGGTCGCCTTCGGCCAGTCCCGGCCAGCCCCCGATCGCGCGCCCGCCGCGGATGTTGCCGCCCGCCACAAGCATTGCCCCGCCCGTCCCGTGGTCCGTCCCGCCTGTGCCGTTTTCCCGCGCCGTCCGCCCGAACTCGGTCATCGCCAGGACCGTGGTGCGGCGCCAGTTCGTCCCCAGGTCGGCGCGCAGCGTCAGGATTGCCGCCCCAAGCCGTTGCAACGCACGTTCGATCACCGGACCCTGCCGCGCATGGCTGTCCCAGCCCGAGATCGAGAAGCTGGCGATCCGCGTCTCGGCGTTCAGGCGGTCGGCGGTGAAGCGGGCCAGGGCCTCGGCGTCGCGGGTGGGGCCTGCCTCGGTCTCGATCCGGGCCAGGTTGCCGTTGATGATGTCGATGGCCTGGTCCCCAGCCGGGCGGAACAGCGGGTCGTCGTGCCAGACATCGGCCAGCAGCCGCTGGCCTTGCGCCGACAGGCGGAACCGCGTCTGCGGCGCCCAGCTTTTCGCCGGTGCCGCCCCGTCCAGGATGCGCATGTCGTCCAGCCCCACCGAATAGGCCGTTTCCGACTGCACCCCCGGCATGGCCTGCAGCAGCCGGTTCAGCCAACCGTCGCGCAGGCGCATCGCCTCGACATCGGTGCCGGTCCCGGCCTCCAGCAGATCCTGCCCGTCGAAATGGCTCCGCTGGTCGCGATAAGGGGTGGACACCGCAGGCGCGAAGGCCAGTTCGCCCGACCGCCACAGCGGCATAAGCGGGGCAAGCGCCGGGTGCAGCGCGAAGAACCCGTCCAGATCCGCCGCCCCGCCATCGGGGCCCAGGGACAGGGTCCGGCGCAACCCGCGCAGGTTCGAATCGCCATAGGGCTGGAACACGTCCAGCCCGTCCATCGCGCCCCGCAGGATGATGACGACCAGCCGGTTCTCGCCTGGAAGGGCGGCAAAGGCCATGGGCGACAGCAGCGGATGGGCCGCGGCCGAACAGCCAATCAGGGCCGAGGATTTCAGGAACAGGCGGCGTGACAGCATCGCGTCATCTCCGGTTGAAATCGGGCGAGGCCAAAATCAGCGCCAGCCCCTCGGCCGGGCTTTCCGCCCGCGGCACCGCCCGGCGCAGCACCTCCGAGGCGCTGTCGCCAAGCGCCGTCTCCAGCACCGCGCGCGGGTCCGGCGGCTCAGGCAGCAGCTTCGGCAGCAGGCGCATCGTCCAGTCGATCCGTCCCGCCAATCCCTGGGCCGTGGCCCAGGCCGAGGCATCCTCGGGCCAGCCGTCCGGTCCGCGCGGCCGCCCCCACCGCTGCCCCATCAGCGCCATCCCGCCCAGGACAAGGTTCGTGAACTGGCGCTGATCCAGCGCCAGCACATCCGCGCCCGTCAGTCCACAGGCCCGCAGAGCTGCCACGATATAGTCCAGCGGCTGGCGCACCTTCTGGCGGAAGCAGCCGCGCAGTTCCGGGGCCTCGGCCAGGACCAGATAAAGGGTCGGCAGGTCGCCCCCGCTGTCGCGGAAGGCGCCAGCCAGCCTGTCCACCAATTCTGCAGGCGGATCATCGGCGACGAAATGCACCGCCAGCTTGCGGGCGATGTGCCGCGCGGTCGCATCATGCGCGGCCAGATCCTCGATCGCCTGCCGGATCGCGCCGTCATCATCGCCGCGCTCATAGGCCTTGCCCAGGACCCGGAAGCTGCCCGGTTCGGCCCAAGCCTTGTTGAAGAAGCTGCCGGTGTCGCGGACCGGGCGGAAGGTCAGCCCCGTCAGCAGCAGCGCCAGTTGGCGCACATCGGCCTGCGCATAACCTGAATCCGCGCCCAGGCTGTGCAATTCAATCATCTCGCGGGCCAGGTTCTCGTTCACGCCGCGCCCGCGCTTGCCTGCGGAAGAGTTCGGCCCAACCGACTGCACCTGGTCCAGATAGGTGATCATCCGGGAATGCGTCTCGGCGGCCAGCATCAGGTCGGCGAAGCGGCCGGCCAGGTGCGGGCGGATCGCCTCGTCCACGAAGGCGGCCGAGGCCACGGCGTCGAACAGGTTGCCCGTGACGACGGTGAAGTGGTCGGCCCAGAACTGCACCAGGCGTTCGCCGAAGCCGCCCCGGTCATCCACAGCGCGGGCGATCCTGACCTGCGGCGCGCGCATTCCCAGGTCCCGGACCGTTTCGCGCAGCCGCTTCAGCGCAGGCCGATCCGGTCCCCCCTTCCGCTGGTTCAGATCATGGTTGCGGATCCGGTGGGGCCGATAATCCCGCGCCATCGAGAAGCTGCGCGCGTCCGGTCCGGCCGAACCGACAGATCGGACCAGGGCCTGCGGATCGGCGGGCGGGTCGGCCAGGGGCGACAGGCCATAGCCAAGCCGGATTGCGGCCAGTTGGGGATAGGACAGCATTCGCGCCCCCTTGCAACGCGGGGGCCTTCCCCCGGCGCAAGGTTATGCACGCAGAAGGCGAATGTCAGATCACTCTTTCGGCAGGACGCGCAGGCGCAGGTCGCGCAACTGTTCGTTGGTGGGTTCGCTGGGCGCGCCCATCATCAGATCCTCGGCCCGCTGGTTCATCGGGAACATGATGACCTGCCGGATGTTCTGCTCGTCCGCCAGCAGCATCACGATCCGGTCGATGCCGGCAGCACAGCCCCCGTGCGGCGGCGCGCCATAGCGGAAGGCCTTGACCATGCCGCCGAAGCGCTTTTCGACCTCGGCTGCCGGATAGCCGGCCAGTTCGAAGGCCTTGAACATGATCTCGGGCTTGTGGTTGCGGATCGCGCCGGAAATCAGTTCATAGCCGTTGCAGGCGAGGTCGTACTGATAGCCCTTGACCTGCAAGGGATCACCGTTCAGCGCGTCCAGCCCGCCCTGCGGCATCGAGAACGGGTTGTGGCTGAAGTCGATCTTGCCGTCGTCGGTCTTCTCGTACATCGGGAAATCGACGATCCAGGCGAACTTGAACTGGTTTTCCTGTGTCAGGCCAAGCTCTCGCCCGATCTCGTTGCGGGCGCGGCCCGCGACGGCCTCGAACTGCTCGGGCTTGCCGCCCAGGAAGAAGACGGCATCGCCCTCGCCCAGGCCAAGCTGCTGGCGGATCGCCTCGGTCGGCTCGGCGCCAAGCGCCTTGGCGATCGGACCCGCGGCCTCGGTCGAGCCATCCTCGGCCTTGCGCCAGAAGATATAGCCCATGCCCGGCAGACCCTCGCGCTGCGCGAAGGCGTTCATGCGGTCGGCGAACTTGCGCGACCCGCCGGTGGGCGCGGGGATGGCGCGGATCTCGGTGCCTTCCTGTTCCAGCAGCTTGGCGAAGATGCCGAAGCCGGAACCGCGGAAGTGGTCGGACACCACCTGCATCTCGATCGGGTTGCGCAGGTCGGGCTTGTCGCTGCCGTATTTCAGCAGGGCTTCGGCATAGGGGATGCGCGGCCAGTTGGCATCGACGGGGCGGCCGCCCCCGAATTCTTCGAACAGGCCCTGGATCACGGGCTGGATCGCGGCGAAAACATCCTCCTGGTTCACGAAGGACATTTCCAGGTCAAGCTGGTAGAAGTCGGTCGGGCTGCGGTCGGCGCGCGGATCCTCGTCGCGGAAGCAGGGGGCGATCTGGAAATACTTGTCGAAGCCCGCGACCATGATCAGCTGCTTGAACTGCTGGGGGGCCTGCGGCAGGGCATAGAACTTGCCCGGATGCAGACGCGAGGGCACCAGGAAGTCGCGCGCGCCTTCGGGCGACGACGCGGTGATGATGGGCGTCTGGAATTCCGTGAAGCCCTGGTCCCACATGCGGTTGCGGATGGACCGGATCACCTTGGACCGCAGCATGATGTTGTTGTGCAGGCTTTCCCGGCGCAGATCCAGGAAGCGATAGGCGAGGCGCGTTTCCTCGGGGTATTCCTGGTCGCCGAAGACCGGCAGCGGCAGTTCGTCCGACGGGCCCAGGACTTCCAGGTCGGTGGCGTAGACCTCGATCTCGCCGGTGGGCAGCTTGGGGTTGACCAGGGACGCGTCGCGCAGCTTCACGCGGCCGTCGATGCGGATCACGGTTTCGGCGCGCAGCTTGTCCATCGCGGCGAAGGCGGGGCTGTCGCTGTCGGCCAGCACCTGCGTCATGCCGTAATGGTCGCGCAGATCGACGAACAGCACGCCCCCGTGGTCGCGGACCCGATGGACCCAGCCCGACAGGCGGACGGTTTCCCCTGCATGGGCGGCGGTCAGATCGCCGCAGGTATGGCTGCGATAGGCGTGCATGGTCGTTCCCCGAATAATCCGCCGTGCATCAAGCGCGGCAGGGGCGGGAAGTCAACCTGTCAGAACGGCCGCACCACGTTGCCGCTGTAGAAATAGACGCCCATGCCGACCGCGAACAGGATGTTGCCCGCCACCGCGTGCAGCACCCAGGCCGAGGGGAAGCCGTGGCGCAGATAGGCACGGGCGAAGAACCAGCCCCCCAGGAAGGTCAGGATCGCCACGATCCAGGACCAGTACATCAGGTGAGCGAATGAAAAGACCGCGGCGTTCAGCGCGATGGCCGCCCGCCCCCGGGGCAGGATGGCGGCGTAGCGATGGAAGAACAGCGGGCGGAAGATCAGTTCCTGCGGCAAGGCCGACAGGAAAGGATAGAACAGCCAGATCACCCCCAGGAACTCGGGCCGGGCGCGGGCCATCGCGAACAGCGCGCCAGGCCGGGTCTGCCACAGGATCAGCGCGCCCGCAGCCAGCGTGATCAGCGCGATGCCCGCGATCTCGGCCCAGGGCAGTCGGCGCCAGCCGCGCACCAGCGACCGCCAGCTGAAGCCTCCGGTCAGCCACAAAAGGCCCATCCCGGCCAGGCTGAACACCGCAAGCGCGCGGAACAGCAGATGGGGCGGCATGAACAGCGCGATGGCCAGCGGCGCCCCGACATAGAGTGCCGCGAACTCGACCCACAGCCGCGTGCGCGGCCTTACCGCGTCAGGCGCGTCTGCAACCATCGCACCCAATCCGCGCGGCTGCCCGCAAAGGCGTTGAGGTCGGTATTGCCCCGGATGCCCGGCACGATGCCGGTTCCGGTATATTGCCAGAAAGCCCAACGCTGGCCGGGATAGGGAACGCTGGGATGATTGGCGACGGATCGCAGCCAGAACTCGGCCCGCATGTCGCCCAGCCGATTGTCGCGGTAGAAATCGACCGTGGTATAGATGATCGGACGCTGACCGTAGTGGCGGCCCACGATCTCCATGAAGATCGAGGCCTGCTGCTTGATTTCCTGCGGCGAGGGCCGATAGGGACAGGTCCGCGAATTGGTCCATTCAAGGTCGATGACCGGCGGAAGCGAGCCGATCTCGCGCGGGACCTGGCGGATGAACCATGCCGCCTGCTCCGCCCCGCTGCGGCAGAAGTAGTAATAGTGATAGGCGCCGCGCGGGATGCGGGCATCGGCAGCCTCTCTCCAGTAGCGGTGGAAGTTCGGATCGTAATGATCTCCCCCCTCGGTGGCCTTGATGAAGGCAAAGCTGATGCCCGCGTTGCGGACCCGGTTCCAGTCGATATCGCCCTGCCAGCGCGACACGTCGATGCCATGGACGGCATGGCCGTAGGGATGGCGGCCACCCCAGTCATGCGGCGCCGAATCGCCCAGTTGAGGATTGGCGCCCGGCCCTGGCGCGGGCCGGTATCCGCCCCGTTCCGGCGTTCGCGAGCACGCAACCGCCAGCACCAGCATCAACCCAATCAACAGCTTCGATAGAACCCTCATCCTGCCCCCGTGACGTCCTGATCGGATCTTGTTCGGTCAGGCTTATCGCAAGGTCGTGAGGGAAAGTCACCGGGCCGTGACGGTCACGAGTGCGTCAGAAGCGGCCTATTGGTCCGCAGGTTCGCCCACAGCGACCGGGGCTGCTTCCGTTCCGCGCGCTTCGCCTTCTTCCAGTTGCGGTGTTCCTTCGGGCGACACCAGGGGCGGGGCCGTTCCGTCGGTGCCCTCGGCATTGGTCAGGGGGGTGCCTTCGGGTGGCGGCGTGGTCGAGATGCCGGCATTCTGTTCGTCCGTGCCGGGCCTGAACACGATGAATGCCACAAAGGCGGCGATCAGCACGATGGCGATCGCCGTCAGGGCCGGCACATGGCGGCGGGCCGAACGCTGCGGGTTGTTGTCGTTGTGGGACATGTGATCTTCTCCGATAGCTTGGCAAGCCAACTGCCGGAGGCAGGCCTAGTTCCTGTCGGGCACCAGCTTTCCGGGGTTCAGGATGTTGCGGGGGTCAAGCGCCGCCTTGATCTGCCCCATCAAGGCCCAGCCCTCGCCATGCTGGGCGCCCATCAATCCGCGCTTGCCCGTGCCGATGCCATGTTCGCCGCTGATCGTGCCGCCCACGGCAAGCGCGCGTTCGGCCATGCGCGTGGCGATCCGCTTGGCCGCGCCCACCTCGTCGGGATTGGCAGGATCCACCAGAAGCAGCGAATGGAAGTTGCCGTCGCCCACATGGCCCAGGATCGGTCCGATCAGCCCTTCGGCCGCGATATCCTCGGCTGCGGCATGGACGGCCGCGGGCAGATGCGACATCGGCACGCAAACATCGGTGATCAGCCCCGAGGCGCCGGGCCGCAGGGCAAGGCAGGCATGATAGGCACCGTGCCGCATCCGCCACAAACGCGCACGATCCTCGGCCGTGGTAGCCCAGTCGAACCCTTCGGCGCCGAACTCGGCGGCAATCTCGCCAAAGCGTGCCGCATCCTCGCGCACGGCGGCGGGGCTGCCGTGGAACTCGATCATCAGATGCGGCTTTTCCGGCAGGCTGCTGCCCGAATGCAGGTTGAAGGCCCGGGCGCTTGCCGCATCGACGAACTCGATCCGCGCCATGGGGATGCCGGACTGGATCGTCGCGCTGACGCATTCCACCGCATGATCCAGGCTGTCGAAGGCGCAGACGGCCGCGGCCACCTCCTCGGGTTGGCCCTGCAGCCGCAGGGTCAGTTCGGTGATGACGCCCAGCGTGCCTTCGGATCCGACGAACAGCCCGGTCAGGTCGTAACCGGCGCTGGACTTCGCCGCACGCGTGCCGGTGCGGATGATGCGCCCGTCCGCCAGCACGACCTGCAGCGCGATGACATTCTCGCGCATGGTGCCGTATCGCACCGCCGTGGTGCCGCTGGCCCGGGTGGCCGCCATGCCGCCAAGGCTGGCATTTGCGCCCGGATCGACCGGGAAGAACAGCCCCGTCGCGCGCAGTTCGGTGTTCAACGCCTCGCGCGTGACGCCGGGCTGGACGCTGGCCTGCATGTCTTCGGCGCGAACCTCGACAACCCGGTCCATCCGCAACAGATCCAGGCTCAGCCCGCCCGAAAGCGGCAGCGCGTGCCCTTCGAGAGAGGTGCCGGTTCCCCAGGCGATCACGGGAACCCCGGCCTCGTTGCAGATGCCCAGGATCCTTGATACCTCTTCGGCAGTCTCGGGCCAGGCCACGGCATCGGGCGGAGGCGAGCGGTGGAATGCCTCGGATTGGGCATGGTGGTCGCGGTCGGCTGCGGTTTCCGACAAGCGCGGACCCAGGACGGCCCGCAGGCGTTGGGCGGTCTCGGCAGGCAAGCTCATGGTCATTCCCTTGGTTGTTGCCAACAGGTTAGCGGGAAGATGAAACTTGGCAAACCCCACCGCGTTCTGTCATCAACGGTTTACAAAAGTGCCATAACGTCGCGCCAAAAGCCGTTGCCAGACCAAATTGGACTTTCCAGGACCGCAGATGGACACAAACCGGATTTCCCCGCTGTACCGCACCGCACCGGGCGACAGCGAAACCGCCCTGCCCCAGGGTCTGCGCGCGGAAACGGCGGCCCGGTCCGACCGCGCCTATGTCACCCTTGTGACGAACCCCGATTACCTGCCGGGGGCCGAGGCGCTGCTTCGGTCGCTGAAGCTGACGGGCACGCAGGCCGATCTGGTGGTGATGCATCGCGGCCTTGGCCCGGCGCATCTGATGCGGCTGCGCGCGCATGGCGCCCGGCTGATCGGGGCGGATCTTCTGCCCACCTCTGACGGGTTCGACCGGGCCCATGCCCGCGACGCATTGCACGCCCGCGCGGCCTTCACCCAAGGCGGCAAGCCCGACTTCCACACGCCGCTGGACAATTTCGTCAAGCTGCGGCTGTGGCAACTCGATTACGAGCGCTGCGTCTTCATCGACGCCGATGCCGTGGTGCTGCGCAGCGTGGAGAAACTGTTCGACCTGCCCGAGTTCTGCGCCGCCCCCAATGTCTATGACGGGCTGGACGGCTTTCACCGCATGAACTCGGGGGTGTTCACGGCGCGGCCCAACCTCCGCACGTTCAACGCAATGATGGCGCATCTTGACCGGCCAGGGGTCTTCTGGCGGCGCACCGACCAGACCTTCCTGCAGGATTATTTTCCCGACTGGCAGGGCCTCTCGATCCATCACAACATGCTGCAATACGTGTGGATGAACATGCCCGAGCTGTGGAGCTGGGAAGACATCCGCATCCTGCATTTCCAGTATGAAAAGCCCTGGCAGGACCATGACAAGTCGCATCTGCTGCGCCCGCTGATCGACCTGTGGCGCGCCATTGCCGAAGGCCATCCGGTGCCCGACCTGGCAGCCCAGGTCCGACCCGCCGCCTGATGCGCATCGCCCTGACCGGCGCCTCCGGGATCGTCGGCGGCTTCGTGCTGCGGGCGGCACAGGCGGGGGGGCACCAGGTTACCTGCCTCGACCGCAGCAGCGGCTTTCACCTGGGCCACGCGCCCGACCTGTCGGGGCATGACGCGCTGATCCATTGTGCCTTCGCCCATGCCCCCGGCCGTTACCGCGGCGGCGAGGGCGACGACCCTGGCGGCTTCCTCCGCCTGAACCGCGACGGGACCCGCCGCCTGTTCGACGCAGCCGTCCGAGACGGGACAGGCCGCATCGTCTTCCTGTCCTCGCGCGCGGTTCATGACGGTTATCCGGCAGGAGCCAAGCTGGCCGATGACCTGCCGCCCCGCCCCGCCAACCTTTATGGCCAGGTAAAGGCGGATGCCGAGGCCTATCTTGCCCAACTGCCTGTCAGGGGCACATCGATTCGCGCAACGGGCGTCTATGGCCTGCCCGGCAAGTGGCGCGACCTGTTCAGCGACTATCTGGCGGGTCGCCCGGTCCCGCCCCGGATAGCCACCGAGGTTCACGGCGACGATCTGGCCGCGGCGATCATGCTGCTTCTGGATCAGCCCGCGCCGCCCGGCCAGGTGAATTGCAGCGACATCATCCTCGACCGCCATGACCTTCTGGCCGAGGTCCAGGCCTTGACAGGCTGCACCCATCCCCTGCCGGCGCGCGCCGATTCCGCGCCCCTGCGCATCCAGTCATGCGACCGGCTGCTGGCGCTCGGCTGGAAGCCCGGCGGCATGGCAAGGCTGCGCGCCACCTTGCCCCATCTTCTGTGCTAGAACATCCTCGGGGCTAGGGCGCCCCAGGCGTCCGCAGCGGGTCCGATGACCCCCTGTCCGCCAATGCCGCAAGGATCAGGCCCGGCGGATCGAGGCCATGCCCAGAACCCGCGCACGCTTGCGCGGATCGCTGTCGAACAGGGCCGCCAATTGCTCGGTTATTGCGCCTGCAAGCTGATCCGCGTCGGTGATCGTGACCGCGCGTTCGTAATAGCGCGTGACGTCATGGCCGATGCCGATTGCCAGCAACTCGACCATGCGCTTCTTTTCCACCATGGCGATCACGTCGCGCAGGTGCTTCTCCAGATAGTTCGCCGGATTGACGGACAAGGTCGAATCGTCGACCGGCGCCCCGTCGGAAATCACCATCAGGATCTTGCGCGCCTCGGTCCGGCGGACCAGCCGCTTGTGGGCCCATTCCAGGGCCTCGCCGTCGATGTTTTCCTTCAGCAGGCCTTCCTTCATCATCAGCCCCAGGTTCGGCCGCACCCGCCGCCAGGGCGCGTCGGCCGACTTGTAGATGATGTGGCGCAGGTCGTTCAGCCGACCCGGCTGCGCAGGACGGCCCGCCTGCAGCCAGGCCTCGCGGGACTGGCCGCCTTTCCAGGCACGGGTGGTAAAGCCCAGGATCTCGACCTTGACGCTGCAGCGTTCCAGCGTGCGGGCCAGCACGTCGGCGCAAATCGCCGCGATGCTGATGGGCCGGCCCCGCATCGAACCCGAATTGTCGATCAGCAGGGTCACCACGGTGTCGCGGAACTCGGTATCCTTTTCGACCTTGAAGGACAGCGGAGTGGTGGGATTCGCCACCACGCGCGCAAGCCGACCGGCGTCCAGAACGCCTTCCTCCTTGTCGAATTCCCAGCTGCGGTTCTGCTGGGCCTGCAAACGGCGCTGCAGCTTGTTGGCCAGCCGCGACACCGCGCCGCGCAGGGGTTCCAGCTGCTTGTCCAGATAGGCCCGCAGCCGTTCCAGTTCGGCCGGGTCCGCCAGGTCCTCGGCGCGGATCTCCTCGTCCCAGGTCTGGGCGAAGACCTTGTAGTCGGCGCTCGCCTCGCTGACCGGGGGCGGCAGGTCGGGCGGGGTTTCCGACTCGGGCATCTCGGCTTCGTCGGTCAGCTGCTCGTCGGACTGGTCGTCCATGCTGACCTGGGCCTGGCGCTCGTCCTGCTGCTGTTCCTGCGACCGCTCGGGAGACGCCTCGGCATCCTCGCTGTCGTCCTGGTCGCGGGACTGGTTGTCGCCCGCTTCCTCGTCCTGCTCGGCATTCTCGTCAGCGTCGTCCTCGTCCGGCTGGTCGGGATCGTCGCCCAGCTGGTCGGCATAGCCCAAGTCGCTGATGACCTGCCGCGACAGGCGCGCGAATGCCGCCTGGTCGGCAAGCACCTCGTTCACATGCGCCAGGGAACCGCCCGCCTGCTGTTCCACGAAAGGGCGCCACAGATCCGCCACATGCTGGGCGCCGCCGGGAAGCTGCCGGCCCGTCGCGGCCTGGCGCAGGATATAGCCGGCAGCCACCGCCAGCGGCGCGTCGGCAGGCGCCTTGATCTGGGCATAGCCCTTCTTTTCGGCATCGGCGCCGATGCGGGCATCGATATTGGACAATGCGCCCGGCATGTCACGCGCGCCAAGCGCCTCGCAGCGCGCGGTTTCCATCGCCTCGTAAAGCTCTCGGGCCATGGGGCCGGCGGGGGCAAAGCGGGCATGGGTCGAGGCATCGTGATGGCGCATCCGCATCGCCAGGGCATCTGCGGTTCCCCGGGCCTGAAGCACCTCGTCGCGGCCCATGCGGCGGCTGACCTGCGGCAGGCGCATCGTGTCGCCCGCCACGCCCGAGGGATCGGCGCTGAATGTGACGTTCAGTTCCCGGTCGTCGGCCAGGGCGCGGGTGGCCTCGGACAAGGCCTTCTTGAACGGGTCGGCGGGGTTGTCGGACTTTTTCATAAGGATTGATAGAACACCGCTGCGCCCGTCAGGCAAGGGCACATGTGCGCGAATGCAGGCCGTGCTGTGCATCGCCGCATGCCGAAAGGATGAACCAGGTCCGCGAAACAAGGTTATTCTGGCGCCGCCATCATAAGGAAAGGACGACGCACATGACCAAGCCGCGGATCGGCATCATCATCAGTTCAACCCGAGACACGCGCTTTGCAGACAAGCCCGCGCAGTGGCTGTTGGACAAGGTCAAGGACCATCCGGACCTGGACTTCGCGCTGATCGACCTGCGCGACCAGGACCTGCCCTTCTTCAACGAGGCGGCCTCGAACCTGTGGATGCCGTCCAGCGATCCGCGCGCCATAGCCTGGCAGGAAAAGCTGGCAGGCTTCGACGGCTTCGTCTTTGTGGTGGCGGAATATAACCGGTCGATCACCGGGGCGCTGAAGAACGCGCTGGACCAGGCCTACAAGGAATGGAACCGCAAGCCGTTCGGGGCCCTGGCCTATGGCAGCATGGGCGGCGCCCGCGCCCTGGAGCATCTGCGCCTGATCGGGATCGAGCTTCAGATGGTGCCCTTGCGCAATGCCGTCCATATCGGCGCCGGAGACTTCTTCAAGGTCTCGCCCTTGGGTGCGAACGCGCCAATGAGCGAGATCGAAGGAAACCTGGAAGGCTCGTTGAACGCGATGCTGGAAGAACTGACGTGGTGGGCGAAAACGCTGCAGGCCGCGAAAGCCTGACATCCGGATCGGGCAGCACCGCAAGGCGCTGCCCGGCTGCGTTCAGAAGCGGTCCAGATGGGCGTCGATGGCCGCGGCGATCTCTCGCCGGATCACGGCCCGCAGGTTGGCCGAGAAGCGCTGGCCCAGTTCGCCGTTCAGTTCTTCCTGCACCATCTCTCGCAGAAGCTCGCGGATCGCGCGGTCCTCGTCGTCGGCGTCGGCCACCGCGCGCTGCTCGGCGTCGAAGGCCGCAGCCTCGGCGGCCAGATGGGCGACCGTGTCGACGGCACCGTGATCGGGCGACATCACCCAGCCTGACGCCCGCTGTTCGGAGAGCTTGCCCGCGGCCAGAGCCACGGGCTTCGGTTCCTCGATCTCGGGCCGCATCCGGGCCTTCCAGTCGAAGGCTTCGGCGAAATCGTCCTCGTCCTCGGCGCTGTCGTCAACAAGGGCCGAGAAGCTGTCGGCCGCCGGGGCGGGCGCGGCTTCGACCTGCGGGGCCGCTTCGCGAAGCTCGGGGCGCAGCCAGGAACGCCAGCCAGACGGCTTGGGGGTCTCGGGTTGCTCGACCCGGCGTTCGGCGCCAAGGCGCAGCGGGGCCGCGTCCGCAGGGGGAACGACCTCGGGCCTGGCGCGGAGGATGAACTGCGGGACCGGTGGCGTCTCGACCACCTCCTCAACCGCCGGGGCCGGCGCGGGACGCACGGCCGTTTCCACCATCTGCCGGGCAAGCGCCGCGTTGCCGCCGTAACGGCGGGCCAGAAACTCGCCCGCGTCGTCCTGGACCAGGCCGGTGCGGTCGGCGCGGATGCTGTCACGGGCGGAACTGAGCGCATCGTCGTCCGCGATCATGCGGCGGATCGCGGTCAGGACATCGCCGATGTCCTCGGAAAGGCGGGCGGCGTTCTGCGAGAAGCGGGGATCAGCCATGGTGACCCCCGCCGTTCAGGGCATCAGTCGCGCCCGATCGCGCGCAAGACGCGGTCAAGGCTTTCGCCCTGCTTGCTGGTGTAGGGCGCGTCGCGCACGGCGTTGTAGTACTGCGAAGGGTCATAGGTCGGAATCCCCAGGTTCAGGTGTTCTACCGTAAGACGACCCATAGCAGCGAGAAGTTGATAATGTGCTAACTGGAGCTGCGCTTCCGCCGTGATCTTGTCGGCGCGGGCTTCCAGAAGCGATTGTTCCGCGTCCAGCACGTCCAGCGTGGTACGCGCGCCAAGCGCCGCTTCCTCACGCACGCCGTTATAGGCCTGCTGGGCTGCGGCGATCTGTTCATCGATGGCGCTGATCTGCGCGCGCGCCACGGCAATGTTGGCCCATGATTCGCCGACCTGCTGGCTGATCTGTCGGGACACGTTCAGCAGCACCGACCGCGCCTGATCCCGCTGGGCCATTGCCTGGCGGTGCTGGGCAGGCAACCGCCCGCCGGAATAGATCGTCTGGCTCATGGTGAGGCCGACCGAGGCGCTGTCGCGGGTATCGTCGGCACCACCCAGCGTGGCCTGGGGACTGCGCGTGATGCCCGCCCCGATATTGCCCGTCAGCCGGGGATTGCGCTCTGCCGCGGCGGCGGCGACGCCCAGTTCGGCGGCCGCTGCCCGGCGCTGCGCCTGCGCGATCAGGGGGTGGTTGCGCTGCCCGATCGCCCGCGCCTCGTCGACCGAGGCGGGAAGTCGCGGCAGCGGCGGGGGCGCGTCCAGACGGCCAGGCAGCCGACCTGTCGCGGCCAGATAGCTTTCGCGCGCGATTTCCAGATCACCCTGCGCCGAAGCCAGCCCTGCCTGGGTCTGCGCAAGCTGCGCATCGGCCAAAGCCACGTCGGTGACGGTGATTTCACCCACGTCAAAGCGGTCTTGCGCGGCCTGGCGTTCGCGGGTCAGAACCTCGACCGAGTTCTGTTGCAGGGCAACCCGCTCGCTCGCCTGCCTGATGTCAAAAAAGGCAACTGTGGCCGCCAGCAGGATGTCCTGTTCGACCGCGACAAGGCCCTGGCGGGCGGCAAGCACCTGCTCTTTCACCGCGTCAATGGCCAGTTGCGACCGGCCCCAGTCGTAAAGGGTCATCTCGGCGCCGATCTGCAGGCTGGTCGAACGCGAGGTGGTATAGCCCGTCAGACCCTCGGCCCGCTGCACGGTATGGCTTGCGGTCCACTGGACCACCGGGCGCAGCGCCGAGATCGCGATGGCCACATCCTCGTCCGCGGCGCGCAGGACGGCGCGGTTCTGTTCGATCAACGCCGAGTGGCGATAAGCCGCGACCATCGTATCGGCCAGCGACTCGGCCATCGCCGATTGCCCGCCCAAGGCCATGACCGCGCCAAGGGCAAATCCGCCAAGGATGCGCAGCCCCCTCACAGCGAGAAACTCCGCGCGCGTTGGAAGCCGGGCAGCAGGGGCGCGCCTGCGTTGAAGCCATAGCGCCAGACGACCCGCCCGCCGAAGCAGTGACCGATGCGCACGACGCCAAGCGCGCCTTCCAGGAACAGCGCGGCGATGCGGCCGCCTTCCTTCAACTGGGCGAGGATCGCGGGCGGAACCTCCTCGACGCCGCCATTGATCAGGATTGCGTCATAGGGGGCCTGCCGCGGCGCGCCCTGCGCCAGCGGCGCGTTCAGCACCGCGACGTTGAAGACGCCCGCCTCGGACAGGCGCCGTTCGGATTCGGCGGCCATTTCGGCGTTTTCCTCGATCGCGACGACGGTCTGGACCAGGCGGGCCAGGACGGCGGCCGAATATCCATAGCCGCAGCCCAGATCCAGAACCAGGTCGTCCGGCTGCAGATCCAGCATGTCGATCATCTTGCCCAGGGTCCGCGGTTCCAGCAGCACCCGACCGCCGCCGAGATCCAGGTTCTCGCCCGTATAGGCCACCGCGCGGCGGGATGCGGGAACGAAATCCTCCATCGGGACCGCCAGCATGGCCTCGATCACGGGGAACTTTGTGACATCATTGGGGCGAACCTGCGTGTCCACCATCATGGTGCGACGCATGGCGAAATCGCTCATCTCCGGGAACCTCTGCGAGCTGCTTTAGGGCTTATTGCCACGATTCCGGGGGTCCCGCAACGCTGCACGTTCCCGTCTTGCAAGCCGCGCGGCCTTCCTCTATTCCATGCCTACCTTTCGGCGGCGGGTTGGCGGAGAGGTTACGCAGCGGATTGCAAATCCGTGAAGACCGGTTCGATTCCGGTACCCGCCTCCAAGGGTTTCCCCCATCCAAAGGATACCGGCCCGTCAGGCCTTGGTTTCGCGCCGGAACCTGACGGACATCTGCCATGGCGCGCCATAGGTCAGCCACAAAGCCGAGACCCACCACAGCGCAACCATTGCCCAGACATCGACCGCCATGCGGCGCAGGATGCCCTGGTCCAGCGGGTTCATCTGGAAGGCGTCGCCCAGCACCGACAGAAGCACGCAGGCGAGAAAGGAAAACAGCCCGCCCCGTCCGATCTGCTGCAGCGCCACGCCCAGGCGGCTTGCAGCCATGCGCTCCATGATCCCCGCCAGGGGAACGGCGACCAGCCAGCTTGCGCCCATGATCGCCATGTAGCGGGTGCCGTCCAGGTCCCATTTGCCGATCTCGCCGCCATAGATCAGGCGCAGTGCGTCGCGGAAGGCAAGCGCGGGCTCGCCGATCTTGGCGCCGATGATGATGGCGGTGCCGAACAGGAACATGCCCGTGGACAGGACCGTCAGCAGCCTGCGGTATTGCATCAGGACCGGCATGACCTGCTTGCGGAACAGGCCCATGGCGATGCCGGAAAAGAACAGCATCTGCCAGCCGAAGGGGTTAAACAGCAGCCCGCCAAGGCGGTGGTTCGGGACAAAGGCGTTCAGCACCGGCGCAAAGCACCACAGCACGAACGACCCGGCGGCAAAGCCGACCGGATAGCGCAGCATCAGCGGCACCAGGAACGGGACCGATGCCAGCAGGATCACGTAGACCGCCAGCACGTCCAGCAGGTTCGGCTGCAGCCACATGCTGGCCAGCACCCCGAAGAAGCCGATCGGGTTTTCCAGCACCCAGATCGCATATTGGTGCCAGATCGCCGTGTGGTCCATTTCCAGGGCCAGCAGCCCGGCCGAGACAAGCGCCATCAGCATCCCGCCGAAGACGAGGGCGCGCCAGACCTCGAAGGCGCGGCGGCCAAAGCGCCATTGCGCGGCACGCCGGCCCTGTTTGGTCTCGACCGAAAGCCAGACCATGCCGACCAGGAAGCCCGACAGCAGCACGAACAGTTCCGCCGCATCGAAGATCGAGAAGTTGGCCAGCGTGAACCACCGCATGGCCGAGATCGGCATATGGTCCAGCATGATGCAGACAAGCGCGTAGCCGCGCAGCATATCCAGGGCGATCAGCCGCTTCATAGGGGAAGGACGCTCCACTGGCGCAACAGGGCGGGATCCGACACCAAGGCGTCGGTTTCGTCGCGGGTCAGGTAGTCCAGGGCCTGCGTCTTGGTCCCGGCATGGGCGATCTTGGCGCCGGCGGTGATGCGGGCCAGGCGCTTGTCTTCCGGCAGGACCGGGTTTTCGGGCAAGAGCGCGACATGGCGGTCGATCTGCGCCTGGTTCCCGCCAAAGGCCAGCAGGCCCGCCGCGCCCTTCAGGGGGCGGGGCATCGCGCGGACGACCGCACTGGCATCTGACAGCACCGCCGGCGGGTCGCGTTCCTCGGGCGTGACCAGCAGCCCGCGCATCCGCGCCCAACGGCCAAAGACGGGGCTTGCCGAATAGCGCGAGGTCACAGGCGACAGGATCAGCCCGGCCAGGATCGGCGACAGCCAGATCAACTGCGCGGGCGAAAACTGCGCCAGCACGATCAGGGTGCCGATCCCAAGCCCCACATGAACCCAATGCCGCGCGATCACCACGTTCCAGTCGGGCATCGACCCGGCACGGACCTGGGCGTTCCAGCCGCTGTCGCGACCGCGCAGGATTTCATAGATCTGGCGAGTCTGGATCAGCATCTGGACCGGGGCGATCAGGGCCGACAGCAGGATCTCGAACAGGGAACTGGCGAAGATCCGCACCGGGCCGCCCGAATTGCGCGCCAGGGGCCGCAGCCAGGCGCGGAAGGTGGCGATCAGCTTGGGCAACAGCAGAAGAGCCATCGACACCACGAACAGCCATAGCATCCGGCGGGCATCGAAGACCGGCCAGTCGGGGAACAACTGATAGGCGTTCGGGAAATATTCGGGCGTGGACAGCAGCACCGTGGCCGACAGGACCAGACCCACCAGGATCAGGGCCAGCCACAGTGGGCTCATCAGGAAGCCCAGGATGCCGATGGTGAAATGCGCAAGCGTCACGGCCCGCGCGCCGCGCATCCCGAACAGGCGGGAATGCTGCAGGTTGCCCTGCGCCCAGCGGCGTTCGCGCACGGCCATGTCCAGAAGCGTCGGCGGGCAGCCTTCGAAGCTGCCGCGCAGGTCGTGGTCCAGACGCACCTTCCAGCCCGCGCGGCACAAAGCCGCCGCCTCGACGAAGTCATGCGACAGGATGGTCCCGCCAAAGGGCGGCCTGCCGGGCAGGCGCGGCAGCCCACAGGCAGATGCAAAGGCCGTCATGCGGATGATGGCGTTGTGGCCCCAGAAATTGCCCGTGTCGCCCGACCAGGCCGAGACGCCGCGCGCGATCATCGGCCCATAGACGCGGCCCGCGAACTGGGTCAGGCGGGCAAAGATCGTCTCGCCGCCCACCAGGATCGGCATGGTCTGGATCAGCGCCAGACGGGGATCGGCGTTCATCCGCGCGGACAACTCGCGGATCGTGGCGCCGGTCATGATGCTGTCGGCATCCAGCACCACCATCTGGTCATAGCGCCCGCCCCACCGGCGAACGAAGTCGCCGATGTTGCCCGTCTTGCGATCCTCGTTGGTGATGCGGCGGCGATACCAGATCGGCAGGGGCGACATCCTGCGCGCCGCATCGATCACCATCGTCTCGTTCACGGCGATAACCGGGTCGCGGCTGTCGGACAGCACGAATATTTCGGCCCGGTCGGCCATGCCTTCGCGTTCCAGTTCCCGGGCAAGGGCGGTCAGCAGGCCGATGCTTTTCTGCGCATCCTCGTGATAGATGGGCATGACGACGGCGACGCGGGCGTCGTTCGGCCCCTGCGGCGTCGTCAGGCGGGACGCGAAAAGCCCCGCCAGAACGTTGCAGAAGGAAAACCCAACCCAGGCGAAGGTGGGGGCGAACAGCGCCAGCAGCGCCCATTGCATCGGCGTCGGATTGTCGCCGAAGGTCCGCAGCATCTGCATGAAGCCGATCACGGCGATGGCCGCGGTGCCGCCAAAGCTGACAAGGCGCGCCATCCAGACGCGCCAGCCGTTGTGGACGCGCGGGAAGGCCAGGCGCGGGCGCGCGCCGAAATCCTGCACCGGCATGGCCAGTGGCGATTCGGGCGGGGTTGCGGGCATCCGGTCCGGGACCGGGAAAACGCGCTCGACGCTCATGCGGTCCAGCGAGCCAGCCATGTTTCGCTCTGCGCCACGCCGTCGGGCGTGGTCAGCACCGCCTGCAGGTCGGCCAGCGCAGCATTGCCCGGCTCGAACTCGAAGGCCAGGCGCAGCACGCCCTGGTCGGGCAGCGGCTTCAGATAGGCATGGACAATCGTCCCGGCCGAGGTGGTGACCTGCGATTCCGGCAGCGTGTCGGTAAACAGCGACAGGTCGAAATCCACGATCACGCTGCGCGCAGCCTGCGAATTGATCGAGCGGCCGCTGCGAACCTGGCGCACCTTGGCCAGGGGAAGGTCATTGGCCGGCAGCGCCGCGAAGATCAGCCGATACCGGAACTCGTGGCGCTTGTCGCGGGCCAAGGGTTCCTTCGGAACCCAGCAGCTGACGATGTTGTCGTTGAACTCGTTCTCGACCGGTATCTCGACCAGGCGGACCTCGCCCTCGCCCCAGTTCTGCTCGGGCTCGATCCAGGCCGAGGGGCGCAGGTGATACAGCGCCTCGGGATCCTGGTAATGGTCGAAATCGCGGCTGCGCTGCACAAGGCCGAAGCCGCGCGGGTTGTTGTCTACGAAGGACGCGATCTGCAGGGTCTTGTGCGCGCCCAGCGTGCGCCACAGGGCCTGGCCCGCACCCGTATGCATTTCCAGCCCGTCGCTGTCATGGACGGCGGGGCGGTAATCGTCCACCTCGCGCCGGCTGGCCGGGCCGAACCAGAACATCGAGGTCAGGGGCGCAAGCCCGGTATTCTGCAACTCGACCCGCGGGAACAGCGCCACGCGCGTGCGCACGATCGTCGAAGCACCGGGATTGACGTCGAACTGATAGGCCCCGGCCACCGACTTGCTGTCCAGAAGCGCATAGATGCGCACCCATTCGGATGTCTCGGACGGCTCCTGGATCCAGAAGTCGGTGAACAGCGGGAATTCCTCACCGTCCGGGCTGCCGGTCTTGATCGCAAGCCCGCGCGCCGACAGGCCATAGATCGTGCCGCGCGCCACGGCGCGGAAATAGGTCGCGCCCTGGAAGACCAGGAACTCGTCCATCACGCCGGGCCGGTTCAGGATCGTGCGCAGGCGAAAGCCCGACCATCCCATCTGCCCCTTGTTCTGCAGGTCCGCCCCATCGGGGAATTGCGACGGGTCGAATTCCAGAAGCGACGGGTCGAATTCCAGCCGGTGCGGAACGCCGTCGCGCACGATGCTGATATTCACCGGCTCATAGAAGATCGCGCCGGGCGGCAGAAGGTCCATGCCAAAGCGCGGGTTGCCCGCGAAGGGATCGCGGTCGCGGCGAAAGCGGATGGCGCGATACTGGTCATAGGTCAGGTTGGCAAAGCTGCCCACCTGCTCGGCAACCGGCTGTTCATAAACCCGCGTGGCGCGTTCCGACGCCAGGGATGCCACTTCCTCGAAACCGAAGGTGGTGGGCGGCGCGGGCGGCGGGGTGTTTTCCCCCTCGCCGGCTGATGCCGCCTCGTCCGTTGCTGTCTGCGCCTGCGCAGGCATGGCCATGAACGACCCTCCTGCGGCCAAGGCGGTCGCTGCGTTGAGAAAATGACGGCGTTTCATATCAGGTGATGGTTGCCAAAAACCGTGTCATTATAAGGGTGCTGCATTGCCGCAGCAAGGCGCAAGCCGAAAGGGGGGCGGCCAGCCGGGACTGGTAAGCCGGGCCCGCCGCTGCCCCGTCTCGCGGCTTTCCGCCTATTGTTGCGCCAGCCATTCGGTGATGGGGCGGCGCAGGTTCGGTCTTCCCGAATCCAGCCCTTCGTCGATGATCTTGCGCAATTCGGTGATCGAGACCCGCCGGATCAGGTGCTTGACCGGCCCGATCGAGGCCGGGCGCATCGACAGGCGTCCGATGCCAAGGGCCGCAAAGGTCAGCGCCTCGACCGGGCGTCCCGCATCCTCTCCGCAGAAGGACAAGGGCACGCGCGCTTCCTCGCAGCGCGCGATGATCTGGCGCAGCATCAGCAGGAAGGACGAACTGAGCGTGTCATAGCGCCGCCGCACCCGTTCATTTTCCCGGTCGGCGGCAAAGAAGAACTGCTTGAGGTCGTTGCCCCCGATCGAGATGAAGTCGCACATCTCGAAGAACTTGCGGGGCGCGAAGGCCAGCGACGGCGTTTCCAGCATCGCGCCCACGCGGATGTCGGTGGGCATCGGATGGCCCAGACGCTGTTCGCGCGACAGTTCCTGCATCAGGATCTTGTAGGCGGCCTCGTATTCGCCGATGTCGGCGATGAAGGGGAACATGACGTGCAGCGGCCGGCCCACGGATGCGCGGATCAGCGCCTGCAACTGCATCCGCAAGACGCCGCGCTTGTCCAGGCCCACTCGGATCGCACGCCAGCCCATCGCCGGGTTCGGTTCGTCCTGCGGCTTCATGTAGGGCAGGACCTTGTCGGATCCGATGTCCAGCGTGCGGAACATCACCGGCTTGCCCTGGGCATTGTCCATGACGCGGCGGTAAAGCTCGGCCAGTTCGCCCCTGCGGGGGACGTGGTTGCGGATCAGGAACTGCAACTCGGTGCGGAACAGGCCCACGCCCTCGGCCCCTGATCCCGCCAGCGACGGCAGGTCGGCCATCAGGCCGGCATTCATGTAAAGCTGGACCGTCGTCCCGCAGGTGCCGGTCGCGGGCAACCCGCGCAGGCTGGCATAGCGGTTCTGCGCCTCGGCCTGCATGGCGATCTTGTCCAGGAAGGCCTTGTGGACGCTTTCCTCGGGGCGCAGGTGAACGATGCCCTGGTCGCCGTCGACCAGGATCGTGTCGCCGTTCAGCGCCTCGGTCGTGATGCGGGGCGCGTGGATCACCAGCGGGATCGCCAGGGCGCGCGCCACGATGGCCGCATGGCTGCCCACGGACCCGTCCTCCAGCACGACGCCCTTCAGGCGGCGGCCGTATTCCAGCAGTTCCGCCGGGCCGATGTTGCGGGCGACCAGGATCGGGTTGTCGGGCATTTCGGCCCCGGTATCGGCCCCCTGCCCCGTCAGGATGCGCAAAAGCCGGTTCGACAGGTCGTCCAGATCGTGCAGCCGTTCGCGCAGATAGGGATCGGCAGCCATTTCCAGCCGGGCGCGGGCAGCGGACTGTTCCTTTTCCACCGCGGCCTCGGCGGACAGGCCAAGCTGGATATCCTCCTCCATCCGCTTCAGCCAGCTGCGCGAATGGGCGAACATGCGATAGGTTTCCAGAACGGCGGCGTGTTCGCCCTCGCCGCCCATGTCGGCGGCGGCGACCATCTTGTCCACGGTGCTGCGCAGCATCGCCACGCCTTCGTGCAGCCGCGCGCTTTCGCGGTCGGGATCGTCGCCCACGGGGTTCGTTACGACGACGCGCGCCTCGTGCAGCCAGACCCGGCCTTCGGCGGCGCCTTCCTGGCCGGTGGATCCGCGGATCATCAGCGGGAAGCGGTGCTTGGGCGGCATCGAATCCGACTGGCTGCCCTGGAAGGCGCCCAATTCCGTCATCTCGGCCAGGACCATGGCCACGACTTCCAGGCCATAGATCTCGTCTTCGGAAAACAGCCGCGCTTCGCGGCACTGGACGACCAGCACGCCCAGGCGTTCGCCCACCCGCTGGATCGGAACGCCCAGGAAGCTGGGGAACACTTCCTCGCCCGTTTCCGGCATGAAGCGGAAGCCGGGTTCCGACGGTGCGTCGGCCGTGTTCACATGCCGGCCCGTGCGGGCCACGCGGCCAACCAAGCCTTCGCCCAGCCGCAACCGGGTGCGGTGGACGGATTCTGGCCGCAGCCCTTCGGTCGCGCACAGTTCCAGCGTGTTGGGATCGCGGAACAGGTAGATCGAGCAGACCTGCGTTCCCATCGAATCGGCGATGTGATGGGTGATCTGGTCAAGCCGGTCCTGGCCGCCGCCGGGGGCAGCCAGGATGTCCTTCAACCGTTGCAACAGCTTGCGTGAATCGCTGTCCTTGCGGTCTTGCATTGCCTTCTTGCCCTGCCTTGCTTCTTGCCCGCAGATGCCGTCAGGCACGCTGTCAACCGGGTATCAGGCCGCTTCAAGGCCAAAGGCATCATGCAGCGCCTGCACGGCCAGTTCCATATATTTGCGGTCGATCAGCACCGAAATCTTGATCTCGCTGGTTGAGATCACCTTGATGTTGACGTTTTCATCGGCAAGCGCCTTGAACATCTTGGCGGCGACGCCCGTATGGCTGCGCATCCCGATGCCCACGACCGAGACCTTCGCGACCTCGGTGTCCACGACCAGTTCGTCATAGGCGATATGGCCCGAGGCCTTGGCCTCCTCCATCGCGCGCTTGGCCCGCTCGACCTGGTTGATGGGGACCGAAAAGGTCATGTCGGTCACCGAACCCGGATGATCCTCGTAGTCCTTTTCCGAGATGTTCTGGACGATCATGTCCACGTTCACGCCGGCTTCGGCCAGGGGCGCGAAGATGGCGGCGGAAATGCCGGGCCGGTCCTCGACCGTGACCAGGGTGATCTTGGCCTCGTCCCGCGAGGAGGCGACGCCGTTGACGACTTTCGATTCCATGATTTCTTCCTCATCGCAGATCAGGGTGCCCGAATTCTCGTCCGTGTCCTCGAACGAGGATAGCACGCGCAGCCGCACCTTGTAGCGCATGGCCAATTCGACGGACCGGGTCTGCAGGACCTTGGCGCCCAGGGATGCCAGTTCCAGCATCTCCTCGAAGGCGATCTTGTCCAGCTTGCGGGCCTTGGACGTGATGCGCGGGTCGGTCGTGTAGACGCCGTCCACATCGGTATAGATGTCGCAGCGTTCGGCCGCGAAGGCTGCCGCAAATGCCACGGCGGTCGTGTCCGACCCGCCCCGGCCCAGCGTGGTGATGCGCCCGTCGGGCCCAAGCCCCTGGAAGCCTGCGACCACGGCGACCTTGAAGCCTTCGGCGAATTTCTGGTCGATATTGGCGCGCGGAATGTCCACGAAGCGCGCAGCCGAATGGGCGGCGGTGGTGTTGATCGGCACCTGCCAGCCCTGCCAGGACCGCGCGGGCACGCCCATTTCCTGCAGGGTCAGCGCCATCAGGCCGGCCGTCACGTTCTCGCCCGAGCTGACGACCGCGTCATATTCGCGCGCGTCGAACAAGGGCGAGGTCTGTTCGACCCAGCCCACCAGTTCGTTTGTCTTGCCCGACATGGCGCTGACGATGACGATCACGTCATAGCCGCGCTCGACCTCGCGCTGCACCTTCGCGGCGGCGTTCTTGATGCGGTCCAGGTCCGCAACGGAAGTGCCGCCGAATTTCATCACCAGAAGCGGCATCGCGGGCCTCCAGCCAGGGGTTTCTGCTGGCCGCGGCTTTTATGGGCGGGGGGGCGAAACCGCAAGGGCGGAAAGGGGATGGCCGCGCTTGCTGATGTGAAAAAGCGCGCCCCGCAGCCGGCGTCAGTTCGTCTTCTGGCGCGGGATAAAGGGCAAGGGCGCCACCGGGACGCCATCCTCGATCAGCTTGCGGGCCTCCTCGGGCTTGGCCTCGCCGTGGATCGCGCGACCGGGGACGCGGCCCTCGTGCATGGCGCGGGCCTCGTCCGCGAATTTCAGGCCGACATAGTCGCTGTTCGCCTCGACCTGCTGGCGCAGGGCGTGCAGGGCGGCCTCGACAGGGTTCATGGCGGGTTCCGCCTTTTTCGCGGCAGGAACGGCCGGGGCCATCAGGGATTTCTCGACCTGCGAGGATCCGCATTGCGTGCAGGCGACGTGACCAGCCGCCCGCGTCGTCTCGAACGCGTCCGAGGAACGGAACCAGCCGTCGAAGTCATGGCCTTTCTCGCAGCGCAAAGCATAGCGGATCATCAGTTCAATCCTGTTTCCTTCCCTGCCTATATCGGGTCAGCGGGGCTTGCCTGCAAGTTCCCGCAGATGCGCGATCAGGGCTGCCGGATCGCCCGCGCGATCGTCCAGCACGGCGCGCGCCGCCCAGCCCATCTGCCGCGCCCGGTCGGGATGGCCTGCAAGCGCGATAACCTGCTGGACAAGGCTGCCTGCATCGACGGGCTGGGCAGCCCCCGCGCCGTCCAGTGCCCCATAGGCGTCGCGGAAGTTCGACAGATGCGGACCATGCAGGATCGCGCAGGCATGGGCCGCAGGTTCCCAGGGCGTATGGCCGCCCCTGTCCGTCAAAGAGCCGCCGACAAAGCAGAGGCCGGCCGAGGCATACCAGCGGTCCATCTCGCCCAGGGTATCGGCCAGCAGCACGTCGCCACCGCTGTCGCCGGCCGAGCGCCGTTGATGTGCGATCCCGCGCTGTGCCAGAAGGGCGGACACCTGGTCCCCACGCTGCGGATGGCGGATGGCCAGGATCAGCCGCAGGTCGGGATGGTGCCGACGCGCCGCCGTCCAGGCGTCGAGGATCAGCGCCTCCTCTCCCTCGTGGGTCGAGGCCGCAAGCAGCGTGCGGTCGCGATGGGGGTCGGGCCGGGGCGGCCGGATGCGGGCGGGGGTCAGCAGCTTCAGGTCAAGCCGGGGCAGGATGGCAGCAGGCGGCAGGCCAAGCGCCAGCAGCCGCGCCTCGCTGTCCGGGTCTTGCGCCGAAAGGCCCGCAAGCCGGCCGAGCATCGGCGCGATGATCCCCGGCAGCCGCGCCCAGCGGGCAGCCGACCGCTGCGACAAACGCGCGCCGATCATGGCCTGGGGAATGCCGCGACCGGCCAGAGCCTGCGACCGCAGCGGCCAGAACTCGGATTCGACGGTGACCTGCAATCTGGGTTGCGCTTGCGCCAGAAACCGCCTCAGCACCCCAGGCATGTCCATGGGGGCCAGGCGCGCCGCCGTTCCCCAGCCTGCCGCCATGTCCCGCCCGGTCAGGCTGTTTGCCGTCACCAGCACGCGATGCGACTGCGCCAGAGCCTCGATCACCGGGCGCGCCGATGTCAGCTCGCCCACCGAGGCCCCGTGGATCCAGATATCGGCGCGCGGCACGTCCATCAGCGTCAGCCGTTCGCGCAGCGTTTCCGGCCGCCCGACGCTGGCGCGGAGACGAAGCCCTTGTTCAAGAATGGCGGCAGCGGCGCGATAGATCATGAAGGTCCAAGCCATGCCAAGACCGTACGTCCCTCGTCAAGATGCTGTGGTCGGGCAGGAGGGGGTGCGAGGAACCATCCGAAAAAGATGACGTTGGTTTTTCAACAACACAATTTCAGGAGGTTCGGATGAAAGGATTAGTCGCCTGGTGGTTGGGTGTTCCCGTCGTCGTCATCGTGATTCTGTATGTTATCGGAGTATTTTGAATCCGGTTGAAATGGCAAAGGGGCAGCAGGATTGGCCCTTCTGCCATTTTCACCTGCAATGGCGGGAACATTTTGATGAGCCCATTTTTGCAAATCTTACCATTTAGTTAGGAGGATAAATAGTCGATTGAATAATATCGCGTACGTCAACCTGTAGTAGAATACATTTTGTTTTCAAGTAAATGGCTAAATTGGGCATAAACCTGTCAAATTAGACAAGTCGACGCAAACCCACGGGAAGATTAAATTTTATTCAGCAGATTGCTGAATGTGTTTTCCTGGTGGAAGGATTTGCCCCATGTATTCCATGGCCTCTGTTTTTGCGCCTGCAATTCTTGCCGCGGGTTCCTTTGTCGCTTTTCCTGCGGCCGCGGCAACGGTGACGGTTCTTGACTCCAATCAGCCCTCGGGAACGGCGATCGATCTTGCGGTGGCTGATTTCGAACGCATCGGAAATTGCGGCGGGGGCGGGTCCGTCGTGGGGGACGGTTGCGCGGTCGTCGCCAAGGCAAATCCCAAGGCCGCCCATGCCTTTGGCCGCTTTGATCCCTTGGGACATTATTGGATCGACAGCCAGGACATCAATGAACTGAAATGGACAGTAAGGGCGCCGCAGGCTTTCACATCGCTCAGCTTTGCCCTGACGGATGCCCATGACCAGCCAAACAGTTTCTTCACGATGTCCTATATGGACAACGGAACCTGGACGCCGATCTGGAACATTGCCACGCGCAAGAACAACGGCAATCTGTATTGGCTGTCGGTCGATTTCGGTAAGGCGGTGAACGAGGCGGTGTTCCTGTTCTCGACCAAGGTCGGGGCGGGATATGACGGCTATGGCATTTCGACGGCCCAGGTCAATTCGCCCGCGCCGGTGCCCGTCCCCCCTGCAGCCTTGCTGCTGGGCAGCGGGGCGTTGGTGATGGCGGGCCTTGGCCGCCGCCGCAGGAAAGGGCGCGGCTGAAGCAACGTCGGGCACGCAGCGGCCGGTCAGTGGAAATCGCGCGACTTCGGGATCACCTCGGCGTCGCGGGGGTGGGACTGGCGGCTGGCGGGGATCGGGCGATTCACCTCGTCCGCGCGGGACATGGGCGGGATCACCCTTTCGCCCATCAGGCGCCACAGGACATCGCTGCGGTCGGTCAGGGTGGCGGCAACGACATGGATGACGCCTTCGCCCCGCTGGATGTGCCCGTGCACGTCGATGACCCGCGCCGTCATGATCACCTTGCGGAAGGCGTCGAACACCTTCGGCCATATCACCAGGTTCGCGGTTCCCGTCTCGTCTTCCAGCGTGATGAAGCAGACGCCCCTCGCGCTGCCGGGACGCTGCCGGATCAGCACCAGCCCTGCCAGCCGGACCTGCTGTCCCTGCCTTGTGCGGGCAAGCGCCGCCGCCGGGACATAGCCCTGCGCGGTCATTGACCGGCGCATGAAGCGCAGCGGATGCGCCTTCAGCGACAGGCGCAGCGTCTGGTAATCGGCGGCGACCTGTTCGCAGACGGGCATCGGGGGCAAGGCTATGGCGGGTTCCTGCCCCTCGTCCTCGGCCTGGCGGAACAAGGGCAGGTCGGGCGCATCGCGCAGGGCCTTGGCGTCCCACAGCGCACCGCGTCGGTCCAGCCCGGCCGAGCGGAACGCATCCGCAGCAGCCAGCCGCCGGATCGCCCCGGCATCCAGCCGGGCCCGGCCCTGCAGGTCCGCCAGCCCGGTGAAGGGCGCGTCGCGGACGGCGATCAGCCGTGCCGCGGCCGCCTGCCCCATCCCCTCGACCTGGCGCAGGCCCAGCCGCAGGGCGGGACCGTTGCCCGCAGGCTCCAGCGTATTGTCCCAGTCCGAGAAGTTGACATCCACCGCCCGCAGCTCGACCCCGTGTTCGCGGGCGTCGCGGACGATCTGCGCGGGGGCATAGAAGCCCATCGGCTGGCTGTTCAGCAGCGCCGCCGCAAAGGCCGCCGGGTAATAGTGCTTCAGCCAGGCCGAGACATAGACCAGATGCGCGAAGGCCGCCGCATGGCTTTCGGGAAAGCCGTATTCGCCGAAGCCCTTGATCTGGTCGAAGCAGCGGCGGGCGAAGGCGGGATCATAGCCGCGCCGGGTCATGCCCTCGACCATGTCGGATTGCAGCGCCTCGATGGTGCCGCGCGACCGGAAGGTGGCCATCGCCTTGCGCAATTCGTTGGCCTTCTTCGAATCGAACTCGGCCGCGACCATGGCGATCTTCATGGCCTGTTCCTGGAAGATCGGCACGCCCAGGGTGCGGCCCAGGATCTCCTCAAGCTCGGTCTGGGGATGGGCGGGGCCTGGGCGCGGATATTCGGTTGGCTCCTGCCCGTTGCGGCGGCGCAGATAAGGGTGGACCATGTCGCCCTGGATGGGACCGGGGCGGACGATCGCCACCTCGATCACCAGGTCATAGAAGCGGCGCGGCTTGAGGCGCGGAAGCATGTTCATCTGCGCCCGGCTTTCGACCTGGAAGACGCCGATGCTGTCGCCCCGGCACAGCATGTCGAAGACGGGGGCGGCGTCCGGCGCGTCGGGGTTCAGATCCGCCAGCGTCAGCCGCCGCCCGTGATGCGCGGCGACCAGGTCGAAGCACTTCCGGATGCAGGTCAGCATCCCCAGCGCCAGCACATCCATCTTGAGGATGCCCAGTTCGTCGATGTCGTCCTTGTCCCATTCGATGAAGCTGCGGTCCGGCATGGCGCCGTTGCCGATGGGCACGGTCTCGGTCAGCAGGCCTTCGGTCAGGATGAAGCCGCCGACATGCTGGGACAGGTGGCGGGGCATTCCGATCATCTGCTGGGCCAGCGTCAAGGTGCGGCGCAGGCGCAGGTCCGTCATGTCCACGCCCGCCTCGCCCGCCTCGGCCTCGCCCATGCTGGTGCCCCAGGCGCCCCAGACGGTCGCGGCCAGGGCGCCGGTGATATCTTCGGACAGGCCCATGGCGCGGCCGACTTCCCGGATGGCGGATCGCGGGCGGTAATGGATCACGGTGGCGCACAGCGCGGCGCGGTCGCGGCCGTATTTTTCGTAGATGTGCTGGATCACCTCCTCGCGGCGTTCATGTTCAAAATCGACGTCGATATCAGGAGGCTCGTCGCGGTCCTCGCTGATGAAACGTTCGAACAGCAGGTCGAAATGCGCGGGATCGACGGGCGTGATGCCCAGGACAAAGCAGACCGCCGAATTCGCGGCCGAGCCCCGCCCCTGGCAGAGGATGCCTTGCGATCGGGCGAAGTCGACGACCTCGTGGATGGTCAGGAAATAGGGGGCGATGTTCTTCTTGGCGATCAGCGCCAGTTCGCGTCGCAGCGCCGCCTGGACCTTGTCCGGCACACCATCCGGATAGCGCGCGGCGGCACCCGCCCAGGTCAGTTCCGCCAGATAGTCCTGCGGATCGCGACCGGCGGGCGCGGTTTCCCGCGGATATTCATAGGCCAGTTCCCGCAGGGAAAAGGTCAGCCGGTCCGCCAGGTCGCGCGCGGCGCGGATGGCATGGGGCCAGCGGGCGAACAGGCGGACCATCTCGGCCGGGGATTTCAGGTGACGCTCGGCATTGGCATGCAGCAGGAAGCCCGCCCGGTCGATGGTGATGCCGTGGCGGATGCAGGTCATCACGTCCTGCAACGGGCGGCGGTCGGGGGCGTGGTAGTGCACGTCGTTCGTGGCCAGGATCGACAGCCCGCAATCCTTCGCCGCCCGGTCCAGCCGGTTGATCCGCGCCACGTCGTTCCCGCGATAAAGATAGGCTGCCGCCACATGGCCCAGTCCCGGCAGTCGCGCGGCCAGACCGGGCAGCACCGACAGATCCCTGCCGGGCAACCAGATCAGGGCCAGCCCCTGTGCGTGATCGGCCAGATCGTCCAGCGTCAGGTCGCAGATGCCCTTGGCCTGCCAGGCCCCGTCCAGATCCCGCATCCGCCCCTTGGAGATCAGCGTGGACAGCCGGCCATAGGCCGCGCGGTCGCGCGGATAGGCCAGAAAGCCCGTCCCGCAGGTCAGCACGATCCGCGCGCCGATGATCGGGCGCAGGGCCGCGCGTCGCGCCTCGGCATGAAGGCGCACGACGCCCGCCAGGCTGTTCAGGTCGGCGATGCCGATGGCGTCATAACCCAGAGCATGCGCCGTCTGCACAAGTTCGGTCGCGTCCGACGCGCCCCGCAGGAAGGAAAAGGCCGAAGTCACCCCCAGTTCCACGAAAGGCGCGCGCGGGTTGGGGGCAAAGTCGCCCTTCAGCCTGCGGCGGGGCGCCTGGTGGTCGTTCTGCGGCATCAGGCAAAGACCCCGTGCACGAACCAGCGGGGCATCCCGCCCCGGCCGTCGCCCGCCAGGCCTTCCCGATACAGCCACAGACGGCGGCCGGTGGCGTCCTCGATCCGGAAATAGTCGCGTAGCCGTGTGCCGGGACTGTCCCGCCACCATTCGGGGGCAATGCGCTCGGGACCGGCATGGCGGGTCACCGCGATCCGCTGGCGCCGCCAGACGAACAATGCGGGCGGGCCTTCCGGAACGGCGTAAAGAACGCGCACCTCCTCGGGCGGGTCGAACAGGCGGAGGGGCCGGTCGGGACGCGGCGCGGGGGGCGGATCGTCGCGCAAGGCATCGGCCCGCGTCTGCGACCGTTCGGGAAGGTGGCTTTCGAAGGGCAGCGGGCGGGAAACCGCGTCGGCGCCAAAGCGCGACACCAGCCGGTCGATCAGCCGCGACAGGTGCAGCGCAGTGTCGGCATTGCCGTCCAGCCCGACCTGGGCGGTGGCCAGAGGCTCGGTCGCCTCGGCCGCCAGGCGGATCAGGTCGAAGCCAAAGCCTGGATCCAGCCCGTCCAGCCGCCCCTGGAACAACCGCAGCAGATGGTCGGCCTCGCGGCTGGGGGCGGCGGTGGCGACGCGGACGTCGCGCCTGCGGCCATCGACGCGAAAGACCGACAAGCAAAGCCGCCGGCAGCCCCGGTCCTGGCGGGCCATCTGCGCGACCAGATCCTGCACAAGACCCGGCAGCCAGTTGGTAGGATCCATCACCGGCTCGGCCAACCGTGCCTGCGCCACGAAATCCGGAGGCGGCTCGGGGGCGCCGATTGGTTCGGCCAGGCGGCCCATCGCCTGGTCCAGCCGGGTCAGCGGATTGTCCCAAGCGGGCGCCCGGCCAAAGCGGCGCATCAGCGGCAGTCGCGGGATCGCTGCCAGATCCCCGACCCGCCGCAGCCCCAGGCGGCGCAGCAGCAGCAGCGTTTCCTCCGACAGCCGAAGGGCCGCGATGGGCAGCGGGTAAAGATCGGCCGGATCATGGCTGACGGCACGCGCCGGACCAAAGCGTGCCAAGCCCCAGGCCGCACCCCATGTGGGGGCAAGCGCCACCCGCGCCGTTACCCCTGCCCCGGCGAAACGCGCCTCGATGTCGGACAGCAGTGCGGCTTCTCCGCCGAACAGATGCGCGGTGCCCGTGGTGTCGACGACCAGCCCGTCCGCACCATCCGTAGCAGAATGGGGCCCCCAGCGGCGTGCCCAGAACATCAGCCGCGTCAGGGCCGCCGCATCGCCGCGCGGACTGGCCGGGACCGCCTGAAGCGCGGGGCACAGGGCGCGCATGTCTACCACCCGCGCGCCACGGCGCACGCCCGCCGACCGGGCAGCCTCGTTCAGGTCATGCACCACCGGGCCATGATGGCCTTCGGCGGACAGCACCACCGGAACGTCATCCGGAACTGTCCCCTCCATCCGCCGCCGCCGGTTCCGCCACCGCTCGATCGGCAGCGAGGGCAGAAAAACAAAGGCGATGCGCCGTCCCGTCTTCCCCGCATTCATGGCGCACCAGCCATTCGCCAGGGGGCGACAGGCGCGACCGGAACAACTCGACCCGCCAAAGCGGATCGCCCGGCGCCGCGGGATCGTCCTGGCCTGCATCCGACGGAAAGGCAGTCACCCGCCACCGCATCCGCGCCGCCGAGGCATTGGCCGAACCTGCCCTGCGCAGCAGCCAGCACGGCCTGCCCGCGGCCTCGGCCCGCATGGCAAGGCGGCGCGTCGCGGTAAAATCCAGTGCCGCCGGGTCGCCCCAGATTTCGCCCACCACGGCCGAGATGGCGGGACAGGCCAGCGCATCCTCCATCGCCGTCAGCACGTCGGCGGGGCGCGACAGGTCGGCGCGCAGCAGCCAGCGCCCAAGCCCTGGCAGGAAGGGCACCCCCGCCTCGCGCCGCGTCAGCCTGTCCTGGGCCCAAAGCACCGGCCCTTCGGGCAGGGCCGCCATCAGAAACCCCGTGCCCGCCCCGTCCAGGGACGAGGCGCAACTGATCTCGGCCAGGGTGGCGGCGCGCAGGTCCGGCACCTGCCGTATAGGCGCCAGAGGCCGCAGGACATGAACGGACATACATGACATCAACAATAATGTTTCTGTTTTGTTCTAGTTCCTTCGGAACGCCGCCGTCAACGCCGGTGGCCGGGTCAGACCAAAAATGCTGGGGATAACAAAAGGGGAAGAAGGCGCGCCGGGCCGGCGGAGCAGCCCAAGAGGACGCGGCCCTGATCCCGCGACCGCCAGGAAAAGCTGGTGCCCGAGATAGCAAAACACCGCCTCGGCAAGCCTGCCGGACGGTGTGGAAAATCCCTGGATGGGAAAGTGGCGGACCCGGAGCGATTCGAACGCCCGACCCCCAGATTCGTAGTCTGGTGCTCTATCCAGCTGAGCTACGGGTCCGTCGTAGGGCGGTCATGTAGACGGGTGTTCGGGGGGATGCAAGGGGGCGAAAGGGAAAAAACGCCCGGGCCCGAATTTTATCAACCGGCTGCCATCTGGCGGGTGGGCAGGATCGCCATGTCGCGCGGGATATGGATCATGAACTCGCTGCCCTCGGCATCGCTGCGAACCAGTTCCAGCCGGCCGCCATGCCCGCGCACCAGGTCGGCGGCGATGGTCAGGCCAAGGCCGGTGCCGCCCTTGCGCGCGCTGCCGGCGAAGGGCTTGAACAGGTATTCGCGCGCCTTTTCCGGCAGGCCGGGGCCGGTATCGCCCACGCGGATCCACCAGTCGCCGTCGGTTTCGCCGGCGCCGATCTCGACCGTGCCGGGCTGGCCGGTGCCTTCGATCGCCTGGCGGGCATTTCGGGCAAGGTTGGCCAGCACGCGGTAAAGCTGGTCGCGGTCGGCGCGAATCGTCAGGCTGGGGGGAATGTCGCACAGGAACTCGACCCTGAGCCCGCCGTGGCTTGCCAGGGTCTCCGCCTCGACGACCTCGGCCGTCAGTTGCGCAAGATTGAAGCGGGACAGCGTGGGGGCGGGTTCCTCGGCCTTGCCGAAGGCCAGCGTCGTCTCGCACAGGTTCACGGCGCGGCTGATCGAGTTCACCAGCTTGGGCGCGGCGCGCTTGACCTTGGGGTCGCCGCTGTCTTCCAGCCGGTCCGCGAAGATCTGCGCCGTGGTCAGGATGTTGCGCAGGTCGTGGCTGATCTTGGCGACCGCCTGTCCCAGTTGCGCCATCCGTTCCTTCTGCTTCAGGGACGAGGTAACGGTCTTCTGCATCGCCTCCAGCGCGGTTTCAGCATCGCGCAACTCGGCAAGGCGGGCGTCGGGGGTGATGATGTGGCGCGGATCCTCGGGCGCCTCGGCATAGGATACCATGTGGCTGATCACCCGGCGGATCGGAACCAGCATCAACCTTTGCACCGCCAGGTTCAGAAGGATCGCCGTCAGGATCGAGAAGGCCGCCGAAAGCAGCAGCAGCCGGAAGCCGTATTCCAGCATTCCCGCGCGCAGGGGCGCCGTCTCCATCGTGATCTCGATCAGTTGGCCCGCCTGGTTCACCGGGGCGCCGATGACCCGGATCACCTCGTTCTCGCGGTTGATCAGCGCGCCCAAGGCATCGTCGATGGTCTGGAGGACGCCTTCCTCGCGCAGGTCATAGGTCATCACAACCGGGCCGGGCAGCGGGGATTGCAGCACAAGCTGGCGGATATCGTCGCGGCGCAGGACCACGTTGAACACGCCGGCGTTCTGCAGAAGCTCGCTTTCCAGATCGTCGGCCAGCGATTCGTCGGTCGCCAGCAGCGCAAGGCTGGCGATCTGCGCGCGCTCCAGCCGCGACTCGAGGTAATCAAGCCGGAAGCTGGCCAAGGCAGGAAGCAGGATCAGCAGTTCGGCCAGCATGACGAAGATGATCGTCAATGCGGCGAATCGGCCAGAGATCGTGTTCAGTTTCATGTAATCTTGATCATCAGCGCAGCAGATGCGCGTGTTTCAGCCCGACCGGCCCCGCTTTGCACATCAAACGAATGTGATATCCTAGCGGTTCCGCCACTGGAACAAAACAGGATGCGCGATTGTCCGCCTTTGTGGTTGACGGACCAGCGGCCTTCCTCTATCCAGCGGGCTTCGAACAACCGGCGCGTTCGCGTGTGGGGTGAAGCATTGCTTCCTTGCCCCTGCCGCCCGCCATCCGCAAGACAAGATCCCGGAGAACGACCATGAAGCGCACTTATCAACCCTCGAACCTCGTTCGTGCGCGCCGTCACGGCTTTCGCGCGCGCATGGCCACCAGCGGCGGCCGTCGCGTCCTGAACGCGCGCCGCGCCAAGGGCCGCAAGCGCCTGTCGGCCTGATCCTTTGCGGCGGGCTTGCCCCGCCAGACCAAGGGTTCCAGCACATGCCGCCCCTGCCCCATCCCGTTGCCGAAGCGCGACCCGTGGATGACGGCATGGCGGCATTTCGCATGTCCATGCCCCCGGTCATTGCCAAGCGGGCGGATTTCCTTGCGGCGTCCCGCGCGCTGCGGCAGGGAACGCCCGGCTTTCTGCTGCAGGCGCGCGACCGGGGCGACGGCCTGCCGTTCCGCGTGGGCTTCACCTGTTCCAAGAAGATCGGCAACGCGGTAATGCGCAACCGCGCCAAACGCCGGCTGCGCGAGGTGGCGCGGCTGCATCTGCCCCAAGGCGCGCGGCCCGGCTGGGACTATGTGCTGGTGGGCCGTCCCGATGCGACAACAAGCCGCGGCTTCGCCGACCTGTGCCGTGACCTGGGCGCTGCCCTGCGCAAGATCCACGGATGAGCCCGCTGGCCCATCTGCTGGCCCTGCCCGTCCGGGCCTATCGGCTGGTGGCCTCGCCCTGGGTTGGCCATGCCTGCCGCTTCCAGCCGACCTGTTCGGCCTATGCGCTTGATGCGCTGTCGCGGCACGGCGGCCTGCGCGGCGGCTGGCTGGCGGCGCGGCGGATCGGACGCTGCCATCCCTGGGGCGGCGCGGGCTATGATCCGGTGCCGGGGGCCGATCCCGATCACGAAAGGCGATCCGATGCTGGACGACACTGACGACCTGACCGAGATTCATCCGCTGTTCGCGGGCGCCCCCTCCTCGACCGAGTTCCGCAAGCTGCGCAAGCGGCTGGTGCGCGAAACCCGCGCCGCGATCGAGGATTACGGCATGATCCGGCCCGGCGACCGCTGGCTGGTGTGTCTCTCGGGCGGAAAGGACAGCTATACCCTGCTGGCCGTGCTGCACGAGTTGAAATGGCGCGGGCTGCTGCCGGTGGACCTGCTGGCCTGCAACCTGGACCAGGGCCAGCCGAACTTCCCGGCGACCGTTCTGCCCCGGTTCCTGACCGAACGGGGCGTTGCGCATCGGATCGAATACCAGGACACCTATTCCATCGTCACCGACAAGATCGCGCCCGGCGGCACGATGTGTTCGCTGTGCTCGCGCCTGCGCCGCGGCAACCTGTATCGCATCGCGCGAGAGGAGGGCTGTTCCGCCGTCGTGCTGGGCCATCACCGCGACGACATCCTGGAAACCTTCTTCATGAACCTGTTCCACGGCGGCAGGCTGGCCACCATGCCGCCCAAGCTGTTGAACGAGGACGGCGACCTGACCGTGCTGCGCCCCCTGGCCTATGTGGCCGAGGCCGATTGCGAACGGTTTTCGCGCGCGATGAACTATCCGATCATTCCCTGCGACCTCTGCGGCAGCCAGGAAGGGCTGCAGCGCGTGCAGGTGAAACGCCTGCTGGACGAATGGGAAACCCGCACGCCGGGCCGCCGCCAGGTGATGTTCCGGGCGCTGATGAACGTGCGCCCGTCGCATCTTCTTGACCCGAAGCTGTTCGACTTTGCCGCGCTGTTTCCAGGCGGCGCGGCGGCATCGCCCGACGACATCCCGCGCCTGCGAGAGGCGTGACGAACGCTGCGGTGGCTGGTCCCTTGGGCCAAATCCGCTTGACCTTTAAGCGCCCCTTCTGTTGAAGCGGCGCGACGGACGCGAGAAGGCTGGTAAGCGATGGAAGACAACAACCGCAATCTGATCCTGGCGACGGTCCTGTCGTTCCTGGTGATCCTGGTTTGGTACACGGTCTTTGCGCCCGAACCGCCCGTGCCCACGGAACAGCCGGTCGCGGTGGAAACCCAGGCCCAGGACGTGCCGCTGGCCAATCCGGAAAGCAGCACCCTGCCCGCCGACCTGGGCGCTGCGGCACCTGCCGCCCCGCAGGCCGGACGGGTCGAGATCCAGACGCCGTCGCTGTCGGGCTCGATCTCTTTGGCCGGTGGCCGCATCGACGACCTTCTGCTGACGAAATACCGTGAGACGCTGGACGAAGACTCGCCCAATGTCCGCCTGCTGTCGCCGTCCTCCGCGACGGCCACGGATGCCATCCAGACCGGCGCGTCCAAGCCCTATTACGCGGTCTATGGCTGGACCCCCGGCCCGGGCGTCGATCCGGCGCTTGTTCCCGGACCCTCGACCGTCTGGACGGTCGAGTCGGGTGACACCCTGGCCCCCGGCCAGCCGGTCACGCTGGCCTGGGACAACGGCGCGGGCCAGATCTTCCGCCGCACCTTCTCGGTGGATGAAAACTACCTGTTCACCGTCAGCCACGCGCTGCAGAACAATGGCGACGCCGCCTTCACCGCCGCGCCCTATGGCATCATCGCCCGCCACGGCCGCCCCGACACGCAGAACTTCTTCGTGCTGCACGAAGGCGCGGTGGGGATGTCCGACGGCACGCTGACGGAACTGAAATACGACAACATCGCCGAACTGGACCCGGTCGAACGCGAGGGCCGCGCCGAAGTGACGCAGGTCACGAACAACGGCTGGATCGGCTTCACCGACAAATACTGGATGACCACGCTGGCCCCGGCGCCGGGCCAGGCCTTCACCTCGGTCGTGAAATATGCCGAGGGCGCGGACATCTACCAGACCGAAGCCCGCTATCCGATGCAGACCGTCGAGCCGGGCACCCAGGTCAGCGCCGACAGCTATCTGTTTGCGGGGGCGAAGGTCTGGGAGACCATCAATGCCTATCAGGAAAATCCCGGCATCCAGGGCTTTGTCGACTCCATCGACTGGGGCTGGTTCTACTTCCTGACCAAGCCGATCTTCCGCCTGCTGCACTGGCTGCACGGCCTGATCGGCAACATGGGCTGGTCGATCATCGCCCTGACCTTCATCCTGAAGACGTTGGTCTTCCCGCTGGCGCGCAAGTCCTACATCTCGATGGCGAAGATGAAGGAACTGCAGCCCCAGATGGAGGCGCTGAAGGAGCGCACGGGCGACGACCGCATGAAGTTCCAGAAGGAGATGATGGAACTTTACAAGCGCGAGAAGGTGAACCCCGCTGCGGGCTGCCTTCCGGTGCTGCTGCAGATCCCGATCTTCTTCGCGCTCTACAAGGTGATCTTCGTCACCATCGAACTGCGCCACGCGCCCTGGATCGGCTGGATCCACGACCTTGCCGCGCCCGATCCCTCGTCGCTGCTGAACCTGTTCGGGCTGCTGCCCTTCGCGCCGCCCGCGCAAGGGACGCTGCTGCATTCGCTGTCGCTGCCGGCGCTGGCCATCGTCCTGGGCATCAGCATGTGGCTGCAACAGCGCCTGAACCCGACCCCGGCCGATCCGGCGCAGAAGATGATCTTCGCCTGGATGCCCTGGATCTTCATGTTCATGCTGGGCGGCTTCGCCTCGGGCCTGGTGCTCTACTGGATCACCAACAACCTGATCACGATCGCGCAGCAGTACACGATCATGTCGATGCACGGCCACCGGCCCGACCTGTTCGGCAACATCAAGTCCTCGATCCCCGCGCGTCCCAAGAAGGACAGCAAGTGACGGCGCGTCTGGCCCATATCCGCCGCCATCCGATCAAGTCGATCGGCGGAGAGGGGCTGGACCGCATAACCCTGACCGCCGCCCGCCGCCTGCCCGGTGACCGCGAATGGGCGGTCCTGACCGAGGCGGGCGAGCGCAACGCCCAGGCCAGCCAGACGGCGGGGCAGCCCGACCGGTGGCTGCCCAAGTCCTGCTTCGTGCGCGGCGTCCAGTCGCCGCAGGTCCAGGCCATCAGCGGCGGCTGGTCCGACGGCCGTCTGGTGCTGCGCCAACCGACCCAGGGCGATCTGGTCATCGACCCGGACAACGACGGCGACCGCCTTGTCGAATGGCTGCGCCCGCTTTGGCCCGCCAATGCTTCGGCGCCCACACGCCTTGTGCGTGGCGCGGCGATCTGGACCGACCAGAAATGGCCCTGGATCTCGATCCTGTCGCTGGCAAGCCTTGCCGATCTTGAAGCCCGCACCGGCCAGGCCCTGGGCCTGCACCGCTGGCGCGGCAATCTGTGGATCGACGGCTGGCAGCCTTGGGCCGAACGCGCGCTGATCGGCCAGGTCATCAGCATCGGCAGCGTGGAACTGCGCGTCACCCAGCATGTCGGCCGCTGCGCGGCGACAAGCGCCAATACCGACACCGGGGAAAACGACATCGACATGCTGGACAGCCTCGAACGCCTTTACGGCCATACCGACTTCGGCGTCTTTGCCGAGGTCGTGACCGGCGGCGACATCAGTCTGGGCGATGAGGTGACGGCATGAAGGTCGCCTTCCCCGTCGCCCCGGAACCCGAAGCGGATGTGGCCGAGGCCGCGCGCCTGCTGTTCGCCGGTCCCGTTGACTTCCTCAAGGGCGTGGTCGCAATGGACGGGTTGCCCCCCGCCGACCGACCCGAGGTCTGCTTCGCCGGCCGCAGCAATGCGGGCAAGTCCAGCCTGATCAACGCCCTGACCGGCCGCAAGGGCCTGGCCCGCGCCTCGAACACGCCGGGGCGGACGCAGGAAATCAACTACTTCACCTTGGGCGAACACAGCTATCTGGTCGACCTTCCGGGCTATGGCTTTGCCAAGGCGCCCGTCACCGTGGTCGCCAAGTGGCAGGCGCTGCTCAAGAACTATCTCGCCGGGCGTCCGACGCTGCGCCGCGCCTTCTGCCTGATCGATTCGCGCCACGGCGTGAAGCCCGTCGATCACGAGATCATGACCCTGCTGGACAAGTCCGCCGTCCCCTTCCAGGTCGTGCTGACCAAGGCCGACAAGCTGGGCCCGAACGCGATCAAGCCTGTCCTGGAACAGGTCGAGACGGAATTGCAGAAGCACCCGGCCGCCTTCCCGCAGATCGTCGTCACCTCGTCCGAAAAGGGCCAGGGCATCGCGACCCTGCGCGCGATCATCGCCGGGCTGGACTAAACGCATCTGGACTGAACCCGTCTGGACTGATCCGGCGATGCGTCCTAGGGTCCGCCCGTCGAAAAGGGGCCTTCAAGGATGAGAACGCAGAACATGAACCGCGACTGGACCGCCACCGCCAGAACCCTGTCCGAGGCCCTGCCCTATCTTCAACGCTACTCTGGCGCGGTTGTCGTCGTGAAGTTCGGCGGCAATGCCATGGGCGACGACCAGGCCATGGCCGAATTCGCCCGCGACATCGTGCTGATGAAGCAGGTCGGCATGAACCCGGTCGTCTGCCACGGCGGCGGCCCGATGATCAACGAACTGCTGGGCAAGCTGGGCATCGAAAGCACCTTCGTGCGCGGCAAGCGCGTGACCACCAAGGACACGGTGGACGTGGTCGAGATGGTCCTGTCGGGCCTGGTCAACAAGCGCATCGTCCAGGCCATCAACGACGCGGGCGGCCGCGCCGTGGGCATCAGCGGCAAGGACGACGACCTGATGGTTTGCGAGGCCGACGACCCCGAACTGGGCTTCGTCGGGCGCCCGGTCGAGATGAACGTCCAGATCATTCGCGACCTTTACAAGGCGGGCCTGATCCCGGTGATCGCACCCGTCGCCACTGGCATGGCCGACAACGAGACCTTCAACGTCAACGGCGACACCGCCGCGGGCGCCATCGCGGGCGCGCTGCGCGCCGACCGGCTGCTGCTGCTGACCGACGTCGCGGGCGTCAAGGACAAGACCGGCCAGGTCCTGACCCAGCTGCATCCCGACCAGGTGCGCGACATGATCGCCGACGGCACCATCGCGGGCGGCATGATCCCCAAGACAGAAACCGCGCTGAAGGCCCTGCAGGATGGCGTGCGCGCGGTGGTGATCCTGGACGGGCGCGTGCCCAATGCCACGCTGCTGGAACTGTTCACGGAACATGGCGCGGGCAGCCTGATCCGGTCCACCCCGCCCTCGACCCGGCCGCGCGGCCTGCGCCAGGGCGAGGCCTCGCTGTAAATCGACGGCCTGCCTTGCCGAACGCGCCGGGCCTGTGGCAGGCTGCGATCCGAACAGGCATGACACGGGGACAGATCGCATATGACACCGCTTGGACACCGACGGCTGATCCTGACCCGCCACGCGAAGTCCGCCTGGGACGATCCCGCACTGGCCGATCACGACCGGCCGCTGAATGATCGCGGTCGCCGGTCGGCCCTGGCGCTTGGCGACTGGATGGCCTCTCGCGGCTATGAACCCGAGGAGGTTCTGTGTTCCTCGGCCGCGCGCACGCAGGAAACCTGGACGACCATCGCCAGCGCGCCCTTGGAGGTCCGCCCCGTGGTCCGGATCGAGCCGGGCCTTTATCAGGCCGGCCCCGAAAAGATGCTGTCGATCCTGAAGACCGCCAGCCATCCCACGGTCATGATGCTGGGCCACAACCCAGGCATTTCGGAATTTGCGGCCCTTCTGCCCGCGCGACTGCCACTGGATCCCGATTTCCGCCGCTATCCGACCGGCGCGACGCTTGTCGTGGATTTCCAGATCGACAGTTGGTCACAGGTCGAACCCGGCCAGGGCAGCGTCATGGATTTCGTGCGCCTCGACGGACGGCACTGACACTTCATCTTGGCTCGAATATCCCACAGGGGTCCGGGGGACGTGAAGTCCCCCGGCCTTTCCTCTCAATGCCCCAGGATCTGGCTCAGGAACAGCTTGGTGCGTTCTGACTTGGGATTATTGAAGAACTCGCGCGGCTCGTTCTGCTCGACGATCTGGCCCTGGTCCATGAAGATCACCCGGTTCGCGACAGCCTGGGCAAAACCCATTTCGTGCGTAACGCAGATCATGGTCATCCCCTCCTCGGCCAGCTCGATCATGGTATCCAGGACCTCCTTGATCATCTCGGGGTCAAGGGCACTGGTCGGTTCGTCGAACAGCATGATCTTGGGCTGCATGCACAGTGACCGGGCAATGGCGACGCGCTGCTGCTGACCGCCCGACAATTGGCCGGGATACTTGCTGGCCTGTTCGGGGATCTTCACCTTTTCCAGGAAGCGCATGGCCGTTTCCTCGGCCTGGCGGCGCGGCACCTTGCGCACCCAGATCGGCGCAAGGGTGCAGTTCTCAAGCACCGTCAGATGCGGGAACAGGTTGAAGTGCTGGAACACCATGCCCACTTCGGACCGCACCTTGTCGATGTTCTTGATGTCGTTGGTCAGCTCGATCCCGTCCACGACGATATGCCCGGACTGGTGTTCCTCCAGCCGGTTGATGCAGCGGATCAGGGTGGACTTGCCAGACCCCGATGGCCCCGCGATCACGATCCGCTCGCCCCGGTGGACGGTCAGGTCGATGTCGCGCAGCACGTGAAAGCTGCCATACCACTTGTTCATGTTGCGGATGTCGATCGCGACCTCGTCGCTGACCTGCATGTGGCTGCGGTCGATGGGGCGGGTGATGGTGTCGCTCATGGCAGGGTCCTTACCTGTGGTCGCGGGCCAGCCGGCGCTCGAGATACATCGAATAGCGCGACATGCCGAAGCAGATCAGAAAGAAGATGAAGCCGACGAAGATATAGGGCTCCCAGTAGATGCCCTTCCAGGACGTGCTGGCCCGCACGGCGTCCGACATGGATTTCAATGGATCGTAAAGGCCGACGAAGGTCACAAGCGTCGTGTCCTTGAACATGCCGATGAAGGTGGACACGATGCCGGGGATCGAAATCTTCAGCGCCTGCGGCAGCACGATCAGCCGCTGCGCCTTCCAGTAATCCAGGCCAAGCGCATCGGCGGCCTCGTACTGCCCCTTGGGAAGTGCGGCCAGACCGCCCCGGATCACCTCGGCCATGTAGGCGGCCGAGAACAAGGTGACCATGATGATGACGCGCAGGATGATGTCGAAGTTGGTGCCCGGCGGCAGGAAATAATTCAGCAGCAGCGATGCCACGAACAGCAGCGCGATCAGCGGCACGCCCCGGATGAACTCGATGAAGATCACCGCCAGCGACTTCACCAGGAACATGTCCGACCGCCGCGCCAGGGCCAGGACGATCCCCAGCGGCAGCGACAGCGCGATCCCGGCGATGCCGATGGTGATCGACAGCAGGAAGCCACCGAAGCGGTCCGAGGCGACAGCCGGGATGGACAGCGACAGGATGCCCTCGGCATCGCGCGCGGCCTCGCCCGCGTAACCGATCCACCACAGCAGGGGGATGACCAGGGCCGCGATGATGGCCACAAGGCTCGAGACAGGATGCAGCACCCGCCAGGCGATCCAGCCCAGGACTGGCCCAACCAGCACCATGATCGGCCCCCAGGCCGAGCCACCCCACAGGAACCAGACCCCCATCAGCGGGTAAAGGATCGAGAAGACCAGCAGCAGGGACACCTGCCGTTCCGAGATCACCAGCCCGCCGATCAGCACCACGGCGGCAAAGACCAGCCAGGCTGCCGGTGCGCCAAGCGCGACCATCAGCCCCAGCGTCAGCACCGTCGTCGTGCCCAGCACGATCCGGCGGATGCCTGGCGCTTCCGAGAACAGGACCGGCGCCAGGGCCAGGAACAGCAGGCCAAAGGCCATGGTCGGGCGCCAATACAGCTCTGACGGGTAGAACCCGTAGGTATACTGGTTCCAGCGTTCGCGGATGACGGCCCAGCAGGCGCCGCGCGCGCCCTCGCCCCAACGCTCGGCGATGATCTGGCGGCATTCGGACAGGCTGCCCGCGTTCCAGACCGAATGGGCGAACCAATCCCAGAAATGGCTGACCAGAAACCAGACGACCAGGACGCCCAGGATGGTCAGGACCGTGTTGACCGGGCCCGAGAACAGGTTTTCGCGCAGCCAGCGGACCGCACCCGCCTCGCGGATCGGAGGCTCGGCTGCGGGAAGCATGGTGTCGCGGACGAAGGGGACGGTCTGGGCATGTGTGTCGCTCATCTCACCGCTCCTTCAGCTTCACGCGGGAATTGAAGACGTTCATCCCGGCCGAGATGATCAGGCTGAGGACCAGATAGACCCCCATCATCAGCACGATGGATTCCAGTTCCCGCCCCGTCTGGTTCAGCGTCGTGCCGCCCAGCGTGCCCTTGATGTCCATGTAGCCCACGGCGATCGCCAAGGAACTGTTCTTCATCAGGTTCAGGTATTGCGAGATCAGCGGCGGGATGATGACCCGCAGCGCCTGCGGCAGGATAACCAGGTTCATCGTGCGGCCCGGGCGCAGGCCAAGGGCAAAGGCTGCCTCGCTTTGCCCGCGGCTGACGGCCAGGATGCCCGCGCGCACGATTTCGGCGATAAAGGCCCCGGTGTAAAGCGTCAGGGCCAGCCACAGCGCGACAAGCCCGTTCTGCACGTTCAGCCCGCCTGCGAAGTTGAAGCCGCGCAATTCGGGTGCTTCGAAATGCAGGCCGAAGAACCAGATCAGCAGCAGGGACGGAACGGTCATCACGGCCAGGCTCATCCACCAGGTCGTGGGGCGGCTGCCGGTCTGGTCCTGCACCCGCTGCGCCCAGGCGCCGATCATGCGGCGCACGAACCATCCGCCGATCAGGACCAGGACAAAGGCGATGGTGGCCCAGTTGAAGGTGATCCGGGCGCCCAGATCCAGGCTGCCCGGATCGTTGGTCATGGCCAGCGTCGGGATCGCGGTATAGCGGTTGGTCAGGGCCACATGGTCGAACAGGATCATGCTGGCCGCCGGGTCATCGCCCCGGAAGGCATTGGGCGGTGGCATGATCTCGGTGAAGACGGCAAAGACGATCAGGATCCACAACAGCAGGGGCACGTTGCGGAAAGCCTCGACATAGACGGTCATCAGCCGGGCGATCAGCCAGTTGTTCGACAGCCGCGCCACGCCCGCGATGATGCCCACGAAGGTCGCCGCGATGCAGCCCAGGATCGACACGATCAGCGTGTTCAGCAGACCCACCACGGCGGCGCGGAAATGCGTGTCGTCCGAGGTATAGGGGATCGGCGTCTGCGGGATGTCATAGCCCGCGCGCTGCCACAGGAAGCCGAAGTTGAAGTCCTTGCCCAGCGCCGCAAGGTTGCGGATCGTGTTGTTGACCAGCCACCAGGCCAAGGCCATGACCAGGATGAAGACGATCACCTGGAAGGTCATCGACCGATAACGCCGATCATAGATCAGCATACTGGGCCGGAACGGCGGGTTCGCCGGCGCGGACATGTCCGTCATTCAATCTTACCCCTGTAGCCGGTCCTGCCTTTTGTGGCTGCGTTTGCCGCGACCGGTCTTTTGTGATGGTGCGAAAGGGGCGCGATTGCGCCCCCTTCGGTCGTCCTCAGCCCTTAGCGGAAGGGCATCGCATACATCAACCCGCCTTGGGTCCATTGTGCGTTCAGGCCGCGGGCCAGACCGATCGGGGTCTGCTCGCCGATATTGGCCGCGAAGATCTCGCCATAGTTGCCGCTGGCCAGGATGGCGCGCTTGGCCCAGTCCTTGTCCAGGCCAATCATCGCACCCAAGTCGTCCGTCACCCCCAGAAGGCGCTGAACCTCGGGGTTCTGCGAGGACTTCGACAGCTCCTCGATGTTCTTCGAGGTGATGCCGTATTCCTCGGCCGCAATCAGGGCGTAAAGCGTCCAGCGGGCGACGTCACCCCAGTTGCTGTCGCCGTGGCGCACGGCCGGCCCAAGCGGTTCCTTCGAGATGATCTCGGGCAGGATGATGTGGTTTTCCGGGTCGGCGAAGGCCGCGCGGGTCGCCGCCAGGCCCGAGGCGTCGGTCGTATAGGCGTCGCAGGCGCCCGCCATGTACTGCTGCTCGCCCTCGGCATTGCTGTCGATGTTGACGGGCTGGTAGGCCATGTTGTTGGCCTTGAAGTAGTCGGCCAGGTTCAGTTCGGTCGTGGTCCCGGTCTGGATGCAGATGGTCGCGCCGTCCAGTTCCTTGGCCGAGGTCACGCCCAGGTCCTTGCGCACCATGAAGCCCTGGCCGTCGTAATAGTTGACCCCCACGAAATCCAGCTTCAGGTCGGTGTCGCGCGAAAAGGTCCAGGTCGAGTTCCGCGCCAAGATGTCCACCTCGCCCGAGGACAGGGCGGTGAAGCGCGTCTGGCCGGTCGTGGGCACGTATTTCACCTTGGACGGATCGCCCAGCACGGCAGCGGCGACGGCCTTGCAGATGTCCACGTCGAAGCCGGTCCAGTTGCCGTTCGCATCCGGTGCGGCAAAACCGACAAGGCCGGTGTTCACGCCACAGTTCAATTCACCGCGCGCCTTAACATCGGCCAGCGTGTCGGCCATGCCCGCCCCGGCCATCAGCGTGGCGGCGGCGACAGTGCCCAGGAATACGGAAGTCTTCATTTCTACCCCTTTGTTGGATGCCGCCCCAGCCGGACCAGGGCGACGCCCGGACCTTTGCGGCCGGGCTTTTCTGCGAAAGCCCCCGGCAGGGGGGCGTCCCATAGGCAACATAGTGCCGATCCTTCCCGACGCGTCAAGCGTGACGCCCACGAAGCGGGCACATTCAACTGAGGCGCGACAGCCTCCACAGCCGTTCGGCGTTCAGCATCGCGGTCCTGCGGCTTTCCGCGGCAGCTTGTGCTTCCTCGTCCTGGCCCCAGCGTTCGATCTGGAAATCCTCGTCGATCCGCGACAGGCGGAAAGCCTCGGTCGCGTCGATGCGGCCCCGGACGACGGCAAGCCCAAGAATCAGGGATCCGGGCAGCGTCACAAGATCGTGCAAAGCCGTCAGGCCAAGGGGATCGAGATCGTCCAGATGCCTGCGCAGGCAGGCCAGCACCTGGGGATCCTGCGCGATGGGGATCACGCCATGCGTGATGCGCAGGGGCGCGCGCAGATCCCTGGCCGCCCAGTCCACCAGCGGATCCCATGCCTCGGCCTGGCGGCGGACCAGTTCGGCCGGCTGGTCGGCGCGATAGGACAGAAGATCGGTGCCTCCGTATTCGGCAAGCATGTCCGCTACGGCGGCAAATTGCGGCGTGACCTTCTCGATCGCGGAATTGGCCGCGCGGGTCAGGGGCATCGAGTTGGGATCGATGACATCCTGCTGCGCATCCCATTCCTGCGCAACGGCCCGGGCCAGCCCCTCGACCGGCAGGACAAGCGGCTGCTTGCCGGGGGTTCGCAAGGGCCGGTCGTCCAGAAAGATCTCGAAGCCGGTCTCGACCGGCCTGACCTGCGCCGTCTTCCAGAAACGCCGCGCCTTCCATTCGCTCATGCCGCCCACCGTTCTATTGCCTGTGCCAGTTCCGTGAAATCGCCCGCCACATGGGCCGCGCCCGACGCCTGCAGGCGTTCCACCGGGTGATAACCCCAGGCGACGCCAAAGGCTGCAATGCCCGCCGCCCCCGCCATGTCCATGTCAAAGCTGGTGTCGCCGATCATCACCGCATCCGACGGTGCAACGCCCGCCTCCTCCATCGCCGCCAGCAGCATCGAAGGATGCGGCTTCGACGGGTGGTCATCCGCAGTCTGCAGGCTGACAAAGCGCCCTTCCAGCCCATGCGCGGCGATCATCGCCCCAAGGCCGCGCCGCGACTTGCCGGTCGCCACGGCCAGCAGCATGTCGTCGCGCCCGCCCAGCAGGTCAAGGCAGGCCATCGCGCCGTCGTACAGCGGCGCCGCCCGGACCAGCCGCGCCTGCATGAAGGCCTGGCGATAGGCCGCAACGATCCGCGCCTGGGTTGCGCCGTCCTGCCCCGGCGCCAGATGCGCAACCGCGACCGGCAGCGACAGGCCGACGATCTCCAGCACCTCGGCCCGCGGCAAGGGCGCCAGGCCTGCGGCGCGGAACGCCTGGGCCATGGCGTGGTGGATATGGTCCTGGCTGTCGATCAGGGTGCCGTCGACATCGAAGACGACCAGCTTCATTCGTCGTCCGCGAAGGGATCGTCGGGCACGTCGTTCTCGTGCCAGCCCAGCGTCTTCCAGGTCCGGGCCATGTGGTCGGGCAAGGGCGCGGTCAGGGTGATGCGCTTCTTGGTGATCGGGTGGTCGAAGCTGATGTTGCGGGCGTGGAGATGCAGCTTCTTGCTGATCTCTCCACCCAGTTGGGCGCCCCAGCCGTCGCCCAGGTTTTCCTGGCCCGACCCGCCATACTTGCCGTCGCCGACGATCGGATGGCCCAGTTCCGCCATATGCGCGCGCAGCTGGTGGGTGCGCCCGGTGACCGGCACAAGCGCGCACCAGCTGGTCCGGGTGCCAAGCGCGTCCAGCACGGCATAATCGGTGGTGGCGCGCTTGGCGCCCTCGGTCGAGTCGATGTCGCGGGGGTGGACGGCGATCATCTTTTCGTTGTCGCCACGCCCGCCGCCGCCCTTGACCAGGCCAAACCGGATCGTGCCCATGCGCGGATGCGGGACACCAGCCACGGCAGCCCAGTAGATCTTGCGCGTGGTCCGCGACCGGAACGCCTCGGACAGGGCGCGTGCGACCCGATCCGTGCGCGCCAGCAGCAGCACGCCCGACGTGTCCTTGTCCAGCCGATGCACCAGCTTCGGCCGGTCCTTGAAGCCGAACATCAACGCGGTCGTCAGCCCGTCCACATGCCGGTCCCCCTGCCCGCTGCCACCCTGGGAGGGCAGGCCCGGCGGCTTGTTCAGGGCGATGATATGTTCGTCCTTCCACAGAACCGCGGCCTGGATCATCTGCGCGTCCGTGTCCGTCACGCGCGGCCCCAGCGGACGTTCCTTCGCGCGCTGTTGGGCGGGCTGCGCATCGGGCAGCGGGGGAATCCGAACCTCCTGCCCCGTCTCGACGCGCGTGGCAGGCTTGACGCGCCCGCCGTCCACGCGGATCTGGCCGGTGCGGCACAGCTTCTCGATGGTGATCTGGCCCAGATGGGGAAACTTCTTCTTCAGCCAGCGGTCCAGGCGCTGCTCGCCCTCGTCCCCGCCGACGCGGATGGTTTGAACGGCACTCATGCCCATATTCCTCGTCCCAAGGCCAGCCCCGCCACGACGGCGGCCAGCGACAACAGGACCGAAGCCCCGACATAAGCAAACGCCCCCGCGCCCTGCCCCCGTTCCCACAGCGTCACCACATCCAGCGAGAACGCCGAGAAGGTCGTGAAGCCACCCAGAACGCCCGTCAGCAACAGCGGCGCCCAGCCATTGCCAAAGCGATGCGCAAAGGCTGCGGCCAGAAGCCCCATCGCGAAACTGCCCAACACGTTGACCAGCAGCGTGGCCTGCCAGGCAAGCGGCATCAGCCGGTAAAGCGCAAAGCGGCAGGTGGCCCCGATGGCCCCGCCAATGGCGACTTGCAGAAAGGGGTTCATGGCGCGTCTCTGTGGCCCCGCGCGGGCAAAGTCAACTGCCGCGCTTCAGCCGCTGGGATACGAACCAGTCCAGCCGCTTCTTCAGTTCCCGTTCGAACCCCCGCTCGACCGGGACATAAAGAACGGGGCGCTTCATCCCGTCGGGGAAATAGTTCTGGCCGGAAAAGCCGTCCTCGGCATCGTGGTCATAGGCATAGCCCGCGCCATAGCCCTGGTCCTTCATCATCTGCGTGGGGGCATTCAGGATACGGGCGGGCGGCATCAGGCTGCCGGTGCGCCGCGCTTCGGCCCGCGCAGCCTTGTAGGCGACATAGCCCGCGTTCGATTTCGGTGCGAGCGCAAGATAGATCACCGCCTGCGCCAGGGCCAGCTCGCCCTCGGGCGAACCCAACCGTTCATAAAGCGCCCAGGCATCCAGGCAGTGGCGCTGCGCGGCCGGGTCGGCCAGGCCGATATCCTCGACCGCCATGCGGGTGATGCGGCGGGCGAGATATCGGGGATCCTCGCCCCCCTCCAGCATCCGCGACAGCCAGTACAGCGCCGCGTCGGGGTCGCTGCCGCGCACCGATTTGTGCAGGGCCGAGATCAGGTTGTAATGTTCATCCCCCGACTTGTCGTATTTGGCGGCCCGGCGCATCAGCCGCTGGGCCATCGCCGGCTGGTCGATGGGCTTGTCGGTCTTCCAGGCCGCCACCTGCTCGATCAGGTTCAGCGCGGCGCGGCCGTCGCCGTCGGCCATCTCCAGCAGAGCCTCGCGTGCTTCGGCGGTCAGGGGCAGCTTGCTGCCCAGTTCTCGTTCGGCGCGCTGCGCCAGCAGTTCCAGGTCGCGCAAGGACAGGCGTTCCAGAACGATCACCTGCGCCCGCGACATCAGCGCGGCGTTCAGTTCGAAGGACGGGTTCTCGGTCGTCGCACCGACCAGAAGGATCGTCCCGTCCTCCATGTAGGGCAGGAAGCTGTCCTGCTGCGCCTTGTTGAAGCGGTGGATCTCGTCCACGAACAGCAGCGTGCCCCGCCCCTGCTGGCGGCGCAGTTTTGCGGTTTCGAAAACCTTGCGCAGTTCCGGCACGCCGGAAAAGATGGCGCTGATCTGCACGAAGGCCAGGTCCGTCTCGGCAGCCAGAAGCCGCGCGATGGTGGTCTTGCCGACGCCGGGCGGCCCCCACAGGATCAGCGAGGACAGGCTGCGGGATGCCAGCATGGATCCCAGCGGCCCGTCGGGGCCGAGCACCTTTCCCTGGCCGATCACATCGCCCATGCGCACGGGGCGGATGCGGTCGGCCAGGGGTCGCACCGCCGGGGAGGACGGTGGATCGGAACGGGTGCTGGCGTCGAACAGGTCGGGCATGATGCCATCATTGTAGGACGGGCTGAAGGCTGCGAACAGCCCCTGCCCTTAGTGCATCTTGGGGGCCAGGTTGATGGCGACGCACTGGAAGTTCGCGTCGTCGATCCACATGACGCGGCCGATCGCCTCGGCCTCCAGCCCGCAGCGGCCATACCACCGGGGCCAGCTTGCGCCGGTCAGCGCGATCAGCCGGGTCGCACCCAGTTCGCGGGCCGATCCGGTCATCGCCTCGACCATCTTGAAGTGGACCTTGCGACGATACATCTGCGGGATGTCGTGGCTGACGAACACGCGCGAGCATTCCCAGACCTGGTCGTCCACCGGCGCCTCGGCGTCCAGCAGATCCTGCGGGATGGACCCGCCCAGGATACCCTTCTGCGCGTCCCGGATCATGTAGCTGTAGATGCCGCAGCGCGCCGTGGTCGGCGTCAGGCGGAAGCCTGCAAGCACCTCGCCCTTGTCATGGACGGCGATCCAGCGGCTTTGCGGGGTGTCATACTGGTCGAACTCCATGTCCTCGGCCTCGGGCAGGTCCCAGTTCTTCTGGATGATGAAGCTTTGTTTTCGGGCGCGGAACAGGTTGGCGAACAGTTCCCCGTGGTTGTGAAGGTTCGAAAAGGAAAGCGTGGTCGTCTGCATTGTCTTACTCCTGGGGTGTGAGGTTGACCCTTCCCCACATCACGGATCCCCTGGGCGAGCGCCTAGAGCAGACGGTATTCCTTGGCCCGTTGCAGCGCCTCGGCCGTGGTGCGTGCCTTCAGTCTTTCGCGGACCGAAATCAGCCTGGCCTTGAACGCGCTTTCGGTAATGCCAAGTTTGGCTGCCGCTGCCGCATGACGATCACCCTCCGCGACACAACGAAGGGCCTCTTTCTGAGCCTTTGTCAGGCTCGCCGGCGGCTCCGTTGCATCATGAAGCCGACGTACCGTGGTCGAGATCTCTTCGATCTCGTTATCCGTGAACTCGCGGTCATCGCGCGCGAAGCTTGCGATCGTGCGCGAGGTGATGGGACCGCAGGAAACCGTCAGGCCAAAGGTCAGGCCGTGGTTTGCTGCGTCCTTCAGAATATTGAACGGATCCGGAATCGGCAGGCTGGACCAGCGGCATGCGCCGGTTGTCGAGAATCCCCAGGCAATCGTGGGGTCACGCAGCGCATATCCGTTCTGGGAATAAAAGTCCGCCCATTCCTCGGAATAGGTCTGGAACTGCATCAAGGGGGCGGCAAAACGGATGTGCAGGCCCACGAAATAACCCGCAGGGGCCATTTTCCCCAGTTTGTGCAAGCCAGCATTGATATCGGCGCGTGATGACATGACTTTTTAGACAAATTGCGTTTGAAGACGTCAACGGACAAAGTATGTTTGACCGATAATAGTTGCCATATCCTTAATAGGATAGGAGATCCCGCCTATGCGCCAATCCTGCGGCATTTCCGTTCTGCCCGTCAGTCTTCACCAGCAACTGCTGGCGATGCCCTTGACGGCCGAGGAACGGCACGAAGCCGCCCAGGCACTTGTGCGGGCCATCTGCCTGTCGGACACCGTGGCATTTCATCCCGCTGTTGCAAAAAACGCCTCGCAACCGACCGGGCTGCGAGGCGTCTGATTCGATCTGGAACAGCAGCGTCTTATTCGGCGGCCGCGGATTCGGCCTCGACACGGGCGCGGTCAGCAGCACCCTTGGCCGAGGTGTCGCGGTCGACGAATTCGATGATCGCCATCGGCGCCATGTCGCCATAGCGGAAGCCGGCCTTCAGGACGCGGACATAACCACCCTGGCGGTCCTTGTAGCGCGCGCCGAGAACGTCGAACAGCTTGGCGACATACTGGTCCTGCTTCAGCTGCGAGGCAGCCTGACGACGGGCGTGCAAGTCGCCGCGCTTGGCCAGCGTGATCAGCTTTTCGATGATCGGGCGCAGTTCCTTGGCCTTGGGCAGGGTCGTCTTGATCTGCTCGTGCTCGATCAGCGAGCCGGCCATGTTGGCGAACAGCGCCTTGCGGTGTTCATGGGTGCGGTTGAGGCGGCGATAGCCACGGGCGTGACGCATGATGATTCTCCGTTAACGTCTTTTGCTTTGTCCGGCAGCCCATGCGTGCGGGCCGCTCTCCTTGGGGCGGAATGCCCATCGTGACGGGGGCCGAAACCCCCGCCGAAACTTAGAACTGGTCGTCGAAGCGCTTGGCCAGATCCTCGATGTTCTCTGGCGGCCAGTCGACAACGTCCATGCCCAGGTGCAGGCCCATGCCCGACAGCACTTCCTTGATCTCGTTCAAAGACTTGCGGCCGAAGTTTGGGGTGCGCAGCATCTCGGCTTCGGTTTTCTGGATCAGATCGCCGATATAGACGATGTTGTCGTTCTTCAGGCAGTTGGCGGAACGGACCGACAGTTCCAGCTCGTCCACCTTCTTCAGCAGGCGCGGATCGAATTCCAGACCATCCTCGGCATCCTGGCGGTTGGCCGATTCAGGCTCGTCGAAGTTGACGAAGACCGAAAGCTGGTCCTGGACGATGCGCGCGGCATAGGCCACGGCGTCTTCCGGGGTCAGCGATCCGTCCGTCTCGATCTTCATCGTCAGCTTGTCATAGTCCAGCACCTGCCCCTCGCGGGTGGGCGTGACTTCATAGCTGACGCGCTTGACCGGCGAGAAGATGGCGTCGATCGGGATCAGTCCGATGGGCGCATCCTCGGGACGGTTCTTGTCGGCCGCGACATAGCCCTTGCCCGTCTGCACGGTCAGTTCCATGTTCAGGTCGGCGCCGTCGTCCAGGTGGCAGATGACATGGTCGCGGTTCAGGATCGTGATCCCGGCCGTTTCCTGGATGTCGCCTGCCTTGACCTCGCCGGGGCCCTTTGCGGACAGGGTCAGGCGCTTGGGCCCTTCCACATCCATCTTCAGCGTGACGCCCTTGAGGTTCAGGACGATGTCGGTCACGTCCTCGCGGACGCCGGCGACGCTGCTAAATTCATGCAGGACATTGTCGATCTGCACCGAGGTGATGGCGCCGCCCTGCAGCGACGACAGAAGCACGCGGCGAAGCGCGTTGCCCAGCGTCAGGCCGAAGCCCCGCTCCAGCGGCTCGGCGACAAGCGTGGCGGTGCGGGTGGCATCCGCGCCCGGCTTGACGACCAGCTGCGTCGGCTTGATCAGCTCGGCCCAATTCTTGTGGATCATGCGTTTGCCTCCATTCTTGTTCCCGTCCCATGTCCTTGGCCGGAAACGCCCGAGGTTGAAAACGTAAAGACCGAACCGCGCGAAGCCGCGCGGTCCGGGTATGCATCATCTGAAATCAGACGCGGCGGCGCTTCGGGGGGCGGCAGCCGTTATGGGCAATCGGCGTCACGTCGCGGATCGCCGTGATGTTGAAGCCGACGGCCGCCAGGGCGCGCAGCGCCGATTCGCGGCCCGAGCCGGGGCCCTGGACTTCCACTTCAAGCGTGCGCACGCCGTGCTCCTGGGCTTTCTTGCCAGCGTCCTCGGCAGCCATCTGGGCGGCGTAGGGAGTCGACTTGCGCGAACCCTTGAAGCCCATCGTGCCGGCGGACGACCACGAGATCGCGTTGCCCTGGACGTCCGAGATCAGGATCTTGGTGTTGTTGAAGCTGGAATTCACATGCGCAACGCCGGTGGCGATGTTCTTGCGTTCCTTGCGCTTCATGCGGGTCTTGTCACGTGCCATAAACCGTTCCCCCCTTATTTCTTCTTGCCGGCGATGGGCTTCGCCGGGCCCTTGCGGGTACGGGCATTGGTGTGGGTGCGCTGACCGCGGACCGGCAGGCCGCGACGGTGGCGCAGGCCGCGATACGAACCCAGGTCCATCATGCGCTTGATGTTCATCTGGGTTTCGCGGCGCAGGTCGCCCTCGACCGTCAGGTTCGCGTCGATGTATTCGCGGATCTGCAGGACTTCGGCGTCCGACAGGTCGTTGACACGGCGCGCGCGGTCGATGCCGACAGCTTCGCAGATCTGTTCGGCATACATGTCGCCGATGCCGTGGATATAGGTCAGAGCGATCGGGACGCGTTTCCCGGTCGGAATGTTGACGCCAGCAATACGAGCCACGCGTTATCCTTTATCGGTTGCGGTTCCGTAGCGCCGGAACCTTTTTTCACAACGTAAGGCCCGAAAGCGATGCCTTCGGGCCGCTGATAGTCCACCCCATTGGGGTGATTCTCTTGCGAGATGCCGTGACTTAAAGGTCGTGATCCCCTTCGTCAAGTCCCGGTGGGGTCGAGGCTTGACAACGGCAGCACCGCCGAGATCTGCCGCGCGACCTGGTCCATTTCGGCCAGCCCGTCCACCGGCGTCAGCTTGCCCTTGGCATAGTAGTAGCCGATCAGGGGCGAGGTCTTCTTGTAGTATTCCAGAAGCCGCGTCTTCAGGCTGTCCTCGTTGTCATCGGCCCGCCGGCGCAGGTCGGTCGATCCGCAGACATCGCAAACCCCCGGCTTGGCCGTGGGCTTCGTCTCGTCGTGATAAACCTCGCCGCAATGGCCGCAGGTGAAGCGCCCGGTGATGCGGCGCACAAGCGCCTGATCGTCGACCTGCATCTCGACCACGGCGTCAAGCACCATGCCCGTTTCGTCCAGCAACTGCCCAAGCGCGTCGGCCTGCGCCAGCGTGCGGGGGAAGCCGTCGAAGATGAAGCCGTTGCCGCCTTCGGACAGCTTTTCGCGGATCAGGCCGATGACGATCTCGTCGGTGACCAGCTCGCCCCGGTCCATGACCTCGGCCACGCGCTTGCCCATCTCGGTCCCCGAGGAGCGGGCGGCGCGCAGCATGTCGCCGGTGGACAACTGCGCCAGGCCGCGCTCCTCGACAAGCCGACGGGCCTGGGTTCCCTTGCCGGCACCGGGCGGCCCCAGCAGAATGATATTGATCGTCATGTAAGGTCTGTCCCCCTCGTCAGCCCTTCGGGCCGTTAGCGGCGCGACGGTGCGCGACGCGGCTTTGCGCTTCCCTCTTTGCGTTTACCACGCAACTGGGATTTCTCAATCAGGCCTTCGTACTGATGGGCCAGAAGATGGCTTTGCACCTGGTTGATCGTGTCCATCGTCACCGAAACCACGATCAGGACCGACGTGCCGCCAAAGTAGAAGGGAACCGACCACTGGTGGCGCAGGATTTCGGGCAAAAGACAGACGGCCGCCAGATAGGCCGCGCCGATCACCAGCACGCGGTTCACGACATAGTCCAGGTATTCCTCGGTCCGCTTGCCGGGGCGGATGCCCGGAATGAAGCCGCCCTGGTTCTTCAGGTTTTCGGCCACGTCGTCGGATTTGAAGCTGACGTTGTGGGTATAGAAATAGGCGAAGAACACGATCATCGCCGCGAAGAAGATCAGGTACAGCGGCTGGCCCGGGCCGAAATAGGCCAGGATCGTGGACATGATCGGACCCGTCTGGTTGCCCGAGAAGGTCGAAATCGTGATCGGCAGCAGCAGCAGGGAGGATGCGAAGATCGCCGGGATGACGCCAGCCGGGTTGACCTTGATCGGCAGGTGCGAGGACTGGCCGTCATAGATCTTCATGCCGACCTGACGCCGCGGATACTGGATGCGGATCTTGCGAAGCGCGCGTTCCATGAAGACCACGAAGGCGATCACGGCCACCACCATGACGATCACGCCAAGGATCACCGGGGTCGAAATGGCGCCCGACCGGCCCTGCGCGAAGAAGTTCGCAAGTGCGGCGGGAATCTCGGCGACGATGCCCACGAAGATGATCAGAGAGATGCCGTTGCCGATGCCGCGCGCGGTGATCTGCTCGCCCAGCCACATCAGGAACATGGTGCCGCCGACCAGGGTGATGACCACCGAGGCCTGGAAGAACAGGCCGGGATCATGGGCCAGGCCGCCAGCCTCAAGCGACTTCGCAAGGCCGTAAGCCTGGAACAGCGCCAGGGCCACGGTGCCATAGCGCGTGTACTGGTTGATCTTCTTGCGGCCCTGCTCACCTTCCTTCTTCAGCTGTTCCAGCGACGGAACCATCGAGGTCAAAAGCTGCACGATGATCGAGGCCGAGATATAGGGCATGATCCCCAGGGCAAAGACGCCCATCCGGCCAAGCGCGCCGCCGGTGAACATCGACAGGATCCCGCCGATGCCCGACTGGGCCTGGTCCATGAAGTTGCGCAGCGCCGCGCCGTCGATGCCCGGCACCGGGATATAGGTGCCAAGGCGATAGATGATCAGCAGGCCGATCGTGAACCAGATACGCTGGCGAAGTTCCGTGGCCTTGCCGAATGCGCTCCATGAAAGGTTCGCGGCCATCTGTTCTGCGGCTGACGCCATGTGTTTTACGTCCCGTGTCATGACAGCGCCGCCGACCCGTTTCCGGGGACCGGCGGCGCCAGGAAAACCTGTTCGCTATCTATGGGGCGCGAACGCCCCGATCAACAGCTTATTCCGCCGCCGCGTCGGCCTGAACCGGCAGCGACACCTTGCCGCCCGCCTTCTCGACCGCCTCGACGGCCGATTTCGACGCGCCGGTGACCACGATGGTCAGGCCTGCGGTCAGCTCGCCCTTGCCCAGCAGACGGATTCCGTCCAGCTTGCGGCGCACCAGGCCCGAAGCGACCAAGGCATCCTCGGTCAGTTCCGCGGTGGCGTCGATCTTGCCCGCGTCGATGAAGGACTGGATCTGGCCCAGGTTCACAACGGCGAAGGATTTTGCGTTCGGCTTGGTGAAGCCGCGCTTCGGCAGGCGGCGGTACAGCGGCATCTGGCCGCCTTCGTATCCGTTCAGCGCAACGCCCGAACGCGAGGTCTGGCCTTTGATACCACGGCCGGCGGTCTTGCCCTTGCCCGAACCGGGACCGCGCGCAACGCGCTTTTTCTTGCGGTTCGCGCCTTCGTTGTCGCGGATTTCATGCAGTTTCATGTCGCTTCTCCTAGGCCGGACGCACCCCCGAAGCGATGATGGGGCGGACACGGCATGTCAGTTTCGTGAATCAGTGCGCAATGGCACCCGCGGGCATATAGCGGCAACAGCCCCTTGGGGCAAGGCTTGGCTTTCCGACTGGACAAGCGGATGTGAGTTGCCGTGGCGGCTGGCCGGGCTATCAGGACAGGATCAGCGTCCGGACCCACTTCATGACCCGCATTGCCCTTTTCCTTGCCGCCCTGCTTCTTGCACCCCTTGCCGCCCAGGCCGAACCGACCTTCTGCACAGCCCGCATCAACGGCCGCGATGTGCCGCTGGCCTATGACACCGACGCACCGGGCCTGCGCGATCACTTCAGCCGGCGCGAGATCTTCTTCACCTCCTGGGGCCGCGACACCTGCCCCAGCTATGTCGTGCTGCGCAGCCTGACGCCCGATCTGACCGACGACGAACGTGGCCCCTTCTGCCTGCGCCACGACAAGTCGAGCGATTCGATCATCGGCTATGACCTTGGCCAACGCGATGCCTATGGCCGCTGCGAGGCGCCCGCCATGACGGTCTGCCAACGGGTCAACCAAACCAAGAATGCGGCCGTCGCCATCACCGGCGCTGCGGCGCGGGGCGCGATCAACGGCGCCAAGGCGCTGCCCGACGGGTCCGGGGCGGTGATCATCAGCGGTTCGCAAGGCTATATCACCGGGGCGCTGTCCTCGATTGGCGGGGCTGCGGCGGCCATGGCCTCCTCGCCCGCAATCGTCGCCGGGGCGGCGGTTTCGCTCGTGGCGGTCGGCGGCGCGGTCTATGCCTGCCAGGAATAGGATCAGAACTCCAGCCAGGTGCCGATCTTGATCGCAGGCTCGCTTGGCCCGGCCAAGGGGCCAACGACCCCCATCTCCAGCCGAGCCGGGCCGGGGATGTCATAAACGACCGAACTGGCCAGCTTGGCCTGAAAGTCGTTGTCCTTGCGCGTTTCAAGCCGAAGCTGGTTGACGATGGCCCAGGCAGGTGTTGGGCGGATGCCAAGTGTCAGGTCCAGCTTGCCGACGATCTCGGGCGTCAGATATGCATATTCGACCTGCGTCAGCCCCTTCCGGACGGTGATCTCCTCGGTCTTGCCGGCAACCTTCACGCGCGCCTCGACCGTCATCCAGCCGCCGTCCCATGGGCCCGAAAAGCCGCGGCCCAGCATCACCGCCGCCTGGCTTAGCGGCAGGATTTCTCCGCCACGGCGGATCGCGCCAAAGCCCATCGAATAGGACAGCCGATACGGACCCTGTCCGCCGTCGAGCGACTTCTGATACCAGATCATCGCCGTTGTCTCGCCCACATCCGTATGGCCCAGTTCAAAGCCCAGAACGCGGCGGCGGGACAGACCGTATTCGGCATACAAACCAAGGTGAGAGTTCTGCGCCTTGTCGTATTCCCCCGATATGGCAAGGAAAACCTGCCCCGGATCTCGCGGCCAGGGGCCAGCCTGGGCAAAAGGAACCGCAACAAGCCAGGCAAGGCAGGCGCAAAGAAACCGCGTCACCGTCTTCCCCATCCGGTTGCATCACCGACAGGAATAGGAGCCAGAGGTTAGGAAAGGGTTAACGCATCAAGCCGCAATGAAAAACGCCCCGGATTTCTCCGGAGCGCCTGTTATTGCCGATCCGGTCGGATCAGGCTTTTTCTTCGATGATCGTCACCAGATGCGGGATCTTGGCGACCATGCCGCGGATCGAGGGCGTATCCTCCAGTTCGCGGGTGCGGTTCATCTTGTTCAGACCCAAGCCCTTCAGCGTTTCACGCTGGATGGCGGGGCGGCGGATCGGCGAGCCGATCTGCTTGACGACGATAGTTGCCATTCGCCTGTCTCCTTACGCTTCGACGGTTTCGGCGGGGGCTTCGGCAGCAGGCTTGTTGTCCTGCGGCAGGATGTCGGCCACCTTCTTGCCGCGACGCTGCGCGACCGAACGGGGGCTGGCTTCCTTTTTCAGGCCGTCCAGCGTCGCGCGGATCATGTTGTAGGGGTTCTGCGAACCCTGCGACTTGGCCACGACGTCCTGGACGCCCAGCATTTCGAAGACAGCGCGCATCGGGCCGCCGGCGATGATGCCCGTGCCCGGAACGGCGGTGCGCATGATCACCTTGCCGGCGCCATGACGACCTTCGATGTCGTGGTGCAGGGTGCGGCCGTCGCGCAGGGGCACGCGAACCAGCGAACGCTTGGCCTGCTCGGTCGCCTTGCGGATCGCTTCCGGCACTTCCTTGGCCTTGCCCTTGCCGAAGCCCACGCGGCCGCGCTGATCGCCGACAACGACTAGGGCTGCAAAGCCGAAGCGCTTGCCACCCTTGACGGTCTTCGACACACGGTTGATCGCGACAAGGCGATCCTGGAATTCCGGGTTTTCCTCGCGTTCTTCGCGGCGGCCGCCCCGGCGGTTTTCACGTTCTGCCATGAGGCATTCCTTGTAAGGTGGCGCTTCATTTGCGCCGGTTGCTTCAATCCAGGTGGGGCGGCCCCGAAAGACCGCCCCCCGGATCATCGGGGCGGCGCAACCGCCGCCCGCATTATCAGAACTTCAGGCCACCTTCACGGGCAGCGTCGGCCAGAGCCTTCACCTTGCCGTGGAAGATGAAGCCGCCGCGGTCGAAGACGACTTCCTCGATGCCGGCGGCTTTCGCACGCTCGGCGATCGCGGCGCCGATCTTGGCGGCGGCCTCGACGTTGTTCTTGCCGACCAGGCCAAAGTCCTTCTCAAGCGTGCTGGCCGAAGCCAGGGTCACGCCCTGCAGATCGTCGATCACCTGGACCGAGATGTTCTTGGAAGAACGGTGGACCGACAGACGCGGACGGCCGTTCGACATCGCCCGCAACTTGTTCCGCACGCGCAGGCGGCGCTTCTGGAACAGCTCTTGCTTTTTCAGTGCCATTTCATGCGCCCCTTACTTCTTCTTGCCTTCCTTGCGGAAGACGAACTCGCCCTTGTAGCGGATACCTTTGCCCTTGTACGGCTCGGGCTTGCGCCACTCGCGGATGTTCGCAGCCACCTGACCAACAAGCTGCTGGTCGATGCCTTCCACAACGATTTCGGTCTGCTTCGGCGCCGTGATCGTCACGCCTTCCGGCGTTTCGAAGTTCACGTCATGCGAATAGCCCAGAGCCAGCTTCAGGGTCTTGCCCTGCATCGAGGCGCGATAACCCACGCCCTGGATTTCCAGCTCTTTCTTGAAGCCTTCCGACACGCCGACGGTCAGGTTCTCCACCATCGAGCGGGTCAGACCCCACTGCTGGCGGGCCCGCTTCGAGCTGCCGCGCGGCTTCACCGATACCGAACCTTCGTCCAGAACCAGATCGACGTCATCCGTCGCCGTGAAGCTGCGGGTGCCTTTCGGACCCTTCACCTCGATGGTCTGGCCCTTGATCTCGGCCGTCACGCCCTTGGGCAGAGCGACCGGCTTTTTACCAATCCGAGACATCTGCTGCCCTCCTTAGAACACGGTGCAGAGGACTTCGCCGCCGACATTGGCATTGCGAGCCGCTGCATCCGACATGACGCCCTTCGGGGTCGAGACGATGGACACGCCCAAACCCTGACGGACCTGCGGGATTTCCTTGGCGCCGGCATAAACGCGGCGGCCAGGCTTCGAGACACGCGACAGTTCCCGGATGACCGGGGTGCCGTCGTGGTATTTCAGACCGATCTCAAGCTCGGCATGGCCGGCTTCGGTGGTCACTTCTTCATAGCCGCGGATGTAACCTTCGGCTTTCAGCACGTCCAGAACCCAAGCGCGAAGCTTGGAGGCCGGGGTGCGGACGGTCGATTTGCCGCGCATCTGTGCGTTGCGGATGCGGGTCAGCATATCGCCGAGAGGATCGTTCATCGACATGTTGCCCCCTTACCAGCTGGACTTGACGAGACCGGGGATCTGACCTTGCGAGCCCAGCTCGCGCAGCATGATCCGCGACAGTTTCAGTTTGCGGTAATACGCGTGCGGCCGGCCGGTCAGTTGGCACCGGTTGTGCAGACGCGTTTCCGACGAGTTGCGCGGCAGTTCGGCCAGCTTCAGCGTAGCCTTGAACCGCTCTTCCATCGGACGGGACTGGTCGTTGATGACCTCCTTGAGGGAGGCGCGCTTGGCGGCGAATTTCGCGACCAGACGCTCGCGCTTCTTCTCGCGCTCGACCATGGATTTCTTTGCCATATCTCTTACCTCCGCGATCAGCTGTTGAAGGGCATGTTGAAATGCTTCAACAGCGCTTTCGCTTCCGCGTCGGTCGGCGCGGTGGTGCAGATGATGATGTCCATCCCCAGAACTTCGTCGACCTTGTCGAAGTTGATTTCCGGGAACACGATGTGCTCCTTCAGGCCCATGGCATAGTTGCCGCGGCCGTCGAAAGAGGTGCCCTTCACGCCGCGGAAGTCGCGGACGCGCGGCAGCGCGATGTTGATCAGGCGGTCCAGAAATTCGTACATCCGGTCGCCGCGCAGGGTCACCTTGGCGCCCAGCGGCATTTCCTCGCGGACGCGGAAGCCGGCGATCGAGTTCTTCGCCTTGGTGATGACGGCCTTCTGGCCGGCGATCAGCGACAGTTCCTCGGCGCCCTGCTTCACCTTCTTGGTGTCTTTCACGGCCTCACCGATGCCCATGTTCAGGACGATCTTGTCCAGCCGCGGGATCTGCATGTCGTTCTTGTAGCCGAACTCTTCCTTGAGCGCGGCGCGAACCTGATCGCGATAGACCGCCTTCAGGCGGGGCGTGTATTGGGTTGCGTCCAGCATCAGATCACGTCTCCCGTGGTCTTGGCGAAACGGACCTTCTGGTCGCCTTCCATGCGGAAACCGACGCGGGTCGCCTTGCCGTTCTTGTCCAGCAGCGCCAGGTTCGACAGGTCGATCGGCATCGCCTTCGGCGTGCGGCCGCCCTGGGTCGTCTGGGTCTGACGCTGGTGACGGATCGCGATGTTGACGCCGTCAACGACGGCCTTGTTGTCCTTGGGCATGACAGCGGTGATCTCGCCCTGCTTGCCCTTGTCCTTGCCGGCCAGCACGACGACCTTGTCGCCCTTTTTCAGCTTGGCAGCCATTACAGCACCTCCGGAGCAAGCGAGATGATCTTCATGAAGTTCTTCGCGCGCAGCTCACGGACGACCGGCCCGAAGATACGGGTGCCGACCGGTTCGCCCTGGTTATTCAGGATGACGGCGGCATTGCGGTCGAAGCGGATCGAGGTTCCGTCTTCGCGCTTCACTTCCTTGGCGGTCCGAACGACCACGGCCTTGCGGACGTCGCCCTTCTTGACCCGGCCCCGCGGGATGGCTTCCTTGACGGACACGACAATGATGTCGCCCACCGACGCATAGCGACGGTGCGAACCACCCAGGACCTTGATGCACTGAACCCGGCGTGCGCCGGAGTTGTCAGCAACATCCAGATTGGTCTGCATCTGGATCATTTGGTTTCTCCCGACCTTTGGGGACCGCAACACGCGGCCCCAGGGTTTCGATCATTTCTGATCTGTGATGATGGACTTACGCGGAAACCGCTTCGTCCGTCAGGACAGTCCAGCGTTTCGTCTTCGAGATCGGCGCGCATTCGACGATGCGAACGAGGTCACCGACCTTGAACTGGTTGTTCGCGTCATGCGCCCGGTATTTCTTGGACGAACGAACGGTCTTGTGCAGCAGCGGGTGCTTGAAGCGACGCTCGACCAGGACGGTGATCGTCTGTTCATTCTTGTCGCTGGTGACGCGGCCTTGCAGGATGCGTTTGGGCATGGGCCAGGCTCCTTAGTTCGAGGCCGCGGCTTCCGCCGCTTTCTGGTTCAGAATGGTCTTCACACGGGCCACGTCGCGGCGAACGGCACGCATCCGGGCAGTGCTTTCCAGTTGGCCGGTGGCCTGCTGGAAACGGAGGTTGAAGGCCTCCTTCTTCAGCGCGACAAGCTGGTCCTTCAGCTGGTCGGGCGTCTTCGACGTCAAATCCTGCGCTTTCATGCGCTTCTTCCTTTCAACATCACCGGAGAGCCCCTGCATCGCAGGGCCACCCTGATTCCCGGTGGAGTTTCATGATGAAGGCCTGCCCATACAGGCAATGCCGGCCTCGCGCAACCCTTTTTGGGTCGGAAAAGGAAAACCCCGCCAGTCACCCGGCGGGGTCTGTTCCAAGGCTGCGTGATTGCACGCCCCCCGGTCTTACCAGTCTTCGCGGGCCACGATGCGGGTCAGCACCGGCAGCTTGTTGGCGCCAAGACGCAGGGCTTCACGCGCGATTTCGTCGGACACGCCGTCGATCTCGAACATGATGCGGCCGGGATGCACGCGGGCCGCCCAGAAGTCGATCGAGCCCTTGCCCTTACCCATCCGCACTTCGGTCGGTTTCGAGGAAACCGGAACGTCCGGGAAAATCCGGATCCAGACCCGGCCCTGACGCTTCATGTGGCGGGTGATCGCGCGGCGGGCCGCTTCGATCTGGCGGGCGGTGACGCGCTCGGGCTCGGTGGCCTTCAACGCGTAGGACCCGAAGTTCAGGGCAAAACCGCCCTTGGCTTCGCCGTGAATCCGGCCCTTGTGCTGTTTGCGGAACTTAGTCCGTTTCGGTTGCAGCATCTCAAGTCTCCTTAGCGCGCGTCGCGGTCACGGCGCGGACCACGCGGAGCCGGACCTTCCTGAGCCTCGGCGGCCTTGCGGTCGCGGGCCTGGGGGTCGTGCTCCATGATCTCACCTTTGAAGATCCAGGTCTTCACCCCGATGATCCCGTAGGGAGTCGTGGCTTCGGCCAGGGCATAGTCGATGTCGGCACGCAGGGTGTGCAGGGGCACGCGGCCCTCGCGATACCACTCGGTCCGCGCGATCTCGGCGCCGCCGAGGCGGCCCGACACGTTCACGCGGATGCCCAGGGCACCCATGCGCATCGCGTTCTGCACGGCCCGCTTCATCGCGCGGCGGAACGACACCCGACGCTCGAGCTGCTGGGCGATCGATTCCGCGACCAGGGCGGCATCGACTTCCGGCTTGCGCACTTCAACGATGTTCAGGTGAACTTCCGACTTGGTGAAGTTCGCCAGCTTGTTGCGCAGCACCTCGATATCGGCGCCTTTCTTGCCGATGATCACGCCCGGACGCGCGGCATGGATCGTCACGCGGCACTTGCGGTGCGGACGCTCGATGATCACGCGGCTGATGCCGGCCTGCTTGGCTTCCGACTTGATGAAGTCCCGGATCTTCAGGTCTTCAAGCAGCAGATTGCCATAGTCCTTGTCGTCGGCGTACCAGCGGCTGTCCCAGGTGCGGTTGACCTGGAGGCGCATACCGATCGGATTGACCTTCTGACCCATTATGCTTGCTCCTCGACTTGGCGCACCTTGATGGTGATTTCCGAAAACGGCTTCATGATCTTGCCATACCGGCCACGCGCCCGCGGACGGCCGCGCTTCATCACCAGGTTCTTGCCAACCCAGGCTTCGGCGACGATCAGGTTGTCGACGTCCAGGCCGTGGTTGTTTTCGGCATTCGCAATGGCCGACTGAAGGCATTTCTTCACGTCGCCGGCAACCCGCTTGTGCGAGAAGGTCAGGTCGGCCAGGGCCTTGTCCACCTTCTTGCCGCGGATCAGTTGCGCGACCAGGTTCAGCTTCTGCGGCGAGGTGCGAAGCATCTTGGTCTTGGCGAACGCCTCGTTCTCCGCCACGCGGCGCGGATTCGTTTCCTTACCCATGACGATTACTTCCTCTTGGCTTTCTTGTCCGCCGCGTGGCCGTAATAGGTCCGCGTGGGCGAATATTCACCGAATTTCTGGCCGATCATTTCCTCGGTCACGGCAACGGGGATGTGCTTCTGCCCGTTGTAGACGCCGAAGGTCAGGCCGACGAATTGCGGCAGGATGGTCGAACGACGCGACCAGATCTTGATGACGTCGGATTTCCCCGACTCACGGGCCTTTTCCGCCTTCTTGAGCACATAGGCGTCAACAAAGGGGCCTTTCCAGATAGAACGTGCCATAGGTCAGCGCCCCTTCTTCTTCGCGTGACGCGAACGCAAGATGTACTTGTCGGTCGCCTTGTTCGAGCGGGTCTTCTTGCCCTTGGTGTCCTTGCCCCAGGGCGTGACCGGCGTACGGCCGCCCGAGGTCCGGCCCTCACCACCACCATGCGGGTGGTCGATCGGGTTCATGGCGACGCCGCGGACGCTGGGACGGATGCCCTTGTGGCGGTTCCGGCCGGCCTTGCCGAGGTTCTGGTTCGAATGGTCCGCGTTCGACACGGCACCGATGGTCGCCATGCATTCCTGACGGACCAGGCGCAGCTCGCCCGAGGACAGGCGGATCTGGGCATAGCCACCGTCGCGGCCGACGAACTGGGCATAGGTGCCGGCCGAGCGTGCGATCTGGCCGCCCTTGCCGGGCTTCAGTTCGACGTTGTGGACGATCGTGCCGATCGGCATCCCGCTGAAGGGCATGGCATTGCCCGGCTTCACGTCGACTTTGGCGCCGGCGACGACCTTGTCGCCCACGGCCAGACGCTGCGGCGCGATGATATAGGCGCGCTCGCCATCCTCATAGCCGATCAGGGCGATGAAGGCGGTGCGGTTGGGATCGTATTCGATCCGCTCGACCACGGCGGCCATGTCGAACTTGGTGCGCTTGAAATCGACGATGCGATACAGGCGCTTCGCCCCGCCGCCCTTGCGGCGCATGGTGATCCGTCCGGTGTTGTTCCGACCGCCGTTCTTGGTCAGACCCTCGGTGAGGGCCTTGACCGGGCGACCTTTCCAAAGCTCCGAACGGTCGATCAGAACCAGCCCACGCTGGCCAGGCGTCGTCGGTTTATACGACTTCAATGCCATCTTTCTGTCTTCCGTTGCTTTGGACCAGGGTGGTCCGTTTCGTCCAAAAGATCGCGGCCCCGGTTACCCAGGGCCGCAGATTCGTGCCTGCTATCAGAGTCCGGTGGACACGTCGATAGTGCTGCCCTCTTCGAGGGTGACATAGGCTTTCTTGACATCGCTGCGGCGACCCAGGATGCCCCGGAACCGCTTCTGCTTGCCCTTGGTGATGGTCGTGTTGATCGCCTTCACCTTGACGCCGAACAGGGCCTCGACCGCTTCCTTGATCTGGGGCTTGTTGGCGTCCTTGGCCACCTGAAAGACCACGCCGTTGTTTTCCGACGTCATGGTGGCTTTTTCGGTGATGATCGGCTTCACGATCACGTCGTAATGTTCAGCTTTCGCGCTCATTTCAAACGAGCCTCCAGAGCTTCGACGCCCGAACGCGTGATCACCAGGGTGTCGCGCTTCAGGATGTCATACACGTTGGCGCCCATCGACGGCAGGATGTCCACGCCTTCGATGTTGCGGGCGGCGCGGGCGAAGCCTTCGTTTACTTCGGCGCCGTCAATGACCAGCACACGCTTCCAGCCGTTTTCCTTGACGGCCTTGGCGACGGCCGCGGTCTTGGCATCAGCAAGGTTCAGGTCCTCGACGATCACCAGTTCACCCGCGGTGGCCTTGGCGGACAGCGCATGGCGCAGACCCAGGGCACGCACCTTCTTCGGCAGGTCGAAGGCGTGCGACCGCGGGGTCGGGCCCTTGTAGACGCCGCCGTGACGGAAGATCGGCGCCTTGCGAGAACCGTGGCGGGCGCCGCCGGTGCCTTTCTGGCGATAGATCTTCTTGGTCGAATAGCTGACGTCCGACTTGCCCAGCACCGAATGGGTGCCCGCTTGCGCCTTGGCGCGCTGCCAGCGGACGACGCGCTGCAGGATGTCGCCGCGCGGCTCCAGCCCGAAGATCTCGTCGGCCAGCTCGATTTCACCGGCCTTGCCAGTGTCCAGCTTGATCACATCGAGTTTCATCACTTGTCTCCTTCGGGCGCAGCATCGCCATCCGACGCCTCGGAGGTCGAAGCCTGGGCCTCGGCCAGTGCGGCTTCCTCGGCGGCAGCGGCTTCGGCAGCGGCAGCCTGACGGGCGGCTTCCTCGGCGGCGGCGGCTTCGGCCGCAGCGGCTTCAGCAATCCGGCGGGCTTCCTCGGCGGCGGACTTCAGAGCAGCCGGGTAGATCACGTTCTCGGGCGTCGCTTTCTTCACGGCGTCCTTGATGGTGACCCAGCCACCTTTCGAACCCGGCACCGAACCCTTGACCATGATCAGGCCGCGGTCGGCGTCCGTGCGCACCACTTGCAGGTTCTGCGTGGTGACGCGAACGGCACCCAGGTGACCCGCCATCTTCTTGCCCTTGAACACCTTGCCGGGGTCCTGGCACTGGCCGGTCGAACCGTGCGAACGGTGGCTGATCGACACGCCGTGCGAGGCACGCAGACCGCCGAAGTTGTGGCGCTTCATGGCGCCCGCAAAGCCCTTACCGATCGAGGTGCCGGCGATGTCCACGAACTGACCCGCGAAATAGTGGTCAGCCGTGATTTCTTCACCGACATTGATCAGGTTTTCTTCGGCCACGCGGAATTCCGCGATCTTGCGCTTGGGCGCGACCGAGGCCTTGGCGAAGTGACCGCGCATCGCGGCGGTCGTGCGCTTGGCCTTGGCGACACCGGCGCCCAGCTGCACGGCCGTATAGCCGTCGCGGGCGGCCGTGCGCTGATCGACAACCTGCAGGTTGTCCAGTTGCAGCACAGTCACCGGAACCTGACGGCCGTCTTCCAGGAACAGTCGGGTCATGCCCAGTTTCTTGGCGATAATACCAGTACGCAGCATCATCCCCTCCTTACACCTTGATCTCGACATCCACGCCAGCGGCGAGGTCGAGCTTCATCAGGGCGTCAACGGTCTGCGGGGTCGGGTCGACGATGTCCAGCAGGCGCTTGTGGGTGCGGATTTCCCACTGGTCGCGCGACTTCTTGTCGATGTGCGGACCGCGGAGAACCGTGAATTTCTCGATGTTGTTGGGCAGCGGGATTGGACCGCGGACCGTCGCGCCCGTGCGCTTGGCCGTGTTGACGATTTCCTGGGTGCTGGCTTCCAGCACGCGGTAATCGAACGCCTTGAGCCGGATGCGGATATTCTGACTTTGCATAAGTCTTCCCTCTGGCGGGGAGTTCCAGTTGAGAGGCTGACCCCGCACCGCGCGACGCCAGCATCGAACCGTATAAAAACTGCAAGGCCGCCCGATTTCAGGCGGCCAGGCGCATGGCAGGCGAATCTTCCTTGGGCGGATTCGACTGCGATGGGCGCCTATAACGCGTGCCGGGCCTGGGCGTCAAGACCGATTGCAGGCCGCCCCCTGCATCGCAAAAGGCCGCCTCTTTTCGAGGCGGCCCCTTGTGTTCGTGTTGCGGCGGGGTGTTTCCCGCCTGCGCCTT
>NZ_BNCL01000012.1 GCF_014656455.1 Paracoccus aerius
CATGGGCGGCATGGGCGGCATGATGTAAGCAAACGCCTGCATCAGGAAAAACACGGGAAAAGGGCGCCAGAAGGCGCCCTTTTTCAGTCCTGCCAGCCCTCCAGGGCGGCCACGAAGGCCGTCAGCCAGCCATTGGTCTGGTGCCCGTCCAGAACCCGGTGGTCGATCGTCAGCGAGACATAGGCCATCGGCCGGATCTGGATGGTGTCGATGCCGCCCACCTCGCGCACCACCACCCGCTTTTCCAGCTTGCCCACGCCCAGGATGGCCGATTGCGGCTGGTTGATGATGATCGGCGCCGCCAGCAGCGATCCCGACACCCCGTGGTTCGAGATGGTAAAGGTGCCGTCGCGCATGTCGGCGGGCGTCAGCCTGTTGTCGCGCGCCCGCTGCGTCACGTCCTGAAGGCGGGCGGCCACGCCGCGCAGCGACAGGTCCTGGACGTCCCGGATCACCGGCACGACCAGCCCCTTGTCGCCAAGCGCGGTGCCGATGCCGATATTGACCTGGTCGAAGATCTCTAGCCGGTCGGGATGCCGGCGGCTGTTGACCTGGGGTACCGATCGCATCGCGCGGGCGGCCGCCAGGACGATATAGGCCGTGTAGGACAGCGGGATCCCGTCCGCCGCGAAGGCCGCCTTGTGGCGGTTGCGATGGGCCATGATCGCGCTGAAATCGGCCTCGAAGACGGCTGTCACCTGCGGGGCCTCGGTCACGGACTTCAGCATGTTGCGCGCAATGGCAAGGCGCATTGCGTCATGGGCCACGGACCGGCCCGCAAGCTGCGGTCCGGCGGCAGGAACAGGAACAGGGGCGGCGGGCGGTTCGTCCTGCAAACGGGCTGCCGCGGCATCCACGTCCGCGCGGGTCAGCCGCCCGTCGCGGCCGCTGCCCTGCAAGGCCTGAGGATCCACGCCCGTCTCCGCAAGCGCCTTGCGCACGGCAGGGGAATGCCAGGACGACATGTCGCGCCGCGCGGGCTGGACCGCAGGGGTATCCTCTGCCGCATCCGGGGCCGCTGTGTCATGGGCAGGCGCGGCATCGGCAGCCTCGATCCGCGCCAGGACAGATCCCGGCACCGCCTTCTGCCCGGCCTCGATCAGGATCTCGGCCACGCGTCCGGATGTGGGGGCCGGAACTTCAACCGACACCTTGTCGGTCTCCAGTTCCAGCAGCGGGTCGTTTTCCTGCACCAGATCGCCGATCCGGCGCAGCCAGGATGACACAACGGCCTCGGTGCCTTCCTGTTCAAGGGGGACCAGAACATCAACCATCTTCAGAACCCCACCAGATCGTTCAGCTTCGCGCGGATCGCCGCGACCGAGGGCACGGCCCAATCCAGATAGACCGGATTATGCGGGCTGGGGATGTCGGGCATCGTCAGCCTCTCGACCGGGGCATCAAGGTCGGTGAAGCCTTCGGATGCGACTACGGCGGCAATCTCCGCGCCAAAGCCCGCCGTCTGCAGATCCTCGTGGACGATCAGGCAGCGATGCGTCTTGGCGACCGAGGCCAGCACGGCCTCGCGGTCCCAGGGAACCAGTGTGCGCAGGTCGATCACATCGACCGACAGGCCCTGCGCGGCTTCCTGGCAGCGATCCACAAGGCCGCCCCAGGTGACGATCGTGGCCTGCGTCCCCTCGGCCACCAGACGGGCCTTGCCGAAGGGCAGCGCGAAGTCGTCGCCGGGCCAAGGCCTCCGTGCCCAGGAATGATCCAGCATCGCGCGATGTTCGAGGAAGATCACCGGGTCGTTGCCGCGCAGGGCGCTGCGCAGCAGGCCCACCGCGTCCTCGGCATTGGACGGCGAGGCGACCTTCCAGCCAGGACTGTGGACGAAGGCGACCTCGTTCGTCTGGCTGTGCCAGGGATCGCCGCACTTGAAGAAGCCGACCGGCATCCGCACCACCATCGGCGCGGCGAAGCGGTTGTTGGTCCGCCACCGCATCGAGCCGCAGTCGTTCAACTGCTCGGTCGCGGGTTCGGCGTATTTCCGGAACTGGATTTCCGGCACGGGCAGCAGCCCGGCCAAAGCCATGCCCACCGCGCGACCGATGATGCCTTCTTCCGATAGCGAGGTGTCGAAGACCCGGTCGGCGCCATGCTTGTCCTGAAGGCCCAGCGTGACGGCGTGGACCCCGCCCTTGGGACCGACATCCTCGCCGAACACCACCATCCGGGGGTTCAGGGTCAGTTCCTGGTCCAGCACGCGGCGGATCGCGGTGACCATGTTGATGCGCTGCCCTTCGGGCCGGGCCTGGTCGGTCGAAGGCGGCGGGGTCCAGCCCAACGGCATCAGGCCGCCCAGGTGCTGCATCTCTCCGTCATGGAACACGTGCCGCAGGACCGTGGCCGGATCGCCCACCGGCCGCGCCTCGGCCGCCTCGCGCGCGGCTTCGGCCCGCTCGGCTGCGTCCTTCACCGCCCCGTCCCAATCCGACTTGCTCAGGATGCGCGGCACCAGATGGGCCTGCAGCTTGCACCAGGGATCGCGGGCGCGTTCGGCGGCGACGACGGTTTCCGGCTTGTAGGCCTGCGTGTCCTGGAAGCTGTGGCCCTGAAGCCGCGGCACGGTCAGCCGCAGCATCGCCGGGCCGCGTTCCTCGCGCACGAAGGCCACGGCCTCGGCCACCAGTTGCGCGGCCTCGACCGGGTCGGTGCCGTCGCCCGCGAAGATGCGCAGGCCGTTCCACGACGCCAGGTTGGCCGCGATGTTGCCGCCCGGCGTCTGCACCGTCGAGGCGACCGAGATGCCGAAGCCGTTATCCTCGACATAGAACAGCATCGGCAGCTTCTGGGTGGTGGCGATGGTCAGCGCGGACCAGAAGCCGTTGGACGCGACCGATCCGTCGCCCCCCAGCACGACCGCGATCGAACGGCCATGCGCGTCCGAACCCAGCACCTTCGCCTGGTATTCAAGCGCCTGCGCCCAGCCCGCCGTGGGCGTGTATTGCGCGCCGACACCGCCACACATCGGCAGGGCCGTGGCGCCGTCGCGGTTGGGGTGGTTGAAGACCACGCCGATGTCGCGCCCGTCAGAATAGCCCCCCGCGCGCCCCATGGCCGAGCCGAGCGCATCGACCGGATCCACGCCAAGCGCCAGCAGCAGCGGCCGCGACCGGTAATAGCCGCAGACCGCGTCATGGCGTTCGGTCAGCTGCATCCCCAGAAGGATCTGCGCCATGTCATGCCCGCGCGCCGAGAACTGGTAGAGCACCTTCTTTTCGGGAACGAGGCGGGTTTCCTCCATCTCGTCCAGGGCGCGGCTCAACGCCATGTGACGCAGCACCGTGGCCCAGTCGACATCGGCATCGGGTGCGTTGCGGAACGCCGTGGCGGCTTGCGATCTGGCCATGTTTTCCCCTTGGTATCGTTTGGATCATCATTGCGCGAAAGGGGTGAAATGGGCTTTCAAAACGGGGCAGGATCAGCCTAATGATGATGGGTTCGTTTCAAGATGATCCACTACATGAACCAGACATACCAACTGGACCAGATCGACCGGAGAATCCTGCAGGAGCTTCAGGTGGACGCGGGCCTGTCGAACCAGGACCTTGCGGAACGGGTCGGGTCATCGGCCGCCTCGTGCTGGCGCCGGGTCAAGGCCATGCAAGAGGCCGGCGTGCTGGGCCCGGCCGTGCGGCTTGTGGATCCGGCGGCCTTGGGGCGCGGCCTCGATATCTTTTGCGAGATCCGCATGAAGTCGCAGAACCGCGCCAACCGCGCCGCCTTCGAGTCCTTCATCGCCGCACAAGAGGATGTCGTGGCCTGCTATTCGATCAGCGGGGACTGGGACTATCTGCTGCACATCGTCGCCCGCGACATGGCGGATTACGAAAAGGTGCTGATGCAGGGCATCCTGAACCATGACGCCATCGCGAACTCTTCGTCGAAATTCGTCCTCAGGCGCATCAAGCACCAGACTGCGCTGCCGGTCTGACGGGCAGGCCTAGGTCAGGCGGCCGCAGGCGTCACCGATGCGGGTCATGGCTTCGGTCAACTCGGCCGCCGATGTCGCGTAGGATATGCGGAAATAGGGCGAAAGCCCGAAGGCCGACCCGGGCACAACGGCCACATCCACCTCGTCCAGCAGCCAGGCGCAGAAGTCGCGGTCGCTTTCCAGCACCTTGCCACCTGGCGTGGTGCGGCCCAGGATGCCTGCGCAACTTGCAAAGGCATAGAACGCGCCCTCGGGGCGGCGGCACTGGATGCCGTCGATCCTGTTCAGGGCATCGACCACAAGGTCCCGCCGCGCCGCGAAGCTGTCGCGCCGGGCGGCCAGGAAGTCCTGCGGCCCGTCCAGTGCCGCGATGGCCGCTGCCTGCGTCACCGAACAGGGGCAGGATGTCGACTGGCTTTGCACCACCGCCATCCCCGCGATCAGCCCAGCAGGACCACCGGCATATCCAAGGCGCCATCCGGTCATGGCATAGGCCTTGGACACCCCGTTGATCGTCAGGCAGCGGTCCTTCAGCGACGGGTCAAGCGCCAGCGGCGTTACAAAGCGGAACCCGTCATAGACAAGATGTTCGTACATGTCGTCGACCATCAGCCAGACATGCGGGTGGCGGTCCAGAACCTCCAGCAGCGCGCGATAATCCCGCTCGGCATAGGCGGCGCCGGTCGGATTCGAGGGCGAATTCAGCAGCAGCCATCTTGTGCGCGGCGTGATCGCGGCCTCCAATGCTGCCGGCGACAGGCGGAAGCCGCCCTCGCCGGGGCAAGGGATCGCGACGGGCACGCCGCCCGCGATCCGCACGATGTCGAAATAGCTGGTCCAGCAGGGGGTGGGGATGATGACCTCGTCCCCGGGGTCAAGGCTGGCCATCATCGCGTTGTAGAGCATCTGCTTGGCGCCCGCGCCTGCCGTCACCTCGTCGGGGCCGAAGTCCAGCCCGTTCTCTCGCAAGAACTTGTCGCGGATGGCGCGCTTCAGCAGGGGCGAGCCGTCGAGGTTGGTGTATTTCGTCTCGCCCCGCCGGATCGCGGCGATCGCGGCCTCCTTGACATGGTCGGGCGTGTCGAAATCGGGCTCGCCCGCCCCAAGGGCGATGACGGGCCGCCCGTCGCGCTTCAGGGCGGCGGCGCGTGCGGTGATCGCCAGGATCTCGGACACGCCGAGATCCTCGATCCGGCTGGCGGGCCGGAAGATGCTGTTCATGCCGGTCCCTCAGATGTCGAAGACGACACCCTGCGCCAGGGGCAGCGCGCGGGAATAGTTGATGGTGTTGGTCGCCCGGCGCATATAGGCCTTCCACGCGTCCGATCCGCTTTCGCGCCCGCCGCCCGTTTCCTTTTCGCCGCCGAAGGCGCCCCCGATCTCGGCTCCGGATGTGCCGATGTTGACATTGGCGATGCCGCAATCGGACCCGGATGCGGACAGGAACAATTCGGCCTCGCGCAGGTCGGTCGTGAAGATCGACGACGACAGGCCCGCCGCGACGGCATTGTGTTCCTGAATCGCGGCAGGCAGGTCGGCATAGCGCATGACATAGAGGATCGGGGCGAAGGTTTCCTCAAGAACCGGACCCGTCTGCGACGGCATTTCCACCAGGGCGGGCCTGACATAGAAGGCCGCACCGGGACCGGCATCGGTGACCCGTTCGCCGCCGTGGACCGTTCCGCCGGCTGCTTGCGCTTGTTCCAGGGCGGCCTGCATGGCTTCAAAGGCATCCCGGTCCACCAAGGGTCCGACCAAAGCCTGCGTCGTCAGCGGATTGCCGACCGACACCGAGGCATAGGCCTTGATCAGCCGCGGCACCAGGGCGTCGTAGATGCTGTCATGGACGAACAGACGCCGCATCGTGGTGCAGCGTTGCCCGGCTGTGCCCATCGCGCCAAAGGCGATGGCGCGCAGAGCCATGTCCAGATCGGCCGACGGGCAGACGATGCCCGCATTGTTGCCGCCCAGTTCCAGGATCGTGCGCCCGAAGCGGGCCGCGACCCGGGGACCGACCTGCCGACCCATCCGCGTGGACCCGGTGGCCGAGACGAGCGCGACGCGCGGGTCGTCAACAAGCGCCTCTCCGGTCTCGCGCCCGCCGATCACGACCTGGCTCAGGCCTTCGGGGGCGTCGCCGAACCGGGCCAGGGCGCGGTCCAGGATCGCTTGGGACGCCAAGGCTGTCAGGGGCGTCTTCTCGGACGGCTTCCAGACGACAGGATTGCCGCAGACCAGGGCCAGGGCCGTGTTCCACGACCAGACGGCGACCGGAAAGTTGAAGGCCGATATCACGCCCACCACCCCCAGCGGATGCCAGGTTTCCATCATGCGGTGGCCTGGACGTTCTGTGGCGATGGTCAGGCCGTAGAGCTGGCGCGACAGGCCTGTGGCAAAGTCGCAGATGTCGATCATCTCCTGCACCTCGCCCGCACCTTCGGAGGGAGACTTGCCCGCCTCGATCGAGACAAGGCGCCCCAGATCGTCCTTGGCGGCGCGCAGTTCCTCGCCCAGCAGGCGGACCAGTTCGCCGCGGCGCGGGGCAGGCACGTCGCGCCAGATGCGGAAGGCGTCTGCCGCGCGGGCCACGGCGGCCTGAACCTCGGCCGCCGAATGCTGCGGCAGCTCGGCCACCCGCTCTCCGGTGACGGGGGAAAAGCTGTGAAGCGTCCCGTTCGTGTAAAGGGCCGCGTCAACGCCCAGTTTCGAAAGGATCCGGGTGCAGTCATCGGTGATCGTCATGTCATTCCTCAGTCAAAACGGGCCGCGCCGATCCCGGCGCCGCCAAGGGTCCGCAAAAGCCCGCCTGCCAACCCGCGCAGCACCGGATCGGCATAGGCGTCATAGTAGGCCTGGTTGCGCCGACCGATCGCATGTTCGGCGCTGAAGCTGCCACCGAAATCGCGCACCGCGACCCGCACGACGCGGTCCCGCAAGGCTGCCTCGGCCGCGGGATCGGTGGCGCAGGGGCTGCCGGGCGGCACGACCAGATTGAAATGGACGCCCCCGTCGCCGATATGGCCGAAGTCGCAGACGACCGCTTCGGGATGGGTCAAGGACAGTTCCTCGCGCATCCGGGCGCAAAAGCGCATGGTGTCGCCTCGACGGAAGGACAGGTCGAAGGCGATCAGCTTGCCGGCCGCCCTGACCCCTTCGGACAGGGCATGGCGCAAGGCCCAGCCCTGCCCCGGCCGCCCGAAGCGGGCATCGGCAAGAAGCTCGGGGGCCTCCTCGGTCAGGGCGCCAAGGCTGCCTTGCAGCAGATCGTCAAGGGGCGGATCGCCCGGCATTGCGGCGGTCCGGGAGACCTCCATGAGGATAGCGTAATCGGGCACGGGATCCGGCGCGAAGGGATCGCGAAGCGACGGAACATGGTCCAGGGCCGCACGGATGGCCGCGCCGGACATTCCTTCGAAGGCTGTCAGCATCGTGCCGAACCGGCGCTCGGCCTGCCGCAGCAGGGGCAGGATCGTGTCCGGTCCGGCGGGGACAAGGATGGCGACCGCCGTGTCGCCGGGCAGGGGCGACAGGCGCAGTTCGACCTCGGTGACAATGCCGAAGACGCCGCTGGTGCCGATCAGCAGGTGCTTCCAGTCGGGGCCGGTGTTGTCCTTGCGCAGCCCACGGCCCATCGACAGGACGCGGCCGTCCGGCAGCACGGCGCTCAGGCCCAGCACATTGGCACGCATGTCGCCATAGCGCAGGAACCGTGCCCCACCCGTATTGGTCGCGACCATCCCCCCGACCGAAGGGTCGGCGCCCAAATCGATGGGCAGGGCATAACCCTCGGCCGCGGCCTGCGCGTTCAGGTCGGACAAAAGCACCCCCGCCCCGACACGGGCGGAAGCATTGTCACCGTCGATCGCGATGTCCTTGAGCCGCTCCAGCGACAGGATCAGATCCGTGCCGCTGTCATCGGGCGTGGATCCTGCCACAAGCCCCGTGTTCGCGCCTTGCGGCACGATCCGCGCACCATGCCGTGCCGCAGCGGCGACGCAGGCTGCGACCTGCCGTGTGTCGGCAGGGCGCAGCACCGCAAGGCTGACGCCCCGGTCATAGCGCGCACCCTGGTCATAGCGCGCGCGGTCCGCGTCCTGCCGGATCAAACCCTCCGGGCCAAGGATCGCCTCCATCTTCGCCAGCAGGGTCATGCGCGGCCGATCGCCTGCAAGCTGGCTTTCAGGGATGCGGCTTCGATGCCGGCGTAATGGGCGAACTCGTCCAGGACAGGGGCGCCAAGATCGTCCTCGAACTGGCGCTGATTGCGGCTGGCCGCGAAATCCTGGACCGCCTCGTCGCCCAGGTTGGACTGGAAGATGCCGGCGGCCGATACCGGCAGGAAATCCTCGTAGATGATCGGATCGCAGCGCAACGCGCCTTGGGCCAGCAAGGCTTCCGGGTCGTCCCCGGCTGCCGGCCTGCCCGTCGCGGACCATTCGAAATAGCCCAGCCCCTGGCTGCGGATCGCGTCCCAGTCGTCGGGGAAGGCTTCGAAGACATCGCCAAGGATGCGCATGTATTCGGACGCATTCGATCCGTCGGCTGCGGGGACGATGCGGGCGCGAACCTGGTCCAGCAGGCTGTCGTAAAGCGTGCGCCCCTTGGGCGTCAGCGCGATTCCCCTGGCCTCGATCTCTCCGAACCGGGCGGTATGCGACCCCTCGACAGCCGCATCGCCCGGAAACCTCACTGCCTCCTGCAGCGCCTTGAACGAGGTCTGGCGCAGCAGGATCGGGCAGTGGCGCCGGGGCGGACCCTCGATCACCGCCTTCGGTGCGATGCCAAGCGCGGGCATGCGGGCCTGCACCGCGTCGATGTCCAGCGTCCGCGGCGTCAGGTGGTTGATATGGGGCCCCTTGAAGGACACGACATCCGCGACCAGCCGGTGCGCGCCGTGCAGCCGCTTGTAGAGGTCGGCCAAAACCAGGGCGTCGGAATGCCAGCGGAAGGTTTCGACCGCCTCGGCCACGAACTGCTCTGCCTCGCTGTCGGACAGGCCGCCGTCGCATTCGGCCCTGTCGATCAGCGACAGGCAGGCGGGGGTGAAGATGTCGCGCCGGGCCAGGATCGCCGCCGCCTCGTTCCGCAGCGCGCGGTCCGAGATCAGGTCCAGCCGCAGAAGCGAGGTGAAGACCCGGAACGGGTTGCGGCGCAGGGCCGCCTGCCCGACTGGCCGGAAGGCCGTAGAATGGACGGGAACGCCCGCCTCGCTGAGGTCGTAATAGCCGACCGGATACATGCCCATCACTGCGAACAGGCGGCGGATCGTCGCAAGCTCTTGCGCGGTGCCAAGGCGGATGGCGCCGTGCCGTTCCTCGGAGATGCGGTCAATCTGGTCGGTGGCAGCAAGATTGGCAGCCAGGACCGGGTCACGGTCCAGAACCTCAGCATTCACCTCGGCCACAAGCGACAGCAGCGTTCCATAGGCTGGCACCTCGTCGCGATACATGGCCGACATGGCCGATGAAAAGCGGGCGCGGATGTGGTCAGGCGAAAGCCGGGGGATGCGGGATGACATGGGGCCTGCGAACGGGAGATTTGCGTTGTTCATCACCATAGCGTATCGGATCAAGGCCGAAACGCGCTGATTTTGGCTATGTTGATGTGGATTCGGAATGAAGTTGAGCCGCAGCCTTGTCCCCGACATCCTGTCGCTGCAGTCTTTCGAAGCCGCCGCCCGCCACGGCAGCTTCACCCGCGCGGCCGAGGAATTGAACCTGACGCAAAGCGCGGTCAGCCGCCAGATCAAGGATTTGGAGGCGCAACTGGGCGTCGCGCTGTTCGAGCGCGTGCGCCAACGGGTCGTCTTGTCGAATGCCGGAACGCGGCTGCTGCCCGACGCGATGCGCCTGATGCGCCAGGTCGAGACGCTTGCCCTGCGCGCGGCGGGATCGCGCGACGTGCAGGGCCACCTGTCGATCGCGACCCTGCCCACCTTTGGCAGCCGTTGGCTGGTTCCGCGGCTGGCCGGGTTCCTGGAACGGAACCCGGGCCTGCAGGCCCAGGTCATCAGCCGGTCCGAGCCGTTCGATCTTGGCGAAGCTGGCGTGAACGTCGCGATCCACTATGGCCAGCCGGTCTGGCCGGGCGCGACCTGCACCTATCTGTGCAGCGAGACGGTTGTCCCGGTCGCCTCTCCCGCCTTTGCGGAACGCCAGGGGTCCGCGCCCCTGACGCCCTTCCTGCTGCACATGGAGTCGCGGCCGATGCTGTGGTTCGATTGGCTGACCGCCAATGGAGAGGGCGTCGATGACGCCTTCCGCGGGCACCGCTTCGACCAGTTCGCGCTGCTGATCGAGGCGGCGGTGGCGGGCTTGGGCGTTTCCCTGGTTCCGCCCTATCTGATTGAACGCGAACTTCGCGAGGGCAGCTTGCAGGTGATGCGCGATGCACCCATGACGACCGACGCGGCCTATTACGTGGTGCTTCCCGATGACCGCAAATCAGACCCCGCCTGCAGCGCCTTTCTGAAGTGGATCACCGAAACCGTCGCGACCCGTTAGGGTGGCCGGCCGTGAGCGAGCTTTCGGAAGGCAATGACCCCGTTGGGCCGCCGCCCGACCTATTCCAGGGCCTTTGCCACGGCGTCGAAGAACACCAGGGGGTCGATCGGTTCCTTGCCGACCGGCTTGGGCTGCGCCATGTGGGTGGCGATGACGATGTTCTTCGCCGGGTTGATATAGATGTTCTGGCCCTGGATGCCGATGGCCGCGAAGGCCTTGTCGGCGATGGACGGCTCGGTCCAGCCGGGCCACCACATCAGCCCGTATTCGATCACGCTGCCATCCTTCAGCGTCTGCGGCTTGCCCGCATCCTCGGTCCAGCCGTCCGGAAGGACGGGGGTGCCGTCGATCACGCCGCCTTCCAGGAAGAACTGCCCGAAGCGCGCGAAATCGCGCAGCGTCGCGGACAGGCCGCTGCCGCCGATCTCGACCCCGTCCGGGGAATCCAGCCACCATGTCGCGTCGGCTTCCATTCCATAGGGCTGCCAGATCGTCTCGGACAGGTAATCGGCAAGGGGCTTGCCCACCGCGCCACGCAGGATCTCGGCCAGAACCTGGGTTTCGCCGGTGGAATAGGTATGCTGCGTGCCCGGCTCGGCCGCGCGGGGCAGCGCCGCCATGACCTTCATCGCGGCGCCCGGTTGCTGGGCGATCTGCGCGCGCAGCAGGTCGCGGCGGTCCGATTGCGGGTCGGTATAGGTCTCGTTCCATTCCACGCCCGAAGCCATGCGCAGGATGTCCAGGATGCTGACCCCGTCATAGGCGCTGCCCTTCAGGCCGGGAACATAATCGACCACCATGTCGTCGACGCTGCCGATATGGCCGTCACGGATCGCCGCGCCCACAAGGGTCGAGGTGATGGACTTGGCCACCGACATCGACATCCAGCGGGTCTGTGGCGTGTTGCCGCGCTGATAGGTTTCATAAACGACGGCGCCGTCCTTCAGCACGATCAGGCCCGTCACATTGTCAAGCGCCAGGAAGTCATAAAGGTCATAGGCCTGCCCCTCGATTTCGAAGGATACCATTGCGGGCAGATCCTGCGGCGCCTCGGGCAGGGCGCGGGGGCTGTCGCCGGCCTCGATCGTGCGGACAGGGAACAGGCGGTCGATATTGCGGAAGGTGCTGACCGCCAGGTCGGGGGTCAGGTGACCGTCATAGATCTGCTCGACCGTGCCAATGGGCTCCTCTGCATGAGGATAGCCCTGTGCCGCAACCGGCCCCGGAAGCGCAAGGCACAGCAAGGCGCCCGCCAGAAAAGCCCAGTTTTTCCCGCCCGTCAGCATTCCACTCTCCTCCGGTTGACAGATATTGGTCCCCCGGATCAGGCTGCGATGCAAGGACAGGTTGTCGCTGGACATGCCCCTGCCGGTCAGGTCCAGTTCAGCAGCGGATAAAGCGAGGCGATCAGCAGCGCCGCCATCCCGACGTTGAAGGCGCGCAATCGGGCGGCGCTGGACAGCCATTGCCGGATCACCGTGCCCAGCCAGGCCCAGACCGAGATCGCCGGAAACGCGACAAGGGCCAAGGCCCCCGTGACGATCGCGACCGACAGGATGGACCGGTCAGGGGCGTAAAGCGTCACAGCCGACAGGCACATCGCCCAGGCCTTGGGATTGACCCACTGGAACGCCGCCGCCTGCCAGACGGTCATCGGGCTTCCTGCCGCCGCGCTGTCGCCAAGCGGCGCGGCGGTGGCGATCTTGAAGGCCAGCCACAGCAGATAGCCGACAGACAGGATGCCAAGCGCCATCTCAAGCGCCGGAACCGTTTCGAAAAGCGCCATCAGCCCCGCCCCTACCAGGAACGCCATCAGGCAGACCCCGCCGACGATGCCCAGCATATGCGGCAGCGTGCGGCGGAAGCCGAAATTGGCGCCCGAAGCCATCAGCATCAGGTTGTTCGGCCCCGGCGTGACGGTGGTGACGAATGCAAACCCCAGAAGGGCGGAAAACAATGCTAGGGTCATGTGGCTTGCCTTGGGTCTTGCCGATGCAGGATGTTTCGCTGGACATCTATCCTGCCCGCACCGCAATGATGCGCCAGAAGTTGATCCTTTCGTAGTTAATCGACAACAAATGATCGCTGTTTCCGGCATGGACCGAAAGATATTGCATGAACTGGCGCGCAATGGCCGGATCAGCAACGTGCAACTGGCCGAGCGCGTCGGCCTGTCGCCCTCGGCCTGCCTGCGCCGTGTCCAGGAACTCGAGCGGTCGGGGATCATCAGGGGCTACCGCGTCGTCACCGATCCCGAAAAGATGGGCCGCGGATTCGTGGCCTATGTGATGGTGGGCCTGTCCTCGCACACCAAGGCCGCGCAGGAAGGCTTCGAGCGGGCAATGTCAATCGCGCCCGAGGTCGCCGAATGCCACAATATCGCGGGGGCCTTCGAATACCTGCTGCGGGTGGAATGCGCGGGCCTTGCGGACTATAAGCGTTTTCACACCGAAGTTCTGGGCACGCGGTCCCATGTCAATGCCATCACGTCCTATATCGTGATGGGCTCGCCCAAGGATGATCGCGCGACCTAGCACCGCAGGGCGGGCGGTTGACCGCGCCCCGGAAGACCCCACCTTGCAGGGGAAGACGCCGCATTCACAGGAACCCGATGACCAAAGCCTGGCCCATTACCCTTTCCGATTGCCATGTGGCGCGGGTTCCCGCGGCCGACGGGCCGCTCTACGATCCTCGGTGGCGGATGCTGGACGACGGCGATCTTGACCTGCTGGCGGCCCGGCTGACTGCGGGGCGCGCGCGGCCCATCCCGATCTTCGCCTATGGCTCGCTGATCTGGAACCCCGGCTTTGCAGTGGGCGGGCAAAGGCGGGGGACTGCGAACGGCTGGCATCGCAGCTTCTCGATCCCGCTTGAGCATTTCCGCGGCTCGCCCGACCGGCCGGGGCTGATGCTTGCGCTTGCCTCGGGCGGGCAATGCGAGGGGCTGGTCCTGGACATCGCCGCCGGGACCGAAACCGAATCCCTGCGCGCCATCCTGAAGCGCGAGTTGGTTGCCCATGAACTGGCCGCCAATGCCTGCTGGATCACCGTCGAGACCGACCGCGGCATCGAGGAGGCGCTGACCTTCTATGCCGATCCCGTGGGCACGCCGGTCGAGCGGCTGACGATCCCCCAGCAGGCCCGGCGCCTTGCCCATGCCGCCGGTGCCGCCGGATCGGGCGCGGAATATCTTCTGCGCACCGTTCGCGGTCTGGCGGAACACGGCATCCACGACGATTACATCTGGACCTTGCAGCACCAGGTCGCCCGAGAAATCGAGGCGGCAGCCGCCTGACCGGTCAGGGCCGAGGATGCCCGGGCCTTGCACCGGCGGCGGCAATGGCCTTGTCAGACCGGCCGTTCCAGCCCGTGGATCGTGACCGGCAAGTCGTGGCGCAGAAAGCGGTCGCGCACCTTGTCCACCGCCGCCAGGGCCGTGATGTCCCACAGCCTGGCGCGCGACAGGTCGATGGTGACCGGACCGTCGTGGTCGATGGGGTCGAAGGCCTCGATGAAGGCCTCGGCCGAGGCGAAGAAGATCTGCCCCTCGACCACATATCGGTCGCCCTCGCGGCGGACCTGCTGCATCGCGGCCACCTTGGCGGTAAAGAACAGGCCGCTCATCAGCACGCCGACCAGCACGCCCAGCGACAGGTTGTGGCTGAGGATCGTCACCGCAACCGTCGCCAGCATGACCAGGTTCGACAGCGCGGGCGTGGTCCGCAGCTGCTTCAGCGAGGCCCAGTCCAGCGTGTCGATCGACACGGTGATCATGATCGCCACAAGCGCCGCCACCGGCACCTGGGCGATCAGGTCGCCCGCCGCGACCATGAACAGCAGCAGCAGGCCGCCGGCCGCCATGGTGGAAAGCCTGCCACGCCCGCCATATTTCACGTTGGATACGGTCTGGCCGATCATCCCGCAACCCGCGATGCCTCCGAACAGGCTGGCCGCGACATTGGCAAGGCCCAGGCCCCGCGCCTCGGCATTCTTGTCCGAGGGCGTGCCGGTCTGGTCGTCGACCACCCCCGCCGTCATCAGGCTTTCCAGAAGCCCCACCATGGCGATGGCCAGGGCAGGCACGAAGATGATGCCCAGCAGGTCCAGGCCCAGCGGCACATCGGGAATATGCAAGACCGGCAGCCCGTCGGGAAGCGCCCCGAGATCCGCAACCCGGGCCACGTCGACGCCCAGTCCTGCGCAGGCCGCCGTCAGCAGCACCACGCAGATCAGCGGCGCCGGAACCGCGGTCGTCACGCGCGGCGCCAGGTAGATGACGCCAAGCCCCGCCGCGATCACGGCGTAACCGGCCAGGCCGGCGTTCAGGATATGCGGCAGTTGGGCTGCGAAGATCAGGATCGCCAGGGCGTTCACGAAGCCCGTGCGCACCGAGTTCGAGACATAGCGCATCAGCGTGGCCAGCCGGGCAAAGCCGAACAGGATCTGGAAGACCCCCGCCAGCAGTCCCGCCGCGAACAGGTACTCGACGCCGTGATCGCGCACCAGGGGTGCCACGACCAGGGCGATCGAACCCGCCGCGGCCGAGATCATCGCGGGCCTGCCGCCGAACAGGGCGATGACGATGCTGATGACGAAGGATGCGTAAAGCCCGACCGCCGGGTCGATCCCGGCGGTGAAGGAAAAGGCAATGACTTCGGGGATCAGGGCAAAGGTCGCCACCGCCCCGGCCAGGATTTCGCGGACAGGATTGTCCCGCCACTGGCGCAGATAGTGCCGTGTCAAGGTCATGATGATATGGGTGCGACGGACGCGTCTTGGATGCGTTGTCCGGCGGATCGGCGGCCGGAATAGCCACCCGGGCTTGCACCGGGTCCATGCGATTGCCGCTGTCCTAGCCGCAAATGCCGCCCCTGCCAAGCTGGTATGTCCGGCAGGCGCCCTTCCGCGCCACGGGCCGCAATGCGGTTGCACACCGGCCCCGCCTGCGAAAGGATCGGTCCGCAACGGAAAGGATCGAACATGGACCGCGACAGCCTTGAACTCAGATCGACCGTGACAGCCGACGGGACGCTGCGGCTCAACCTCGAAAAGGTCAGCCTGCCCGAACCCGGACCCGGCCAGGTCCTGGTGCGGGTCGAGGCCGCGCCGATCAACCCGTCCGACCTGGGCCTGATGTTCGGCCCGGCGGACATGTCCACGCTGGCGCGCGACGGCGACGCCCTGACCGCCCGCATCCCCGATGCGGCAATGGCCTCGCTGAAGCCACGGCTGGGCCAGTCGATGCCCGTGGGCAACGAAGGCGCGGGCACGGTTATTGCCGCCGGGCCCGACCAGCAGGGCATGATGGGCAAGCGCGTGGCGATGCTGGGCGGCGCGATGTATGCGCGACTGCGCCTGATCGCTGCTGCCGAGTGCATGGTCCTGCCCGAAGGGGCGACGGCCGAACAGGGGGCGGCGCTGTATGTGAACCCGCTGACCGCGCTCGGTTTCGTGGAAACCATGCGGGCGGAAGGGCACAAGGCGATCGTCCACGCGCCCGCGGCCTCGAACCTGGGGCAGATGCTGGTCAAGATCTGCAAGGCCGACGGCATCGGCCTGGTCAACATCGTCCGCAGCCCCCGGCAGATGGAGCTGCTGCGCGGACTGGGCGCGACCCATGTCGTGGACAGCAGCAGCGACACCTTCCGCAGCGACCTGACCGAGGCCATCGCGGAAACCGGCGCAACGCTGGCCTTTGACGCCATCGGCGGGGGCGAGACGACCAGCATCATCCTGAACGCCATGGAGACAGTCGCCTCGCGCGATGCGGCGGCCTATGACCGCTACGGCTCGGCATCGGCCAAGCAGGCCTATATCTATGGCGCGCTTGACACGGGGCCGACGATCCTGCGGCGAGGCTTCGGCTTCAGCTGGAACATCGGCGGCTGGCTGCTGTTCCGCGCGCTGCAAAGGCTGGACCCGGCCGCCGTGCAGCGGATGCGCAAGCGCGTCGCGGATGAGATGACGACCACCTTCGCCAGCCACTATACCGCCCGCATCCCGCTGGAGCAGGTGCTGGAGCCCGAGACGGTGGCGGCCTATGTCCGCAAGTCGACGGGCGAGAAATACCTGATCACGCCCTGATCCCAGCACGCCCCGTCGCAGGCCGGCGGGGCGTCAGATGTTCTTTTGCTGCCCCAGTTCCACCACCCGGTTCGACGGCAGGCGGTAATAGTTCGTGGGTTCCGCCGCCGAACGATACAGCCGCACGAAGACCCTGCTCATCCAGTGGGGCATCAGGGTTCCCTTGCCCGACCGCAGGATGCGGCGGTTCAGGAAGAACGAGGTGGACATGATGTCGAACTTCTGCCCCTGGCGCTTGGCCTCGGCCAGGGCACGGGGGACATTGGGCTGTTCCATATAGCCGAAGGACAGCCAGGCCCGCCAGAAGCCAGTGGCGATCTGTTCCAGCCGCAGGCGCGTGTCGTCCGACACGCGGGGCGTGGTCGCGCTTTCGACCTTCACGATGAAGTTGCGTTCATGCAGGACGCGATTGTGCTTGAGGTTGTGCAGCAGCGCGGGCGGCCCGATCATCGGATCGGCGGTCAGGAACACTGCCGTTCCGGGCACGATGGTGGGCGGCGACTTGGCCAGCTTCGCGGCCAGCATGTCCATGCTGATGCTTTCCTGCGCCAGCTTGTCCTGAAGGCGGCGCATTCCTTCGACCCAGATCATCATCATGGCGATGGCCAGGGCCGCGAACAGCAGGGGGATATAGCCCCCATCCAGCAGCTTTATCAGGTTGGCGGAAAAGAAGATCAGCTCGATCCCCAGGACCGGCACCATGACCAGGGCGATCAGCGGCCAGCCCCAGTTCCAGGACCAGCGGAACACGATCACCGCCAGAAGCGAGGTGATGACCATGTCCCCCGTCACCGCGATCCCATAGGCACTGGCCAGCCGGGCGGACGACCCGAACGAGATCACCAGGGCCACGACCCCCAGCAGAAGGACGAAGTTGACCTTGGGCAGGTAGATCTGGCCCGCCTGCTGGTCCGAGGTGTGCTGGATGTGCAGCCGGGGCAGTAGGCCCATCTGCACCGCCTGCGCCGCGACCGAGAACGCGCCCGAGATCACCGCTTGCGACGCGATCACCGTGGCCGCCGTCGCCAGGATCACCAGCGGCACCAGGAACCAGTCGGGCGCCATCAGGAAGAACGGATTGGACACCCGTTCGGGATGGGCCAGGACCATTGCCCCCTGCCCCAGATAGGACAGCGCCAGGGCGGGAAAGACCAGCACGCTCCAGGCGGTGCGGATGGCGCTGCGGCCGAAATGACCCATGTCGGCGTAAAGCGCCTCGGCCCCGGTGACGGCCAGGAAGACCGATCCCAGCACCGGCATCGCGGCGATGCCGTAGTCGGTCAGGAAACTGGCCGCCCGCAGCGGGTTCAGCGCCTGCAGGATGCGGGCGTCGTCCGCGATATGGCTGATCCCCAGGATCGCCATGGTCGTGAACCACGCCAGCATCACCGGCCCGAACAGCCGCGCGATCCTGTCGGTGCCGCCGCTCTGCACCCAGAACAGCGCCATCACGATGCCCAGCGTGACCGGGACCACCCAGGGCTGGAAGGCCGGCTGGACAAGGGTCAGGCCTTCGACCGCGGACAGGACGGAAATGGCGGGGGTGATCATGCTGTCGCCGAAGAACAGCGACACGCCGACGATCCCCAGCAGCAGAAGCAGCCGCCGCCTGCGCGCGCGCGGCCCGACCTTCAGCGCGCCCTGCGCCTTGGCGACCAGCGACAGGGTGCCGCCTTCGCCATTGTTGTCGGCCCGCAGGATCAGGATGACATACTTGATCGTGACGATCAGAACGACCGTCCAGAACAGCAGCGACACGATGCCAATGACCGAGGTTTCGGGCAGCCCTTCCTCGTGCGCGTGGACCAGCGATTCGCGCAGCGCATAAAGCGGCGAGGTGCCGATGTCGCCATAGACGACGCCCAGGCAGGCCAGCACCAGGGCGGGCGTCAGGCGGGACGGTTGATGATGCTGGGGGGTTGCGCTGTCCGATGCCCGGGGGCTGGACGCGGCTTCTTCGCTGGCCATTCAGGCGCTCCGACTGCGATTTGGCGGAGGTATGCGCGCGCCGGCGGGGGTGTTCAAGAAGAATCGGATCGTGCCGTGGCGTCCGCGGCACCGGCCGCCCCGCCAAGTCGCCGGCAAAGGCAGGCGACGGGACGAATGCCTAGTGCCACGTCACCACATAGGGTCCGAAGCAGTATCGGCGGGCGGTCACGTTCCCGCGCTCATCGGTGTCGGAAAACACGCCGACGGTCCATTCAAGGGGGCTGGGGGCGAAGCTGAAGACGGGCATTGGGCTGATCCTTGCACCACGATTTCGAAAGACCAACACCCGCAGCCCGCCCTCGGGTTCCGGCGGATGATCATTTGTCAGGCCGCCTTGCCGCTGCCCCCACGCGGTTGCGCCAGGAAGAACCGCACCATTTCCGCGCTTGCATCGGGGCCTTTCGGATCGGTGTAGGATCCGCCGGCACGTCCGCCCGACCAGGCATGGCCCAGCCCCTCGACCGTCCAGTGATCGACGATCACCTGCCCGTCCAGGGTCGAGGTGATGTCGCGCCGGTGGCTGCGCCCGCCGGTGGTGGCGGTTGCCTGATCGGCGATCGTCTGGTCCGGGCCTGCAGCCAGCGTGTCGGCCGCGATGCTGGCGGCGTTCTGGGGATGCACGGTCCGGTCGGCGCTGCCGTGGAAGATGATCGTGGGCGTGGCAGTGGCGGCGCGCGGCCGCGCGGAATCGGCCATGCCGGTGCCGTTCATCGCCGCAAAGGCGCCGGGCACGTCGCGGGCCGCGCCAAAGGGCAGGCCCGAATGGGCGCCGATGGCCGCGAAGACCTCGGGATGGGTCTGCCCCAGGATCACCGCCATCGCCGCGCCTGCCGAAAGGCCCGCCGCGAAGATCCGGTCCGACGGCACGCGATGCAGCGCCGCCTGGGCCTGCGCCATCTGCGCCAAGATCTCGGGTTCGCCGCGGCCGCGACGCTGGTCGCCGATGCTGAACCAGTTCCAGCACGACTGGGCATTGTCGCCCCGCGCCTGCTGGGGATAGACGACGATCAGGCGATGGCGTTCGGCCAGGTCGTTCATGCCAGTGCCGCGGGCGAAATCCGCATGGGTCTGGGTGCAGCCGTGCAGCATCAGGACCAGACCTTCCGCCCCCTGCCCCGCCGCGACCGAAGCCGGGACATAGACCATCATTTCCCGGCTGCCTGCCGGGCAGGTGAATCGATCGGTCGTGAAGCTGGCCCCCTGCGGGATCGTTCCGCCGCCAGGCTGCGCGCCGGCTGCCGGAAAGGGCCGCGCCCCGCCCGCCGCCTGTGCCGGCATGGACAAGCCGTGCTGCGCCAGGGTGCGTTCGACAAGCGATTGGGCATTGCCTGCGCCGAATCCATCAAGGCGCAAGCCCTCCATGGCCTGGCGCATGGCGCCAAGGTTCAGTGTCTTCATCTGCTTTGCTCCTTGCGGGATTCAGGATATCCGGTCGGCCAAGGCCGCCTTGATGTCGGGACTTGCCTGCAACGCGCCCAGGACCGAGATCGATCCGATCGTGGCGCGAACCAGGTCGGGCGTGACATCGGGGGCAAAGCGCGCAAGCCCCACGACCTTGACATGCAGCACCTCGCCCTTGTCGCGCAGGGCTTCAAGTTCGGCTCGGTTGTAATCGCGCAGGCCCAGTTCCATCGTGTGCCGTTCCAGCGACTTGCTGACCACGTCGCGGTGGCTGTCCAACTGGCCGCGGATGGCGGTGCGGATGAAGTCGCTGCGGTTTGAATAAAAGCCTTCCTGCACCAGCAGATCGATCCGCCCCAGGTCCACATAACCCAGGTTGATCGTGATCTTTTCGGTCTCGGGTACCCTGTCGCGAAGGGTTCTGATATCGGCCACAGCATTTCTCCATCTGTATGGATGGTATATGGATGTATCTTAGATGATTGCAAGGTCGGTTGCGGCTGTTTCTGGTTGCAGGCAGGATGAAGGCCAAGGGGGTCCAAGCATGTGCAATCTGTATTCCAACCGGATGAGCCAGCACGAGATGCGGCGGATCTTCGACGTGGTGCCGGGCCTGGACCACTTGGGCAATGCGGCTGAATGGCCGGCGGTCTGGCCGAAATACGAGGCCCCGGTCGTCCGGTTGGCGCCCGACGGTGCGCGGGAACTCGTCAGCGCCCATTGGGGCTTTCTGACGCCCGCGGTGTCAAAGAAGACCGGCAAGCCGATCGCGCCTGTTGCCTGGAACAACGCCCGTGACGACAAGATGACAGGCGGGCTGTGGAAGGACAGTTTCCTGAACCGCCGCTGCCTGATCCCCGCCACCAGCTTCCGCGAGGCCAAGGGCCGCAGCCCAGCAACCGATGTCTGGTTCGCCCTGGCGGGTGATGACGACCGGCCGCCCTTCGCCTTTGCCGGGTTGTGGCGCGCGGGCCAGCCGGGCGTGGCGGGGGACCAGGGGGCGTGGCTGACCCATACGATGATCACCACCACCGCCAACGACCTGGTCAGGCCGGTGCATCCCACGCGGATGCCGGTGATCCTTGACCCGCAGGACCATGAACAGTGGCTGAAGGGCAGCCCCGCCCAGGCCATGGCGCTGTTGCGGCCCTATCCCGCGGACCGGATGCGCATCGTGCGCGAGGGGGTGGGGATCTTGGCCGACGGTTCGCCATGATGCCGCAAGGCCGCAACGGAACCTGCGCAGCCCCGCGGCCATTTCCCTTCCGCTTCCTCCGCCGGAGGAGGCCAGCAAACGGGGACGACAGGATGATCGAACTGAAGCCGGGGCGGAACTGCTGGCGGATCGAGACGGCCGAGCGCCTGTCCGTCATCATCGATGGCCAGGCCTATTTCCGCGCCCTGCGCGAAGCCATGCTGAAGGCCCAGCGGATGGTCATGATGATCGGCTGGGATTTCGACTTCGAGATCGAGATGCTGCCCGGCGAAAGTGATGCGGACGGGCTGGCCCCGGACGGCTTTCCGAACAAGGTCGGACCGTTTCTTGAAGCCATCGTGGACCGTCGCCAGGATCTTGACATCTACCTGCTGAAATGGAGCGGGGGTGCCCTGATCGCGCCCGGCGGCATCCTGCCCGCGCTTGCCGTCAAGCTGATGTCGCCCGACCAGATTCACCTGGCCTTTGACGGCCGCCATCCGATCGGCGCCTGCCACCACCAGAAGATCGTGGTGATCGACGACAGCCTGGCCTTCTGCGGCGGGATCGACATGACCGACGGCCGCTGGGACGACCGCGAGCATCTGGACGACAACCCGCTGCGCTGCCTCAAGAACGGGGCCGAGGCCCAACCCTGGCACGACGCCTCAACGGTGATGTGCGGGCCCGCGGCGGCGGCCATGTCGGAACTGGCCCGCGCCCGCTGGGCCCGCGCCCATGACGCCGAGGTCGACGAGGACTTCGCGCCGGGCGCCAATCTTTGGCCCGACAGCATCAATCCCGCCTTCCACGACATCCCCGTGGCCATCGCCCGTACCGCCCCGCCCGAGGCAGGCCGATCCGGCATCCACGAGATCGAGGATCTGTATCTGGACGCGATCCGCGCGGCCCGGGACTGCATCTATATCGAATCGCAGTATTTCTGCGCAGGCAGCATCACCCGCGCGATCCGCCGCCGCTTGTCGGATCCCGATGGCCCCGAGGTGGTGGTCATCAACCCCTATGCCGCCCAGGGCCATGTCGAGGATCAGGCGATGCATGTCACCCGCAGCCGGATGGTCCGCACGCTGCGCCAACACGACCGCTATGGCCGGTTCCGCATCCTGTATCCCGTCACGGACAGCGGCCAGCCGATCTATGTCCATGCCAAGATCATGATCGTCGACGACATGCTGCTGCGGATCGGATCCAGCAATATCGACCGCCGGTCCATGGGCTTCGACACGGAATGCGACGTGGCGATCCAGGCCCGGGACGATGCGACGCGCGACCTGATCCGCGATTTCCGCGACGGGCTGCTGGCGGAACACCTGGGGCGCGACAAGACCGAGGTGGCGCGAGCGATCGACCGGCACGGGCGGGTCGTGCCCGCACTCGACGGCCTGATCCGCGACACAGGCCGCAGCCTGCGCCCCCTGCCGTTGAGGCGAGAGTCATGGCTGGGCAGCCTGCTGGCCAACACGCGCTTCTTCGATCCACGCTATCGCCGCAGCGCGCACGCGCGCACCGGCATCACGGCGCGCCACCTGATGCTGGGCGCAGGCGTGCTGGCAGGCGGAGCCTGGGCCTGGCGGCGGCTGCGACGCTAGGGGGCGCAGTCCGACAGCACAAGACTGGCGCTGTCTGCCATGTCCTGCCATGACGGCAGCCCCTGCCCTGCCTCGCGTGCTGCACGGGCAATGGCTTGCCGCCGCGCCGGGTCGACCAGCAGCATCCGCAGCGCATCAGCCAGGGCAGCCGGATTGCCCGGCAGCACCAGCAGCCCCGCGCCGGGCGGCACGGTATCGGGCACGGCGCCGGTATCGCAGGTGACGACCGGCAGGCCGCGCGCCAAGGCCTCGTCGAAGACGATGCCGTGGCCTTCGTACCAGGTCGCCAAGGCAAAGATCGAGGCGCGGGCGTAAAGCTCCTCAAGCTCATCCGCGGACACGCGACCCGCCAGCCTGACACGATCGGCCACCGGGCTTGCCGCCCGCTGGCGTGACAGGGCAGCCGCGTGATCGGCGTCCCAGGGATTGCCCACGATCACCGCCCGCCAGTCCAGATCCGCCAGCCGCGACAGCGCGTCCAGCAGGATGTCATGGCCCTTGCGCGGATGCAGGATGCCCACCGACAGGATCAGCGGCATGGGATCGGGCGCGGGCGGCAGACGGGGCCGGTCCACGCCGGGCCGCAGGATGGTGATCGCGCGGGGATCGGCGCCGTATCGGTCCACGAGGATCCGGCGGGTATGGGGGCTGGGCACCAGCACGTGCCGGGCCAGGCGCAGGTTGTCACGCTCGGTCTGGAACAGGTGGTCCTGCCGGTCGGAGGACAGGCCGGTTTCCAGGGCCAGCGGATGGTGGATCATCGCCACCAATGGCGCGCGGACCCGCGCCAGCCCGGTGGTGTCGATGGACCCGAAGACCAGTCCGTCCAGGATCAGCGGCCGGTCCGGGGACACTGCCGCCAGCATCGCGACGGCCTCGGTCATGTCCGCTGCCGAAGGGTCGGGAAAGCTGGCCGCAAGCTGCAGGTGCTGCACGTCATGGCCCGCCTGGCGCAGTCCTTCAAGCAGGCGGCGTTCATAGATATAGCCGCCGGTCAGCGTGGCGATGTCGCCGGGGATGGCAAAGGCCAGCGGGGGCTTCACGCGCGCACCTGCTCGGGCGCCATGACCGCCAGCACCCGCGTCTCGGCCCCGGCCACGACGGCATAAAGCAGCGCCGACATCGCCGTCACCGCCACCATCGTCAGCCACAGCATCGCATAGTCCGAGACCGAGGCCGACAGCGCCATCAGGTTGCCCAGACCCCGCCCGGTCGCCAGCCACTCGACAACCGTTGCGGCCAGGATTGCCGCAGGCACCCCCATCCGGGCCGAGGCGAACAGCGCGGGCAGCATCGCCGGGATGCGGACATGCAAGGTCTGGCGCAGCGGCCCGGCGCAATAGCTGCGGAACAGATCCAGGATCGGCCCCGGCGCCTGCCGCAGCCCCTCCTGGCAGGCTGCGAAAGTCGGGAAGAACACCATCAGAGCGACAAGCGTCACGGTGCCCGCGGCGCCCCGTCCCAGCAGCAGGACGATCAGCGGCGCGGTGGTGACGATGGGGATCGACCGCAGGGCCACTGCCCAGGGCGTCATCACTGCCGACAGCCCCGGTCGAAGGGCCAGCAGGATCGCAAGCCCCGCGCCCAGGGCCAGCCCGGCCAGATATCCCGGCACCGCAAGCGCCAGCGTCTGCATCATCGCCGTCATCAATGCGGCCCGCGTCATGGCCGCGTCCGGCGCCCAGATCACGGCGGCCGCGACATCGGCGGGCCGCTTGGCGAAGAACGGATTCAGCCCCGCCACGGCCACCCACCACAGCACCAGGATCAGCGCGACCAGCAGCGCCGCGTGGGCCGCCTTGCGCCCCGGCGATCCGCGCAACAGGCGCGGCGGGGCCAGGATCACCGGCGGCGCGTCGGGCAGCGCGCGGCGGCCCAGCCAGCCGACCGCGGCATGAACCGCGATCGCCAGTCCCGCCGCCACCGCCGCCACCGACCACAGCGCCGGCACGTCCAGATCGCGGCTAAAGCGGATCGTCAGCACGCCCAGGCCCCGCTCGGCCCCCGTGAACTCGCCCACCATGGCCCCCAGGATCGCTGCGGGCGCGGAAATCCGCAGCCCCGCCAGCAGATAGGGGACCGAGGCGCGCGCGCGGACATGGACCAGTTCGGCCCAGCGGCCCCGGCCATAGATCTGCACCAGATCCAGCCAGGCCGAAGGCATCGCCCGCAGGCCAGCCAGCAAGGGGATCAGCGTGGTGTAATAGACCGCAAGCGCGGCCAGCACGATCTGCGGGCCGTTCCCCGGCCCCATCAGCACCCGCAGGATCGGGCCGGTGGCGATCAGCGGCAGGCAGAAGACGACAAGCGCCAGGCCCGCCACCAGGTTCAGCGTGCGCGGCCACAGCGCCGGGATCGCAGCCAGCAGGATCGCCGCCAGGTTGCCAAGCACGAAGCCGCAGGCCGCATTGGCCAAGGTGACGGCGGCGGCGCGCGCCATCAGGCCGGGATGGGCGGCCAGCCATTCCAGCACGCCCACCGGCCCGGCCAGAAGCCAGCCACCCGCCAGCAGGGCAAGCCCCTGCCACAGGCCCAGAAAGGTCGCCAACCCGAACCAACGGGTGCGGGCTGTCATTGCGCCGCCAGCGCTTGCGCCTGTTCGCCCCCGCGGATCAGCAGGGCCAACACCTCGGCGGACAGGCGGCGGAAAGCGGCGGATTCAGGGTCGCGCGACCGGGGCAGGGTCACGTCCAGATCGGCCATCACCCGGGCCGGGCGGGGCGACAGGACGACGATGCGGTCTGCCAGCATCACGGCCTCGTCCACGGAATGGGTCACCAGAAGCGTGGTGGCCTGCTGCCGCTGCCACAGGGGCGGAAGGTCATGGGCAAGCTGGCGGCGCGTCAGGGCGTCAAGCGCACCGAAGGGCTCGTCCAGCAGCAGGACGCGGGGGCGGGTGACCAAGGCGCGGGCGATGGCCGCGCGCTGCCGCATTCCGCCGGACAGGGCGGCGGGACGGGCGTTCTGGAAACCGCCCAGGCCCACCAGGTTGATCATCTGATCCACCGCCTGCGGGTCGGGCGCCTGCCGCGCAAGCCTTAGGCCAAGCGCCACGTTGCGCGTCACCGTCAGCCAGGGCAGCAGGCAAGGATCCTGAAAGGCGACGGACAGACCGCCCTGCTTGCACAGTGCCTGGGGCGGCTGGCCTGCGATCAGGACCTGGCCCGCCGTCGGATCCTCCAGCCCCGCGATCAGGCGCAGAAGCGTGGACTTGCCGCAGCCCGATGGTCCCAGAAGCGCCGTGGTGCGGCCTGCAGCGAAGGTCAGGTCAATGCCGTCCACGGCCAGGATGCTGCCGTCGAAAAGCCTCGAGACGCCGGAACACTGGATATCGGCCGGGACGGCGGCCTCAGCCATGGATTTCCTCGAGGATCGACCGATCCCACAGATCCGGCGTCACGCTGCGGCCCAAGAGGGCCAGCGTCTCGATGTTCTGGGCGACGGTTTCCTCGGACCACCAGCCAAAGCCGTTGGCCTGGGTCAGGTCGGAAAACATCAGCGGGACCTGTCGGCGGGCCTGCAGCTTCTGGGTCTCAAGGTCCAGCCCGGCATCCGGGAACGTCTCGACCGTCAGAACGGCCGCGGCATCGGTGTCGGCGCGATAGGTGTCCCAGCCCCGCACCTCTCCGCCCAGCAGGGCCACAAGCTCGGCCCGGCGGTTGGCGATGCTGTCGGTCGTGGCGATATAGGTCTGGGAATGCAGCGCATAGCCGTGATCGGCCAGCAGCATGGTTTCGGCCGGGACGCCCTGCATCTCCATCGCGACAGGCAGGTCGGTTTCCCAGCACAACAGGCAATCGACCTCGCCCGCCAGCAGGGGCTGGGCCGAATATTGGGTGGGGACGACCTGGACCCCGCCGATGTCGACGTCGTTCAACGTGCAGAGCGCCTGCAGGACAGGCGTGTTCGCCACCGCCATGCCGATCCGCTTGCCCACCAGGTCAGCGGGCACCCGCACCGGGTTCGCAGGCATCGAGGCGATGGCAAAGGGGTTCTTCTGCATCGCCACGCCGATGATCCTGAAGGGCGCACCCTGGGCGACAGCAGCGGCGGTATAGTCGGCGGCGGAAATCCCGATCAGCGCCGTCCCCGCCACGACCGGAGGCTCGACCGGGGCGTTCGGTCCGCCCTGCAGCAGCGTCACCTCCAGCCCGGCATCGCGCCACCAGTTGTTCTTCCGGGCGATATAGCTGCCGGCGAACTGCACCGAATGCAGCCATGACAGTTGCAGCCCGACCGGCACCTGCGCCGCAGCGGGCCGCACCAGCCCCAAGCCCCCCAGGGCAAGCCCCGCCGCCCCCGCTTGCATCAGGCGGCGCCGTGTCAGGGGGATAGGGGTCATGGCAATTCTCCGACAGGAAACAGGATCATCATGGGGCGCAAGGGCATGGGCAGGCAAGACTTTCATGCCTGCGGCAGTTTGCCGCCGAAGCCGCGCAGGATCAGGTCGCGCATCCGGTCCATCGGCATCGCCGTGCTGCCCTCGGCCGGCACCAGGCCCGGCTGGAACCCCCATTCGGCGGCGCGATCCACCAGGTGGGGTGGGCCGATCAGGTGGATCGCAACATCGGGGCCGCCGTCCTGCGCGACCCAGGGGGCGGGCTGGTGATCGCCCAGCACGATCATCAGCGGCGGGTCGCCCGCGTGCAGCAGGGCGTAATCCATCACGGTGGACAGGCTGTAATCCACCGCATCCCGATAGGCGGCCCGGACCCGGTCGCGGTCGCGCCAGACCACCTCGGGCGGATCGCCCGCCACCGCCATGGGGTCGAAGACCCTGCCGTCGCCAAGGCGGTCCCAGGGCAGCAGATCGGGCACCGGCACCCAGGGCGCGTGCGATGAGATCAGCGCCACCTGCGCGAACAGGTGCGGCGGCCCGGCCCCGTCGCGCAGCAGCCTGTCCGTCGCCGCCAGGGTGAACTGGTCGGGCATGGTGACCCAGTTGAACGGCAGCCCGCGATAGCCCAGGTCGGAGGCCGCCAGCACGCGGTCAAAGCCCATCGTCGCGGCCTCGGGCCAGGGGCGGGTAATGGCGGGCATGACCGCCGCCGTGCGAAAGCCCGCACGGCGCGCATGGTGGAACAGCCCCTGCCGCCCGCTGGCCAGAACGGCGGCATGGCTTGCCTGGTCCGCGATCCACAGCCCATTGGCGAAGGTCGCATGGGACAGCCAGCTTTGCCCGCCCTGCGTCGGCGCCGCCAGGAAACCTGACCGCATCGCCAGCCCCGCCCCGGCCAGCCGGCTTTCGGCGCGGCGCAGGGTCGGCAGGTGCCGCCCGGCATGGAAGGGCACGTCAAAGCTGGCCCTGCCATAGCTTTCGACAAAGACCACCAGCACGTCGCGGTCGATCGCGGACAGCAAGCCCGGCGCATCGGCCAGCGGATCCTCGGCCGCAAGTTGCCGGATCCGGCGCAGATCCTGCGCGGTTCGGCCCAGGACCTCGGCCCGCGCAAGGACATAGGGCCCGTTCCCCGGCCAGGCCTGCCCCAGCCAGGCAGCGCCCAGGGCCAGCGCCGCCGTCAGGCAAAGGGCCAGCCGATGCGAAGGAGGCCAGCGTCGCCGTGCCCAGACCCCCGTCGCCCACCACAAGGCCGCGCCTGTCGCCAAGGCTGCGGCCGCGACGCCAGCCGTCATGGCCAGAAGCCGCCAACCGCCTGTCGCGTCGACCAGAAGCTCGATTCCCGATCCGATCAGGGTCACGTCGGTCAGCAGGTTGAACGGCCGCCCCAGGGCCGAGATCATTGCCAGATCGGCGATCTTCTGCACCGCCAGCAGCAACAGGGCCGCCATGACCAGCAGCCGGCCCCAGCGGCCCAGCAGGGCCAGCCCCAGCAGGATCAGCGGCAGTTCGGGGGAAAGGCGGATCAACGCCTGGGCCGCGGGCATCGGCGCCGGCGGCAGGACCAGCAGCAGGTGGATCACGAAAGCCGCAGCCAGCAGGCGCAGGGCGGTCAACGGTGCCTCCACAGCCAGCGGATGTCCACCGCGAAGGATCCGACCAGCAGCAGGGCGGCGATCCGGGCCAGGACGATCCCCTGACCGGGCGAAAGCAGCGGCGTCTGCAGCACGATCAGCGCGGCGATCTGGATCACGCAGATGGCCTTGCGCCAGCGGCGGACAGGCAGCGCGCCTTGCAGCCAGGGCAAGACCCAGCTCGCCAGCACGAAAACATAGCGGATCAGTCCCAGCACCAGGACCTCGGCCCCTACGACGGTTCCGGCAATGACGTGTAGCGCTAGGACCAGGGCCAGGGCCGCGTCCACCTCCATGTCGAAGCGGGCGCCGAAGGCGGAAACAAGGCCGCTGCGGCGGGCCAGGAACCCGTCCAGCCCGTCCATCGCCAAGCCGATGCCGGCCACCAAGGCCACGGTCCAGCCTGCGGGCCGGTCCGCCATCAGCGGCATCAACAGCGCACAGACCAGCCCCGCCCGCAGCAGCGTCACGACATTGCAGCCGCCGATCCGGCGGTGCGGATAATAGCGCCGCATCAGGACCGCAACCGCCGTGCTTGCCAGAAGGAAGGCCAGAACCGCGCCCAGCAGTCCTGGCGCCGTTGCAGGCAGGACAGCGGTCAGGGCCGCGATCGTCGCGACGCCGGCCATGGCCGTCGCCGCCACCTGCGCGGGGATGGTCCCTGCAAGGTACCGTTGAAGTCCTGCAAGCTGGAAGGCGTGGGTGCCGCGCATGACGGAAGCCTAGGGAAAGGCTGCAATCCGTCAAGCGCGTCCTGCAATCCCGCTTCGCGGAGGGCGGCTTTTCTGCTAGCCTTGGCCCGACAAAGGAGCCCAGTCATGGCCGATCCCCAGCCGGGCTATCGCCCGGCCGCCCGATGGTTGCACTGGATCGTCGCGGCGGTCGTGCTGCTGATGATCCCTGCAGGCCTGATCATGATCCGGGACGGGATTTCCCGCCCCGTGCAGGACGCGCTGTTCCTGTTCCACAAGAACATGGGCGTGCTGCTGGTGCCGGTGATCCTGGTGCGGATCCTGTATCGCCTGACGCACAAGGCACCGCCCCTGCCGCGCACTGTTCCCGGCTGGCAGAGGATTGCGGCGCGGCTGTCGCATGTGATGCTTTACCTGCTGCTGGTGGTCATGCCGGTCAGCGGCTTTGTCCGCGTCCGCGCGGGCGGCTTTCCGATCGAGCTTCTGGACCGGCTCGGCGTCGGGCCATGGCTTCCGAAATCGGAACGGGTGGCCGAGGTCGCCCAATCCATCCATGCGATCGGCGCCTATGCCCTGATCGCGGTTCTGGCGATCCACGTCGCCGCCGCCATCCAGCACGCCCTGATCCGCCGCGACGGCGTCTGGTCGCGCATGTGGCCCCCGGCGGGGCCGGGCAAGACCCGTGCCGTCAGACCAGGGCGATGATCCGCGCAGGACCACCGGTGCCGCCGCGGTGCTTGGGCGCGCCGATGAAGACGGTGGCCCCCGTCGCGGGAAGCTGGTCCAGGTTCGCCAGCCCCTCGATCCCGAACCGGCCAGACGGCAGCCAAGAATAATGCACCGCGAAATCGGCCGAGTTTCCCGGATCCAGCGACAGCGTATCCACCCCGATCGACGCCGCGCCTGCATCGGCCAGCAGATCCGTCGCGGCCTTGGAAAAGCCCGGAAAGGCCAGCGTGCCGTCCGGCAGGTTGCGCCAGGACGGATCGCCCATCCGTGCGGACCAGCCCGAATTCATGGCCACGCAGGCGCCCGCCGGAAGATCGCCATGGGCCGAGATCCAGGCCTCGACATCGGCAGGCTCGACGGTGGCATTCGGGTCTTCAGCGGCCTTGGCCGAGATGTCGATGATGCAGAGGGGGGCGATCAGGTTCTCGACCGGAAGGGCATCGACCGAGATGCCGCCTTGCGCGAAATGCAGCGGGGCGTCGATATGGGTGCCGGTATGTTCGAAGATGGTCAGCTTGAACAGGTGATAGCCGTCCGGGTCGAAGTTCTTGTCCGGCTCGAAAAGGATGCCCGGCTTGCCGTCGAAGGTCGGGAAGTCGCTGTCATAGGCATGGGTCAGGTCCACCACCCGCCCGCTTGCCTGCGCCATGGCGGGCCTTGCGGCCGCCAGGCCCGCCGCGGCACCAAGGGCTGCGGTGGCGGCCGCGCCCGAAAACAGCCTGCGACGCGACATCATGTGGTGTTTCACGTTCTCGATCAGGCAGGCGTTGCACATCGCGCTATCTCCCTCTGCGGCTTCGCCATGGAACCGCCTGTGGGGCGAGCCTGTCAAGCGCCGCCAAAAGGGTGACGGTTCGGCCCGGCGCGGCTTGCAGGACAAGCGGGCTTGTGATCCCCTGCCCCCATGACCCAGACCCAAACCCGTTCCATGCCAGACGACGCGCTTTCGGCCGAGATTATCCGCTCCTTGGCGGAAGGCCGGCAGATCCCCTGCCTGACCACACGGGACGGCGGCCTGAGCCTGAGCCGCGCCTATCGCATCGGCGCGCTGATCGAGGCCGCGCGCGTCGGGCAGGGCAGCCAGGTCGTGGGGCGCAAGATCGGCTTCACGAACAAGACGATCTGGGACGAATTCAACGTCTCGGCCCCGATCTTCGGGCCCATGTATGACAGCACCGTCCGGCCGCTGGGCGTACCTTTCCCGCTGACAGGGCTGATGGAGCCCCGCATCGAACCCGAGATCGCCTTTCGCCTTGCCGCAGCGCCGGGACCGGGAATGGCGCCCGACGCGCTGATCACCTGCATCGGGGGCATCTGCGCGGGGTTCGAGATGGTCCATTCGATCTTTCCGGGCTGGCGGTTCGAGGCTGCGGATACCGTGGCGGGCTTCGGGCTGCATGGCGCCTTCCTGCACGGCCCGATCCGGGATCTGGATCCGTCCGAACGGTTTGACTGGGTGGAACGGCTGCGGGATTTCGAGACTACCTTGTCGCGGGACGGGGTGGTTCTGGACCGGGGCCATGCCCGCAACGTCCTGGGTGGCGGGCCTCTGGTCGCCTTGGGCCATCTGGCGGATCTCCTTGCAACGATGCCCGACGCAGCCCCTTTAATGCCGGGCGACATCGTCACGACCGGCACCTTGACGCAAGCCCTTCCTGTACGCGCGGGCGAGACCTGGCAGGCGGATTTCGACAGGCTGCCGCTGGACAGCATCCGCATCGACCTGATCTAAGGTCCGCAGGCTTGCGGCGCGGCCCCTGGTCCGCCGCCCAATGGCAAGGAGGATGGGATGGTCAACCTGCAGGGCAAGGTGGTTCTGGTTACCGGGTCAAGCCGGGGCATCGGCGCGGCCGCGGCGCGGGCCTTTGCCCAGGCCGGGGCCCGCGTCGGCGTGATGGCCCGCAGCGAATCCGCCGTGAACGACCTAGCGGCCCAGATCGGCGGCATCGCCCTGTCAGGCGACGTGGCCAGCCCCACGGACATGGAACGCGCGGTCGCCACGCTTGTCGAACAGGCGGGACGGCTGGACGTCCTGGTGAACAACGCGGGCCTGATCGGGCCCATTGCCGGGATTTCGGCGGCCGATCCCGGCGAATGGGGCCAGGCCATCGACGTGAACCTGAAGGGCGTCTTTCACGGGATGCGCGCCGCGCTGCCGGTGATGAGGGCGCAGGGCGGCGGCACGATCCTGACCGTCGGATCGGGCGCGGCCCACAATCCCCAGGAAGGATGGAGCGCTTATTGCGCCAGCAAGGCAGGCGCCTGGATGCTGACCCGCGCCCTGGATCACGAGGCGCGAAGCCAGGGGATCCGCGCCATCAGCCTGTCCCCCGGCACCGTCGCGACCGACATGCAGGACGCCATCCGCAAAAGCGGCGTCAACCCGGTCAGCCGGCTTGACTGGTCTGTCCACATTCCGCCCGAATGGCCCGCCCGTGCCCTTGTGTGGCTGTGCGGCCCTGACGGCGACGAGTTCCTGGGGACCGAGGTATCGCTGCGGGACGAAGCCATCCGCCGCCGTGTCGGGCTGATCCCCTGATCGCGGCAGGGGTCGTCCTGCCGCGCCGCAGATTCTGATCGTTCCGTGACTGGAGGAGAAAGACGCAAGCGGATAAGCAGCAAGCGACCCTGCCCCTCTTTCCCGGCCCGGGGCGGAACCGAAAGGCCTGTCATGCACGCAAACCCGGCGTCATCGCTCGAGCTTGAAGCCATCTCGCGCCATTTCGAGGGGCGGGCCGTCCTGTCGGACATCTCTCTGTCGATCCCGCCGGGCCGGATCACCTGCCTGCTGGGACAATCGGGTTGCGGCAAGTCGACTCTGTTGCGGATCATCGCGGGCGTGGACCGGCCCGACCCCGGCGGCCGCATCCGGGTGGGCGGCGTCGATGTAGTGGGTCCGGGCATGTTCGTCGAACCCGAGGACCGCAAGATCGGCTTCATGTTCCAGGATTACGCGCTGTTCCCGCATCTTAGCGTGGCCGACAACCTGGCCTTCGGGTTGCGCGCCCTGCCGCGGGCCGAACGCCGCAAGCGCGTGGCAAGGGTGGCCGAACGCATCGGCATCACCGGCCTTCTGGACCGCTATCCCCATTCGCTGTCGGGGGGCGAACAGCAGCGCGTGGCCCTGGCCCGCGCGCTTGCCCCCGAACCAGCGATCCTGCTGATGGACGAGCCGTTTTCAAACCTTGACCAGGGGCTTCGAGAAAAGGTCCGGCGCGAAACGGTGGAAACCCTGCGCCGCATCGGCACCACCGCGATCATCGTCACCCATGACCCGCAAGAGGCGCTTGCCGTGGGCGACCTGATCGTCCTGATGCGCGCGGGCCGGATCGAACAGGCAGGCACACCGTTCGAGATCTATGACCGCCCCCATTCGCCCTATGCCGCCGAGTTCATGGGGCCCTGCAACCGCCTGACCGGCATCTGGTCCGACGGCAGGATCGAGACGCCCATCGGCACCTTCCCCGCCGATCTGGACCTGCCCGACGGATCCCTGGCCCTCGCCTGCATCCGGCCGCAGGCGCTGTCGATCGGGCCGGACGGGCAGGGCATCTCGGCCCGCGTCGTGGCTAAGACCTTCACGGGAGAAAGCGAACAGATCGACATCATGGTCCATCCCTTGGCGCAGACCTTGCGGATGCATTCCCATTTCCGCATTCCCATGGCGATCGGGGAAAAGGTCAGCCTGCAACTGAACGGCGCGCAGATCCATGTTTTCCCCGAGCCTCCGGCCGTCGACCCGCTGCAGCCGGAAACTTGACGAAAATACTAGACTACCCGTTGCCGGCTGCGTAAGACCCTTTGCAACGGAACAAACGTCGGAGGGAACATCATGAAACTTGCACCCGTCATTCTTCTTGCCACCTTCGGGGCCGGCGCGGCCCAGGCCCAGGAACTGAACCTCTATACCTCGCGCGAACCCGGCCTGGTCGAGCCGCTGCTGGCGGCCTTCACCGAATCCACGGGGATCAAGGTGAACACGGTGTTCCTGAAGGACGGCCTGGCCGAGCGCGTGGCTTCCGAGGGCGAAAGCTCGCCCGCCGACCTGCTGATGGCCGTGGACGTGGGCAACCTGACCGACCTGGTCGACAAGGGCCTGACCCAGCCCGTCGAATCCGAGGTGCTGTCTTCGTCCATCCCGGAAAACCTGCGCGATCCTGCCAACCAGTGGTTCGCCCTGTCGATGCGCGCCCGCGTGGTCTATGCGGCCAATGACCTGGACCTGGACAGCATCACCTATGAGGATCTGGCCGATCCGGAATGGAAGGGCCGCATCTGCATCCGGTCGGGCCAGCATCCCTACAACACCGCGCTTTTCTCGGCCTTCATGGCCCATCACGACGCGGCCCAGACCGAGGAATGGCTGACCGGCCTGAAAGCCAACCTGGCCCGCCAGGCGGGCGGCGGCGACCGCGACGGCGCCAAGGACATTCTGGGCGGCATCTGCGACATCGCGATTGCCAATTCCTACTACGTGGGCCTGATGCGGTCCGGCAAGGGCGGCGACGAACAGAAGGCCTGGGGCGAGGCGATCAAGGTGATCCTGCCCACCTTCGAGGATGGCGGCACCCATGTGAACATCAGCGGCGCGGCCGTCGCCAAGAACGCGCCGAACCGCGACGAGGCTGTGCAGCTGCTGGAGTTCCTCGTGTCCGACGAGGCGCAGAAGATCTATGCCGAGGCGAATTACGAATATCCGGTCAAGCCGGGCGCGGCCATCGACCCGATCATCGCATCCTTCGGCGAGTTGAACGTCGATCCCGTGCCCCTGACCGACATCGTCAAGAACCGCCAGCAGGCAAGCGAGCTGGTCGACCGCGTTGGCTTCGACAACTGACGACGGGGCCGCAGGGCGGCAACGGACGCTTGCGCCGCCATTCCGGACCCTCCGCTTTCGCGGGGGGTCTTGGGTCATTGCAAGCCTGCTCATTGCAGGGCTTGTCTCGGTGCCGATCCTGGCGCTTGCCTGGCAGGCGGCGCAGGGATCGGACGGCTTGTGGACGCATCTGGCCCGCCATGTCCTGCCCCATGCGCTGACCCAGACGGCCATCCTGATGGCTGGCGTGGGCGTGCTGACCGCCGGCATCGGCACCACCGTCGCCTGGCTGGTGACGGCCCATGACTTTCCGGGGCGGCGGATGCTGGAATGGGCGCTGCTGCTGCCGCTGGCGGTGCCGACCTATATTGTGGCTTACGCCTATCTGGACATGCTGCACCCGCTGGGACCGTTCCAGTCGGCAGTCCGCGCCGTGCTGGGCTATGACAGCCCGCGCGACTTTCGCCTGCCCGACATCCGGTCGATGCCAGGGGCGATCCTGTTGATGGGGCTGGTGCTTTACCCTTATGTCTATCTGCCGGTGCGGGCGATGTTCATGACACAGGCCGCCAACCTGGTCGAGGTTGCCCATACGCTGGGCACCACCCGGGGCCAGATCTTCCACCGGGTCGCCCTGCCCCTGGCCCGGCCCGCCATTGCCGTGGGCGTCAGCCTGGCGCTGATGGAGACGCTGAACGACATCGGCGCGTCCGAGTTCCTGGGCGTGCGGTCGCTGACGATCTCCGTCTATACCACCTGGGTCACGCGGTCCGATCTGGCCGGTGCCTCGCAGATCGCGCTTGCGATGCTGGTGCTGGTGGTGGCGCTGATCTCGCTGGAACGATGGGCGCGGCGCAAGCAGCGGTATTCGGTCAACGCGCAGCGCGCCCGCCCGATGGCCCGCCAGCCGCTGACCGGCCCCCTCCGCTGGGTCGCGCTTACCGTCTGCTTGGTGCCGGTGCTGCTGGGCTTCGTGCTGCCCGCGATCTATCTGTCGGTCGAGGCCTGGAAGCGCTTCCAGTTCGCGGGCCTGTCGTCCCGTCTGATGGGCGAAGCCTGGAACACCTTCGCCTTGTCGGCGGTGGCGACCGTGGCCGTGCTGGTCTGCGGCCTGACGGTGGCATATGCCGCGCGTATCTTCCCGCAGCGCGGCATGGCGGTGATCCACCGCATGGCCTCGCTGGGCTATGCCATGCCGGGGACGATCCTGGCGCTTGGCATCCTGATCGCCGCCGGGGGGGTGGACCGCTGGATCGGCCGGACCGCGAAGTCTTGGCTGGACATCGATCCGGGGCTGGTCCTGATCGGGTCAGGCGTGGCCCTGGGCTATGCCTATCTGGCGCGGTTCCTGGCGATCTCGGTCGGGTCGGTCGAGGCCGGGCTGACGCGCATCCCCCGCAGCTATGACCAGTCGGCGCGCACCCTGGGCCACGGCATCGGCAGCACGCTGCGCAATGTCCACCTGCCGCTGTCCAAGGCAGCGCTTGCCGCCGGGGGACTGCTGGTCTTTGTCGATTGCATGAAGGAACTGTCGGCCACGCTGCTGCTGCGCCCGCTGAACTTCGAGACGCTGGCGACCCATCTTTACGGCGAGGCCGCGCGCGGCACCTATGAGGAAGCGGCGATCGCGGCGCTTGCGATCGTGGTGGTGGGCATCCTGCCGGTGATCCTGCTGGCCCGCGTCGGCTCGGGCCGAGGCCGGTCCTGACGCTATCGGCCGATCCAGCCGGGCAGATCCTTCGCGGCCTGCCCGGTCAACGCGGCACGGATGCACTGGTCCAGGTTGCCGAAGCGGACCGCGCATCCCGACAGGCCTGGCCCGTAATGGGCGTATTTCCCCGAATTGGTCATCAGGGTCCGCGTCCGCTCCGGAAAGACCGGGCGAGAGATCGAACACCAGCACAGATCGGGAAGCACCTGCACCCCCGCGGCCTCCAGCCGGTCCAGCACGCCTTCGGCGCGGGCGCGGTCGATGGTGTCGCGGCCCGCCGTGACGATGGTGGGAACCTGCACCCGGCGGCCCGCCAGCCCGTCTGCCAAGGCGCGGCATTCGGACAGCGAGGCATGGGGGCTGCCCAGGGCGACCAGGTCGATCCCGTCCAGGGCGTCGTTCAGCAGACGCCACCCCTCGGCCATGTCGGCGGCCGTGATCCGGCGGCGGTCGGCGTCGGGGGCGACATGGCCCGCCTCGGACGTGACACCCTGAACATGCAGCATGGGCGCGGCGGATGTGGTGCCAAAGGCCGCGCACAGCGCCTTCAGCGCATCCGCATCGGGACGCGCGGGGGCCAGGCCGCGCAGCAGCGGGATGCGGTCGGGCGACAGCCGTCCCGCCAGCCAGCCGATCAGCGGCCAGAAGGCGTCGTCGGGTGCATGGGGCAGGTCGATGTCGATGATGCGGCGCGCCGCGCGCTGATCGTCCAGATAGACGCCCGCCAGCGGCGCCCGGCCAGTGACTGCGATGCAGAGGTCCAGGAAATCGGGATGCTTGGCCGTTCGCGCGCCAAGGATGCTGTTGGCATAGATCACCGCGTTCGATTCCGCCCAGGCCACGGCTTCTCCGCTGCCGGGCGCGCTGTCCAGCAGATAGGGCGAACAGGTGAAGGTCGGCCGGCAGCCCATCGCGACATAGGCATCGGCCAGCCGCTGCGCCGGCCCGCCGAAGTCGGGCGGCACCCCTTGGGCGCGCCAGTTCTCTCGGTCCACCGAGATCGCGTTCATCGTGGTCGGCACCCGCACCCTTGCCCCCAGCGACGCCATCTTCCGGGCAAAGGTCAGGTTGGCGGGGCTGGCATAGATGCAGCCGTCGATATGGGCCTGCGTCACGTCGATCAGCCGTTCGGCCCCCTGCTGGGCCGCCATGGCGCAGATGATCCGCATGGCCTGGGCAACGGCCTCTCCGTCCCGGCCCGCCAGCATCGCCCGGTCGTCGCTGGTCAGGTCAAGCGACGCCGTGGCGGGCGGCAGCACGGGCAGCGACAGTCCACCTGCCGTGATGGCGTCGGCGCCGATCCGGGCCTGGGTCTCGCGCGCAAGGGCCGCGAAGCCGTCGGGCGGCAGGCGCAGGACCGGCAGGGCATGGCCGAACATCTCGGAGGCGATAAGGGCGCCCAGGGTCACGACATCCTCGGGTTCGGAAAAGATCAGCGCCGCCGGGCCGCGGTCCGACAGGACCAGATCCAGCAGCACCCCCGACCCGGTGCAGGATCCGCGCGTGGACGGCATCATCAGCACCGCCCCGGTGATCGCCTGCCCGTTCAGCGGGTGATGCACGTCGATGACCCGCCCCGTCGCCGGATCGACCCCGCCCCAGAAGCTGAGCGGTTCGCCGGACGCGACCACCGGGCCCTCGGCCGTTCCTGGCAGGATCGACAGCGCCGTCATTGCTTCAGCGTCGGCGTGACGCCCCAGGTGTCGGACAGCATGTAGCCCGCCTGCCACGGATCCTCGGGGTCGAGGTAGTAGCTGTGCTGCCCGGTGATCCAGGCCCGGCCGGTGATCTGCGGGATGATGCTGGTGCGCCCGCCATCCTGCCGGACCTCCAGGATTTCGCCGGTGAAGCGCGACCCGATGATGGATTCATGGATCAGCACGTCGCCCCGCCCCATCAGCCCCCGCGCCTGCAGCACTGCCATACGGGCCGAGGTGCCGGTCCCGGTGGGCGATCGGTCGGACCGCCCCGGCGCCACGATGCAGGTGTTGCGCGCGACCTGGCCGCTGCCCGCGAAGGGCATCGCGAACTGCACGATTGACACGCCCCGCACGTTCGGGAAATCCGGATGGACCACGTCGAACTGTTCCCGCGCGGCCTTGCGGATCCTCTCGCCCAGGATGGCCAGGTCGCGGGCTTCGTCCGGGCGGACCTGGAAGCCCAGGGCCTGCGCATCGACAATGCCGAAGAACATGCCGCCATAGGCGATGTCCAGCGGGATGGTCCCCTGGCCCTCGACCTCCAAGGCGCCATCCAGCACGGCGGCAAAGGCCGGCGCGTTGCGGAAGGTGACAGACCGGCACTTGCCGCCCTGGCAATCCGCCGTGACCTCGATCACGCCGCCGGGCATGTCCAGCTTGAAGCGGGTCACGGGTTCCTGCATCGGCACCATGCCGGTTTCAAGCAGGACGGTCGCGATGCAGATCGTGTTCGACCCCGACATGGGAACGTATTCCGTGGGCTCCATCACGATGGCGCCCGCCGCGCATCCCGGCGTGATCGGCGGCACGATCAGGTTCACGTGGCGCGCGACCGAGCCCCGTGGCTCGCAGATCAGCAGGCGGCGGATGTGGTCATGGTCGCGTTCCATCGCGATCATCCGCTCCATCATCGTGGCGCCTTCCGGGGGCAGCACGCCGCCGACGATGACATCGCCGATCTCGCCCTCGGCATGGCAGCCGATGACCGAGATGGAAAGACTGGTGCGCATGGTGGTCCTTTCCGGGGACGTTTACTTGACCACGAAGCCGTGGGCGAAGGGGTCGCGCTCGGCGTCGATATAGATGGTGTTCAGCCCTGTCTGGCGGGCCCAGCCGGCGATGGAGGGGATGATCGCGTCGCGGCCCGCCACGGTCGTCGCGGCCTCGACCCGGCCCTTGAAGATGCTGCCGATGATGGATTCGTGGTGGAATTCGTCGCCCACCGCCAGCTTGCCCCGCGCCACAAGCTGCGCCATCCGGGCCGAGGTGCCAGTGCCGCAAGGGCTGCGGTCGATGGCCTTGTCGCCATAGAACACCGCGTTGCGCGCATGCGCCCCGGGCTGGGTCGGCTGTCCGGTCCACAGGATATGCGACAGCCCGTTGATGGCGGGATGTTCGGGATGGACGAAGTCGTATTTCGCATTCAGCGCCGCGCGCAGTTTCGGCGACCAGCCGATCAATTCGCCCGCCGTGTGGTCGGCCATGTCGCGGAAGTTCTTCTGCGGCTCGACGATGGCATAGAAGTTGCCGCCATAGGCCACGTCCACGACGATCTCGCCCAAACCCTCGACCTCGGCGGTCAGGCCTTCGGCGTAAAGGAAGCCCGGCACGTTGGTCAGGCGCACTTCCTCGACATAACGGCCCTCCTGGCGGTATTCGATGTCGACCTTGCCGGCCGGCGTTTCGATGGACAGGCGCCCGGGGGTGCGTGGGGTGATCAGCCCGTTCTCGATCCCCATTGTGATGGTGCCGATGGTGCCGTGGCCGCACATGGGCAAGCAGCCCGAAGTCTCGATATACAGCACCGCCACGTCGCAATCCGCCCGCGTCGGCGGATACAGGATCGAGCCCGACATCATGTCATGACCGCGCGGCTCGAACATCAGGCCGGTACGGATCCAGTCGAAGTCGCGCAGGAAATGGGCGCGCTTTTCCAGCATGTCAGTGCCCTCCAGCCGGGGTGCGCCGCCCGCGACAAGGCGGACGGGGTTGCCGCAGGTGTGGCCGTCGATGCAGGGGAAGATGTATTGGGTCATGTCCATTTTCCGAAACGCGCAGGCGAAAAGGGCGCAAGGCCGATGGGGGGCACGGCACCTGTGGCAAGATCCGCCACGATCCGCGCGGTGCCCCCCGATTGGGTCAGCCCCAGATGGCCGTGGCCGAAGGCGCAAATGACGTGGGGATGGCCTGGCAAAGGTCCGATGGCTGGCAGGCTGTCGGGCAGCGAGGGGCGGAAGCCCATCCACTGCTTGCCGCCGGTGGTGCGCAGGCCCGGAAGGAAGGCGGCCGCCTTGTCCAGCATCGCCTGCGACCGGCGGAAGTTCGGGGGCAGGTCCAGCCCGCCCAGTTCCACCGCGCCTCCGACCCGGATGCCGGACGACAACCGCGTCACCACGAAGCCGTGGCCCCCGAAGGTCACCTGGGTGCGCAGGTCGAATGCCTCGCCCGGCAGCGTGGTGTTGTAGCCGCGCTCGGTTTCCAGCGGGATGCGGATGCCCAGGGTCCGCGCCAGCCGGTGCGAGAACGCCCCCGCCGCCAGCACGACCCGGCCTCGCAGCGGGCCGGTCGCGGTCAGCACGCCGTCGGCGGTCAGCCCCGTCGCCTGCGCGATCACGATCCGCCCGCCACCCGCGCGGAAGCGGTCGGCCAGGGCCAGCACATAAACCCGGGGATCGGCGATGGAATACCAGCCTGGCGTGAAGGTGCCGTGGGTGAAGCGCGGCGACAAGCCCGGCTGGATCTCGGCCATCTCTTCGGGCGTCATGTGGCGGAAGTCGATTCCGTGCTCGGCTCGCGCTTGCCAGCCGGGCAGCGAGGCGTCGAATTGCCGCTGCCCCTCATAGACTTCCAGGTTGCCCTCCTTGCGCAGCATCGGCAGTGTGCCAGTGGCGGTCAGGAAGGGCTCAAGCTCGGCCTTGGACAGATCCATCAGCGCCGTCTGCGCCCGGGCCGAGGCGGCGACGCGGGCGGGCGAACAGGCCCGCCAGAAGCGCAGCATCCAGGGCGCGATCCGCAGCCCATAGGCGGGCGGCACCGACAGCGGCCCCAGCGGGTCCAGCAGCCAGCGAGGCGCCTTGCGCATGATCCCGGGCGAGGCCAGGGGCAGGATGTCGGTAAAGGCGAAGGCCCCCGCGTTCCCGGCGGATGCCCCGGCAGCGGGGCCTTCCCGGTCGATCACCGTCACCGGCACCCCGCGTGCCTGCAAGGCCAAAGCCGCCGATAGGCCGACGACACCGGCCCCGATCACGATCACGTCCTGGGTCATGGCCTAATGGGTCGCCGACAGGAACTTCTGCAGCTCGGGGTCCCGGGGCGCGCCGAACAACTGGTCTGGGGGCGCGATCTCGGCCATGACGCCCTTGTGGAAGAAGGCCACGCGGTCCGACACCTCGCGCGCGAACTTCATCTCGTGCGTCACGCAGATCATCGTCATCCCCTCGCGCGCCAGCATCCGCAGCGTGTCCAGCACCTCGCCCACAAGCTGGGGGTCAAGGGCCGAAGTCACCTCGTCAAACAGCATGTAGTCTGGCGACATCGCAAGCGCGCGGGCGATCGCCATGCGCTGCTGCTGGCCCCCCGACAGGCGCGAGGGATAGACCTTCAGCTTGTCGCCCAGGCCCACGTGGTTCAACTGCTTCACCGCCTCGGCCTCGGCCTCGGCCTTGGGGCGCTTCAGAACCTTCACCTGCGCCAGCATCACGTTTTCCAGCACGGTCAGGTGCGGGAAGGCGTTGAACTGCTGGAAGACGATGCCGATCTTGCGGCGCAGCTTGTTCAGGTCGGTGGACTTGGCGTGAACTTCGGTCCCGTCGACGGTGATGCGGCCGGAATCGATCGGCTCCAGCCCGTTGATGCAGGTCAGCAGCGTCGATTTGCCCGACCCAGATCCGCCGATGATCGTCACCACCTCGCCCTTCTGGACGGTCAGGTCGATGCCCTTCAGCACCTCCAGCGAGCCGAAGGACTTGCGGACGTTTTCGATCTCAATCATTGGACCACCGTTTTTCCAGATAGCCGCCGAACCGGGCCAGCGGGAACGAGATGACAAAGTAGAAGGCGCCGCAGATCATCAGCAAAAGCAGCGGTTCCTGAAGCCGGGTGATCAGGATCTGCGTCGATTTCAGCAGTTCCGTCACCTGCACGATATAGACAAGCGCGGAATCCTTCATCACCCCAAGCGCCAGCCCGATCCAGGACGGCAGCGCCACCCGGGTGGCCAGGGGCAGCACGATGGAGCGCATGTCTTGGCCCCAGGTCATGCCCAGCGACCGCGCCGCGCGGCGGGTGGTCATGGGCACGGCCTCGATCCCGCCGCGCACGATCTCCGCGCAGAAGGCGGCGGTGTACAGCGACAGGATGATGCAGGCCACGGTGAAGCCCGACATGTTCAGCCGCAGGATCGTGCCCAGGAAGGCATTGGCAAGCACAAGCTGGATCAGCAGCGGGATGGACCGGAACACGTCCAGCACGAAGGTCAGCGGCGCGGCCCAGATGGGACCCACCTGATAGCGGAAGACGCCGAAGACGATGCCCAGGATGGTTCCCGCGATCACCGAGATCAGCGTGACCACGATGGTCATCCCCGCGCCGCGGGCAAGAAAGGCGAAGTCGGCGGCAGTCAGTGCGGTATCGAACATCGGCCAGGCCCCTTCAATACCGGAACAGGCGGGTCGCGATCAGCCGCGCCCCAAGGGTGATGGTCTTGGTGATCAGGTAGAAGATCACGGCGGCCAGGGCAAACAGCTCGAAGGTGCGGAAGGTCAGCGCGTTCAGACCCTGGGTGACGCCGTAAAGGTCGGTGTTCATCCCCACCGTCACGCCAAGCGAGGTCATCAGGATCGCCCAGACCATCTGGTTCGTCATCGGCAGGAAGGCGATGCGCAGCATCTGCGGCAGCACGACGTACCGAAACGCCCCGCCCTGTCCGAAGCCCAGCGACCGCGCGGCGCGGGCCTGGGTGTCGGGAATGGCCTTCAGCGCGCCCCGGAAGTTTTCCGTCAGGTAGCCCGCGTTGTTGAAGGTGATCCCCAGCAGGATGGACGCGAAGGGCGACAGGTGGATGCCGAAGCTGCCCAGCCCGAAATGCGCCATGTAGATCTGGAACAGCGCGGGCGTGTTGCGGGCAATCTCGACCCAGGTCTTCGAGACGGCCGACAGCACGCGGATGCCCGACAGTCGGAACATCGTCAGAAGGATCGCCAGAAGGATGCCGATCACCATCGACAGGACGGCGATCTGCATGGTCACAAGCGCGCCATCCAGCATCTGCGGAAGCCGGGCCAGGGCCTGCTTCCATTGGAAGGTATAGTTGAACATGGGCCGTCCCGCGGCTGCCGGAAAGCGTCAGGGCGGCGGGATGCCGCCCCGGCAGGGATCAGCGGTAAACGCCGGGAATGGTCAGATCCGCAGGCTCGCCCTCGCCGATCCACTTCTCGTACAGTTCGGCATAGCGGCCGGTGCGGACCTGCTGGTTCACGAACAGGTTCAGATAGTTGATCAGCCCGTATTCCTCGCGCAGCGTGAACAGCGACACATAGTCCGGCACCATCGGCGCCTTGTCGACGATCTTGATGCCCGGGAAATTGCCCGAGGCGACATTGGCATTGGCCACCTCGACGGTCGAGACGGTGGCGTCAAGCTGGCCCTGGCTCAGCGCCAGGAAGACGTCGGCCTGGGTCTGGTAGGGACGGAAAGTGCCCTCGCCCCATTCGGTGATCTGCTTTTCAAGCCAGATCGCCTCGTAGGTGCCGGCGGTGGCGCCGACGGTCTTGCCCTTCATGTCCTCCCATGTCGCCATCTCGACGCCCTCGTTGGCGACCACGGCGTTCTCGAAGGCGTAATAGGGGATCGACATGCCCACGGTCTTGGCCCGTTCCAGCGTGTCCGAGGTCGAGGCGACGCCCACGTCCACCCGGCCCGACATCAGCGCGGGAATGCGTTCGGGGAAGGGCGTTTCCACGATCTCGGCCGTGACGCCCAGGGCGGCAGCCAGGTCGTTGCAGTAGTCGACGTCAAAGCCGATCGGGTTGTTGCTGTCGTCGCGCATCCCCATCGGCGGGAAGTCCAGCACCACCGCGCAGCGCAGCGTGCCCGAGGCGATGATGTCATCAAGCTTGTCGGCATAGGACGGTGCCGCCATGGCCGCGGTCGCGGCCAGCAAGCCAAGCCCAAGCGTGGTCTGTTTCATGAACTTTCTCCCTGTGGATCACTGTCGGCCTTTTTCGGCCGATTCCTGCCTGTCACTATCGGGCAGAAGACCCCGCGACGCAAATTAAAAATACAAACAGTATACAATGCGGGTGCCCGATCTGCTATGACCCCGGCAGGTTGCAGAGCCATCGGTTGAAGGGGACGGACAAGGGCATGAACAGCACGCTTTCCATGACGGAACTGGAGGACAGGGTCCAGCGGATCTTCCTGCGGGCGGGAATGAACGCCATGCAGGCGGGACCGCTGGCGCGCGTCATCTCGGCCGGTGAACGCGACGGTTGCAAATCGCACGGCATCTATCGGATCGAGGGAGTGCTGCGGACCTTGAAGGCGGGCAAGGTTTCGGGAACGGCAAAGCCCTTTGCAGAAGGGGCCGACAACGGCGCCATCGTCAGGGTGAATGCCGGTGGCGGGTTTTCCAATGCCGCCTTTGAACTGGGCCTGCCGGTGCTGGCGGATCGCGCCCGCGACCTGGGCCTGGCTGCGATGGTGGTGAATGATTGCGCCCATTTCGCAGCGTTGTGGCCCGAGGTCGAGGCGGTGACGGCCCACGGCCTGGCCGCGATGGTGATGTGCCCCAGCTACGCGACCGTCGCCCCTGCGGGCGGCACGAAGCCGCTGCTGGGAACCAACCCCTTTGCCTTCGGCTGGCCGCGGCAGGGGCAACAGCCCTATGTCTTCGACTTCGCCACCTCGGTCGCCGCGCGGGGCGAGATCGAGTTGCACCGCCGCGCCGGAAAGTCCCTGCCGGAGGGCTGGGCCATCGACGCGGACGGCCAGCCCACCACCGACCCCGAGGCGGCGCTTGGCGGGGCGATGCTGCCCTTTGGCGGGCACAAGGGATCGGCCATCGGCACCATGATCGAATTGCTGGCGGGGGTCATGATCGGCGACCTGACCAGTCCCGAGGTGCTGGATTTCCTGGGCACGACCACGCTGGCACCCTTCCACGGCGAGCTGGTCATCGCCCTGTCGCCGGAACGCTTTGCGGCGGGCCGGCGCGGCGATCCCTTCGCGCGGGCGGAACTGCTGTTCGAGGCGATCCAGGGCCAGGGCGCCCGCCTGCCCTCGCAACGCCGCTTCGCCGCCCGCGCGAGATCCCAGGCCGAGGGGGTGGACCTGACCCAGGCCGAACTGGCGCAACTCGACCGTTTCCTGGCGCTCGGGCTGGATGCGATTGCCTGAAGGCGAAAGGCCCCCGGATCGCCGGGGGCCTTGGCAGGGTCAGGGCTTGCAGGCCTGGACCGCGCCCGGAAGCTTGCTCCATTCCCCGTACCAGGCCTGGAACTGGCGCAACTGGCGTTCGGCCCACCCCTTCTGGCTGGGGGTCAATTCGTCTGTCTCGTTGAAGTGCAGGCTGTATTCCGGGTCGCCCTGCAGCACCATCATGTGCTTGTAATACAGGACCAGGTCGGTCCCCTCGTCCCAGGACGACAGCACCTCGAGCGCCTCGCCCATCTCCTTGGCGCGGGCGCGGGCGTCCAGGTCGCCGTTTGCCGCGGCCTTGGCAAGGGCCACGAAATGCAGGATCTCGCGCGGGATGACGTTGCCGATGCCGGTGATCGTGCCGGTCGCGCCGCATTTGACATAGCCGTGGAAGACGCCGGTATCGACACCCGCCATCAGCACCACGCCGTCATCCGAACTGGTGATATGCTCGGCCGCATAGGTCATGGCCTTGGCGCCGCCGAATTCCTTGAAGCCCACAAGGTTCGGATGTTCGGCCCGCAGGGCGAAGAACAGGTCGGCCTTGGTCTCGAACCCGTAATAGGGGCTGTTGTAGATCACGGCGGGCAGGTCCGGCGCGGCGGCGAGGATTGCCTTGAAATGGTGGCGCTGCGCGGTGGCCGACAGCCCGCGCGACAGGACCCGCGGGATCACCATCAGCCCTGCCGCGCCGACCTTCTGCGCGTGCGCCGCGTGCGCCACCGCCAGCCGGGAATTGACCGCCCCCGTGCCCACGATCACCGGGATGCCCGCGCCGACAAGGCGTTCCACCCCCTCCATCCGCTGTTCGTCCGTCAGCAGCGGCCAATCGCCCATCGACCCGCAATAGACGACGGCCGACATGCCTGCCGCAACCAGTTCCTGCGCCTTGCGGACAAGCGCGTCGTAATCGGCTTGGCGGTCGGCGGTGCAGGGCGTCATCAGGGCGGGAATGACGCCGGTGAAGATCTGGGTGTTCATCGGGGATCCTTTCGACAGGCAGGCGGCATCGGCGCCGATTCTTTCACCGGCACTCTAGCATTTGCATTTTACTTGTCGACAAGAATTGACTGCTACAGCGTCACCGGCTGCCGTTCGTCGCGGGCCAGGAAATGCTGGATCTGCCGGATGATCTGGTCGGCATGGCCCTTGCCCAGCCGGTCGCACAGGTCGATGTCGCGAGCGGTGATGGCGGCGATAATGTCCTCGTGTTCCTGCACGAACTCCTGCGGCAGGCGGTCGTCGAAGGATTGGTAATACAGCCGCAGCAGGCGCCGCCCTTCGTCCAGGATCCGGAGGAACAGGCTGGTGTAATAGGGGTTGCGGCCGGCCTCGGCGATGGCGGCGTGAAAGTCGCGGTTCGAGGCGATCATGGCCAAGGCGTCCTGCGCTTCGACGGCCTTTGCAAAGCGGGCCTGATGCTTGCGGATCGTCTTGAGGTCGGCAGGCCGGTGATAGGTCGCGGCCAGCCTTGTCGTCACCCGATACATCAGCGTCATCGCGTCGAAGAAGGTGTGCAGGTTCAGGAAGTCGATGTTGGACACCATAGTCGAGCGGTTGGGTAGCGTCTCGACCAGCCCCTCGCCCGCCAGGCGCACCAAGGCCTCGCGGATGGGCGTGCGCGACATGCCGAAGCGTTCGGCAAGCTGGACCTCGTCGATGGGGCTGCCGGGCAGCAGTTCCAGATCCAGGATCTCGTCGCGAAGCTGGTCATAAACCATCCTGACGCCCGAGCCGCGCCTGCGTTCCGGAAGGGCTGCGCTGTCGGGCATCGTCCGATCTCCAGATCATGAGGATTGTCGACAGTATAAATACACGCGGTGCCTGGGCAGATCAATCAAGCCTTGCGTCAGACCGCCAGCGTCAGACCGCCCTGGCGCGAGATCTCGGCCTCGATCCCCTTGACCATGCTGTCGAGCGCGGGATTGCGCGCCTTGCGGGCACGGCGAATGACATAGGCCAGGGGCGGCGGATCGGGCAGGCGGTCGCGGATGACCTCCATCTCGGGGCGCAGGTGGCGGCGGTTCAGCAAGGCGACGCCCAACCCGGCGGACACGGCGGCGGCGATGCCCGCGGCGCTTGAACATTCGAAGACGATGTCCAGGCTGGCGCCGCCGTCCTGCCCGATGTCGACCGCCCAGCGGCGATAGAAGCACTGTTCGTCGAAGGACAGGAACGGGATCGCGCCGCCTTCGGGCGGCAGCGGCAGCGCCGGGGATTTGACCCAGTGCAGGCTTTCGCGAAACAGCACGATGTCGGTCGGCCGCACCTCATGGGCGAAGACCTGCAGAATCGCGGCGTCAAGTTCCTGGCGGTCCAGCATGGCGCGCAGCACAAGGCTCATCCGGACCTTGGTGCGGACGCTGACCTGCGGGTGCAGCCGGCGGAAGCGGCCAAGAATGCGCGAAAGGTCGCTGCAACTGGTGTCCTCGGTCAGGCCCAGCATGATGCGCCCGGCCAGCGTCGTCCGGGTCAGGCTGGTCAGCGCCTCGTCATGCAGATCCAGGATGCGATCCGCATAGTCTAGCAGATCCTGCCCGGCAGGCGTGAAAAGCGGCGCTCCGGGCCTGCGCGACAGAAGATCGCAGGCCAGGCTGGTTTCCAGCCGCTTGATCTTGTGGCTGACCGCCGATTGCGTCAGCCCAAGCGCCTGCGCCGCCCGTGTGATCCCGCCATGCTGGCGGATCGCCCGCAAGGCGCGCAGCGCGTCGATCTCGAGCCGGGCGATCATCTGGTCGGACATGAGCGGCCTCTGATTGTTGCAAGTCTAGTATGACAGATCACTGCCAAAATGCACACTGATATGACGGGGCTTAATGGCTTGTCATGTCCGTATCGGGATTTGTCATGTCTCGGGCGGGCAGTTCGAAGGTTATGGTCCTGAAGACCGCCCCCGAACGGACAAGCACACCATGACCACTGTCGCCGCCCCCGCTGCCGACCGGCACCCCCTTCTGTGGCCCATCATGGCCGGGCTGCTGATCCTGGGATGGAGTTCGGGCTATGTCGGAATCCGCTATGCCAACCAGGAAGCCGGGATCGTCCTGCTGCTGTTCTGGCGGACGCTGCTGTCGGGACTGATCCTGATGCCCTTTGCCCTGGCCTTCGGGCCGCGGCTGGAATGGCGGGCCGTCCTGTCGCAGATGGGTTTCGGCGTCATGGCGGTGTTTCTTTACCTGGGTGGCTTTGCCCTGGCGATCGGGCGGGGGGTGCCGACCGGCCTTGTGGCGCTGATGGCCGATCTTCTGCCCCTGGCCATTGCCGCCCTGTCTCAGCCGGTGCTGGGCGAAAGGCTGAGCCCGCGTCAATGGCTGGGCACCGCCGTCGCCGTCACAGGGGTGCTGATCGTGTCGCTGGACAGCCTGGCCTTTGGGGCCGCCCCGGTCTGGGCCTATGGGCTGACGGCGGGCTCGATGCTGGTCTTTGCCTTGGCATCGGTCCTGCTGAAGGGCCGCAGGTCGCTAGACATGCCGGTTCATCAGGCGCTGTGCATCCATTCGCTGACCGGCGCGGCCTTGTTCGGGATCTGCGCCCTGGCGACAGGCGACAGCCTGGCCCCGCCCCTGACCCGCGACTTCGCCATCGGCATCGCCTGGCTTGTGCTGCTGGGGACCTTCCTGGCCTATTCCGTCTACTACACCAGCCTGCGCCTGTTTTCCGCAGCCCGCGTCAGCGCCGCGATCTATCTGTGTCCGCCCGTCACGATGGTCTGGGACTGGGCGCTGTTCGACGAGCCGCTGACCGCGCTGATCTTCGCGGGCCTTGCGGTGACGATGCTGGGCGTCTGGCTGACATCAAGGTGATCGCCAGTCACTCGGCGTGCTGCGCCAGACGCAGCAGCGCGCGGCGGAAGGCCGGACCGTCCTCGCCCAGTTCGGCAAGAAGCTCGGCCTGATAGGCCCGCGCGATCCGGCCCAGCCTTTCCATCAGGGCGTGACCCTGCGGGGTCAGTTGCAGCGCCACAAGCCGCTGGTCGCGGTCGTGGCCGGACTTGAGGACATGGCCCGCTTCCTCCAGCCGGCTTGCCGCCCGGCTGACGATCGACTTGTCCAGGTTCACGCGCCGGTTGATGTCGCGGATACTGACCGTGCCCGACCGTGAAAGATGCGCCAGGACCCGCCATTCGGGGATCGTCAGCCCCGCTTCGGCCGCATAGCGTTCGGCGAAGCGGCGGCTGACATGGGCGGCCGCGACCGACAGGCGGTAGGGCAGGAAATCGTCGAGTTCGAAGCTCATCGTGATCCGGAAGAAATGGCTGAAGCCGGCAAGCCCCAGCAGATCATCATTGACACCGTTGCGCAAGCAACGATAATTCGTTGCATCAGCAATGAGTCTTGAGGGATGGCCATGACCCGATCCGCTGCAACCCGCGCCACGGCAGGCTATATGCCGGGCTTCGGAAACGACTTCGAGACCGAGGCGCTGCCGGATGCCCTGCCCCAGGGCCAGAACAGCCCGCAGAAATGCAACTATGGCCTTTACGCGGAACAGTTGTCGGGCACCGCCTTCACCGCGCCGCGCGGCCAGAACGAGCGGACCTGGTGCTATCGCATCCGTCCATCGGTCCATCACACGGGACGCTTTGCGCCCATCGATGTTCCTTATTGGAAGACGGCGCCGCATATCAACGACGGCATCACCAGCCTGGGCCAGTATCGCTGGGATCCGATCCCGGTGCCGGATCAGGATCTGACCTGGATCACCGGGATGCGCACCATCACCACGGCGGGCGATGTGAACATCCAGGTCGGCATGGCTTCTCATGTCTACCTGGTCACGCGGTCGATGCAGGACGAATACTTCTTTTCCGCCGACAGCGAGCTGCTGGTCGTGCCCCAGGAAGGCCGGCTGCGGTTCTGCACCGAACTGGGCGTCATCGACCTTGAGCCTAAGGAAATCGCGATCATTCCGCGCGGCCTCGTATACCGCGTCGAGGTTCTGGAGGGGCCGTGCCGCGGTTTCGTCTGCGAGAATTACGGCCAGAAGTTCGATCTGCCCCATCGTGGCCCGATCGGTGCCAATTGCCTGGCGAACCCGCGCGACTTCAAATGCCCGGTCGCGGCCTTCGAGGATCGCGAAACACGGTCGCGCGTGGTGATCAAGTGGTGCGGCCAGTTCCACGAAACCTGGATCGGTCATTCGCCCCTGGACGTGGTGGCCTGGCATGGCAATTACTGCCCCTACAAATACGACCTGCGGACCTATTCTCCGGTGGGCGCGATCCTGTTCGACCATCCCGACCCATCGATCTTCACAGTGCTGACCGCGCCCTCGGGGCAGGAGGGGACGGCCAATATCGACTTCGTGCTGTTCCGCGAACGCTGGATGGTGGCCGAGCATTCCTTCCGCCCGCCCTGGTATCACAAGAACATCATGTCCGAGTTGATGGGCAACATCTATGGCGTCTATGACGCCAAGCCCCAGGGCTTCGCGCCGGGGGGCATCAGCCTGCACAATTGCATGTTGCCCCACGGTCCCGACCGCGACGCCTTCGAGGGCGCCAGCAATGCCGACCTGAAGCCGCAGAAGCTGGAGGACACCATGTCCTTCATGTTCGAAACGCGCTTTCCCCAGCACCTGACGGAATTCGCCGCCAAGGAGGCGCCGATGCAGCAGGAATACATAGAAGTCTGGCAACGCCTGGAAAAGAAGTTCGACGGCACGCCCGGCGTGAAGTGAGGATCCCGAAGACGAGGGGTTTCACACCCCCTGACCCCTGTGGGATATTTTTTCCAAGATGAAAGGAGGCCGGGAATGGCCTTGATCCGGTCCTGGCTGGACAGCGCGAACGATGCCGGCTGCCCGTTTCCCCTGAACAACCTGCCCTATGGCGTCTTTTCCGTGGCAGGGGACATGCCGCGCTGCGGGGCGGCCATTGGCGACATGATCGTGGATCTGGCGGAATGCGAGACCAGGGGCCTGCTGGATGCGGGCGGCACCTTCGCCCGACCGCAGTTGAACGACTTCATGGCGCTTGGGCGTGCCCGATGGGACAAGGTGCGCGCGCGCCTGACCGATCTGCTGGCCGAGGGCAGTGCGGGGGACGTGCCGCTGGTGCCAATGGCGGATGCCACGCGGCACCTGCCGATCCAGGTTACGGAATACACCGATTTCTATGCGTCACGGAACCATGCCTTCAACGTGGGCGTGCTGTTCCGGGGGCCGGAAAACGCCCTGCCCCCGCAATGGACGCATATGCCCATCGGCTATAACGGGCGGGCGTCGTCGGTTGTCGTCTCGGGCACGCCGGTCCGCCGGCCGATGGGTCAGGTGAAGGGTGAGAGCGGCCCGGAATGGGTTCCCTGCCGCAGGCTGGATCTGGAACTGGAGCTGGGGGCCATCGTGGGCCAGCCAAGCCAGATGGGCAGCCGCGTCAGCGTCGATGGGGCCGAGGACATGATCTTCGGCTATGTCCTGCTGAACGACTGGTCGGCCCGCGACATCCAGGCTTGGGAGTATCAGCCGCTGGGTCCATTTCAGTCCAAGGCCTTCGCCACCACCATCAGCCCCTGGATCGTCACCCAGGCCGCATTGGAGCCGTTTCGCTGCAAGGGGGCAGAGCGGGCAAACCCTTTGCTGCCCCATCTTCAGGAAAGCCGTCCCGGCCTTTATGACCTGGCGGTCGGCTGGTCCATGAACGGACAGGTGATGTGCCGGACGAATTACAACGTCATGTATTATTCATCCGCGCAGCAACTGGCCCATCACAGCAGTTCCGGCTGCCCAATGCGGGTTGGCGACCTCTTGGGGTCGGGCACGATCAGCGGCCCTTCGCCGGATCAGGTGGGCGCGCTGCTGGAGATGACGGAAGGTGGCAAGACGCCCATCACGGTCGCCGGTCGGGCCCGCATCTTCATCGAGGACGGCGACGAAGTCACGCTGTTCGCAACTGCCCAGGGCGACGGCTACCAGATCGGCTTTGGTCCCTGCACCGGCACCGTGCTGCCCGCGCAGCCGTGAAGGTAGTTTTGCACGATTACTGGCGTTCCTCGGCATCCTATCGGGTGCGGATTGCCTTGGCACTGAAAGGGGTCGCCTATCACCGGGCGCCGGTCGACCTGATGGCGGACGCGCAGCGCAGTCCCGACCATCTGACCATGAACCCACAGGGCCTGGTTCCTGTCCTGCAGATCGACGGTCTGGTTCTGACGCAATCCCTGGCGATCATCGAATACCTAGACGAGACGCGGCCTGGCCCCCGACTGCTGCCCTTGGACCCGGCCGGGCGGGCGCGGATCCGCGCCTTGTCGCAAACCGTCGCAAGCGAGATCCACCCGATCTCAAATCTCCGCGTGCTGAAGCGGGTCGAGGCGCTTGGCGGGTCCATGGCGCGGGAAAGGTGGAACACCGACAACATCCGCAGCGGCCTTGCGTCCTTCGAGGCGTTGCTGGCCAAGGGGGCGACCGGCTGCTTCTGCCACGGCGAGGGGCCCACCATGGCTGACTGCGTGCTGATCCCGCAGCTTTACAATGCCAGCCGCTGGGGCGTGGACTATAGCCACCTGCCCCGCATTGTGGCCGTGGCACGGAATTGCGCTACGTTACCGGCCTTTGCTGCCGCGCACCCCGATTGCTTCGATCCGGACAAGCTTCCTGCAACTGATCCTGAACATTGATCCCCTTCGGCGCCCGCCGCCCGATCCATCGTCATCGAGCCTGTCCCCCTGATCCCGTCAGGCTTTCACCCGGCCATCGACCGTCGGCGACAGCCTCATCCAGGACGGCAAGAACAAGCTTGCTCATCTCGTCATCCGCCCGTCGCCTTGGCTGGTTTGCCATCGTGACAAGATACAGGGTGCGGTTCAATTCGGGATGGATGATCTTGCGGGCGTGAAGGCCACCCTTCGCAAGATCATCGGCCACCGTCGCGCGGGCAAGGATGGAACAGCCCAAGCCCGCGCGCATCGCCTGGATCAGCGCGCTGAGCGATTCGATTTCAAGCTGGGGGTGCGGGATGATCTGGCGGCGCAGGAACTGGCTGTGCACGATCGAGCGCGAGGATCGGACCAGGTTCAGCGCCAGCACTTTCCCTTGTGGCAGGTCATCGAAGGAGATCGGGGCATCCTGGGCACCGATCATCTGCGGAAGCCCCACCAGATAGAGATGTTCGTTCAGGATCGGCAGGGTGTGGAACCGGCTGTCGTCAGGCGGCTGATAGGCGACGGCCAGGTCGATCTCGCCCCGCAGCATCATCGCCAGCAGGTTGCCGCTGACACTTTCGACGATGCTCAGGTGCAGGCCGGGCAGTTGCTCGGCCACGCGCTGCATGATCCCCAGGGCGGCCACCTCGGTCGCCGTGTGGCACAAGCCCAGCACAAAGGGGCCGGAAACCTGTTCCGTGAAGTCGCGAACGTCCGTCTCGGCACGTTCCAGGGCGCCGAGGATGGCTTGGGCATGTTCAAACAGCCGCTCGCCCGCGGGCGTCAGCGTCACGCCGCGCGGGCGACGGTCGAACAGGCGCACGCCCAGTTGCGATTCAAGCTCGGACATATGATGGCTCAGCGCAGACTGCGCGACGCCCAGCTCCTCGGCCGCGTGGCCCATCACGCCGATCCGGGCAATCTCGGCGAAATAGCGAAGCTGGCGCAGGTTCAACGGCATCCGGTCAGCCTTCTGTTTATCTGAAACCGCATATCTGAATCTTCTATTTGTGCGAAGCCCCGGCGCTTGGCAACGTCCGAGGCCAGAGGAACGGGAGGATAACCGATGCATCTGCCCCTGGACGGCATCCGCGTCGTCGAGATGAGCCACATGGTCATGGGACCGTCCTGCGGGATGTTCCTGGCCTTCCTGGGCGCCGAAGTCATCAAGATCGAACCGCCCGAGGGTGACAAGACTCGCAACCTGACCGGCATGGGCGCGGGTTTCTTCCCCACCTTCAACCGGGGCAAGAAATCGGTGGTGCTGGACATCAAGATGCCCGAGGGCCGCGCTGACCTGGAGCGCCTGCTGGCCACGGCCGACGTCTTCGTCGAGAACTTCCGCACCGAAAGCTTGGCGAAGATGGGTCTGGATCCCGAAAGCCTGCGCAAGCGCTTTCCCCGGCTGATCGTGGCGTCCTGCAAGGGCTTCCTGGAAGGACCATACGAAAACCGCGCCGCCATGGACGAACTGGTGCAGATGATGACCGGCATGGCCTATATGACCGGGCCGACCGGCCGTCCGCTACGGATCGGATCCTCGGCCAACGACATCATGGGGGGGTTGTTCGCAGCCTACGGCGTCTTGGCGCAGATCATCGCGCGGGAACAGGACGGCAAGGGCAGCATCGTGCGCGCGGGCCTGTTCGAAAATTGCCTGCTGCTGGTCGCGCAGCACATGGTGCAGTTCGACATCGAGGGCACGGAAAGCCCGCCGATGCCGGAACGCATCTTCTCGTGGCCTGTTTATGACCTCTTCCAGACCCGCGATGGCCGCCAGATTTTCCTGGGCGCCGTGACCAAGACGCAATGGACGGCGCTGTGCCGGGTGCTGGGGCTGGAGGCAATGCTCTTGGATCCGCGGCTTCAGACCCGCCCCGACCAGATCGCCGCGCGAAGCTGGACCCTGCCCATGGTCGCCGAGGCCGTCGCCACGCGCGACTATGCCGACCTGCTGGCCGCCTGCGAGGCCGCGGCCCTGCTGTGTTCGCCGATCGCGCGCCCGGCCGAGATGTATGACGATCCGCATGTGACCCGCCCCGGCGGCCTGATCCATTCGCGCTATGCCGACAAGAAGGACTTCCGCGCGCCGGGCCTGCCCTTCTCGGTCGATGGGGAGGCGCCGAGGCCGGTTGACGCGGACCTGCCGTCGGTCGGGCAACACACGTCCGAGATCCTGTCCGCCCTGCCGCAGATGGAGCGCGCGTGATGGCGGGCGATGCGGAACGCGTCTATCCGGCCGACCGGGTGATCCTGCGCGAGGTGGGCCTTCGCGACGGGCTGCAACTGACGCAAAGCTTCCCTTCGACCGAAGCCAAGGCGGATTGGATCCGGCGCGAACATGCCGCCGGCGTGCGCCACTTCGAGGTCGGGTCGTTCCTGCCCTCCAGCCGTTTTCCGCAATTCGCGGACGTGCGCGAACTGACCGATCTGGTCAACAGCCTGGGCGCGCATTCGCTGGGGCTGGCGCTGAACGGGCGGGGTGCTCGGGACGCGTTGGAGGCGGGCGTGACGGAACTGACCGTAGTGCTGTCCGCCACGGAAGCCCATAACATGGCCAATGCCCGCCGCCCGCGCGAGCAATCGCTGTCCGAAATCGCCGCAACAGTCCGTCTGCGCGATGAGATCCGATCCCCTGCCCTGATCAACGTGGGCATCGCGATGGCGACCGGCTGTTCGCTGGCGGGTCCTGTCGATCCCGCCGAAGTCGAACGCTTGGCCGAGGCCTGCCTGAGGGCGGGCGTCGATCTGGTCGGCATCGCGGATACCGTGGGCTATGGCGGGCCGCGCCAGATCGCGGAGCTTTGCCGCCGCATGACGGCGCTGATGGGCGACCGGCCTTATGTCGTTCACCTGCATGATACGCGGGGTCTGGGTCTGGCCAATGCCTTGGCGGCCTATGACGCGGGGGCGCGTGTCTTCGACGCCTCGCTTGCAGGACTGGGGGGCTGCCCCTTTGCGCCAGGCGCCACCGGCAATGTCGTTTTCGAGGACTTGGTCTACCTGTTCGAGACGGCGGGGATCAGCACCGGCATCGACCTGGAGGAGGTTATCGCCATCCGCGAGATCCTGTCGCGTGAGATGCCTGATGAGACGCTGCACGGCACCTTGGCGCAGGCCGGGCTGCCCAAGGGAATGACTTGGCAGGCCCACGCGGCCTGACAGGACAACAACACGGGGAGGAGGAACCCACATGAACGCACGCACGATCCTTGCCGGCACGGCCTTGGTCGCCCTGACCGCGATCCCGGCTCTGGCGGAAACGCCCATCCGCTGCAGCCACCAGCTGCCGCCCCAGCACGAGGTGGCGCAGGTCATCGAACGCTGGGCTGCCGAGGTCGAGACGCTGTCGAACGGCGAACTGGACGTCCAGCTTTTCGGAGCCAACGCCCTTGCAAAGCCCGAGGAGAACATCCCCTCGGTCGCGAAGGGCAGCTTCGAATGCGCCTTCTCGGTCAACTTCCAGTGGGGCAAGACCATGCCCGCCATGAACGTGACCCTGCGCCCCTATGCCTTCAGCGATCCCGAGATCTGGCGCAAATGGCCCGATTCCGAACCCGCCGCCTATCTGGAAGGGCTGATGGAGGAAAAGCGGCTGAAGAACATCGCCTGGCTGTTCCAGACCCGGATGAGCGTCTTCACCTCGAACGGCAAGTCGCTGATCGCGCCCGCTGATTTCCAAGGGATCAAGATCCGCGGGCTGAACCCGGCTTTCGATACCAGCCTGACCGCCATGGGGGCCGCGACCAGCTCGATGCCGGGGTCCGAGGTCTACCAGGCGCTTTCCACCGGCGTCATCGACGCGGCCATCACCGATGTGGCCGCCGCCTATTCCCGCAAGTACTACGAGGTTCAGGACCACATGACGGTATCGCCCGTCATCTCGGTCTTTTTCAACGGCTACATGAACCAGGCCTTCTATGACGGACTGTCGGATACGCAAAAGGCAGCCCTGGACGAGGCCGGCAGGAAGGCTGCTGTCTGGGCGGTCGAAGACGGACTGGCCGCCGAACAGGCAGCGCCCGCCCAACTGGAAGCCGAGGGCGTGACGCTGCATGTTGCAACAGACGCGGAAAACGAGGCGATGCGCGCCGTGATGCAGCCCGCCTTCGACCACGCCTTCACCGAAGAGGGTGGCGAGGACGTCGCCGAACTGCTGCAGCTGGTCGATGGAATGGTGCAATGACGATGGCCCGTCCGTCCGGGGACCACAAGGTTGCGGCGGGCCGGCACGGTTCGGCCTGGACCCTTCTGGCCTGGCCGATCCATGCGCTTGCGGCCGTTTCGGCAGCGCTTGTGGCGGTGGGCTTTGCCGCCGTGGTGGTGGCGGTCTTCTATCGCTATCTCCTGGGCGCTCCGCTGAACGGGGTGGACGAATTGACCGGCTATCTGGTCGTCGCGATCGCCTCTTGCGGGCTGGGCAGCGCGCTTCTGCTGGACCAGCATATCGGCGTCGACATCCTGACCGCCTCGACCGGACCGCGGGCCCGCCGCGGGCTTGAAATCTGGGCCGCGCTCTGCGTGCTGGGATGCGCCGCGATCCTGACCTGGTCGGCCTGGCATACCGTCATGTTCAACCGCGACTTCGGCACCTATTCCACCGGCCCCCTCGAGGTCCCGGTCTGGTGGGTGCAGGCGCCGATGGTTCCGGGTGCCATCGTTCTGGGCCTTTCCGCACTGCTGCGCCTGCTGCGCGCCATGAAGGGGGACGAGACATGACGGGAATCCTGATCGTCATCGGGCTGATCGCGCTGCTTCTGTCGGGCATCCCGATCTTCGCGGCGCTTCTGCTGACCGGCTCGGCGGTGCTGTTCTTCTTCGAAGGCTCGGTCGAAAGCGTGGCGGACACGGTCTTCGCGCATCTCAATTCACCCGTGCTGCTGACGATCCCGCTGTTCATCCTGATGGCGCAGCTGATGATCCGGTCGGGCGCGGTGGACGACCTGTTCGGGATGGCCAACACGCTGATCGGCCACGTCAAGGGCGGCATCGGCGTCGCGACCATCCTCAGCTGCACGATCTTCGCAGCCATCTCGGGCTCGTCGGTCGCCACGGCCGTGTCCATCGGCCAGACGGCAATCCCGCAGATGAAGCGCTATGGCTTCCCCGAGCGCAGCGCATTGGGCCTGGTGGCGGCCGGCGGGACGCTGGGCATCCTGATCCCGCCATCCGGCCCGATGATCCTTTACGCGGTCGTCGCCAATGCCTCGATCGGCGCCCTGTTCCTGGCGGGCATCATTCCGGGCCTGCTGCTGGCCCTGGTCTTCGCGGTGTTCTGCCTGATCAGCGCGCGTGGCTCCAGCGACATCGATCGTGCGCCCTTTCCCGGCTGGCGGGCGGTGCTTGCGGCGATGAACAAGTCGATCTGGGCGCTGCTGATGCCGCCCGTGGTCATGGGAGGCATCTACTTCGGCATCTTCACCGCAACCGAAGCCGCGGCCGTCGGCTGCCTTTATGCGCTGCTGGTCGGTGCCCTGGTGTATCGCAACCTGGGACCACGCGTCCTGACGGCCTGCCTTAAAGACACGGTCCTGACTTCGCTGATGGCCTTTGCCATCATCGCGGGTGCCGCCGTCTTCGGAAATGCAATCACCATCATCCGTTTGCCGAACCAGGTATCCGAACTGATCGTGGCGATGAACCTGACGCCGCTGGTCTTCATGCTGGTCGTCATGGCGATGATCTTCGTGATGGGCATGTTCCTGGAAAGCATCGCGATCATCCTGATCACCACGCCGATCCTTTTGCCGGCACTGATCGCGCTCGACATCGACCTGATCTGGTATGGCGTCCTGCTGATGATCAACCTGGAACTGGCCATGATCACGCCGCCCGTCGGCATGAACCTGTTCGTCATCAAGGGGATTACCGGCAGCCCCCTGTCGACCGTCATCCGGGGCGCAGCGCCCTTCGTGCTGCTGATGATCGGCGGGATGCTGGCCATCCTGGCCCTTCCCGATCTGGCCACATGGTTGCCGCGCCTTGCCGGATACAAGTTCTGATGGCGCCGGCAGGGGCAACCGAAAGAGTGCTAGGCGTCAAGGGTGGACCGACCACCCGTTGACGCGGTCTTCAGGATGGATCTGGCGTCGCGACCAGACCGGGCGCCACGCCCTTTTCGTCCTTCAGCGTCTTCAGCACGATCTCGGACCGCACCTGCGACACCTGGGGATGGGGCAGCAGGTGGCGGTGGACGAAGTCGGCAAAGGCTTCCAGATCGCGCACGCGCACATCAAGGATGTAATCCGCATCGCCCGACACCGAGAAGGCCGAGCGTATCTGCGGATGCGTCGCGACGAAGCGCGCGAATTCGTCTTCCTTCTGCTGGCCATGGCTGGACAGGTTGACGCGGATGATCGCGCGCATTCCGTAGCCCAGCTTGGCCGCGCCAAGCCGCGCCGAATAGCCCTCGATCACGCCCGCCTCCTCAAGCGCCGCTCGTCTGCGCGAGCATTGGGACGGTGACAGCTTCACGACTTCGGCCAGGGCGGCATTGGTCATCGCGCCGTCCCGCTGCAAGGCCGTCAGAATGGCGATATCGAATCCATCCAGCTTCATCCGTCGCATCCTTTTCCATTTTCATGCACGTTCCGTGCATATATCGCCGTTCTGCGCGATACTTCGCAACCCTCATGCACAAAACCCGTGTCATTCTGACATGGAACCGCAGCGAACAGGAGGAGCGCGCATGGGACCGTTTCCGCATGATGCCCCAAAGGCCACGATCAGCGACATCAACCCCGCCGGCACCGACGGCTTCGAGTTTGTCGAATATGCCCATCCCGACCCGCAGGTGCTGGACCGGATCTTCCGGCAGATGGGCTTCGCGCCGGTCGCGCGCCACAAGACCAAGAACGTCACGCTGTATCGCCAGGGCGACATCAACTACCTGCTGAACGCGGATGCAGACAGCCATGCTGCGGGCTTTGTCCAGGAACATGGACCCTGCGCGCCGGCGATGGCCTGGCGGGTGGTGGATGCGCAGGCGGCGCTGAAGCGTGCGCTTGACCTGGGCGCCACCGAATATACCGGCCCCGGCAAGTCGATCGAGGCGCCTGCCGTCTATGGCATCGGCGGCTCGCTTCTGTATTTCATCGACCGCTATGGCGACACCGGCAGCGCTTATGAGGCCGACTTCGACTGGCTGGGCGCGCCCAACCCGCGCCCCGAGGGCTTCGGCTTCTTCTACCTGGATCACCTGACCCACAACGTGATCCGCGGCAACATGGATACCTGGTACAAGTTCTACCACGACACCTTCAATTTCCGCGAAATCAAGTATTTCGACATCAAGGGCAAGCAGACCGGCCTTGTCAGCCGCGCGCTGACCTCGCCCGACGGCAAGATCCGCATCCCCATCAACGAATCCACCGACGATCACAGCCAGATCGAGGAATATCTGCGCGAATACAAGGGCGAGGGGATCCAGCACATCGCGATCGCCTCAAACGACATCTATGCCGGAACGGACCGGATCCGCGACGCGGGGATGGAGTTCATGCCGGGGCCGCCCGACACCTATTACGAGATGTCGCACAAGCGGGTGAAGGGCCACCAGGAGCCCATCGAGCGCATGAAGAAGCACGGCATCCTGATCGACGGCGAAGGCGTGGTTGGCGGCGGCGAGACGCGGATCCTGCTGCAGATCTTTTCCAAGACCGTGATCGGGCCGATCTTCTTCGAGTTCATCCAGCGCAAGGGCGACGACGGCTTCGGCGAGGGCAATTTCCGCGCGCTGTTCGAATCCATCGAGGAAGACCAGGTTCGCCGCGGGGTGCTTAGCGCCTCTCCGGCGGAATAGGCCCGGCTGCGGACGCGGGCGGGATGGCCTGGACCGACTATTCCTCTGCCCCCGCGCCGGGAACGCGGGTCTGTCCGCTGGCCCAGGTTGCGGGCGTGCTGTCGCTGTCTGTTGTCACCGACAAGGGCAGCTTTCCCTTGCTGGTGACGCAGGCGGGCGGCCTGCGGGCCTATGTGAATGCCTGCCCGCACCAGTATCTGCCGCTGGATTACCGCAGCGACCAGCTGCTGTCGGCGGATGGCACGATGCTGATGTGTTCAGCCCACGGCGCCCGCTTCGACATCAGCACCGGCGCGGCACTCGGGGGGGCGGATTGCGGGCTGGACGCGGTTCCGGTGGCGGTCGTCGATGGGATGGTCGTCATCGGGCAAGACCCGGACTAGATAAGCCCCGGGCGCGCGGCCCGACCCGCGCGCCCGACCGTCCATGTGTCAGGGCGGACGGCCGTTACCTCCAGTTGAGCTGCTTGATCGGCACAACGTGCACGAAACCGACGCCGAAGTTTCATATCCAACTTCATCGATTTACCACGTTCACGTGCAAGCTGTGGCGACCGCGCACCTGCAGGGCGGCAGGTCTTTCCGGAACAAAAGCCCCCCGAGGCCGGTTCGGACATTGTCTGAACACCTGTCGCATGACAGGAAATGGAGGTTGCAGATGCCCGGCACGAACCAAGAACTCCACGGTGCTCCCCTTGAAACGACCGATCCCGAAGGGATCCTGCCCGATGGCGTAAGGGGCACGACGCGGGACACGGCCTATACCCGACCGGCTGACGAACACGCAGGCTACAAGGATCCGACCGAGCCTGACCTGCGCAAGCCGTCCGAACAGTTCGAAGACGACGCGGAACAGACACCCAAGCGTTAGAACCGGCAGGGGCCACGACAAACGGCAAGGGACCGGCCTTCCGATCAGGCCGGTCCCTTTTTCCGTGGTGCAAGATGCCTCAGCGCAGGTGGCGGCGGCTTGGGCTGCGGTTGCGGCCAAGCAGCGCGACTGCGACCACGGCGATGCCTGCGCCAATGGCCGCCTTCTTGACCAGGCCGTTGCGGTTGTGGCGCATCTCGGCCCTGACGCCCATCTCGCCCGGCACGTTCGGCAGATGGCCATGGGTCAGGTCGTCCACGATCCCCTCGACCATGTTGACCCGGTCGGCGCCCAGCAGCATCAGCCAATGCCGCCAGTCGGATTCGCTATAGCCGAAGGCTGCGCGGCGGATCATGCCGCTGAGGCCCGAAGGCGCGACCGAGGTTCCGAACACCGCCGGACGGCGGTTGTATTCCATCGATTGCAGCACCTCGATATCGGTGCGCTGCGACTTGGGACGGTTCCAGTCGGACCCGGTTTCAACGGTCCTGTCCCGCATCGGATAGGTCGGGTCGTTCCGCGAATCCGCGTCCACCCCCCAGCCGATGACATCTTCCGGGTTGATCGTCTGGGAAGTAATCTGGCGTGCCATCGTCACTCTCCTAGCGGCCGTTGTTGGGGTAAAGGACCGGCTTGATGCATTCATCCAGCTTGGCCGAGAACAGGTGATAGGCATCGGGCAGGTCTTCCAGCGGCACGCGGTGGGTGATCAGCGCCTTGGGGTCGATCCGCCCCTCCTTCACATGTTCCACCAGGCGGGGCAGCAGCCGCTTGACCGAGGCCTGGTTGGCGCGGATCGTCAGCCCCTTGTTCAGCACGTTGCCCATCGGCACCATGTTGCCCGTGGGCCCATAGACGCCGACGATGGACACGACGCCGCCCTTCTTGGCCGAGTTGATGGCCCAGTGCAGCACGATGGCATTGCCCGCCTCGATCTTCATCTTCTTGCCCAGCACGGTGCGCAGCGCGCTGCCAGCCGCATCACCGCCAACCGCATCGATGCAGACATCCGCGCCCAGCCCGTCGGTCACTTTCTTGATGAAGACCGCCATGTCGTCGATGGACTGGAAGTTGTAGACCTCGGCCGGGCAGTAATGGCGGGCGAAGTCCAGCCGGTATTCCACATGGTCGATGACGATCACCCGGCCCGCGCCGAACAGCCAGGCGCAGCGGGCGGCCATGATGCCCACGGGGCCGGCACCGAAGACCACCACGGTGTCGCCCATCTGGATGCCGCCCATCTCGGCCGCCTGATAGCCCGTCGGCACCACGTCCGTCAGCAGGACCGCGTCGTCGGGATCCATCCAGTCCGGGATCGGCATCGGCCCCACGTCGGCATAGGGCACCCGGACATATTCCGCCTGCCCGCCGTCATAGCCCCCGGCGGTGTGGGAATAGCCGAAGATGCCCCCCACGGCGGTGGCCTGCGGGTTCGATTCATGGCAGTTGCCGAACAGCCCCTGCCTGCAGAAATGGCACTGCCCGCAGGCGATGTTGAAGGGCACCAGCACATGGTCGCCGGCCTTCAGGGTCTGGACCTCGGGTCCGACCTCCTCGACGATGCCGCAGAACTCGTGCCCGAAGGTGGTTCCGATGCGGGTGTCGGGAACAAGGCCGTTGTAAAGATGCAGATCGGACCCGCAGATGCAGGACCGGGTGACACGCACGATGGCGTCGCGCGGATGCTGGATGACCGGATCGGCCTTCGAGGCCACGCGCATCCGGCGCGGTCCCCTGTAATCGGCTGCAAGCACGTCGGTTCCTCCTTGTCGACCTGTCATGCAACCGTGCAGGGCCAGGACAGTTCCCGGATCGGGGGAAACCGTCTCTATTCCTGCGCGCGAAGCACCCGCGCGGGCCGCGCCGACAGGGGTCGCAGCGCGAAGGCCAGGCCCGCGGCCATCGTGGCGATGATGCCGCCCGTAATGACGGCCAGGGCCGATCCGGGCGCGAAGCGGTAGTCAAGCTCCATCACCTGGGTCAGGATCGCCCAGGCGGCAAGGGCCGCGACGACAACGGCGACCAGCCCCGCCGCGGCCCCCATCAGCGCGGACCTGAGCGCGAACGATGCAAGGACCGTGCCGCGCGCCGCGCCAAGGGTCTTCAGCACCGCCGCCTCGAACACCCGGGCGCGTTCGCCGGCCGCGGCAGCGCCGATCAGCACCACGAAGCCCGTCGCCAAAACCGCAAGCGCCGCAAGCGAGGTGCCGGACGCAAGCGCGCCCATCGCCTCGGCCACCCGTTCGGCCACGTCGCGGACGCGGATCGGGGTGATGTTGGGGTAGCTGTCCGAGATGTCGCGCAGAAGCTGCGCCTCGACCGCAGGATCCGAATGGACGGTGGCGATATGGGTCTGCGGCGCCGATTGCAGCGTCGCCCCGTCGAAGATCATCACGAAGCCGATGCCGCCGCTGCGGAAATCGACCTGGCGGAAATTGGCAACGGTTCCGGTGATGTCGCGGCCCAGGATATTGACCGTGATCCGGTCGCCCAGCGACAGGCCCAGTTCCGCCGCCTCCTCGGCCCCGAAGCTGATCAGGGGCGGACCGGCGTAGTCGGCGGGCCACCATTCACCCGCCGTCAGGGCCGCGCCCTCGGGCGGGGCGGCGGCATGGCTGACGCCCCGGTCGCCCCGCAGCACCCAATGATCGCCCCAGTCCCGCGCGGGGATGTCGTTGATGGCCGTGATGATGCCGCGCAGGGATGGCGCGGTGTCGACCTGACTTACGCCCGGATCGCCGTTCAGCCGGTCAAGCAGGCCGGGCAACTGGTCGGGCTGGATGTCGATGAAGAAGAACGAGGGCGCCTGCTGCGGCAGTTCGGCCGCAATCGCCCGGCGCAGGTTCACGTCGATCTGGCCAACCGTCGCCAGCACCGTCAGGCCAAGGCCCAGGGACAGGACCACGGCCACCGCGCCTTCCTGCGGGTTGCCGACCGCACCCACGGCCAGCCGCAGGGCGCTGCGCCCGCGCAGGGCGGGATGGCGCGACAGCCGCCGTGCCAGGGCGCGCAACCCCCGCGCCGCCAGCCACAGCGCGCCCAGGGCCAGCACGACCCCCGCCGCCACCGACAGCGCCAGCCGGGGAACCGAGGCCATCACCGCCGCCGTCCCGATCAGCGCCATCACCGCCAGCAGCAGCGCGGCCATGTATCGCCGGCGAGGCCGAGCGTGGGCGTCGGTCCCGATGCCGCGGAACAGCGCCGCGGCGCGCACCCCCTCCACCCGCGCCAGGGGCAGCAGGGTGAAGATCAACGCGGTCAGGATGCCATACGTCGCGGCCTCGACCAAAGGCGCGGGATAAAGGGTGAACTCGACCGGGATCGGCAGGCGGGCCTGCAGCAGGGGTGCCGCGGCCAAGGGCAGCAGCGCGCCAAGCGCAAGGCCCAAGGCCACCCCCAGAAGGGTCAGCGCGCCGATCTGGGCGAAATAGACGGCAAAGATCGTCCGCCCCTCGGCCCCCAGGGTCTTCAGCGTGGCGATCACGGGGGTCTTGGTGTCCAGATAGCTGCGCACGGCAGAGGACACGCCGACCCCACCGGTCGCCAGCCCCGCAAGGCCGACCAGCACCAGGAAGGATCCCAGCCGATCCACAAAGACCTCGACCCCCGGCGCACCGCGGCGGCTGTCGCGCCACCGCATCCCCGCCCCCTCGAACCGGGCCAAGGCATCGGCCCGCAGCCGGTCCAGGCTGTCGCCGGGGCGCAGCAGCACCCGGTAGCTGGTTTCATAGAGCGTGCCGGGCGACAGCAGGCCCGCATTGGCCAGGCCGGCGGTTGCGACAAGCGTGCGGGGGCCAAGGCCGAAGCTGCCGCCAAGCGCGTCAGGCTCGCGCGTCAGCGCAGCCATCAGCACGAAATCCTGCACGCCCAGCCGGAAACGGTCACCGACCGAAAGCCCCATCCGCTGGATGAGCAGCGGGTCCATCGCCGCCCCCGGCAGTCCGTCGCGCCCGGCCAGCACCTGCGCCACGGGCATTGGCGGGTCGAATTGCGCCTCGCCCGTCAGGGGCCAGTCGGCATCGACGCCCTTGACCTGGGTCAGGGCGCGGTCGTCGCCCGCCACGGCCATGGAGCGGAAATCGACGATCTCGGATACGCGGGCGGCGCGGTCTTCGATCCAGGCGCGTTCGGGATCGGTCGCGAAGCGATACGTCAGGCGCAGCGCGGCGTCGCCCCCCAGCAGCACCGCGCCCTGCCGGGACAGGCCAGTCTCGATCGCGGCGCGGACCGTGCCGACAGCGGCGATGGCGCCGACCCCCAGCATCAGGCACGAAAGGAAAATCCAGAACCCCGCCAGCCCCCCGCGCAATTCCCGCCGGGCGATGCGCCAGGCGGCGGTCACGATGCGGCCCGCTGGCGGCGGTCCTCGGCCTCGACCAAACCATCGCGCAGGCGCAGGACGCGGTCGCAGCGGGCAGCAAGCTCGGGCGCGTGGGTGACAAGAACCAAGGTGGTGCCGTGCCGGTCGCGCAGGCCGAACAGCAGGTCCATGATCGCCTGTCCGTTCACCCCGTCCAGGTTCCCGGTCGGCTCGTCCGCCAGCAGGATCGCGGGGCGCGGAACCACCGCACGGGCCAGCGCCACGCGCTGCTGTTCGCCGCCCGACATCTGCGCCGGGTAATGGTCCATCCGCGCGCCCAGGCCGACTGCCCGCAACTCATCGGCCGCGCGGTCGAAGGCGTCGGGCTGGCCCGCCAGTTCCAGCGGGGTCGCGACGTTCTCGAGCGCGGTCATGGTGGGGATCAGGTGGAAGGACTGGAAGACCACGCCCATGCGCCCCCGGCGGAAGCGGGCCAGGGCATCCTCGTCAAGTGCGGTCAGGTCGTGGTCCAGGGCCCGGACCGATCCGCCGGTGGCGCGTTCCAAGCCGCCCATCAGCATCAGCAGCGAGGACTTGCCCGAACCCGACGGCCCGATCAGGCCCAGCGTCTCGCCCTGGTGGACATCCAGCGAAATGCCCCGCAAGATCGCTACCGGCCCGGCATTGCCTTGCAAGGTCAGGTGGACATCCCTCAGCGACAGAACCGGACCCATCATGACCATCCTTTCCCTTGCCCTGCGTTTTCTGGCATCTAGGCCTTGCCGCCGTTCAGGCAAGCCACGGTTTCGCGACATTCTGACGACGGCCTTTCTGGCCGCAACCCCGGCAGCAGTCCTTGCGCAAGAGCCGTTCCGGCTGGTGGCCCTGGGGGATTCGCTGACCCAGGGCTATGGCCTGCCAGCCGATCAGGGGCTGGTTCCGCAGCTTCAGGACTGGCTGCGGGCGGCGGGCCATGACGTGATCGTGATCAATGCGGGCGTCAGCGGCGACACCACGGCGGGGGGTTTGTCGCGGCTTGACTGGACGCTGGCCGACCGGCCCGACGCGATGATCGTGGCGCTTGGCGGCAACGACCTGCTGCGCGGCATCGACCCGGCCGAAAGCCGCGCGAACCTGGATGCGATCCTGACCCGGCTGGATGCCGAGGGCGTGCCCGCCATGCTGGTGGGCCTGCCCGCCCCCGGCAATTTCGGACCCCAGTTCCAGCGGGATTTCGGGGCGATGTTTCCCGAACTGGCGCAGGAACATGGGGCCACGCTCTACCCCGACCTGCTGGCCCCGATCACGCAACGATACACCGCGGGCCAGGATTATGCCGACCTGATGCAGGACGACCAGTTGCACCCAAGCGCGGCAGGGGTGACGGCCATCGTCGCGGCGATGGGACCGGCGGTGGATGCATGGCTGGACATGCTTCGCTGAAGGTCACTCCAGCCGGTCCAGCGTCAGGCGGCAAGGACTGCCGTCGAAGAACGCCCGCAGGATCCGGGCAAAGACATCCGGCGCGCCCTCGACCTGCGCGAACAGCGTGGCCGAGGATCGCAGCTTTTCCGCATCCACCGGGCCGAAGATCGCCGTCGCCGGAACGCCTTCATGCGCCAGAATCGCCTCGGCGCAGCGGATCAGGCGCGGGCCAAGCACCGGATGGGCCAGGTATCGCCGCGCCTCGTCCCCGTCGACGATGCCATAGCGGTGGGACATCTGCGACCGGCCCAGCCCGCGCAGTTGCGGAAAGATGAACCACATCCAGTGGCTTTGCTTGCGCCCTTGCCGCACTTCCGACAGCGCGCGGTCATGGATGCCGTCCTGCGCGTCGACAAAGCGGTCCAGCGTATCGGGGTCGTCCGGCATGGGGGCTCCTCGCAGTTGTGGCGAGAACGGGCCGGGGCGGGCCTTTGTTCCGGTCCTGCGACCTGAACCCGCAGGCCGGTTGCGCCGTTGGGCACCATGACCTTGCAACCCGTCCAATCCCCCGACGATGCCGCAGCCGCCTTTCGCGCGGCGCTTGACCGCTTTGACCCCGCGCGCCGGCCCCTGATCCTGGGGCATTTCGACGCGGACGGGCTGGCGGCCGTTGCGATCCTGGCGCGGATGCTGGACCGCGCGGGGCGGCCTGCCGACATCCGCATCATGGGCAAGGGCGAAAACCCCTGGTCGCCCGCGTCGCGGGACGGGCTTTCAGCCCTGGACCCGGGCGGGCTGATCGTGACGGACCTTGGCGTGCAGGCGGGCCCCATCCTGCCGGGCGTTCCCACTGTGCTGATCGACCACCACGTCCCCCGGGGCGTGCCGGATGATGCGGCCGTGATCTCGGGCAACGGTTGGCTGCCCGAGCCGACCTCGTCGCTGCTGGCCTTCTGGTGCGCGGGGGCGCTTGGACCCCGTGACGACCTTCTTTGGCTGGCGGCCCTTGGCCTGATCGGCGACATGGCGGACGAAGGCTTTCCCGAACTGGCCGAGGCGCAGGCACGATATGGCAAGACCGCGCTGCGGGATGCCGTTTCCCTTGTCAACGCGCCCCGCCGGACGGCAAGCGCCGATGCGACGCCGGCGCTTGCGCTGCTTCTGAAATGCGACGGGGCCAAGGATCTGCTTAAGGGCGGTCACCCGGAAACCGATCTTCTTCATGCCGCCAAGGCCGAGGTTGCGGCGGCCCTGGAGGGAGCCCGACGGGTGGCGCCCCGCATACGCGGCGATGTCGCGCTGATCCGCTTTGCCTCGGCCTGCCAGATCCACCCGCTGATCGCGCAGTCCTGGCGCGGGCGGCTTCGGGACAAGATCGTGCTGGCGGCCAATACCGGCTATCGCCCCGGCTGGGTGCATTTCGCGGCCCGCAGCGCCACGGGCACGGACCTGATCGACTTCCTGGCCCGCCACCGCCCGCCCGGCGCGGGCACGGAATATGGCAGCGGCCATGCCCAGGCGACGGGCGGCGCGCTGCGGCCCCAGGATTGGAACGACTTCGCCGCCCGCATCGGCTTTCCCGAGGAGACAGTGCCCCAATGACCAACCGGCCCCTGCGTCTGGGTTTTCCCGTCAAGGTGATGGGCAAGCCCGGCCTGAAAAGCAACGACACCCGGCGATGGCAGCAAAGCCCGCATCTGAAGACCTCGCTGGAATACCTGGACGCGATCCTGGATTATCTGGTCGAGGCGCGGATAGACATGTACCGCATGTCCTCGGATCTGGCGCCCTATGCCACGCATCCGGACATGCCGCAGTTCCATTCCATGGTGGCCGAGAGCGATGCCGAACTGGCGGCGATCGGTCGCAAGGCGCGCGACCTGGACATCCGGCTGTCCTTCCATCCGTCGCAATTCGTGCTGCTGAACAGCCCCGACCCTGCGCTGACCGAGAAAAGCATCTGGGATCTGGCCTCTCAGGCAGAGATGCTGGACCGGATGGGGATGGGTCCGGAAGGGGTGCTGGTGACCCATGTTGGCGGCGTCTATGACGACCGCGAGGCCAGCCGCGCCCGCTGGATCGAAGGATACCAGAAATGCCCCGACCATGTCCGCCGTCGCCTGGTCCTGGAAAACGACGATATCCGCTTTTCCGCCGCCGACGTGCTGTGGATCCACGACCGCTGCGGGGTGCCGCTGATCTTCGACTACCAGCATTTCTGGTGCCTGAACCCCGAGGGCCTGGACCTGCGCAACACGCTTGAACGGGTGATGGCGTCCTGGCCCAGGAACGTGCGGCCGAAGATCCATTTCTCGTCCCCCCGGACCGAACTGCGCGAGATCAAGCGCAAGGTCACCGACAAGGACCGCACGGCGATGAAGGCTGATGCCCCGGCCAAGGGGCCGCTGACGCGCGAGGTGGTCAAGGCCACATCTCGGTTCAAGACGGTGCTGCTGCCGCCGATCTGGACCGGACATGCCGATTTCACCAATCCCTTCGAATTCGCGACCTTCATGCGCACCGCCCAAGGTCTGGACTTCGATGTCATGCTGGAAGCCAAGACCAAGGATCTGTCGCTTCTGAAGCTGCGGGGCGACCTTCTGCGCTATGCTCCCGACGTGGCGGCGCGCTTCGGCCTGCAGGCCGCCGACGCGATGCCCGACGACATGCTGGAAGAGGAGTTGGGCGCGTCCGAGGAAGGCTGAAGGCGGCTCGGCCCTTTTTTTTCGATAGGAAGCAAGGCAACCGACCGCTAGACTTGGGCCGTATCCGATGGGGCTGAAGCCATGCTGAAACCTCTTGCCCTGGCAATGGCTGCAACGCTGGTCCTCTCGTCCGCCTGGGCGCAGGATCCGGTGCCGCGCGGGTCCGTGGCCTTCTTCGGCCTTTACCTGATGAACAATCCGGGCGATCCCGACGACAGCGACGAACGCGCCCGCATCGCCATGGCCGAGGATCAGATCGCCCGGAACCTGGAAGCGCGGGGTTTCATCCTGGTGGATACGGCGCCCGTCGCCCAGAAGCTGGCGCAGGTCAAGAACATCGCCTCGTGCAACGGCTGCGACATGAAGCTGGCGCAGGAACTGGGCGCGGATTATTCCGTGACCGGAGAGATCCAGAAGACCTCGGAACTGATCCTGGCGCTGAACCTGTTCCTTCGGGATGCCAAGGCGCGGGCCAATGTCCGCCATGGGGCCGTCGACATCCGGGGCAACACCGATGAAAGCTGGTCGCGCGGCTATCGCTATCTGTTGAACAACATCATCTTCAGGGGCGAGCCCCGGCCCTGACAGGCACGGCCATTTCCTCCGCAAGGCTGGATTCACTGGGTTTTTCTTTGCCAATTGCCCAAGGGTTAATTTTCCCCTAGGCTGTGCTTCCTGGGTGACAGTCGCGCCAGGCATGTCACCTTTCCCGAATCCGATGCGCCGCCTGATCGCAACTGCCTTTTACCTGTTCCGCTATGCCGTCCTGTCGGCCACGCTGATCGTGATCGGCGGGTTTCTGATGGCGACCTTTGCGGGCGGCGTGGCGGCAACGGGCGCAGGCGGGGCGCCCGCGATGGCGGGGGTGGTGCTGGCGGCCCTGGTGATGCCCTGGCTGTTCCTGCCCCGGACCGTGGCGCAGCGGCGCAAGGGCAAGCGGCGCGCCAAGCGCACGCAGTCCCGGGCACGCAGCTCGGCCCGGCCCCGGCCCCCGGCCAGATCCCGCGCCCCTTCTTCGTCGTCGTCTTCGTCGTCGTCATCATCGCCGTCACTGCCCCGGAACGGGCACGATTTCGAGCAATGGGTGGCCGACCGGCTGGAACTGCATGGCTGGCGGGCCGTGGTCACGGCCGGGTCGGGCGACCAGGGCCTTGACATCATCGCCAAGCGCGACGGCCGCAAGATCGGCATCCAGTGCAAGCGATATGACGGCGCGGTCGGCAACAAGGCCGTGCAAGAGGCGTTTTCGGGCCGCGCCTTTCACCGCGTCGATGCGGCCGTGGTCATTACCACCGGCCATTACACCGAAAGCGCCAAGGCCCTGTCGCGCAAGACCGGGGTGCATCTTCTGCACGTCAAGGACATTCCCCGGATGCGCAGGATCTGCTGACCCTCAGGCCTTGCCCGGGCGTTCGGCCCTGATGCCGGCGACGATCGCGCCAAAGATGTCGCTGGCGGTGATTTCCTCGATGGTGCCGGGCAGCTTGGGCCGCCAGTTCGGGTATTCGTCGGCGGTGCTGGGCAGGTTCACCGGCCGATCGTCGCCTGCAAGATCCTCCAGCCGGACTGCCATCAGGCGCGCCGGCGTGCGGGCCACGAAGCGATGGGCGGCCACGACCAGATCGGGCGGCGCCTGACGGCTGTCGGCCAGGGTCTCGTCCCCCAGCAGTCCTTCGGCAGCCAGGGCGCGGACCAGGGCACGACGTTCGCCTGGGCGGGCTTCGGCCTGTTCGCGGGCGGTGTCGGGACTGATCAGGTCGAACTGTTCCCGCAATTCGATGTCGCGGCCGGCCCACCAGCCCAGGAATGTGGGCAGGTCATGGGTAGACAGGCAGGCCAGGGCCTTCTCGGGGTAATGCGGCGGAGGCAGGAAGCCTCCATCCTCGTCCCGTTCGAAGAACAGGATGCGATAGGACAGGATCCTCGCGGCCTCCATCATCTCGCGGAAGCCGGGCGGGACATTGCCCAGATCCTCGCCGATGACGATCGTGCCATTCTCCTGCGAGGCGCGGGCAAGCGCGGTCAGCATGTCGTCCAGCGGATAGCGGGCATAGGCGCCCGCATCGGGGCCCGCGCCCTCGGGGATCAGGAACAACTGCCAGATGCCCATCGCATGGTCGATCCGCACCGCACCGGCCTGGGCCATGACCCCGGCCATCAGCGCGCCAAAGGGGGCCGCGCGCGAGGCTGCCATCGCCGCGGGGGACAAGGGTGCCAGCCCCCAGTCCTGCCCCAGTTCGTTGAAGTAATCGGGCGGCGCACCGATCCGCACATCCGCCAGCACGTCGGGGTGGCCCCAGCTTCCCGACCCGTCCCCGGCCTCGCCCACCGCGACGTCGAGGTATAGCCCGATCCCCATGCCCGCGGCCTTGCAGGCATCCCGGACCTGCCCAAGTTGGCGGTTGGTCTGGTCCTGCAGCCAGCGATAGAAGGCGATCTGGGCCGCATGGTCCTGCGCGAAGGCGGTGACATGGGGACCCTTGGGATCCTGCCAGGATTCGGGCCAACTGGCCCAGCCCGCGCCGTGGCCTTCCGCAACCATACGGGCCGAGACCGCATCGAACAGCGCGTGCCGGTCCAGGTCCGTCCCGCCCCTGCGCCGGAAATCGGCCGAGGCATCGGGGCAGCCCGCCTTTTCCCAAAGCGCCCGAAGCGCCTTCAGCTTGACGGCAGCGACACCGGGATAATCCACGAGGTCCGTCTGCCGCAGTCGGGCAATGGCATCGGCATCCGCCATCGCGGGATCAAAGCCGTCGATCCCGTCGATGGCCAGGTAAAGCGGGTTCAGGAAGCGCCGGTTCGAGGGCGAGAAGGGGCTGCACCGCGCAGGATCTGCCAGAAACATCGCGTGCAGCGGATTGAGGCCGATGAAATCCGCCCCCATGTCCCCAAGCACTGCCGCCAGATCCTGGAGATCGGCAAGGTCGCCGATGCCCCAGTTGCGATCCGAGCGCAGTTGGTAAAGCTGCACCGCGACGCCCCAGGCTCGGTCACCCTCGGGAAGATGGCAATGCAGGTCACGGGGGGCCTCGAGTTTCTGCGGGCGCATGGCCGGGCCGCCGCCAAAGGCCGCGACAAGTTTCTCGAGCGTGGCGTCGGGCACGCGGTGGGCGGTGCCGCCCATGCCTTCATAATCAGGCTGGATGCCCAGTTCCTGTGCCTTCGCCCTGATGTCGTCCATGACTGCCCCCTGCCGTTGCTGAATGAACAGCCCGGCATAGGGATTGTTCCGACCCTCACTCTTGTCCCGTCCCCTTGGCCGAAAAGACAGGTTTCCCTTCTCGTCAAGTCCAGACATAAGGTCTGCATCAGCCAGGCGGCATGGTAGTGCGTCTTTTTAGTTGGTTGCGCCGCCCGGCTGATAAATCTTTCCCTGCAGTCCAGATGCCCCATGCCGGACCGGCACCGCTTGGTCATGCAGCGACGAGCGATGCGCCAGTTTCTGGGCCGGCCGCCCTATGACAGCCGCAGCCTGTGCCGCGTGACCAGCAATGCTTCGGTGTCCTGGATCTCGCGCGTCCTGCGCTCGGCGTCCCATGACAACGTGGCGGCGCACAGCGCCCCGATCCGGTCCAGGTCGCGCCGCGACAGGTGGCCGGTGACGGCCAGGGGCGTGCGCCGCATCACCAGGTCGGCCAGGTGCTGCACGCTTTCGTGCCGCACCAGCCAGTCCAGTTCGGGGATCGAATAATCGGCATCGGCCAGCATCTCGGGCGCGGCGCCCTCGACCGTCAGGATCGCCTGGGCCGTGGTGCCATAGCGCGCCAGCAGCCGTGCCGCGCGGGCGGGGCTTGTGCCGATGCCGCGCGCCGCGCTTTCGGCCCAGGCTTCGGGATCGGCGGGATAATCGCGCCCGCCGCCGATCGGCGCCAGCTTCGTGTCGAAGCGCCGGGCTTGGCCCAGGCGGTCCAGCACCAGGTCCGCGACTTCCTCGGCAAAGCCGCGGAAGGTCGTCCACTTGCCCCCCACAAGCGAGATGATCGGCCAGGACCGCGCCCCGTCCGGTTCTGCCACGGGGGCTGAATGGTCGCGGCTGATCAGCCCCGGATTGGCCGCGTCCGAGGCGGGCAGCGGCCGGATCCCGGAATAGGCGTAAACGATCTGGCTGCGGTCGAAGCTCAGCCCCGGCAGCAACCCGCGCAGCGCATCCAGGAAATAATCAATCTCGGCATCGTCGCAGGCCACGTTGTCGGGGTCGTCGTCGCGGGTGTCGGTCGATCCCACAAGCGCCCGGCCCAGATAGTCGAAGACCAGGCAGATGCGGCCGTCATCGGCCTCGAAATAGATCATCCGGCCCTTCAGCGTGGCGATCAGGTCGGGGTGATCCAGCAGGATATGCGACCCCTTGGTCCCCCCGATCAGGCGCGAGGGCGCGCCAAGCGCCGCGTTCACCCGGTCGATCCAGGGGCCGGCGGCGTTGACCACGATCCGGGGCCGCAGCGCCTGCAGGCCGGCGGGCGTGTCCAGACGCAGCACCGCGCCCCCTGCCCCCTCCAGCGTGGCATAGTTCAGGGCCTGCGATTGCGGACTGGCGCGCATCCCCTCGGCCAGCAGTTCCCAGACCAGCCGTTCCGGCAGGGCCACGGTCGCGTCGTAGTATTGCCCCGCCGCGACGATGCGCGGGGTGATGGGCGGGATCTCGCGGATCGCGCGCTTCCTCGACCACAGCTGGTGGCGGGGCATGACCCTGTGGCGGCGGCCATAGAAATCATACATCGCCAGCCCGGTCTTCATCAGCAGCACGCCCCTGCTGCGCGGAGCGGTCGTCGATCCCAGCAGCGTCCGCAAGGCGGCTCCCACCCCCTTCAGCCAGGAAAAGATCGGGATCACCGTGGGCAGCGGGCGCACCAGATGGGGGGCGTTCTTCAGCAACAAGTTGCGTTCCAGCGTGGACTGCGCGACCAGGCGCAACTCGCCCGTTTCCAGATACTTGATGCCGCCGTGGATCAGCCGCGACGGCGCGGCCGAGGTGCCGCCGCCGAAATCGCCCTTGTCCGCGATCACGCAGCGCAGCCCCTGTTCGCAGAGGTCGCGGAACAGCCCCGCGCCGTTGATGCCGGCGCCGAGGATCAGCACGTCGATGTCCTGGATGTCAGTCATGGGAAGCCTTTGCCAGATCCTCGATCCGCGGCCAAAGCGGCGACAACGCGGCGACAAGATTGTTGAAGACGCCGTAGCGGCGCGACAGGTCCGCCGCGCGGCCGGGGTCCGGGTGGTAGGTGGTGGTCAGCGCGGCCAAGTCGCGCGGATCGGCGACGGGGCTGTCGAACAGGCCCGCGCCCGACCCCGCGCACAGCGCCGCGCCCCAGGCGGCGGCCTCGTCCGTGTCGCTGGTGGTGACGGGCATGTCCAGCACGTCCGCGAACAGTTGCGCGAAGACCGGGCTGCGCGAGATGCCGCCGGTCAGCCGCGCCGCGCCGGGCGCAAAGCCGTCGCGCAGAGCATCGACATGGTGGCGGTGGTTGAAGGCGATCCCCTCGACCACGGCGCGCAGCATCTGGCCCCGGTCGTGCCAGCCGTGCAGGCCCAGGAAGGCGCCGCTGGCCTGCGGGCCGTGGGGTGATCCGAACAGGTAGGGATGGAAGATCGCAGAGGACGGGCGCGACAGCGCGGCCGCGATCTCGGGCACGATCTCGGCGTGGAAGGCGCGGCCCTCGGCTTCAGCCGCGCGGCGGTCACTGCCGCAGAGCGTGTCCAGAAACCAGTCATAGTTCGCCGCCGATGCGGGCGAGATCGACATGGCGTTCCATTCCCCCCGCCGCAGCCCGTTGCGGCAGAACCAGCGGGCATCGGTGCGGGGTTCGGCCGACACCGTCTCGTTGATGGAATAGGTCCCGGCGACGATGGCGACCGTGCCCCGGCCATAGCCGCCCGATCCCAGGGCCGAGGCGGTCACGTCATGCAGCCCCGCCACGACCGGCGTGCCCGGCGCAAGCCCGGTCGCGGCAGCCGCCGCCCCGGTCACATGACCCACGACCTGATCGGGCAGCGCGACAGGGGGCAGCGCGTTGCGCAGCGCGCCCAGCCCGAAGACGGCAAGCGCGTCCGGGTCGAAGTTCTGGGTGCCGACATTGGTGAATGACGTGCTGGCCTCGGTCAGGTCGGTGCCGATCCGGCCGGTCAGGCAGAAGGTCAGCCAGTCCTTGCAGGCCAGCACATGGCCGATCCGGCCGAAGCGCTCGGGCTGGTTGTCGCGGATCCAGGCCAGGATCGCCGACGGGGCCGAGGCATGGGGAACCTGTCCGGTCAGCGCCAGGGCGCGTTCGGCTGTGCCGTCGCGCAGCCAGGCCCCTGCCAGATCGCCCGCGCGGCTGTCCAGCGACAGGATCCCCGGCCCCAGCGGCTGCGCCTGCCGGTCCAGAAGGTAAAGCCCGTCGCCATGCGCGGTCGCGGCCACGGCGGCGATCTGGGTCGCGGGGCGGCCGCAGGAGGCGACGGCTTCGGCAATGGCGGCGGCGGTCTGGGTCCACAGATCGCCCATGTCCCGCTCGACATGACGCGCGCAGGGCATGGACTGCGCGACGCGGCGGCGGGCGGTTGCCAGGACCTGACCATTCTCGGCGAAGATCACCGCCTTGGTGACGGTCAGCCCGTTGTCGATCCCCAGAAGCAGCGCCATCCCGACCCCTTCCCTTTCTGCATGTCCCGCGGCTGGCATATCCCCCCGAACGGTCCGCGCCAAGGGCAAGGCAATGGGCCCGGTCCTCCGGCGCGGCCGGGACACGGGAGGCAGCTTTTGTTTGTCGGGACGGAAATCCGGGAACAAAGGGCAGGCTCGGTCCTTTGAACAGCCCGAATGCCCAAGACCGAAGGATCACCGACATGGCGCCCGAATCCCTGGATTTCCTGACCTCCCTTATCGCCGCCCCATCGCCCAGCGGCAGCGAACAGCCCTCGGCCACGGTGTTTCGCGACCGCGTGAAGGATTTCGCGGACAAGGTCGAGGTCGACATCGTGGGCAATGTCATCGCCGTCCTGAACCCCGAGGCCGAGATGCGGGTGATGCTGACCGCCCATCTGGACGAGATCGGCTTCATCATCCACTACATCGCCGATGACGGGCTGCTGTATTTCAGCCCGATCGGCGGTCATGACAGCACGACCCTGCTTGGCCAGCGGGTCTGGGTGCATGGCAAGGACCGGGTGCCGGGCGTCATCGGCCGCAAGGCGATCCACCTTCTGGACCCCGACGAGGCCGGCCAGAAGCCGAAGATGTCCGAGATGTGGATCGACATCGGTGCGACGTCCCGCGACCAGGCCGAAAAGGCCGCGCGCGTGGGCGATGTGGTGACGTTCCAGTACGAGTTCCAGCCCCTGATGGGCAGCAGGGCGGTGGCGCGGGCCTTTGACAACAAGGGCGGCCTTTATGTCGTGGCCGAGGCGCTGCGGCTGCTGCGCCAGGACGGCGGTCTCCACCCCGAGGTGGGCGTCTATGCCGTGGCCGCCGTTCAGGAGGAGATCGGATCCCGCGGGGCGCAGATCGCCGCCCACAGGATCAACGCGCGCACCGGCCTTGCCGTGGACATGGGCCAGGCGACCGATTATCCCAACGCGGATGTGCGCCGCTATGGCGTGCTGGACATCGGCAAGGGGCCGGGCATCGACCGGGGCGCCAATACCAGCGACGCGGTCTTCGACATCCTGATGCAGGCCGCGACCGAGGACGACATAGCCTGCCAGGTTCATGCGACGGCAGGCACCACGCCAACCGATGCGCAGGTCATGCAGATCAGCCTGAACGGCATGGCGACCGGGCTTCTCAGCGTGCCGCTTCGCTATATGCACACGCCTTGCGAGGTGATCGACCTGGCCGACCTGGATCGGACGGCGCAGCTTGCGGCCGCCTATTGCCGCCGCATCCGCCCCGACACCGATTTCTGCCCACGCTGAAGACGGCCGGGGGAAAGACCCCGCGCCACAAGGCGCGGGGTCCTCACGTTGCCTACATGTTTTCCTGCGGCCCGCCGGGGGTCTTTTCGGCCTTGGCGGGGTTCATCACGTCGAACTCCTCGGGCGAATGGGGCACCCCCTCGTGGTCCCCCTGGCCGTTATGGCGGGGCGGATCGGCGGCGGGATTGGGATCCTTGGGCTTTTCGCGGGTCATGGCACGTCCTCCTGCAGGGTCAACCCGGTGGGCCGGGGGATGTTCCGTCGGGCTGTCGCAGTGGCCAGGGTGAACACCAGAAAGCGGACGTTGTTTCCGTTGGCGCATCGCGCCGCCCGGCCGCATAATGGCCCCCCACGCCCGGCAATGTTCCGGAGGATCCATGTCTGACGATTTCCCTCCCAAGCCTGCGGACCCTGGGGAAAATCCCGACACGATGGCGGTGCCCCTGCCCGACGACGGCCCGGCCTTCCTGCTGGCGTTGAGCGACGCGATGCGCGCCAAGCCCGATCCCGCCGCGGTGGTCGCGACGGCTGCGCGAATGCTGGCCAACAGGCTGGACGCGCTGCGCGTCGTCTTTTCGGAGGTCGATGGGGTCTTGTCCGGCTGGTGCGCCGATGACGGCGGAACGGGCGGCCTTTCCGCCTTGGCGGACCCGATCATGCAGGATCTCCGCTCCGGCAGGATTGTCGAGGCCGTCTTGGACGACAATGCCGCCTCTGCGCGGCCCGACCTGGCTGCCCTGTTCCGGCAAGGGGCAAGGGCGCTGCTGGCGGTGCCTGTGCGGATCCAGGGCAGGCTTGTCGCGCACCTGACCGTGCTGGGCCATGACCCCTGCCCTTGGCCCGACGCCCAGATCCGCCTGGTGCAGGAAGTGGCCGGGCGGCTTTGGGCGGACATCATGCGGGCGCGCACCGATGCGGCCCTTCGCGACAGCGAACAGAAGTTCCGCACCCTGTTCGATTCGATCGACGAAGGCTTCTGCGTTCTCGACATCATCGACGACCCCTTGGGCGGTCCCCCCGATTACCGCTTTGTCGAGGTGAACAAGGCGTTCGAACTGCACACCGGCCTATCGGGCATCGAAGGCAAACGCAGAAGCGAGGTATCGCCAGGATTGGAAGCCCCGTGGATCGAACATTACGCCGAGATCGTCCGGACGGGACGCGCTAGGCGCTTTGAAAGCCATCACAACGACACGGGCCGCTGGTACGACGTCTATGCCACGCCGGTCGGTGCCCCGGACAGCCGCCAAGTCTGCGTCGTCTTCCAGGATACGACCGAGCGCCGAGAGCGAGAGGAATGGCAGGCGTTCCTTTTGCGCCTTTCCGATGCCCTGCGGGTGGAACCCGATGCGGACGGGGTCGCAGATCGGGCGATGGGGATGCTGACCGACCAGCTCAGGCTCGACCGTTGTTTCATCGCCGCCTACCGGCTGGCCGAGGACCGGGCCGACATCACCCACCAGATCGCGCGCGGCGATGCGGCGCCCCTGCCGGTTCAAGTCCGCTTGTCGGATTTCCAGGCCTCGTTTCGGGAAGCCATGACCAAGACCCTGGTCATCGACGACAGCCACGACAGTGAGGGGCTGTCCCCGGCGGAACAAGCCTTCCGCCGCGACCTGGGGCTGCGGGCGGCGGTGGCCTCGACGGTGCGGGCGGGGCCGGGCAGGCCGCTCTGGTCGATGGTGGCCAGCACGGCCAGGCCCCGCCGCTGGTCACCGGGCGAGGTGGCCCTTGTCGAGGAAGCGGCCGAGCGGACCTGGGCTGCGATGGAACGGGTCCGCGCGGACAGCGCCTTGCGCCACAGCGAGGCGCGGCTGCGCGCCGCCTTTTCCATCAGCACCGTGGGGATGCTGTTCTGGCGCCGCGACGGCAGGCTGAACGACGTGAACGAGGCGTTCCTGGCAATGAGCGGCTTTGAACGCGAGGACGTCCTGGGCAAATCCTGGCGTGAACTGACCCCGCCCGAATTCCACGACGCATCTGCCCGCTTCGTCCAGGAAGTCGAGACCACGGGTGAGGGAAAGCCCTACGAGAAGCAGTATCTCCGCCGCGACGGGACGCGGTGGTGGGGGCTGTTCACCGCCCGCAAGGTCGACGACGGCTATGTCGAATTCGTGCTGGACATCACCCACCGGCATGAAGCCCAGGCCGCGCTTCGCGAACGGGAAGACCTTTTCAGCCAGTTCAGCCAGGCGTCGCAGGACGTCCTGTGGATCCGCGATGCCGAAACGCTGCGATGGACTTATCTGACCCCCGCCTTCGAGACGATCTACGGCATCGACCGGAGCCGCGCCCTGTCAGGCAACAACTATCGAAACTGGCTGGGCCTGGTCCTTCCCGCCGACCGAAAGGCCGCGAACGCGCGGATCCGGCAGGTGCGGACCGGGGAGCACGTGACCTTCGAATACCGCATCCGCCGGCCCCTGGACGGCCAGATCCGCTGGCTGCGCAACACCGACTTTCCCATCACCGATACCGCCGGAAAGGTGGTGATGATCGGCGGCGTCGGCCATGACATCACCGAGGCGAAGCTGGCCGAGCAGCGGTTGGAGCAAAGCGAGGAACGCCTGCGCAGCGCCGTGGAGGTCGGCAGGCTGGGCTTGTGGGACTGGAACGTCCAGACGAACCGTGTCCACTGGTCGGACGAGCATTTCCGCATGGAGGGCTATCGCGTCGGAGAGGTCGAGCCAAGCTACGAGACATGGGCGGCGCGGCTTCATCCCGATGACAAGGAAGCCACCGAACAGGCCCTGCGCCACGCGATGGAGACACATCAGGAATACGGGCGCGAATTCCGGGTCATGCATCCCGATGGCTCGGTGCGTTGGCTGCATGGCCGCGGCCGGTTTCAGTATGACGATGCCGGCAGGCCGGTGCGGATGATCGGCGCGATGATCGACACCACTCAGCGGCGCGAATGGGAGGACCGGCAGAAGCTGCTGGTGGCCGAGCTTCAGCACCGGACCCGCAACCTGATGAGCGTGGTCCGCGCCCTGGCCGAACGGACCGGCAGCACAAGCGTCAGCCTTGCGGATTTCCAGGACCGCTTCGGCAAGCGGCTGGACGCCCTTGCCCGCGTGCAGGGCCTTCTGTCGCGCCTGAACGACCACGACCGCGTGACCTTCGACGAACTGATCCGGTCCGAACTGTCGGCCATGCCCGCGACGGCGGACCGCGTGACGCTGGAGGGACCAGCAGGGGTCAGGCTGCGTTCCTCGACCGTGCAGACGCTGGCCCTGGTGCTGCATGAACTGGCAACCAATGCCGTCAAATACGGTGCCCTGGGACAGCCCGCCGCCCGGTTGGACATCACCTGGAGGCTGGAGCCGCCGGAAGCCCAGGGCAAGCCCTGGCTGCATGTGCTGTGGCGGGAAAGCGGCGTGTCGATGCCGGCCGAGGACCAGATAGGCCGCGGCCAAGGGCGCGAGTTGATCGAGCAGGCGCTGCCCTATCAGATGAAGGCCCGCGTCAGGTTCGACCTTGATCCGGACGGTGTCCGATGCGCGATCTCGTTCCCGGTGTCGGGAACCTCGGGCGGCGCCCTGCGGGCCTGATTCCGGCCGGATGGCAGTGCGACAGGCGGGGGAACATCCGGTCCCACGGCCGGTTGACCCCCAGAAGCAAGGGACTGCGATCATGCCGGACAAGCAGACGGACCCCGACCTTTCAAGCCTCTTGTTCGAACCCAATGTCTGGATCAACGGCCCGATTGATCAGTCGGCCCTTGGCTTCTTTCTTGAAAAGCTGGCCCATGTCCGGCGCGACGGACTGCCCTTGCTGATGGAGTTGAACACCCAGGGCGGCGACGCCGACATCGGGCGCCGCATCGCAAGCGAAATCCGCTATTTCCTGGCCGAGCCGGGACGAACCGGCCGGATCATCGGCAAATCCTATGTCTATTCGGCCGGGGTCACGATCCTGGCGGCCTTCCCCCGGACGCTGCGCTACCTGACCGAAGATGCGGTGCTTCTGATCCACGAACGCCACCTGACCCAGACCCTGGAGCTGAAGGGCCCGATCCAGGCCTGCCTGCAGATCGTGCGGGAACAGCTTTCGCTTCTGGAAACCTCGAAGGCACTTGAACTGGAGGGATTTCGCGAGTTCGTCGAGGGCAGCGACATCTCGGTCGAGAACCTGCTGGAACATGCACGGAACAACTGCTACCTGCGCGCGCCCCAGATCGAGAAGCACGGCTTGGTCAACCGCGTCATCCGTCCAGGCGATCTTGGCGGGCAGGCCGCCACCTGATCCGGCCTGCCCGCGCCAACGCTGTATCTAGCTTCGCCCGCCCCGCGCCTGGCCATAGATCCCGTCGATCACCCGCGCCAGATCGACCAGCCGTTCGGCCTGCGGCTCGAAGCGCGGATCCACCGCAAGTTGCCGCGCCCAGGCCTGCGCCATCCGGCCGCCCCAGTCGTCCGGCGGGCCGACCAGTTCGCGGGTGGCCGTGCCGTCGTGGCGATGGGCTGCGAAGTCGTAGAAGCCGCCGCCCGGATTGGTCAGCGACGCGCCGCCCCCGGTGCCGTGGACATGCATCTCGATCTTCGCCTCGGTCCCCGCGTGCAGCCGCCAGGAACAGGCGATGTTGATGGCAATGCCGCTGTCGGTGGTCAGGCTGGCCGAGGCGTAATCCTCGACCTGGTCCTCCGGCACGTTTGGGTTGCCCTCGCGACAGATGCGGCCCGCGATCCGGTCGATGCGGGGGAAATCCAGGCACCACAGCGCGCTGTCGATCAGGTGGACGCCCAGATCCATCAGCGGCCCGCCCCCCGACTGCGCCTTGTCATAGAACCAGGGCTTGTCCGGGCCATAGGCGTTGTGAAAGACCAGATCCATTGCGAAGACACGTCCCAGGCCGCCGCCCTGCACCTGGTCGCGCAGCGCCTGCAGGGCGCGCGTCCCGCGATAGGACAGGTCCACTGCCAGCAGCCGGTCGGCCCGGCGCGCGGCCTCGACGGCGGCGCGGGCCTCGGCCTCGGTCCGGCCCAGGGGCTTCTGGCAGAAGACCGCGCAACCGGCGTCAAGGGCGCGGATCGTCTGTTCCGCGTGCAGCGCCGATGGCGTGGCGATCACCACCCCGTCGGGCCGGGTCGCCAGCAGGTCGTCAAGCGTCCGGCCCGTCGCGGCCTCCGGGGCAAGGGCCGCGGCTTCCGCCAGGCAGTCGTCGGACGGATCGGCCAGGCCCACGACCTCGACCTTGGTCCCGTCGCAGATCGCCCGCATCCGATGGCGCCCGATCCAGCCAAGGCCCAGAAAGGCGATGCGGGGCGCGGCCTTGACCTGCGGGGCGGGGGCGGCGGTCATGCGCATGTGACATAGGCCTTTACCAGTCCCTCGGGCTTGTCGCGGGTGGCGTCAAGCGCCTGATCCAGGGCCTCCAGCGGGAAGACATGGGTCAGCAGCGGCGCGGGATCCAGCCGCCCCGCCTCGATCGCGGCAATGGCGTCGCGCAGGCCTTGCAGGTAAACCTCGGGGCGGCGCTCATGGGCATTGACCACGTTGATGCCGCGCCAGTTCCAGTTCTGCATGTTGACCTGCCGCGGCCCGTCCTGGTGATAGCCCGCGACGACCAGGCGTCCGCCCTCGGCCACGATCTCTCCGGCCAGATCCAGCGGCCATTGCTTGCCCACGGCCTCGATCACCACGTCGCAGAAGCGGCCGTCCGTCAGGTCGGACACCTGCCCGATGATGGCATGGTGATCCTCCATCGGGACCGTGCGGGCCGCGCCCATCTGCCGGGCAAGCGCCAGGGACGATGGGCGGCGCGAGATCGCGATGACCTCGGCCCCGACATTGGCGGCAAGCCGGGTCAGCACGGCGCCCAGGAAACCGATGCCGATGATCGCCACCCGGTCGCCCTGCCCGATGCCCGATCGGCGGAAGATGTTCATCGCGCAGGCAAAAGGCTCGCCCGGGAACGGGCCTGCGATGCTGTCGGGCAGCGGCACGACCATTGCAGCCTCCACGACCTCGTGCGTGGCATATCCACGCTGCCCCAGGAAGGCGACCCGCTGCCCTTCGCGCAGATCGGCCACATCCGTGCCAAGCGCGTCGATCCGGCCCCAGCCCTCGTGGCCCAGCCCGCCCGGCTCGGTCGGAAAGGTCATCCAGTCAGGCCCCGCCCAGGGTTCCAGGTTCGAGGCGCAGACCCCGCAGCCTTCCAGCCGGATGCGGATCTGGCCCGGGCCGGGTTCCGGCAGGGGAAGCTGCTCGACGGCGATCTGACCCGCGCCGGTCAGGCGGACCGCCCGCATCAGATCCGCATCCGTCGTGAAATGTCTGGCTGGCTGGTTCATCCTCACCTCGCTGGGCTGTGCGCGGGCGGCGCCGCGCTTCCGACTTGCAGAAACGGCAGAAAATGGCCCATGTTCCCCCGATATTTTTCCCTTCAACGAAGTGACTGAAAAGGTTGAAGAAGAAGTCATCATTGATGATGAACAAGAAGCAGCCCGCCTTAAGCCTCGGAGGGATCGGGCATTTTCTTGGGAACCCGACCCGCGGCCCCCGGTTTCACATTGTGTTGAACGACAGGGGACGGGTCAATGACGAAGGTGCTGATAACCGGGGGCTGCGGCTTCATTGGACGCCATGTGGCCGAGGAGATGCTGGCCCATGGCCATCAGGTGCGCCTTTACGACGCGCTGATCGACCAGGTCCACGGCGGCGGCCAGCCGCAGATCCCGGACGGCGCCGAACTGGTGCGTGGCGACGTCCAGGATCCCGACCGCCTGCGCCGCGCGCTTGAAGGCTGCGATGGCGTCATCCACCTGGCGGCCGAGGTTGGCGTCGGCCAGTCGATGTACGAGATCGCCCGCTATACCGGCGCGAACGACCTGGGCACGGCGGTCCTGCTGGAAGCGATGCTGGCCCATCCGGTCAAGCGCATGGTCGTCGCCAGTTCCATGAGCGTCTATGGCGAAGGCTATTACGCCCGCCCTGACGGCAGCCTTCTGGAAACCGTTCGCCGCAAGCCGTCCGAGGTGCGCGCCGGCAACTGGGATCCGCTGGCCCCCGACGGCGCGGCCCTGACGCCGCACCCGACCAACGAACACAAGCGCCCCGACCTGGCCTCGATCTATGCGCTGACGAAATACGCGCAGGAACGCGCAGTGATGATCTTCGGCGAGGCCTACGAGGTCGAGGCGGTGGCCCTGCGGCTGTTCAACGTCTTTGGCGCGGGGCAGGCGCTGTCCAACCCCTATACCGGGGTTCTGGCCAACTTCGCCTCGCGTCTGGCCTCGGGCGAACGGCCCACGATCTTCGAGGATGGGCAGCAGCGCCGCGACTTCGTCCATGTCCGCGACGTGGCCCGCGCTTTCCGCCTGGCCTACGAGACCCCGGCCGCCGCGGGCGAGCTGTTCAACATCGGTTCGGGCAACGCCTATACCGTGACGCAGGTGGCGACGCTGCTGGCCGATGCCATGGGCCTGCCGGACCTGACCCCCGAGATCACCGGCAAGTATCGCGCCGGGGACATCCGCAACTGCTTCGCCGACATTTCGAAGGCGCGCGAGTTGCTGGGCTTCGAGCCGCAGGAAAAGCTTGAGGATTCGCTGGACGAGTTCGTCACCTGGGTACGCGGCGAAGTCGTCGTGGATCGCGGCGCCGAGATGCGCCGGCAACTGGAGGAGCGGAGGCTCGTTTCATGAAGGGTTATGGCTTCGTCGAATGGTTCCGCCCCGGCGAACATGACCGCGTCGAACAGGCGCTGCCCGAGCTTCTGGCCTCTGGCGCCGGCCACCTGCGCACGCATCTCAGCTGGGCGGAATACCTGTCGCCGGGCGGCGAGGCCTGGTTCGACTGGCTGATCCCCAAGCTGGGCAAGCAGATCGACCTTCTGCCCTGCGTCCATTACACGCCGCCGTCCATGTCCCGGAACGGACGCAGCACCGGCGCGCCCGTGGTCCTCAAGGACTACGCCGATTTCATCGACCATGTCCTGAACCGCTATGGCCGCCATTTCAGCCATATCGAATTGTGGAACGAACCCAACAACCTGTTGGACTGGGACTGGCGCGAGGACCACGACTACCAGTTGTTCTCGGAAATGGTCGGCGGCGCGGCCTATTGGGTGAAGCAGCGCGGCTGGAAGGCCGTGCTGGGCGGCCCCTGCCCCTTCGATCCCCTGTGGCTGGACCTGATGGGCCAGCGGGGCGTGCTGGCCCAATGCGACGCGGTGGGCTTTCACGGCTTTCCGGGCACATGGGACAGCGAGGAAGGCGCCTGGCAGGGCTGGGACATGCACCTGGGCGAGATGCGCGCGGTGCTGGCCCGCTACGGCGCGCCGGAAATCTGGATCACCGAAACCGGCTATTCCACCTGGCGCGGCGACCAGATGGAACAGGCCCGCCGCTTCGCCAACGCGGTCGAGGCGCCGGCGGATCGTCTTTACTGGTATGGCTGGCAGGATCTGGCGCGCGACGTGGCCGTGCAGGAAGGGCTGTGGTTCGACCCGCGCCATTACCACATGGGCGCCGTCGATGCGGACGGGCAGCCCAAGCTGCTGGCGCGGCTGCTGAAGGACGGCGGCGTGGCCCGCCTGCGCGAGGTGACGCATCTGGCCGCCCCCTCGATCAGCCGGGCGGTGCGTCCGGTCGTCATCACCGGCGGCAGCGGCTTCATCGGCTCGAACCTGGCCGACAGCTTCCTGTCGGACGGCCATGACGTGGTGGTGGTGGACAACCTGTCCCGCCCCGGCGTGGACCAGAACCTCCGCTGGCTGACCGACCGGCACGGCGACCGCGTCCACCCGATGCCCGCCGACCTGCGCGACGAGACGGCCATGCGCGACGCCATGCGCGATGCCCAGGCGGTGATCCACCTGGCCGCGCAGACCGCCGTCACCACCAGCCTGACCGCGCCGATGGAGGATTTCGAGGTCAACGCCCGCGGCACCATCAACGTGCTCGAGGCGATCCGCGCCACGGGCCGCCCGGTGCCGATCCTGTTTGCCTCGACGAACAAGGTCTATGGCGCGCTTGAAGACCTGCGGATGCTGGAAAGCGACGACCGCTATGTTCCCGCCGATGCCCGCATCCGCGAAAACGGCATCGACGAGACGCGCCCGCTGGACTTCTGCACGCCCTATGGCTGCTCCAAGGGCGTGGCGGACCAGTATGTGCTGGACTATGCCAAAAGCTACGACATCCCCTCGGCCGTGTTGCGGATGTCCTGCATCTATGGCCCGCGCCAGTTCGGGACCGAGGATCAGGGCTGGGTCGCCCATTTCCTGATCCGCGCCCTGATGGGCGAACCGATTTCCGTTTATGGCAACGGCAAGCAGGTGCGCGACATCCTGCATGTCTCGGACGCGGTGGCGGCCTACCGGATGGTTCTGGACCGGATCGGGCGGCTGAAGGGACAGGCCTTCAACCTGGGCGGCGGGGCCAGGAACTCGGTCAGCCTGAAGCTGGTCCTGCACGAGATCGAACGCGTGGTGAACCATCCCGTGCCGCTGTCCTTTTCCGACTGGCGGCAGGGGGACCAGTATTACTTCGTGGCCGATACCGCCCGCCTGACGGCCGAGACCGGCTGGCAGGCCCGCACCGGCTGGCGCGAGGGGCTGGCGGATCTGGCCGCCTGGTTGCGCGCCAACCGCAGCTTCCCCGAACGGGAAGCCCTGCGGGTGCGTGCATGAGCCTGCGCGTCCTTATGACCCTGGATGCGGCAGGCGGGGTCTGGCGATACGCGATGGACCTGGCCCGGGCGCTCGGCGTCGAGGTGGTGTTCCTGGGCTTCGGCCCCACGCCCAGCCCCGACCAGCGGGCCGAGGCCGAGGCACTGGGCGTCCTGGACTGGACCGGCCTGCCGCTGGACTGGATGGTCGCCGATGCCCACGCCCTGGCCTGCGTGCCACAGGCGGTGGCCGAGGCCGCGGCCCGGCACCGGGCGGACCTGATCCACCTGAACCTGCCCACGCAGGCCGCGGGACTGCGCACACCCCTGCCGGTGGTGGCGGTCAGCCATTCCTGCGTCGCCACCTGGTTCCGCGCCGTCAGGAACAGCGACCTGCCCGACGGCTGGGGCTGGCAGCGCGGCCTGAACGCCGCAGGGCTTGCCCGCGCCGATGCCGTGGTTGCGCCCTCGCGGTCCCATGCCGATCTGCTGCGGCGCGTTTACGGCGTCGCGGCGGCCGTGGTTCCCAATGCCGTGGCCCCCGCCGCCCACCGCACTGCCGACTGGCCGATGGTCGCCGCGTCCGGCCGCTGGTGGGACGATGGCAAGAACGGTGCCGTTCTTGATGCCGCAGCCCGGCGGATGGACTGGCCGGTGACCATGCTGGGTCCGGTGGAAGCGCCCACCGGCCAGCGGTTCACCGCGCTGCACGCCACGACGGCGGGGAACCTGCCCCATGACCGGGCCATGGCGCTGATGCGCGACGCGGGCATCTTCGTCTCGCCCTCGCTCTACGAGCCATTCGGGCTGGCCGTGGCCGAGGCGGCAGGAACGGCGATCCCGCTGGTTCTGGCCGACATCCCGACCTTTCGCGAATTGTGGGACAGCGCCGCGACCTTTTTCGACCCGGCGGATCCGGATGCCCTGGCCCATGCGGTCAATGCCCTGGCCCGCGACTCCGGCGAACGCCGCCGCCTGGGCCGGGCCGCGCTGCTGCGATCGCGGCATTATTCGCCCGCCGCGCAATCCGACGCGATGCTGGGGCTTTACGCCCGCCTGACCGAACCGCAACCCCGCACCGCCACGAGGTGACATGCGCTTCCTGTTCTACACCCACTCGCTGATCTCGGACTGGAACCACGGCAACGCCCATTTCTTGCGCGGCGTGATGCGGGAACTGCTGGCCCTGGGCCATCACGCCCGCGCCCTGGAACCCGAGGACAGCTGGAGCCGCCAGAACCTGCTGGCCGACGGCGGCCCGCAGGCAGTGGCGGATTTCCACGCGACTTTTCCCATGCTGCAATCGCAGATCTACGGGGCGGACTTCGACCATGCGGCGGCTGTGGAGGGGGCCGATGTGGTGGTGGTCCACGAATGGTCAGACCCCGCCCTGGTCAAGCGCATCGGCGATCTGCGCCGCGCGGGCGGCCGCTTCACCGCGCTGTTCCACGACACCCACCACCGCGCCGTCAGCCGCGAGGGAGAGATCGCGGGCCTGGACCTGTCGGGTTACGACGGCATCCTGGCCTTCGGCGAAACGCTGCGCGAACGCTATCTGAAGGCGGGCTGGGGACGGCAGGTCTTCACCTGGCACGAGGCCGCCGACACCGCCCTGTTCCATCCACTTCAAGCGCAGGAAGAAGGCGACCTGATCTGGATCGGCAACTGGGGCGACGACGAACGCAGCGCCGAACTGGCCGAGTTCCTGATCCGGCCCGCCCGCGACCTGAATCTGCGCGCCACCGTGCGCGGCGTCCGCTATCCCGACCACGCGCTGCGGCAGTTGGCAGAGGCGAGCATCGCCTATGGCGGCTGGATCGCCAACGCCCGCGCGCCCGAGGCCTTTGCCCGCCACCGCGTCACCGTCCATGTCCCGCGCGGCCCATATGTCCGCGAACTGCCAGGCATCCCCACCATCCGCCCCTTCGAGGCCTTGGCCTGCGGCATCCCCCTGGTGTCGGCCCCCTGGTCGGACACCGAGGGGCTGTTCCGCGACGGCGACTTCCGCTGGGCGCAAGACGGCGACCAGATGCGCGCCCATCTGCGCGAACTGGTGAACGATCCCGCAGCCCGCGCCGAACAGGCCGCGCGGGGGCTGGAAACCATTCGCGCCCGCCACACTTGCGCCCATCGCGCCAGCGAACTGCTGGCCATCCTCGACACCCTGTCCGCCCGCGAAAGGAAAAGCGCATGAAGATCGCCTTTTACGGATCCAGCCTTCTGTCGGCCTATTGGAACGGGGCGGCGACCTATTACCGCGGGATGCTCAAGGCACTGGCCGCACGGGGCTATGACATCACCTTCTTCGAACCGGATGTCTACGACCGCCAGGCCAATCGCGACATCGACCCGCCGGAATGGTGCCAGGTGGTGGTCTATGACGGCACCGTCGAGGCCCTGGAGCAGGTGGCAACCCAAGCCGCGGATTTCGACATCGTCGTCAAGGCATCCGGCGTGGGCTTCCAGGACGACCTGCTGCTGACCCGCGTGATGGCGGCGGCTCGACCCGGCGCGCTGCGCGTCTTCTGGGACGTGGACGCACCTGCCACGCTGGCCGAAATGCGCGCGGCGCCCGATCATCCGCTGCGGCGGATGCTGCCCGACCTGGATCTGGTGCTGACCTATGGCGGCGGCGATCCGGTGGTCGCGGCCTATCGCGGCCTTGGCGCGCGGGAATGCGTGCCGGTCTATAACGCGCTTGACCCCGAAACCCACTTCCCGGTCGATCCTGACCCGCGCTTCGCCTGCGACCTGGCCTTCCTGGGCAACCGCCTGCCCGACCGCGACTCGCGCGTGGCCGAGTTCTTCCTGAAGCCCGCCGGGCTGGCGCCCGACCAGTCCTTCCTGATCGGCGGGTCGGGCTGGGGCGACGTGCCGATGCCCGGCAACATCCGCAAGCTGGGCCATGTCGGCACCGGCGATCACAACGCGCTGAACTGCACGCCGCGCATGGTGCTGAACGTGGCCCGCGACAGCATGGCGGCCAACGGCTTTTCCCCCGCCACCCGCGTTTTCGAGGCAGCGGGTGCGGGCGCCTGCCTCATCACCGACCAGTGGGAGGGGATCGAACTGTTCCTCAAACCCGGCGAGGAGGTGCTGGTCGCCCGCGACGGTCAGGACGTGGCCGACCTGCTGGCCGGCACCAGCCCCGACCGCGCCGCGCGGATCGGCCGCGCCGCCCTGGCGCGCGTGCTGGCCGACCACACCTATGCCAATCGGGCCGAACAGGCAGACGCGCTGTTCCGCGCCCATGCCGGGCGGATGGAGGCCGCGGAATGAACATCGCAAGCCCCGGCCGCCGCAGGGACATCGTGATCCTGGGCCTGTCGCTGTCCTCCTCCTGGGGGAACGGCCATGCGACGACCTTTCGGGCGCTGATCAAGGGTCTGTCCGCCGAAGGCCATCGCGTGCTGTTCCTGGAACGCGACACCCCCTGGTATGCGCCCCACCGCGACCTGCCCGCGCCCGATTTCTGCGAGCTTGTGCTGTATGACGACATGGGGGCGATGCTGGCGGAATATGGCGACCGGCTGCGGGCGGCCGACAGCGTGATGGTCGGATCCTATGTCCCCGACGGCATCGCGCTGATCGACCGGCTGGCGGGCATGGGCCTGCGGCAACTGACCTTCTATGACATCGATACGCCGGTAACGATGCAGGCCTTGGACGACGGCACCTGCGAGTATCTGGCGCCCCGGCAGATTCCGCTGTTCGACATCTATTTCAGCTTCTCGGGCGGCGAGGTGCTGACGCATCTGCGCGATGTCCGCGGCGCGCGCCGGGCCGAGGCGCTGTATTGTTCGGTGGACGATGCGCTTTATCCCGCGCTTGACCTGCCGAAACGCTGGGACTTCGGATATCTGGGCACCTATTCCCCCGACCGCCAGCCGACGCTGGATGCGCTGCTGCTGGAACCCGCGCGGCTGTTGCCCAACATGCGCTTCGTCGTGGCCGGGCCGCAATACCCGGACGACATCGATTGGCCCGCCAACGTGGACCGGATCGAGCATCTGCCCCCCGCCGACCATCCCGCCTTCTACAACGCGCAGCGCTTCACCCTGAACGTGACGCGGGCGGCGATGCGCCGCATGGGCTGGTCCCCCAGCGTCCGCCTGTTCGAGGCCGGGTCCTGCGGCGTGCCGGTCATCAGCGATGACTGGCCGGGTCTGGACGAGTTGTTCGCGGACGGAACGGCCATCGCCATCGCGCGGGACACGGGCGACGTGGTTCGCGCCCTGCAGGGGGCGGACGCCGCGCAGTCGCGCCGCCTAGGACAGGCTGCCCGGCAGGTGGTGCTGGCAGGCCATACCGGCCGCGCCCGCGCGCGCGAGATGATCGGGGCGATCGAGGCTGCCCCTGTCGAACCCTGAACGCAAGTGGAGGATGACATGACGACACCGAACCGGATGACGATCCTTGTGGCAGGCGGCGCGGGCTTTGTCGGCTCTCACCTTTGCGAAACGCTGTTGAAGCAGGGGCATCGCGTGATCTGCCTCGACAGCTTCCTGACCGGGCGGGAAGACAACATCCTGCCGCTCTGCGCCTATGACGGCTTCCGCCTGATCCGCCACGACGTGTCGCAGCCGGTGCGGGTGGGTGAACGGCTGGACCGGGTCTATAACCTGGCCAGCCCCGCCTCGCCGCCGCACTACCAGGCCGATCCGGTCCATACGATGATGACCAACGTGGCGGGCACGCTGCACCTGCTGACCCTGGCGGAAACGCAGGGCGCCCGCTTCCTGCAGGCCTCGACCAGCGAGGTCTACGGCGACCCTGACATCCACCCCCAGCCCGAGGATTACGTGGGCCATGTGAACTGCACCGGCCCCCGCGCCTGCTATGACGAAGGCAAGCGCGCGGCCGAGGCGCTGTGCTATGACTTCGTGCGCGCGGGGCGGGCGGACGTGCGGGTCGCACGGATCTTCAACACCTACGGCCCCCGGATGCGCGCCGATGACGGGCGGATCGTGTCGAACATGATCGTGCAGGCGCTGACCGGCGCGCCGATGACGGTTTACGGCGACGGCAGCCAGACGCGCAGCTTCTGCTATGTCTCGGATCTGGTCGCGGGCATGATTGCGCTGATGGAGGCCAAGGCCGCGCCCGCGACCCCCGTCAACCTGGGCAACCCCGAGGAGTTCCGGATCATCGAGCTGGCGACCCTTGTGCGCGACATGATCCCGACCCGGTCGCGCATCGTCCATCGCCCCCTGCCCCAGGACGACCCCAAGCGCCGCCGCCCCGACATCGCGCGGGCGCGGGAACTGCTGGGCTGGCAGCCGCGCGTCACGCTTGCGCAGGGCCTGCCGCAGACGGTGGCCTTCTTCGCAAGCGTCGTGCAGCCCCCGGTAGCGAAGAAGACCGTGCTGATGGGCGCGGCCCTGGGACGCTGAACGATGAACGGCGACAGCGATCTTCGCGCGCGGATCGATGCGCTTGGGCCCTGGTTCCACAACCTGCGCCTGAACGGCGTCCAGACCGCGCCCGATCATTTCCTGGGCGACTATCCCAGCTTCAAGTGGCAGGGCTTCCAGCATGTCGTGCCCGCCGACATGACGGGTATGACGGTCCTGGATATCGGCTGCAACGCGGGCTTCTATGCGCTCGAGGCCGCGCGGCGGGGCGCCGACCGCGTGGTGGCCATCGACAGCGACCCGCGCTATCTGGCCCAGGCCCGATTGGCGGCCGAGGTGGCGGGCGCGCGCGTGCAGTTCCACCAGATGTCGGTCTATGACGTGGCCGACCTGGCCGAGCGGTTCGACTTCGTGATCTTCATGGGCGTGCTGTACCATCTGCGCCACCCGCTGCTGGCGCTTGACCTGATCCACGACCATGTGGCGGGCGACCGGATGCTGTTCCAGTCGATGCAGCGCGGATCGGACCGGGTCGCGGCCCAGCAGGCCGACTACGACTTCGACGACTGGTCGCCCTTCCAGGGGCCTGACGTGCCGCTGTTCTATTTCCTGGAACACAGCTATGCGGGCGATCCGACCAACTGGTTCGTCCCGAACCGCGCGGGGATCGAGGCGATGCTGCGCAGCGCGGGATTCCGGATCCTCGAACACCCGGAACGCGAAGTCTATCTTTGCGGCGTCTAGGGGCGGCACCCGAAAGGGCCGCCCCTATGGGTCAGCCCTGGTCCTTATTGTTTTCCAGGTCGTCATACTGGCGGCGGGCCAGTTCCGATTCGATCGTGTCGCGGTCGCCCTCGGGCGGATCTTCCTGCAGGCGCGGCGACGGCGGCGTGTCATCGCTGCCCCCGCCCCCCATCTCGGACCGGGCCTGTTCCCAATGCTGGTCATGCATTCCTTCGGGGCGGCCCTGCTCCTCCCACAATTGATGTGCGCGTTGCCGTATCCGGTCTTCCTGATCAGCGTCCATGGCAGCCTCCGTTAATGAAGATCAAGCCGGGGAACCGGAAAGTCTTTGAAATGTTCCTGTGGGTAACGATCTAATGGATCGCCCAAATGCGCAGAAGAGCCGAAGCCGGATCAGTCTCGCCCTCCAGAAAATGTCCTTCCAAGCTGGACGAAATTGTTTTTTGCCGAAACAAGGCTTCGGCGGAAACATGCTTAGACAAATCTCCAGCAAAGGCAGATAGCTCTGGCACCTGTGGATTAATCGGTTAATCATTCGGCGTGCAGTTCAAATGGTCGATCTTTCAACCCGTTCGTATGGCTGAAATAATTTGCAATTGGTGCCAGAAATGACAGACACCTCGCTCAGAATATTGGTCGTCGAGGATGACTTTCTCACAGCGCAACGGCTGACAACGGAAATACGGGCGAATGGCGATCATGTCGTGGGCCCGTTTGCCGATGTCCATGACGCCATCCATTGCGTCGGCCTGGCCCAAGCTGCGATCCTGGATGTCCGCGTCCAGGACGAAACCTCGTTCCAGGTCGCGGATTCCCTGATCCACGGGGGCGTGCCCTTCGTCTTCCTGACCGGATACGATCGACGCCACATCCCGTCGCGGTTCTCGGCGCGCAGTGTCTTCTACAAGCCCAGTCCGGCTGCCCCCCTTCTCAGCAACCTCCACCGCGAATACGGCCTGAGGGCGGACCTTCAGGAAGACACGGTGGAATCGGCCGTGATCGAGATGATCCACATCGCGCGCGGCCTGATGCCCGACAAGGCCTCGGCCGAACGGTTGGTCGAAGCCGCGCTGATCCGGGCCATCCAGGAACAGGGAGAGGGTTCGGTCCCCCCCAATGTCCGCGGCTGGCTATGTCATCTGCTGGACAGGGAATACAAGGAACGCGGCCGGATCCACCTGCAGTGACCTGAGGCCGTCAGCTGTCCCTTCGGCCTTCGGTGCCGGCCTTGCGCTGCAGCAGGACGTCGCGCAACTGCGCCGCAAGAACCTGCAGCCGTTCCGGCACGGATTCCTGCTGGAGCTTGCGACCCCAGTCCTTCAAATCTGTTTCCATCGTCGGCTCCGCTTCATGGCATGGGGCGGGCATCGTTGAACCCCTGTTTATAATGCAATTTGGTCGGCTGGCGCGCCGGGCTTCGCAGTCTGCGATGAAAGTCGCAGATCTGTCCGGACAGGGCATTGTCAGAACTCTGGCTGCAGGGTTTCGCGCAGGATGCGCCTGGCGCGGCTGACCCGGCTTTTGATCGTGCCGATGTCGCATTCCAGGATCTGGGCGGCGTTGATGTAGCTTTCCCCCAGCACGGTGATCAGCATCAGCGCCTCGCGGTAATGCTGCGGCAACTGGTCCACGGCATGCAGCAATTCCTTGCGCCGAAGATGCCATTCCTGGGTCGGCTGGCTTTTCGGCATGGCGGAAACGCAATCCGCCTGCCCGGTCGGTTCCCGGCTGGACTTGCGGCAGTTGTTGTAGAACCGGCTGCGCATGATGGTGAACAGCCAGGCCCGCAGGTTCGTCCCGGGCCGGTAGCTGTCGGCATATTCGATGGCGCGCAAAAGTGTTTCCTGCACCAGATCGTCCGGATCCTGGGTGCCCCGGCACAATCCCCGCGCAAAGGCCCGCAGGGCCGGAACATGGTCAAGAATGTCGTCGGATGCGCCTGCAGCCGGGCGTGCCGCCAGGGTCGGCCTTGAGGGTAGTGGTGGTTTGGGAAGTTCGAGGGAACCGACCTGGTCAATCATGCGATCTCTCCTTGGGGTCCGCGGTTGCGGTGTGGCGGAATGCCGGGCCGTTCGACCGATGCGAAAGGCCCGTCATCCCGGCGGCAGATGGTCGGCCTGTCCCAAAGATACCTCTTCCCGACATGCCTGTCCCTGCCGCTGCTGCGGCGTCTGAACCAGGTCAGGATGGGTTTGTTCCCGGGAATATGCAAGAAAGCGCGATGTTTTTCGTCCGCGTCGAATCCCTGCCGAACTTCATTGGCTTGGCGGTAATAGAACCCTATGATGGTCTTCATGGAAACCGACGACGATAGCCCCTTCTGCGACCCCAACCGCGATCCGAGGATGGCAGAGCTATTGGGCGATGTCGAACAGCAGCCCATCCCGCCGCGCCTCAAGGAACTGGCCGACCGCCTGAGCAAGGCCCTGGCCGAGGCCCGCAAGCGCCGCGATCACTGAAAACCCGCCATCGGCAGCCCGGATCCTCAGGAACAAATGGCGCGAAGCCCGGTTGCTTTCCCTGACGCGGATTCCACCAGACCGGGGCCTGTCCCTGGCCGCATCCCTAGATTGCACATGAGGTTTCCTTGACCCACCACGTCGTCGTTGTCGGGGCAGGTTTTGCCGGACTGCAACTGGTCAAGGGTCTGGCCGGCGCGGGATGCCGCGTCACGCTGATCGACCAGCGGAACCACCACCTGTTCCAGCCGCTGCTGTATCAGGTGGCCACCACGTTGCTCTCTACCTCGGAAATCGCCTGGCCGATCCGCAGGGTGCTGCGCAACCGCCCCGACGTGACCACGCTGCTGGCCCGCGTCACCGGCGTCGACCGCGTGACCCAGAGGGTGACGCTGGAAAACGGCACCACCGTTTCCTATGACACGCTGGTCCTGGCCACCGGCGCGCGCCACGCCTATTTCGGCCATGACGAATGGGAAGCCGATGCCCCCGGTCTCAAGACGCTCGAGGATGCGACGACGATCCGCCGCCGCCTGCTTCTGGCCTTCGAGCGGGCCGAGATTGCGTCCGATCCGGCTGAACGCGACGCGAACCTGACCTTCGCGATCATCGGCGGCGGCCCGACCGGGGTCGAACTGGCGGGCATCGTGGCCGACCTTGCCCATCGCGTCCTGCCCCGCGAATTCCGCGCCATCGACACCCGCACCGCCCGGATCATGCTGATCGAGGCCGGGCCGCGCCTTTTGTCGGTCTTTGCGCCCAAGCTGTCGGATTACGCGGCCGCGGCGCTTGAACGGCGCGGCGTGCAGGTGCTGACCGGGCGGCCCGTCACGCAGGTGTCGCGCGATCAGGTGGTGATCGGCGACCAGCCGGTACCCTGCCGGACCGTGATCTGGGCCGCGGGCGTGCAAGCCTCGCCCGCCGCGAACTGGCTGGGGGCCGAGGCCGACCGGGCCGGGCGGGTGATGGTGAACGCGCATCTGACGCTGCCCGACGATCCGCAGGTCTTCGTCCTGGGCGACACCGCCCATGTCGAGACCGACGGCAAGCCCGTGCCGGGCCTTGCGCCCGCCGCCAAGCAGCAGGGGCAGTATGCGGCATCGGTCATTCGGGCCAGGCTGGCAGGCAAGCCCCTGCCCGCGCCGTTCCGCTATGTCCATCGCGGCAACCTGGCCACGATCGGGCGCAATGCGGCCGTGATCGATTATGGCCGCTTCCGCCTCACCGGCGGACTTGCCTGGTGGATCTGGGGCATCGCGCATATCTATTTCCTGATCGGCGTGCGGTCCCGCCTGGCCGTCGGGATCAACTGGCTGTGGAGCTTTCTGTCCCGCCAGAACCCCGCCCGCCTGATCACCCAGAAGGAAACCGGGCGGCGCGGGTGACGTGGCGGGGTGATCAGGTTCTTGCGCTGCGCCCCGGGACATGCATTCTTGCGGCAAGTCGCAGGCAGGATGTGGGAATGCCCGAAGACCACCACGGGGACAAGATTTCGGGCCTGATCCTGCGCGTGTCGCTGCGCGACAGGCGCGCCTTTGACAGCCTTTATCATGCCACCGCGCCCAAGCTGTTCGGCACCTGCCTGCGGATCCTGCGCGACCGCGCCGAGGCCGAGGAGGCCGTGCAGGAGGTCTTCGTCAAGATCTGGCTCAAGGCCGGACGCTTTTCCGTCACGGGCCAAAGCCCGATGTCCTGGCTGATCGCCATCGCCCGCAACCATGCCATCGACCGGCTGCGGTCCCGGCGCGGCGCATCCGCCGGCGTCACGGGCGCGCTTGACGACGCGGCGCTTGAGATCCGCGACCCCTCGCCCACGCCCGAAGGCCATGTGCTGGCCGCCGCTGAACGCACCCGGCTGGACGGCTGCCTGTCGCAACTGGACGGCGAACGCGCCGCCGCGGTAAAGGGCGCCTATCTGGATGGGCACAGCTATGCCGACCTGGCCGAACGCCACGGCGTGCCCCTGAATACCATGCGCACCTGGCTGCGGCGCAGCCTCATGCGCCTGAAGGAGTGTCTTGAGCCATGAGCGGCGTGGACCAGCAGCGCCCCGGGGAAGACCAGCCCGACGGCGGCGACGACATCCTGGCGGCGGAATTCGCCCTGGGCGTCCTGCCGCCCGAGGATCAGGCCGCGCTTGCCCGGCGGGCCGAGACCGACCCGGCCTTCGCCCGCCTGGTGTCGGACTGGCAGGACCGTCTTCTGCCCCTGGCTGACGGTTTTGCACCGACCGACCCGGCGCCTTCGGTGAAGCAGTCGCTTGACACCCATCTGTTCGGAACGGCGCAGGCCCGTCCCGGCATCTGGCGCAGCCTGGGCCTGTGGCGTGGCCTGACGGCGGCGGCGACGGCGGCCTTTCTTCTGGCCCTGGCCCTGCCGGCCCTGTCGCCCCCCACGCCGGAAGTCCGGCTGGTCGCGCTTCTGGCGCATGAAGGAAGCAACGTCCATTACATGGCCGTCTATGACACCGACGATGGCGAGGTGGGGCTGTCCCACCTGTCCGGAAACCCGGCTGCGGGCCAGGATTTCGAGCTGTGGGTGATCCAGGATCCGCAGCAGGCCCCGGTCTCGCTGGGGGTGATCCCCGCGGGGCAGCCCGCCGCCCATCTGGCCGTCGACGCCCGCACCCGCGCCCTGGTCGAGGCCGGCGCGCAACTGGCCATCACCCTTGAACCGCAGGGCGGATCGGCCACCGGCCTGCCAACCGGCGACGTCGTGGCGGCGGGCGACCTGCGCGGCATCTGAAGCCGCATCGATCGTCGGTGAAATGTCGAAAAAAGATGCCATCGGGTGAAACTTCCGCGCCTGCGCCCTCGTGACTTGGTCATCCCCCGCTGAAAAGGGGGGCAATACCAAGGAGGATTTTGCAATGAAGACCACCACGACGGCATGGATCGCAGGCCTGGCCATCGCCACCGGCGCTGCTGCTTTTGCGCAAGAAAACCCGATGGTCGGCGGCGCCGAGATGATGGCCGACCGCAACATCGTCGAGAATGCGGCGAATTCGGCCGATCACACCACGCTGGTTGCCGCCGTCCAGGCCGCGGGCCTTGCGGAAACCCTCAGCGGCGAAGGCCCGTTCACCGTCTTCGCCCCCGTGAACGCTGCCTTCGAGGCCCTGCCCGCCGGCACGGTGGACACGCTGCTGCAGCCTGAAAACAAGGAACAGCTGACCACCATCCTGACCTGCCACGCGGTCGGCGCCGAGGTCATGTCCGAAGCCCTTGCCCAGATGATCGCCGACGACGGCGGCAGCCATGTCATCGAAACTTTGGGCGGCTGCCAGCTGACGGCGCAGGCCAACGACGGCACCATCACCCTGACGGACGAGAATGGCACGGTCGCCACCGTGACCATCGCCGACGTGGATCAGTCGAACGGCGTCATCCACGTGATCGACGCGGTGCTGCTGCCGAAAAGCTGATCGGCCCGTTCCGGCAGGCGGGACATTCCCGCCTGCCCCCCTCTTTCCGTCCCAAAAGGATTTCTTCATGCGTCACTTTAAACCCGCCCTTCTTGCCGCGCTTGCCTTGACCGGCGCGGCGCCTGCCCTTGCGGCCACCGCCGTAGGCGTCAGCGGCGATGCCGATCTGCACTGGATCGATACCGAAACCTGGCAGCGCACCGGCGGCGCCACGGTCACCGGCGTCGAAGGCCGTCTATTGGGCATCGACGTGCGCCCGGCCGATGGCAGGCTTTACGGCCTGTTCGAGGACGGAACCCTGGCCGTCATCGACCCGATGACTGGCGCTGCGGAATCGGTCAGCACGCTTGCCACCATGCTGCCCGCGGATGCGACGGCGACGGTCGACTTCAACCCGGTCGCCGACAAGCTGCGGGTGATGGGCAGCGACGGCACCAGCCTGCGCGTGACGGTCGAGACGGGCGAGGTCGTGACCGACGGCAGCCATTCCTATGCCGAAGGCGATGCCACCCCCAATGTGATCGCCGGAGCCTATACCAATTCGATGGCAGGCGCCGAGGCCACGCAGCTTTACAATATCGATGGCGCGGCGGGCTGGCTGGTGCTGCAGGATCCGCCGAATGACGGGGTGCTGAACCCGGTGGGCGAACTGGGCGCCACGCCGTCGCAGGCGGCCTTCGACATCGTGGCGGACGGCCAGGGCGGCAACGGTGCCTGGCTGGTCGTCGATGGCGCGGTCCACTCGGTCGATCTTGCGACTGGCGCTGCTGCCAAGGTTGCGGACACGGACGCGGCCGATCTGCGGGATCTGGCCGTTCTTCCGGCCGAGTGATCTGCCGGGGCCGCGTGGCCTTCCCCGCGCGGCCCCGACCCGGCTTCAGTCGGCCTCGGTGCCGGCCATCAGTTCGGGCGACATGTCCTGCCAGAACTCGACGATGCGCGCCGCGTTCAGCGGCGACATCCATCCATGCCGCTGAAAATCGTCCCGCAGCCGCGCATCGGCAAGCTGGCTCATGAACAGGCGCTTGTCCGCGTCGCGCTGCGTGGGCGTGCGCGCCTTCACCGCTTCCAGGATGCGGCGCAGCCGTTCCGCCCGCGGCGAAGGTTGCGGGACTGGCGCAGCCCCCTGCCCCGCCGATGCGGCGATCTCCTTTCCGTCAAGCGCGGCCGTCAGGTAGCCGATCTTGCTGCGCACCCCGTCGCGGCTTTCGACATAGGCCAGCTTCGCAAGCACCTGCTCTTCTCCATGCGATGACAACCATTGCCGGGCCAGCCGGTCGCTGACCCCAAGCGCGCGCAGCCGGGCATAAACCGGACCGTGGCGCGCGCCCTCGCCGTCGTCGATGTCCAGGATCGCCAGTTGCGGGTTTTCGGCAATCAGGAAGCGGATGTCCGTCACCGCACGGCCGGTCTTCTTCGTCTCGGGTGTCAGGACGATGTTGCTGGTCCGGTTCACCTCGGCCACGGCGGGCTTGATGATCTTGGCGTTCAGGTGCTTGAAGGTCTCGTAATAGGCCGACCCGTCAACGCCCATCAGCCGCCGGAACAGCTCGATCGGCCACCAGCCGGTCGATCCGGTCCTGACGAAGCGATAGCAGTTTTCATACAGCGCAAGCGCATGGCCGCTGGTGAAGCGACGCTGGATGTTCAGGTTGATCAGCGCGAAGACCTTGGGGTCGTGCAGCTTTTCCGCCAGGGCGGGCGAATAGGCGTATTCGCAGACGCCCCCCTTCAGCCGCGCAAAGGACAGAAGGCTGGACACCCCCCATTCCTGCTGCCCCTTCTCGTCCAGCATGTCCCATTCGGCCACCGTCTCGGCCAGGCCGCGCAGCGACTGCTTCAGCGTATCGAGGTCGTTCGAGTTATAGCCGATCATCAGGCACAGCGTCCGCGCGTCGATCTGGTGGCGCGTGCTGCTGATCAGCGTGTCATAGGCGTTGAGCAGCAGGACATTGGACAGCTTGCGTTGAAGAAGCGTCAGCTTGCCCGACACATGGATCGCCGCAACATGCTTCTTGACCGCCCCTCGGCGCAACGCGCCGGTCAACTGGTCGCGGGGAATGTCCTGCATGGCCTGTCGGTCCCGATCTGCGTTCACCTGCCTCCATGATGGCCGGAAAGGTGCCCGAATGCAACGCGCCTGCAGGCACCTGTGGGCGTCCAACCGCCCCGGTCCGGCGATCCCGTAAACGGGTTCCTTTCGATAGGACGCGGGGTTCGGAGGCACCCGTTTACGGGATCTTCTCAACCTCGGGGGGGCTGATCCGAGGTTCAGGAAGGGCGGAAACCGCTCTATTTTGGCATTTCCTGCGAATCGGCGCGCTTGGCCCCGGAATCGGGCACCTCTCATCCCGGAATCGGGTTCCTTCGATCCCGAGAACGGGTGCCGTATGGGACGTAAAATGTTGATAATAATAATGAAGATGAATACAAAGACTTTAAAGGATTCATAGGATCTTAAAGCCAAGACGCTGATTCATCGTGTGTTCCTGGGGGTTTCGCCACGAAACCTGAGCCGATGCGAGATGTTTTTCCTTTGCATGTGCTACAGTTTTCGAAAAAGACTGCGGAAGCAGCACATCGTTGGAAACTTGACATGTCCTCTGGCAAAGATCCCTTGCCCCCCTACTTCAACATCGATCCGGCCAAGGCGGCGCGGCGCCTGTCCGAACCAATCGACACGGCCCGATTCGCCAAGGCCGCGGCCTTTGCCACCCGTGGCCGCCAGGACTTGGCTGAACGTGGCTATGCCCCCGACGGTCAGAAACGCCTGCGACGCTTTTCCACCTGGGAGGTCTGCCGCTACCTGATCCCGGTTGCCCCGGCCCACTTCCGCCGCGTGTTGCGCAAGTTCCCCGACCTGCCCCAGGGCACGGGCGAGGGCAATTCGAAATGGTTCAGCCTCGACGATGTCCTGCGCCTGCGCGATCATTTCGCAGCCGAGGGCGCGGCGGGTCGTGAATACCGCCCCTGGCGGCCCGAGGGTCTTCCGGCCAAGACCATTGCGGTCGCGAACTTCAAGGGCGGCGTCGGCAAGACCTCGACCGCCGCCCATCTGGCCATGTCTGCCGCGCTTGATGGCTACAAGGTGCTGGTGATCGACCTGGACAGCCAGGGCAGCATGACGTCGATCATGGGCGGCCGCGTGGCCGACGAATGGTCCACGGCCTTCCCGCTGCTGGCCAAGGATTATGCCCTGGCGCTGCAGGACGAGAACCGGGTCCGCGACGCGGCGGGCCAGCCCCCCCTGCCCTTCGACGAGACACTGACCGAGGCGCTTACCATCTCGGCCCGCGACCTGATCCAGACGACGCATTGGCCCAACATCGACCTTCTGGGCGCGCAGTTGAACCTCTACTGGGCCGAGTTCCAGGTGCCGGTCTGGCGGATGGGCTTGCGGGGCTGGCCTCTTTGGGATGCGCTTGGCAACGCGCTGACCAAGGACGGGATCGTCAATGACTATGACATCATCATCCTGGATACGCCCCCTGCCCTGGGCTACCTGACCATCAACGCCCTGGCCGCGGCCGACATCCTGCTTGTGCCGCTGGGAGCGTCCTTCCTCGAGTTCGATTCCACCGGCCGCTTTTTCGACATGCTCTATTCCACCTTCGCCAGCGTCGAGGATGGAGAGAACGCCGCCCGCCGCCGCGAGGGCCTGCCCGAGATCCGCTTCGAATGGGATGCCGTCCGGGCCATCATCACCCGATTTGACGCAGCCCAGCAAACCGACCTTGCCAATGTCATCCAGGCCTATTTCGGGGACTTCATGACAACCTTCCGGCAAGAGGTCACGGCGATGATCGGCCAGGCAGGCGAGCAGGTGAACGGGATCTACGAAGCCGATTACCGCGAGTTCAACCGCGACACCTATGTCCGCGGGCGCGAGACATTCGACCGCACCTGGGCCGAGGTGAAGGAACTGATCCTGGGCGCGTGGTGGCGTGATCTTCAGATGGAACAGGCCGAACAGGACAAGCAGCAGGAGAAGGCAGATGGTTAAGCGCAGGCGCCTTGAGACACCCAGCACCGACGACCTCAGCCGGATCGAGGCGGAGTTTCGCCGCGAAACCTCGGGCCGTCCGTCGGTCGGGCCGGGCATTGCGCCGATTGCCCAGGTGGCTGCAGAAAGTGCGGCCAGCGGCGCGCCTGAAGGGGCCGACGCGCGGGCGGCAAGGGCACGGGACCAGGCCGACGCCGAACGGCTGCGGCAGGCCGAAGGGCAGGGATTGCTGATCGTCGAACTGCCGCTGGAACAGATCGACGAAGGCGCGATGATCCGTGACCGCATGGTCATGGATGAAGCCGAGATGACCGAACTGCGTCTGTCCATCGCCGCCAATGGCCTGCGCCTTCCGATCGAGGTCTTTGAGTTGGAGAAGCCGGGGCAGGGCGCGCGCTATGGCCTTTTGTCGGGATATCGCAGGCTTCATGCGATGCGGGCGCTGCATGAACTGACCGGCTCCGCCGCCCATGCCCGGATCCGTGCCTTGGTCCGCCCGCGCACCCAGGCAGATGCCGCCTTTGTCGCCATGGTCGAGGAGAACGAGGTTCGCGAGGAACTGAGCCATTTCGAGCGTGGCCGCATCGCGGTCATCGCCGCCAACCAGGGCGCCTTCGCCAATGTCGAGGATGCGGTCAACCGGCTGTTCGCCACCGGGTCCAAGGCCAAGCGATCCAAGGTCCGGTCCTTTGCCCTGATCTTCGAGGAACTGGGCGACATGCTTCGCTTTCCCGAAGCGCTGACCGAAAAGCGCGGCCTCCGGCTGTCGGCGGCCCTTCGCAGCGGGGCCGAGGCCAGGCTGCGGCAGGCGCTGTCACCACGAACGCCCGACGATGCCGAGGAGGAATGGGCGCTGCTGGAGCCTGTCGTGACCCAGGCCGAGGGTGCGCCGCGCAGCCCGGCGCGCGGCGGCCGGCCGCGGACCAAGCCGCAGGCCAGCTTTGGATGGATCGACGACCAGACCCTGCGGACGACCAGCGGCATCACGATCCGCCATGCGCGCGACGGAAAGGCTCATGTTCTGCGGTTTGAAGGCGCGGCGATCGACAACGACCTGATGGAGAGCCTGATTGCGGAAATCCAGTCGCTTCTGGAACGATAGGTTTCGCGGCGAAACCTAAAGTTTACCTTACGTAAACTTTCGGCCAGTGGTTCCGGGCCACGCCGCGGGAATCATTGCCAGATGGGCGCGGGTTTGCCACACAGTGCCAGGAACCCCGGCCGCAGGCCGGGCGTTCGAGGCTGGCTGCTTGCGGCCGGCCTTTGCTGCAAGGAGAGAACGTGTTGAAGACCAAGGACCTTGCGATCCTGTCGCTGATCGCTGTCATCATTTGCGCCGTGTTTCTTCTTGATCTCTACGTTCCTCTGGGGACGGCGGTCTGGCTGATCTACATCGTTCCGCTGGCGATCAGCTTTTCCGCAAGTCTGCCCTGGATACCGCTGGCCGTGGCCATTGCATCCTGCATCGCCATGCTGGCCGGCTTCTATTTCGACAGCCATCTTGCCGGGATCGACCCGCGCATCGCGGCCGTCAACCGGACCATGGCCAGCATCGTCTATCTGGTGCTGGGCAACATGGGCCGCCTGCTGATCCGCAACCGCGAAGCCCTGGACCGCGATGCCTGGATCCGCCAGGGCGAGGTCGAGGTGTCGCAGGCGGTCCAAGGCGATCCGGGCGCCGCGCAACTGGGCGAGCGGGTGCTGTCGACCCTTGCCGGCCGGATCGGCGCGCGGGCAGCCGTGGCCTATGGCAGCGATGCGCCCGGGGTTTCGCGGCTTGCTGCCTGGGGCGTGGACGAGGCAAGCCTTGGGGCAGGGGGCGGGGCTGCGCGCGGGCACCTTGCCCGCGCCCTGGCCGAGGACCGGCCCGTGCATCTGGAACTGGCCCCCGACCAGGCATTGGGCTGGGGGTCGGGCCTGTCGCGGGGCCGTGCCGCCCATGCGCTTATCGTTCCGGTGGGCGAGGGGGGACAGATCGACGGCCTTCTGGAATTCGGCTTCGACGGCCCGCCGCCGCCGCGGGCAACGGAATTGCTGGACCGGGTGGGCGAGCGGATCGGCCTTGCGCTGCGGTCGGTCAAGTATCGGCAGCGCCTGCAGGAGTTGCTGGAGGAAACCCGCCACCAGGCCGAGGAACTGCGCAGCCATGCCGAGGAACTGGCCGCGACCAACGAGGAGTTGGAGGAGCAGAGCCGCGCCCTGCAGGAAAGCCAGCGGCGGCTGGAGGAGCAGCAGGCCGAACTGGAACAGCAGAACAGTCAGCTGGAAAGCCAGACCCAGGAACTGGAGGATCAGCGCGACGCCCTGGCCAAGTCGCGCCGCCAGCTTGAGGCGAAGACCGTCGAACTGGCCCGCGAAAGCCGCTACAAGTCGGAATTCGTGGCCAACATGTCCCATGAGTTGCGCACGCCCTTGAACGCGCTGCTGATCATGGCCCGGCTTCTGGCCGAGAACCGGGGCCGCAACCTGTCCGACGAGCAGGTCCGCTGGGCCGAGACCATCGAAAGCTCGGGCAAGGATCTGCTGGTGCTGATCAACGACATCCTGGATCTGTCCAAGATCGAGGCGGGCAAGATGGATCTGGCGGCGGAAGCCGTCGATCCGCAGACCGTCGCCCGAAAGCTTGTGCGCGCCTTCGAAGAACAGGCACGGGCAAAGGGGCTGGAGCTTGGCTTCGAGCTGGCGCCGGCGCTGAAGCCGATCCAGACAGACCCGGCCCGGCTGGAACAGGTCCTGCGGAACTTCCTGTCCAACGCGCTGAAATTCACCGAGCGCGGGCGGGTCACGCTGCGCATCGGTCCCGCGGCCGGCGGCGGCACGGCCTTTTCCGTGAGCGACACCGGCATCGGCATCGACACCGACCAGCAGGAGGCAGTCTTCGAGGCGTTCCGGCAGGCCGACGGCACGATCTCGCGTCGGTTCGGGGGAACGGGGCTTGGGCTCTCGATCTCGCGCGAACTGGCCGATCTGCTGGGGGGCCGGATCACCCTGGAAAGCGCCAAGGGCAAGGGCAGCACCTTCAGCCTGATCCTGCCCGACGCGCCGGGCAAGGCCGCGGCGGCCGCCCGGCCGGTGGCTGAAACCTCGCCCGCGCCCGATCTGGCCCCGGCCGGGGCAGGCGAGGATGACGGCGCAGCGCTGGCCCGCCTGCCGGGCGTCACCGACGATCGCGACACGATCCGTCCCGGCGACCGGGTGATGCTGGTGGTCGAGGACGACCCGGTCTTTGCCGGCGTCCTGCGCGACCTGGCGCATGAATTGGGCTTTGCCTGCGTCTGCGTGGACAGGGCCGATGACGCGGTGCGCGCGGCGCGGCGCTTCATGCCCCATGCGATCGTGCTGGATGTGCGCCTGCCCGATCATTCCGGCCTGTCGGCCCTTGACCGGCTGAAGCGCGACACGGCGACCAGGCACATCCCCGTCCATGTCATCTCGGCCGAGGATTACACCCGCGAGGCGATGGCCCAGGGCGCGATGAGCTATATGCTGAAGCCCGTGGCCCGCGACCAGTTGGAGATCGCGATCCGCAGCCTGGAACAGCGGCTGAAAAGCCGCCTGCGCCGCGTGCTGATCGTCGAGGACGATCCCGCCCAGATGGAGGGGCTGCGCGCCCTTCTGGCCAGCGACGAGGTGGAAACCGTGGGCGCGGGCACCGCCGCCCAGGCCTTCGACATCTGCCAGAGCCAGACGGTCGACTGCATCGTCCTGGACATGACGCTGCCCGACGCGTCGGGCTTCGATCTGCTGGAACGGCTGGACGGCGACGGCACCGCGGGGTTCCCGCCGGTGATCGTCTATACCGCGCGCGCCCTGTCCGAGGCCGAGGAGCAGCGGCTGCGCCGCTATTCCAAGTCGATCATCATCAAGGGCGCCAAGTCTCCCGAACGGCTGGTGAACGAGGTGACGCTGTTCCTGCACCAGGTCGTGTCCGAACTGCCCGAGAAGCAGCGCCGGATGTTGGCCGCATCGCTGAACCGCGACGCCCAGCTTGAAGGCCGCCGCATCCTGGTGGTCGAGGACGACATCCGCAACATCTATGCCCTGACCGGCGTGTTCGAACCCCACGGCGCGACCGTCCAGATCGCGCGCAATGGGCGCGAGGCGCTCGAGGCCCTGGGACGGATCAACGACGGTGCGGCGCCCAAGGTCGACCTGGTCCTGATGGACGTGATGATGCCGGAAATGGATGGGCTGACCGCCACGCGAGAGATCCGCAAGATCGACCGCTGGAAGACGCTGCCCATCATCATGCTGACTGCCAAGGCCATGGCCGAGGACCAGAACCGCTGCATCGAGGCCGGGGCCAACGACTATCTGTCCAAGCCCCTGGACGTGGACAAGCTGTTGTCGTTGACCCGGGTCTGGATGCCCAGATGAGCGTCGCGCCCGTTCCTGCCGATCCCGCCGACGAGGTGGAACTGGACCTGTTCCTGGAAGCCCTGCACCGCCGCTGGCATTACGACTTCCGGTCCTATTCCCGCGCCTCGCTGGTCAGGCGGGCGGATCTGGCGCGGGAACGGCTGGGCTGCGCCACCCTGTCGGATCTGCAGGGGCGGCTGCTTCGCGATCCCCTGATCCTGCCAGACGTGATCGACGCCATGACCGTGCAGGTCAGCGAACTGTTCCGCGACCCGTCCTATTACCTTGCCCTGCGGCGCGAGGTCGTGCCGCATCTGCGGACCTTCCCCTCGCTCAAGGTCTGGGTGGCGGGCTGCGCGGATGGCGAAGAGGTCTATTCGCTGGCGATCCTGTTCCAGGAGGAGGGACTGCTGGACCGGACGCTGTTCTATGCGACCGAGATCAACCGCCGCGCCCTGGCCCGGGCCGAGGCCGGCGTCTATGCCATTGACCGCCTTCCCGCTTTTTCGCAGAATTATCAGCGTGCAGGCGGGACGGGAACGCTTGCGGATCATTATACCGCCGCCTATGGACGGGTAGCCTTTGACCGGCGGCTGAGGGACCGCACGGTCTTTACCGAACACAACCTGGCCACCGACCAGGTCTTTTCCGAGGTGCATCTTGTGTCGTGCCGCAATGTGCTGATCTATTTCGACAGCCCGCTTCAGGACCGGGCGCTTGGCCTGTTCGCCGAGGCGCTGACGCGTGGCGGCTTCCTGGGCCTCGGATCCCACGAAACGCTGCGGTTTTCGTCCCAGGCCCGCCATTTCGCCGCCTTCCATGAACCGGACCGGATCTGGCGTCGCACCGCCAGCCGCGAAGATGCCCATGCCTGACAGACCCATCCGCTTCCTGATCGTCGACGACATCGCCGAGAACATCCTGGCGCTTGAAGCGCTGCTGCGCCGCGACGGTCTGCTGGTCGATCACGCCCATTCCGCGACCGAGGCGTTGGAGCTGATGCTGGTCCATGACTATGCCCTGGCGCTGCTGGACGTGCATATGCCCGACACCGACGGCTATGAGCTGGCGGAACTGATGCGGTCCACGGAACGGACCCGGGGCGTGCCCATCATCTTCGTCACCGCCGCCGAACGCGACGAAACCCGCCGCTTCCGGGGATACGAGGCGGGCGCGGTCGATTACATCTTCAAGCCCGTCGATCCGGTGGTTCTGAAATCCAAGGCCGAGGTCTTCTTCCGCATCGGCCAGCAGGCCCGCGACCTGCAGCGCCAGCACGACGAGATGCAGCGCATCGCCCATGACCGCGACCGCGCGGCCAGCCTGTTGCGCGCCCATACCGACAACTCGCCCCTGGCCTTCGTGACGCTCGACCAGGATCTGGTGATCCGAGCCTGGTCAAAGGGGGCGGAACGGATGTTCGGCCGCCTGGCCGCAGACCTGCTGGGCCAGCCGGCCACTGATACCTGCTGGCTGGACGACGACGGGGCAGCCGTCCTGGCGGGCTGGCTGGCGCCGGGCGATGCCGCGCCCCGTCATTCGACCGAACTGTCGCTGGGCCATGCCGAACGGGGCCTGATCCCTTGCGAGATCCACGGATCGATCCTGTCGGGCAGCAGGCAGCGCACCCTGTCGCTGCAGATCCTGGACATCACCGAACGCCGCCGCGCCGAGGAGGTGCGGTCCCTGCTGGTTGGTGAGTTGAACCACCGCATCAAGAACACCCTGGCCAATGTCCAGGCCATCGCACGACAGGGCCTGCGCCGGTCGCGCGATCTGGCCGAGTTCGAGCAAAGCTTCGTTGGCCGTCTGCAGGCCTTGTCGCGCGCCCATTCGATTCTGTCGGATTCCACCTGGGCCAGTGCGCCCCTGGACCAGTTGATCGACGACCAGATCCGGGTGGGCACGCTGGACGCCGACCGGTTGCGCCGCAACGGCCCCCCGGTCGAACTGACGCCCGACACGATGTTGCGCATGGCGCTGACCCTGCACGAACTGGCGACCAATGCGGCCAAGTATGGCGCTCTGTCGGTGCCGCAGGGGATGGTGCATCTGGACTGGCGGCTTGACGCGGGGGGCCTGGCCCTGACTTGGCGCGAGACCGGCGGGCCTGCCGTGATTCCCCCCGCCCACAGCGGCTTCGGGTCCGATCTGATCGCAGCCGTGGCCGGGGGCGAGGACGGGGCAGTTGCCGCCGACTGGCGCCCCGAGGGCGTCGTCTGGGCCATCCGGCTGTCCGAGGGCGTGAAGGCCCTGGACAGCACCCCTGCGGCCCCCCGGGCCTCGGCCGAGGCTGCGGATCGTCCCGCCGCTGTTCTGCATGGCTGCGCCGTCCTGGTGATCGAGGACGAACCCCTTGTCGCCTTGGACATCCAGGAGGAACTGGAGCTGGCGGGGGCGGGCCATGTCCGGATCGCCCGGACCGTGGATGCCGCCCTGTCAGCCCTTTCCGAACATCGTTTCGACCTGGCGCTGCTGGACGGCAACCTGAAGGGAGAGCCGGTGGACAGCGTGGCGCTGCGCCTGCGCGAGGCGTCGGTGCCCTTCTGCTTCGTGTCGGGCTATGGGCGCGAGCATCTGCCGCAGGGCTTCGAGGATGCGCCCCTGATCCAGAAGCCCTTTCCGCCGACCTCGCTGCGCCAGATTCTCAGCGAGCTTCTGTATCTGCGCCGGCTCCACGCGGCCGAATAGGGCGGGTCAGGCGAAGGGATTGCGGATCCGCAACTGGCCTTCGACCAGCATCCCGTCCTGCATGTCCTCGGACCACAGGATGTCGCAGCCAGCCAGCAGGGCCGAGGCGACGATCATGGAATCATAGACCGAAAAGCCATGGCGCGCGTTCAGCGCCCGGCCGATGTCATGGCTGCGCAGATCCAGATCCCGCACCGTGCAAAGCTGGCGGACGCCGTGCAGGAAATCCGCGGCCTCGTCCGGGGTCATGCGGGCCTTGCGCAGGCAGTTGACCAGGGCCTCGTTCAGAACCTGCACGCTGATGGTGCCCCCCCCAGCCAGCAGGGCTTCGGCCCGGTCGCATCTGGGGCCTTCGTCCAGCAGGTAGAGGATGACATTCGTGTCGAAGAAGACGCCGGGCATCAGCGCCTGTTGGCCTCGTCCCGGTCAAGCCGGTCGCCTGCGGGCAGGCGGCCGCGAAAGCGGCGCAGCCCGGCCAGGATCTCCTCGGGGCGGGGCTGGCGAACCACGGCGAAGCCCTCGGCCTCGGCGCGCAGGTCGATATGGTCGCCCTCGCGCAGGTCAAGCGTCCGCACCAGGTCGGCGGGCAGGCGCACCGCCAGGGAATTGCCCCATTTCGCGACTTGCATGATCGGCGGCCCCTTTCGTTGATCTACATCACGCAATGTATATCATCCGGGCCTTTCCGACAAGGGCAGCGGGGGCTGGGCTGCGATCAGTCCCATCTTCTCGGCCCGCAGCAGCAGGGCGCGGACGGATGAAGGATACCACTTCGCGCTGCCCCGCGGCGTGCGTTCGCGCATGTCCTCCAGCCGCTTGGCGATGCCCGCCAGCGTCAGGTCGGGATCGGCATGGCGCATCCCGGCGATGATGGCCAGCAGCCGGTCGTCCGCTGTGCGGCGCGGGGCGCGGTCCAGCACCGTCGCAGGCAAAAGCCCGTCGCGGACATAGCGGCGGGCGGCGCGCTTGAGCCGCTCGACTGTCCAGGGCTGGCCGGTGCGGCTGCCCAGAAGCCGCGTCAGGTCGTCCCAGGCCATGTCGGGGCGGTGGCGGCGCACCAGCGGCAGCCAGGTGTCGGCGGTGGATTCGAGCTTCTGGAAATAGGTCTCGTCCCGCGCCGCGCGCAGCTTGCGGATCGCGTCCCGGTCGCCTGCCTTCAACGCCGGATTGCCGCCGACCCGCCCCTGGGCGCGCGCCGCGCGCAGTCCCGCCTTGGTCCGTTCGCGGATCAGCGCGCGCTCCAGTTCCGCCACCGCGCCCATCACCTGCAGGCTGAACTTGCCCTGCGCCGTGGTGGTGTCGATCGGGTCGCCCAGCGACCGGAAATGCGCGCCCCTGGCCTCCAGCGTCTCGATCACCTGCAGAAGATGGCTCAGCGACCGCGCCAGCCGGTCGAGGCGGACCACCACCAGCGTCTGCCCCGGCCGGATCGTCGCCAGAAGCCGCGCAAGGGCAGGGCGGGTCCGATCGGCCCCCGAGGCGTGTTCTTCGTGGATGGTTGTGCAGCCCGCGGCCCGCAGTTCCATCCGCTGAGGGTCAAGCGTCTGTTCCCCGGTCGAGACGCGGGCATAGCCGATAAGGGACATGAAGGGCTCCGTGGTCGTGGAGGGGGAGGATTACACAGTTGGAGGACAAGAGGAAACGGTCGTTTGATGGACGATGTAGATTATTCATCGTCTGGAACGGAGTAGCCGAGGATGCAGCGTTTCCCCGGCGCTGCTGCTGTTTGCAGGGCTGCCAACTTCTGCATCTGCAGCACGCGACCTGCCCCAAGCGGCGATCTGTTCTCCAGGTATGGCGCTTCTTCAGTTGCCGCCGCGGTAAACCGCATTCTGTTCAGTAACAGCGGCCATAGCGATGAACATTGAGGCGGAGAGCCTCGGGCCGAACTGGTTGAAGGGCGCCCGGCAGGTGTGAACGGATACAACTAGCAGGGCCATCGAAACCTCACCGGCCGCCATGCAGGCGAAGAAGGAGATGCCGATCTTCCGGCGGCTGTCGTCAATTGCGGGTCTGTCGCGATCGCCTTGGAGATCGTGCCAAAGCCGCAATCCCCACGATCTTCGTTTTCTGTTAGATTACAGATCCATCCGGCCGACAAAGGTCAGGGCCAAGTGGTTATTGGAGGGGAGGACCATGACGAACACTCAAGGCGTGCTTATTCATCCTGCAGTCGACAAGGGCATAAAGCGAGCCGATCCGGACTTTGCGGGCGGCACGCTGACCTGCAAATGCGCCACGAACCCCGTGAAGGTCCGGGTCGGCGCCCAGACCGCCCATAACCATGT
>NZ_BNCL01000013.1 GCF_014656455.1 Paracoccus aerius
CTGATCGGGCCGATGATCTGGCCCGAAACGCCCCATCAACGCGAAGCATTGGCTGGCGGATAAGGTTGTTCAGAGCCGACTAAAAAGAACAGCGCGCCCGCGGCCTTCATCGCTGCCGGTCGAGCGGCCCTGCTGCACATCCAGGCGAACCGCCACCTGCTGCCGAAGTGCCGGGCCAAGTCAAAGACCACCGGCCAGCAATGCCGCCAATTCCCGATGGGGAACGGCCTTTGTTATTACCACGGCGGCAAGACCCCGAAGGGCAAGGATTGGCACCGGCCTCAGTGGCCGAAGAAGTCCTCGCCCGATGCCGAGCGCAAAATGGTGGCGCATCTGCGCGACCTGGAGCGGCGCGAAAAGCAGCGCTTGAAGCGGCTGGCCAGGATGACGGCCGAAGAACGTGCCAGCTATGACAAGTGGCACCGCGACAGGCCGTTGGGAACGCCCGCGCACCGTGCGGCCAAGCGCCTTGCCAGGCAGCAGAACGCAGAGATGCAGGCGCGCTATGCCAGCCCTCATCCTGCGCGCCCCGTCGACCCGGAACTGGCAGCCATACAGAACAGGATCGCTGAACTGCGGGCCCTGATGGCCGCCGTGCAGGGTGCAGACGCCCCGATCGAGGACCACCCAGCAGAAAGGACGCATGATGCCTTGAACAAGCCCTGAAACGGCGCCCTGCACGTGCGTCTGCTTCTGTCGAGACAAGCTGCCACCATCAGCGGGATTAACCTTCAGAACAGGAAAGGGCATCAGATGCCAAAGAAAGACCCCATGACGGCGCAGCGCGATCTGCTGCGCCGTGTCCAGTGCGAAGGCCTGGAAATTGCTTACGACGCGCTGGTAGCGGTCTGCAAAGACCCGAAGGCCCCAGCCCCTGCCAAAGCTACTGCAGGGGCCGCCCTGTTTCGGGCCGGGGGCGCATTCGATAAGGACGCCCAGCGGGGCAACGCCAAGCCGCCCGAAGAAATGACAGCAGAAGAGATTTCCGCCAGACTGGCAGAACTGCGGGCGCAGCAAGCAGAGTTTCTTGCGGGCGCACAAGATGCCGAACTGATCGAGCCCGAAGAAGACAAGGACGACGATACCGGCAGCCCTGACGACGAGGACGACCCCAAAGACCCGTTCGGCTAACGAACAGCGCCTGCGGCAATGGCAGCCACGGGCGCGAGACTGGAACAAGCGGCGGGGCAGCCTCTATGCCCCGCCGCAGTCGCCGGCAATAGTGCTACGCAGGAATGACGTGTGGCAGCAGCAGCAGGACCGTCCAAACCTCGCCTGACGGGGTCAGGACCGAACAACCAACGGGGGCCACGGTGCATCGTCGTCATTGGCCGGTTCAACATAAGGGAACGGTTCTGGGGGCAGGTCCCAGAAGACGTCGAGCGATCCGAAACGATCGGTGCAGCCATTGGTCCGGTATCTGTCTCGGTGCCTGTCCAGTTCCCGGACTGCCCGATTTCGGATAGCAGCATTCTGTGCGCCCAGCGCCAGAAAGGCGATGTCATCTAGCGCCCACCAGATTTCCACTTGATCGCGTAGCAATTTCGCTTTCGCCAGTTCGTTCATGCAGGCGAGAAAAAGCGAGGCTTCGCGGCGGGCGGCGGATTGAGTTTCAATGTCCATGGAAAAAGGTCCTGTCGATAAGCGATGGGCGATTGGTGTGCGCAGTTATCAGGCTGGCGCGGCGTGGTTTAAAATCCGGTAAACGCTGGCGCGGCCAATACCGAGACGCCGGGCTATCTCAGTCCCGCCCACGCCTTCCTTGTGCAGCTTCAGGACGTCTTCAGCCTTGGCTTGGGCCGTGGGCGCGCGTCCCTTGTATTTGCCGGCGGCCTTGGCCTTGGCGATGCCTTCGCGCTGGCGCTCCAGCATGATTTCGCGCTCAAACTCTGCCACGCCGCCTAGGACGGTTAACATCAGCTTGCCGGTAGGGGTGGAGGTATCGATGCCCATTGCCAGAATGCGCAGGGCAACGCCCTTGCTTTCGAGGCGGGCCAGCAACTCGACCAGATGCGCCACAGAGCGCGCCAGGCGGTCCAGCTTTGTAACGACCAGCGTGTCGCCTGTTCGGGCAAAGGCCAGCGCCTCTGCAAGCTGTTCGCGCTTCGCCACGTCGACCGACGAAACTTCCTCCGTAAAGATGCGCTCGCATCCGGCCTGCTCCAGATCGCGCAACTGCGCGGCCAGTCCGGCCTTCTGATCGATCGTCGAGGTTCTGACATATCCTATAAGCATTCTTACGACCCCTTAGTGTGTCTCACTGCTTCTAAGATGTTGTAAGCCGAACTGTCTCACAGCGTCAACAGTATTCTTGCGGGACAATTAACATGCCTTGCCGATACGTCCCGCTAGGGCTTGCTCTACTGGGACAACGTGTCTTTCAGTGGAGAGGAGCAGATGTAGTTGGCCCGAAGGAGCAGAGAGCCTTTCCACATATCAGGTGTAGATATAGCGTCACTACGAGCAACAGGCCGCCGACGGCGGAAGAAAGGATGTCGATGACCCTCAGCATAGATGACTTGGATAAAGCCAAAGCTGATCTCGCCAACTTGGAAGAACGAGACAGCATGGACACATCTGGCAACCCAGAAAAATACCACACCAGGATTCAACAGGCGCGGCGTCACGTGCGTGAGGTAGAAAAGGCACTGAAGGCAGCGGGCGCGATCCCCTACACTGACCAAGAGCGACTGGAACAACAACTAGACGCAGCTTTCCCAAAGGCCAGAAGTAAGGAAACGGTCGATTTCGAGGGGTCGCGCTATCGGCGGCAGTTTAAACCACTGAGCAAAAGTCGGTCTGGGAAGACTGTTACGCAGTGGCATCCCTATTGGGTGAAGCTAGCAGACGACTAATTCTAGACGTCCTAGAAGGCGCCTCAGGCAGGTGAGGAAGGGCGCCCCCGGCCCCTCCCTGGATAGTCCGAAACGCATCCCGAGAGCGGGCGCCCCCGACTGCAAGAAATTTGCTGCCCGCTGGAACTTTGGCCTAGGCCGGGACGCCAAGTATTGTCCGGCGGCGAGCCGTAAGCACATTCTCCTGTCTTGCGTGAACGTGCCCGTTCTGCCGAAGATGAGAGCAAGCGATTCTTCGGAATGTGCCATGACCGAAGCCGAAGCTGCACTGCGCAAGGCCTTGCTGGACGTGCTTATCGCGCTGCCCGTCAGCCGCCATAGCAGTCAGCAGACCTATGAGGAAGCGGCCGCAGCGTATGAAAAGGCAGCCGAGGATGCTCATCCTGCAGTAGCGGAAGTTTTCAGGGAAGCAGCAAAGAAGGTTCGCGGGTGAGCCTGTCCGTGCTGATTGACGGGCAGCCGCAGATGAAGTGGCAATAGTGGCTTTGGAGAGAACTTTGCGTGGATAAGGCTGACATTGCTCTGCTAGTTTCGAGTATTTCCGCAGTAGGCGCCGCTGCGAGCGCTGCTTTTGCTTGGCGACAGTCAAGCCTGACCAAGAGGTCCATGAAGCGGAAAAGGCTATCCGTTGAGCCGCAGATCGGCGCCGTTGCCGATCAAGATGGATGGACGATGGTGCGTCTGGTCATCCGCAATTTCGAGCCGCACGAAGCCCGCGCGACTCGCCTTGTCGCTTCTCGTGGCGCTGTCTTCTATCTTGACCCGAAACACACAAAGGGAGCCATGGACAAAACGCCGCTTCGCACCCGAGATATCGCGGTAAGGATCGCTCCGGCCCCAGCACATGATGTTGCCATCGTCCTCATGGCAAAGGGCGTAAAAGGCGCAAAGGACATCAGAGTAAAATGGCACTGGCTTGACGGAGAGCCGTTGTAACGATCGGCCAAGGTTCAGGCCGCAGCCATCAACAAACTGATGACCAAGGCCATGGACGATCCCAAGCTAGCGGCCGAACTACTGCGCAAGCACAACCCGTATGATGCCCAGGTCATGGGCCGGCAGATGCTGCGCAAGTGGAGCCTGCGGGTGCCGCAACTGGCCAACATCCTGAACGAGGACCTAGGCGGCTACAGCGAACAGGATCAGGCGCTGGACGAATTTATAGACGCAGACTGACTGACTATGATGCCAATCCCCAAGGCTGATTGCGGGACTTGCTATTCTAGCGGCCCCGCGTGGCCCTAAAGGCTCCACAGCAAGGAAGAGATAGACCCTTTCGCTTTTGTCTGTATTAGATCGCCGGAAGGATTCTTCCATCTAAGTTGAGGATTTGATGAAGTACTTGGGAACCGCAGGCGACGACTTTCTTTACGACGAATGGGAAACCATCACCGACGACCTGTTTGACGGGGGCATGGGCAACGACACCATTGCATCCTCCGGGGGCTACGACACCCTGGTGGGGGGAGCAGGAGACGATCTCTTCCGCATCCGGAACCAGGGTGATGTTCGGAAAGTCACCGTTGAAGGCGGCGAAGGACTTGATAGGCTCGTACTCGAGTCTTCGGATATTCCACTGGACGTGTCCGGCGTCGAGGTTCTCGTGCCACAAGGTATCCTTCAGCTGAGTGCGGATTTTCTGAACTCCTTCGAGCAAATTGAAGTGCTCAGGGAAAGCCGTACAGAGGCATACTTTGATGTTGTTGGTCGCGGGACCGTTAAGATACACGCCACCGCCGGTGAGTGGGTGAACAGGTTCCCTGACACTGCAGTTACAATTGGGGCTTCTGAAGAGGGCGGCCGGATTGATGGGTCCGCTTCAACGCTTGCTCTACGTCTAAATGCAAGCAGCCATGATGACGTACTGATCGGCGGGAAAAGTAATGACCACATTTTAATGGGTCAAGGCAAGGACGTCGCCTATGGCGGAAGCGGGAATGATTACATTTACGCCTACTTTGACCACTGGTCGTATACTGGAACAAATAGCCAGTACGGTGAAGGCGGGAATGATACTCTTCAAGGCGGGTATTACGACGATCGTCTGTTTGGCGGCTCCGGCAATGACCGTCTTCTTGGTGCGACCGGGAATGATGTCCTGAATGGTGGCACGGGAGCCGACCGGATGATCGGTGGCGCCGGTAACGATACCTATGTTGTGGACCATGCCAAGGATACGGTCGTTGAGCGGGTCAATGAAGGGCGCGACACGGTCAAGGCGTCCATTGACTACCGTTTGACCGCCAATGTTGAGAACCTTGTTCTTTCTGGGCGTAAGGACCTGAGCGGGATCGGCAATAAGCTGGCGAACGTCCTGGACGGGAATGCCGGTGACAACACACTGAACGGTGCTGCTGGGAACGATCTGCTTCGCGGTGGTGCTGGCAATGATACGTTGCTGGGCGGCCAAGGGGCGGATCGCCTTATCGGCGGTGCAGGCGCCGACCGCCTCAATGGGGGTGGAGGTGCAGACACATTCATCTTCAACTCTGCCTCGGACACCCTTGCGACAGCCCGAGATACGATCTCTGACTTTGGCACGGGCGACAGAATATCGCTGAAAAGAATTGATGCGGATACCTCACTCGCTGGAAATCAAGCTTTCGACTTCCTCGGATATAGCAAATTCACGGGTGATGCTGGTGAGCTAACTCTTTTGTCGAGCAGTCGGGGCACCTTGGTTCGTGGCGATGTGGACGGTGATAAGAAGGCAGATTTTGCGATCTTCGTTCTGGGCGCATCCGACCTAACGGCCGACGCCTTCATCTTCTGATACGAAATTGCTCGCTGCCATTTCTTGGCAAGCACACAACATGGCCCAGGCCGCGTAGCCGCGGCTGGGCCGCATCACTAAATGCGCTAAAATTACGCAGTTCGTTGCCATTGGCCGCCGTGCCGCCATTGCATCCGAACTAGAACTGGGAACATCATACGGCCTAACCGATCAGGCCGCCCAGATACACCCGAAGGCGATCCGCGCTCTCTGCCTGCAGCGCCTTGAACAGTTCGGTCATCGTCTTGACACCTGCCGTCTTCAGCAGCCCTTGGCACGCTCCATAACGGCCTTGTCGCGTAGATGCTCCAGCAGGTCATGGCCGGGCCACTCTGTGGCGTGGATCGAGTAGAGCAGGAAAACTTCGTCGGGCTCAGTTCCTCCGACGCGCTGCATCGTTGCGTCGATGAACCCTTCATTCGCCAGGCGTGCGACATGATATGCAATGGCATGGTCATCCCGGCCCGGCAGCACTATCTTGTGGATGCCGTCATGGGCAACGATCTGGTTCTCCCGATCCAGAGCAGGATGTCTCGAATCAGGTCCAGATCAAGCTTCCCTAATGGAGTCTCCTCAACAGCATGCTGACGGCCCAACGATGCAAGCGGGAAGGCCTAGGGGCAGGGATACAGCAAGCAGAACGGCAGTTGCCTACGCATTGCTTCTAAGCAGCCTGCTTACAAACTGCTTACAGAAGCGCCTAGCCGCGCTGCGGCTTGGCCGCTGCGCTTCAGGCTAACTTCTTGAAAAGAAAGGCTGGTACCCGAGGTCGGACTCGAACCGACATGCCTTGCGGCGGCGGATTTTGAATCCGCTACGTCTACCATTCCGTCACTCGGGCCTCTCTGGTGCCTGCCCTAGCGCGGGGCAGGCGTCTTTGCAAGAGGGGTCAGGCGCGGCCCAGCTTGTGCAGGCGGGCTTGGCGCAGCCGCGCGAAGTCGTCGCCCGCGTGATAGGACGACCGGGTCAACGGCGTGGCCGAGACCATCAGGAAGCCCTTGCCGAAGGCCGCCTTTTCATAGCCCGCGAATTCCTCGGGCGTGACGAAGCGGTCAACGCGGTGATGCTTGGGCGTCGGCTGCAGATATTGGCCGATGGTCATGAAGTCGATGTCGGCCGCGCGCATGTCGTCCATGACCTGCAACACGCTGCTGCGATCCTCGCCCAGGCCTACCATGATTCCCGACTTGGTGAACATCGACGGATCCAGTTCCTTGACCTTCTGCAGAAGGCGCAGGGAATGGAAATAGCGCGCGCCGGGGCGGACGGTGGGATACAGCGCCGGGACGGTTTCAAGGTTGTGGTTGAACACGTCCGGCCGCGCCTCGACCACGATCTCGACCGAGCCGGGCTTCGACTTCAGGAAATCGGGCACCAGCACCTCGATGGTGGAATCGGGGCTGCGGTGGCGAATGGCGCGGATCGTCTGGGCGAAATGGTCCGCGCCGCCGTCGTCGAGGTCGTCGCGGTCCACCGAGGTGATGACCACGTGCTTCAGCCCCAGCTTCTGGACGGCGTGGGCGACGCGGCCGGGCTCGAACACGTCAAGCGCGTTGGGCTTGCCGGTGGCGACGTTGCAGAAGGTGCAGCCGCGCGTGCAGATCTCGCCCATGATCATCATGGTGGCATGGCCCTGCGACCAGCACTCGCCGACGTTCGGGCAGCCCGCCTCCTCGCAGACGGTGGACAGGCGGTTGTCCTTCATGATGTCGCGGGTGCGCTTGTAGCCTTCCGACGTGGGCGCCTTGACGCGGATCCAGGACGGCTTCTTGGGCTGGTCTTGATCCGGCCGATGGGCCTTTTCCGGGTGTCGCTGGTCGGGAATCCGAAGATCGCGCAAGGCCATGTCCTTTCGGTCGCGGTTCCGACTGAAATAGCCCTTTCGGCCGCCGAACGCAACGGAGGGGCGCGATGCGAGATCCGGCAGCAACTAACGGAATGCAAGGAAGGCCGCGCGGTTCCGCCGGAAAGGCCAACAAACTCGTGTCTTCCGATGCGTGGAACCACTGTCGGCTCAAGGGGTTAGTCCGTCAATCAGACCATGAACACATGATGGAGGAATACCAGATGTCTTTCAAGTCGCTTACCGCCCCTGTCGCCCTGGCTGCCGCCCTGGGCTTCGGCTCGACCGCATTCGCCCAGACCATGGTCGGCACGCAGGAAATCAGCGCCGCCGATCTGGCTGCCGTGACCGAACATTGCCGCACCCTGGCCGCCGGGTCGGATGACCAGGCTACAAGCGCGACCGATCCCGGCGGCGAGGCGGGCAATTCCGGCAATGCCGACAACGACTCGGTTTCGGGCACGATGCCGGACACCGATGCGGGCACCATGGACGCAGCCCAGCCCACGACGGGGAACGAAGGCAACCAGGACGACGACTCGCGCGATCCGGCGGCGGCTGCCATGGCCAGCGACAATTCCGCGACGGCCACGACCGGCCTGGAAGGCAACCAGGACGCCGACCAGTTCTCGGGCACGATCAACATGGAGATCATCACCCTGGCCGACTGCCAGGCGGCTGGCCTGTAAAAGCCACGCTGAATATCGGCATTGCCGGATGATCCAGAAAGGCAGCCATCGGGCTGCCTTTTCTTTGTTGCGGCGCGGAGCCTGCGACATTTTCTCCACCCCCGGCCGTCGCGTCATGCGCGCCTTGAAGACCCGGCCCCCGGGGCCCATCTGATGCCTGTGACGGCCGGGCCTTGCCTGACCGCCACGCCTTACCGCACTGCCAAGACGCCGCGAATTGCGCCCGTGCCTGTGGCTTTGCGCCCGTTGACCCCGCTTGCCCACAGGTCTAAACGGACGCTCAGCTAACCCGTCGCGGGCAGCCACAGCTTTTCCGCGGCCGACAAGGGGAACTTGCCCGTGGAAACCTTGCTTCAGGACTATCTGCCGATCCTCGTCTTCGCGGGAATGGCCTCTGCCCTGGCCTTGATCCTGATCCTTGCGGCCGTTGTGGTTGCCGTGCGCAACCCGGACCCGGAAAAGGTCAGCGCCTATGAATGCGGCTTCAATGCCTTCGACGATGCGCGGATGAAGTTCGACGTGCGATTCTACCTGGTGTCGATCCTGTTCATCATCTTCGACCTGGAAGTCGCCTTCCTGTTCCCCTGGGCGGTCAGCTTTGCCGGCCTGTCGGACGTAGCCTTCTGGTCCATGATGGTGTTCCTTGGCGTGCTGACCGTGGGCTTTGCCTATGAATGGAAGAAAGGTGCGCTTGAATGGGCGTGATGACCGGAGCGAATACCGCTGGTCCCGACCGCGAGGTCGCGACCGCCAGCCTGAACCGCGAGTTGCAGGACAAGGGTTTCCTGCTGACCACGACCGAAGACATCATCAACTGGGCGCGCAACGGCTCGCTGCACTGGATGACCTTCGGCCTGGCCTGCTGCGCGGTTGAAATGATGCAGGCTTCCATGCCGCGCTATGATATCGAACGGTTCGGGACCGCGCCGCGCGCCTCCCCCCGCCAGTCGGACCTGATGATCGTCGCGGGCACCGTGACCAACAAGATGGCCCCGGCCGTGCGCAAGGTTTATGACCAGATGCCCGAGCCGCGCTATGTCATCAGCATGGGAAGCTGCGCCAATGGCGGCGGCTATTACCACTACAGCTATTCGGTGCTGCGTGGCGTCGACCGCATCCTGCCCGTGGACATCTATGTTCCCGGCTGCCCCCCCACGGCCGAGGCGCTGCTGTATGGCATCCTGCAACTTCAGCGCCGCATCCGGCGCACCGGCACGCTGGTGAGGTAACCCGATGTCCGTCTATCCCGATCTCGACGCGTTGGAGCAACTGGCCGAGCATATCAAGCTGCGGCGCGGTGATGAAATCCTGGACACCCAGATCGCCTTTGGCGAGCTGACGGTGACCACCGACCTGTCCAGCCTTCTGGACCTGGTCGAGTTCCTGCGCAGCGACAGCAGCTGCCGGTTCACGACCCTGATCGACATGACGGCGGTGGACTATCCCGAACGCGCGCAGCGGTTCGACGTGGTCTGGCACCTGCTGTCGATGTACCAGAACCACCGCGTCCGGCTGAAGATCGCGATCCGGGATGACGAGATCGTGCCGTCGCTTGTGCGGATCTATCCCTGCGCCAACTGGTTCGAGCGCGAGGTCTTCGACATGTTCGGGATCCTCTTCTCGGGGCACCCGGACCTGCGCCGGATCCTGACCGACTATGGCTTCACGGGCTTTCCGCTGCGCAAGGACTTCCCGACGACCGGCTATGTCGAGCTTCGCTATGACGAATCCGAGAAGCGGGTGGTCTATGAACCTGTGCGGCTGACGCAGGAATACCGCCAGTTCGACTTCCTCTCGCCTTGGGAAGGGACGCAATATGTCCTGCCCGGCGACGAAAAGACCAAGGGGTAAGGCCATGGACGGCGATATCCGCACCAACAACTATGACGACGGATCGTCCGACATGCTGGTCGGCGAACAGAAGATCCGCAACTTCAACATCAACTTCGGACCCCAGCACCCGGCGGCCCACGGCGTGCTGCGCATGGTGCTGGAACTGGACGGCGAGATCGTCGAACGCGCGGACCCGCATATCGGCCTGCTTCATCGCGGCACCGAAAAGCTGATGGAAAGCAGGACCTACCTGCAGAACCTGCCTTATTTCGACCGGCTGGACTATGTCTCGCCGATGAACCAGGAACATGCGTGGTGCCTGGCGATCGAACGGCTGACGGGCACCGTGGTGCCGCGCCGTGCCAGCCTGATCCGTGTCCTGTATTCGGAAATCAGCCGCATCCTGAACCACCTGCTGGGCCTGACCACAGGTGCGATGGACGTGGGCGCGCTGACCCCGCCGCTGTGGGGTTTCGAGGCGCGCGAACAATTGATGATCTTCTATGAGCGTGCCAGCGGCGCGCGCCTTCACGCGGCCTATTTCCGGCCCGGCGGCGTTCACCAGGATCTGCCGCCAGATTTGCTGGACGATATCGAGGCCTGGTGCGAAACCTTCCCCAAGGTCGTGGACGACCTGGACACCCTGTTGACCGAAAACCGGATTTTCAAGCAGCGGCTTGTGGGCATCGGCGTCGCCACCGAACAGGATGCGCTTGACTGGGGCTTCACCGGGGTCATGGCGCGCGCCTCGGGCCTTGCCTGGGACCTTCGCCGGTCGCAGCCCTACGAATGCTACAGCGAATTCGACTTCAAGATCCCGATCGGGAAGAATGGCGACAGCTATGACCGCTTCCTGATCCGGATGCAGGAAATGCGGGAATCGACCAGCATCATGAAGCAGGCGATCCAGAAGCTGCGGGCCGAAGGTCCGGGCGATGTCTTGGCGCGCGGCAAGCTGACCCCGCCCAAGCGGGGCGACATGAAGCGCGACATGGAAAGCCTGATCCACCACTTCAAGCTTTACACCGAGGGCTTCCGCGTCCCCGCAGGCGAGGTTTATGCCGCCGTCGAGGCCCCCAAGGGCGAATTCGGCGTCTATCTGGTCAGCGACGGCACGAACAAGCCCTACCGGGCCAAGCTGAAGGCGCCCGGCTTCCAGCACCTGCAGGCCATCGACTATCTGGCGCGGGGGCATCTGCTTGCCGACGTGCCCGCCCTGATCGCCACCATCGACGTCGTGTTCGGAGAGGTTGACCGCTGATGCTCCGCCGTCTTTCGCCCGTCCAGCCGGACAGCTTCGCGTTCACCCCCGCCAACCTGGAATGGGCGCAAGTCCAGATGTCCAAGTATCCGGAAGGTCGCCAGCAGTCGGCGATCATCCCGGTCCTGTGGCGTGCCCAGGAACAGGAAGGCTGGCTGTCGCGGCCTGCCATCGAATATTGCGCGAACCTGCTGGGGATGCCCTATATCCGGGCTCTCGAAGTGGCGACATTCTACTTCATGTTCCAGCTTCAACCGGTTGGCTCGATTGCCAATATCCAGATTTGCGGGACCACGACCTGCATGATCTGCGGCGCCGAGGATCTGATCGCGGTCTGCAAGCGCAAGATCGCGCCCACGCCCCATACCCTGTCGGCCGACGGCAAGTTCAGCTGGGAAGAGGTCGAATGCTTGGGCGCCTGCACCAATGCGCCGATGGCCCAGATCGGCAAGGACTATTACGAGGATCTGACGCCCGCGAAGCTGGAAGAACTGATCGACGCCTTCTCGGCGGGCCAGGTGCCCTTGCCGGGGCCGCAGAACGGCCGCTTCTCCTCCGAACCCCTGGGCGGCCCGGTCGCGCTTGCGGATCTGCAAGGGCAGGGCGATCCGCTGAATGCAAGCGCTGCCCTGGCCCGCGACATTGGCGAGACCGTCAAGCGCATCGACGGGACCGAGGTGCCGATCCTTGCCAAGTGGCTGCGCAAGCCCGAGGCCGCCGTGGACGACCGCACCGGCGTGGATACCGCCCCCGAACGCGCGCCGCGTCCCTCGGCAGGCAAGCCTGCCGATGCGACCGGCGTGACCGAGCAGGAGGCGCAGGCCGCCTCGGCCGCGCGTCCGCAGTCGGATCGCGAACCCGCAGGCGCGCGCGCTGTCGAGCGGTCGGAACAGAAGGACGATGCAACCGACCGCTGATGCGGTCCAGCGACGGGAAAAGGCCATGCGCATGATGATCCTGACCGACAGCGTCGCCTGCCCCGCACGGGCCTGGCGATGACGCGGCAGGGCGGCGACCGCGACGCGCGCCAGATGCGTCTGGCCGGTGCCGTGATTGCCGGGGCCATGGCGGCCTGGTTGCTGGTGCAATGGCTGGGCCAGCATTACGGCTGGGCTGGCAGATGGGCTTATCTGGCGGATCTGGCCGCCATTGGTGCTTTTGTCTGGTCGCTGATCGTGACCTGGCGTATCTGGCGGCGCAGGAACGCGTGACGCCCGGATGAGAGGATTGAGAACAGGATGCTGAAAGATCAGGATCGCATTTTCACCAACATCTACGGGATGGGCGACCGTAGCCTGGCCGGCGCGAAGAAGCGCGGCCATTGGGACGGCACGGCCGAGATCATCTCGCGCGGGCGCGACAAGATCGTGGAACAGATCAAGGCCTCGGGCCTGCGCGGGCGGGGCGGGGCAGGTTTCCCGACCGGCCTGAAGTGGTCCTTCATGCCCAAGGAATCGGACGGCCGCCCGTCCTACCTGGTCATTAACGCCGACGAATCCGAGCCCGCGACCTGCAAGGACCGCGAAATCATGCGCCACGATCCGCATACGCTGATCGAAGGCGCGCTGATCGCCAGCTTCGCGATGGGCGCGCACGCGGCCTATATCTATATCCGGGGCGAGTTCATCCGCGAGAAAGAGTCGCTGCAGACCGCCATCGACGAATGCTATGACGCGGGCCTTCTGGGCGCGAATGCCGCCGGGTCTGGCTGGGACTTCGACATCTACCTGCACCACGGCGCCGGCGCCTATATCTGCGGCGAGGAAACGGCGCTGCTGGAAAGCCTGGAAGGCAAGAAGGGGATGCCCCGCATGAAGCCGCCGTTCCCGGCCGGCGCGGGTCTTTATGGCTGCCCGACCACGGTGAACAACGTCGAATCCATCGCCGTGACGCCGACGATCCTGCGGCGCGGGCCGGAATGGTTCGCGGGCTTCGGCCGCCCGAACAACGCGGGCGTCAAGCTGTTCGGCCTGACCGGCCACCTCAACACGCCCTGCGTGGTCGAGGAAGCCATGTCGATCCCCATGAAGGAGCTGATCGAAAAGCACGGCGGCGGCGTGCGCGGCGGCTGGAAGAACCTCAAGGCCGTGATTCCCGGCGGCGCGTCCTGTCCGGTCCTGACGGCCGAGCAGTGCGAAAACGCGATCATGGACTATGACGGGATGCGCGAATTGCGGTCGTCCTTCGGCACCGCCTGCATGATCGTGATGGACCAGCAGACCGATGTCATCAAGGCGATCTGGCGGCTGTCCAAGTTCTTCAAGCACGAAAGCTGCGGGCAATGCACGCCCTGCCGCGAAGGCACCGGCTGGATGATGCGGGTGATGGAACGCCTGGTGCGCGGCGATGCCGAGGTCGAGGAAATCGACATGCTGCTGGACGTGACCAAGCAGGTCGAGGGCCACACCATCTGCGCCCTGGGCGACGCTGCCGCATGGCCCATCCAGGGCCTGATCCGCAATTTCCGCGAAGAGATCGAGGACCGCATCAAGGCCAAGCGGACCGGACGCATGGGGGCAATGGCCGCGGAATGATCGGGCGGGCGGCATATCACGCCGCTGTCGCGGGGTCGTGTCGGGCAAAGGGCCGGGCCGGTGGTTATGTCATCCGACATCAGCCATCGGAGAAACCTGCCATGATCCGCCAGACCCTTGCCGCGATTGCCGCCCTTGCCGCCTTGTCCGGGCCAGCCGCCGCCCTTCCGCCCTTGTCGCAGGAACGCCATATCAACGACAGCCTTGTGCAGGCCCGTGTGGCCGACATGCTGCGGAAGGGGTGCCCGACCTTGGACGCGCGGTTGATCCGGGCCTTCTCCGAGGCCCGCAAGCTCAAGCGTTACGCGCTTGACCAGGGATACAGTGATGCGCAGATCGACGCCTTTCTCGACAGCCGGGAAGAACGTCGCCGCATCTATGCCGAGGCCGACCGCTACATGGTCGCCAATGGGGTGGTGAGTGGCCAGCCCGAGACATTCTGCCGTCTGGGGCAGCAAGAGATTGAGCGGAAGACGATCGCCGGATCGCTTCTGGTTGCCAGGTAAGGAAGAAACCGATGGCCGATTTGCGGACAATCAAGATTGACGGGACCGAGATCGCGGTCGATCCCAACCTGACCCTGATCCAGGCCTGCGAACTGGCCGGGATCGAGATCCCGCGCTTCTGCTATCACGAACGCCTGTCCATCGCGGGCAACTGCCGGATGTGTCTGGTCGAGGTCGTGGGCGGCCCGCCCAAGCCTGCCGCGTCCTGCGCCATGCAGGTCAAGGATCTGCGCCCCGGTCCCGATGGCGCGCCTTCGGAAATCCGCACCAACAGCCCGATGGTCAAGAAGGCCCGCGAGGGCGTGATGGAGTTCCTGCTGATCAACCACCCGCTGGACTGCCCCATCTGCGACCAGGGCGGTGAATGCGATCTGCAAGACCAGGCAATGGCTTACGGCGTGGACTTCAGCCGGTATCGAGAGCCCAAGCGTGCGGCCGAGGAATTGAACCTGGGCCCGTTGGTCGAGACCCACATGACCCGCTGCATCAGCTGCACCCGCTGCGTGCGCTTCACCAGTGAGGTCGCGGGCATCAGCCAGATGGGCCAGACCGGGCGCGGCGAGGACAGCGAGATCACCAGCTACCTGAACGAGACGCTGGCCTCGAACCTGCAGGGCAACATCATTGACCTGTGCCCGGTCGGCGCATTGGTCAGCCGCCCCTATGCCTTCAAGGCGCGCCCCTGGGAATTGCGCAAGACGGAAACCATCGACGTGATGGATGCGCTTGGCAGCAACATCCGCGTGGACGTGAAGGGCCGCGAAGTGATGCGCATCCTGCCGCGCAACCATGACGGCGTGAACGAGGAATGGATCAGCGACAAGACCCGCTTCGTCTGGGACGGGTTGCGCCGCCAGCGGCTGGACAAGCCCTATATCCGCGAGAATGGCAGGCTGCGCCCCTCGACCTGGGCTGAAGCCCTGTCGGTTGCGGCCACCGCGATGAAGGGCCGCAAGGTTGCGGGCCTGGTGGGCGACCTTGCCTCGGTCGAGGCCGCGTTCAGCCTGAAGCAGTTGATGGAAAGCCTTGGCGGAAACGTCGAATGCCGCACCGATGGCGCACGCCTTCCTGTCGGGAACCGTGGCGCCTATGTCGGCAACGCCACGATTGCCGATATCGACAATGCCAAGCGGATCCTGCTGATCGGCACCAATCCGCGCGACGAGGCGCCGGTCCTGAACGCCCGCATCCGCAAGGCATGGGCGCATGGCGCACAGGTTGCGCTAATCGGCGAGGCCGTGGACCTGACCTATGACTATCACCATCACGGCGCCGATCGCGCGGCGCTCTCCGAACTGGTCAAGGGCGACTTCCAGTCGAGCCAGGGCACGCCGGGCATCGTGATCGTAGGCCAGGGCGCCCTGACCGAGGCCGATGGCGAGGCCGTGCTGGCCAACGCCATGCGCATCTGCGAACTGGACGACTGCAAGCTGCTGGTCCTGCACACCGCAGCGTCCCGCGTGGGTGCGATGGACGTGGGCGCCGTGACCGAGGGCGGCCTGACCGCGGCCATCGACGGGGCCGAGGTGATCTTCAACCTGGGCGCGGACGAGGTCGACATCGCCCCCGGCGCCTTCGTGATCTACCAGGGCAGCCACGGCGACCGCGGGGCGCATCGGGCCGACATCATCCTGCCCGCCGCCTGCTATACCGAAGAAAACGGCCTGTTCGTGAACACGGAAGGCCGGCCGCAGCTTGGCATCCGCGCGAACTTCGCGCCTGGCGATGCCAAGGAGAATTGGGCGATCCTGCGGGCCCTGTCCGCCGAACTGGGCGCGACGCTGCCCTGGGACAGCCTGGCGCAACTGCGCCGCGCGCTGATCCAGGCCGTGCCGCACCTGGCCCGGATCGACGAGGTTGTCGAAAACGACTGGCAGCCCCTGCAGCGGCTGGACCTGGGCCGGGCGAGCTTCCGCAACTCGGTCAAGGACTTCTACCTGACGAACCCAATCGCGCGGTCATCGCCGCTGATGGGCGAGTTGTCGCGAATGGCGGCGGCGCGCAAGGCGCCCGCCCTTGCGGCCGAGTGACATCGATGCGGCCGGCATTTCGCAAGCCCCGGATCCTGATCTCTGCCCTTGCCGGGGCCGTGATCCTGTCCGGCTGCGCGGATGATGCTGGCCGGGACGGACGGCCTCGGCCCAAGCCCGAGACGATGACCGCACGCGTTGCAACCCCCGGCGCCGCTGCCGGAGAGGCGCCGCTGACGCTGGCCCGCATCTCGACCAAGTCGGGCGAGATCCTGATCCTGGAACCGGACGGACAGGTGACGACTATGGCATTGGACAGCCCGGAAGGGCAGGACGCCTTTGCCGTGACCGAAGCGGACCTGATGGCGCTGAACGCCAATCTGGATCTGGACCTGGGCGGGATGGTGGCGGCGGACCTGCCGCCCCGGCAGACGGCCCAGGAAAAGGCGCTCGAGGCCTTTGCGGCGCGAACGCAACCCGCCCTGCCCACCTGGGCCGAGGGGACCGAGGTCGATCCCCGGGATTTCATGGGCGCGCGCGTGGCCTCTCTGGGTCCGAACGGATCATCGGATCTGGTCGAGGTGACAGCGAATTTGCGCGAGGGGGTAGACGCCGATATCGCCTTCTCGTATGCCACCTGCGCATTGGCCGGTTGGGCCCGGCAGAACGGCGAGCCCTATGGCCGCCATGTGCGCACGCTGCAAGATACCCGCGATGGCAAGCTGATGATCGGAGCCGCATTCACGCTGTCGGATCAGAAGCCGATGGGTCTGCGGGTGATGGAAACGGAAGACACCTTGCGTGAATGCAAGGCACGCGGCATTCCCGCGCTGTGATAGGATAGGGACGGGCGCATGGCTGAATTTTGGGCATCCTCTCTGGGCATGACGGTCATCCTGCTGGCGCAGGGTCTGGCGGTCATCGCCTTTGTCATGCTGTCGCTGATCTTTCTGGTCTATGGCGACCGCAAGATCTGGGCCGCGGTGCAGATGCGGCGCGGCCCGAACGTGGTTGGTCCCTGGGGCCTGCTGCAGACCTTCGCCGACGCGCTGAAATACGTGCTGAAGGAAATCGTCATCCCGGCAGGTGCGGACAAGTTCGTCTTCTTCCTGGCGCCCTTCCTGTCGATGACGCTGGCGCTGCTGGCCTTTGTCGCGATCCCCTTCGCGCCCGGCTGGGTGATGGCCGACATCAACGTGGGCATCCTGTTCATCTTCGCCGTTTCCTCGCTCGAGGTGTATGGCGTGATCATGGGTGGCTGGGCCTCGAACTCCAAATACCCGTTCCTGTCGTCGCTGCGCGCGGCGGCGCAGATGATCTCGTACGAGGTCAGCCTGGGCCTGATCATCATCGGGGTCATCATCTCGACCGGCTCGATGAACATCTCGTCCATTGTCGAGGCGCAGTCGGGCGCGGGCCTGCTGTCCTGGTACTGGCTTCCCCATTTCCCGATGCTGATCCTGTTCTTCATCAGCGCCCTGGCCGAAACCAACCGCCCGCCCTTCGACCTGGCCGAGGCCGAATCCGAACTGGTCGCGGGCTTCATGGTGGAATATTCCTCGACGCCCTATCTGCTGTTCATGGCAGGCGAGTATATCGCGATCTGGCTGATGTGCGCCCTGATCTCGCTGCTGTTCTTCGGCGGCTGGCTGTCGCCCATCCCGGGCGTTCCCGACGGCGCGATCTGGATGTTCCTGAAGATGGTCTTCTGGTTCTGGATGTTCGCGATGGTGAAGGCCATTGTCCCGCGGTACCGCTATGACCAACTGATGCGCATCGGCTGGAAAGTGTTCCTGCCGCTGTCGCTGGGCTGGGTCGTGCTGGTTGCCTTCCTTGCCCGCTACGAAGTGTTTGGTTCCTTCTGGGCCCGCTGGGCAGGGGCATAAACCATGGCTTATTCGAACAAGATCGCTGAACTGCTGGCGAACGCCTCGGAAACCGACAAGGCCGAGTTCGCGCATTTCCTGGCAAACAACCTGGACAGCGCCGAGCAGTCCCGTGACGGCGCAAGGATCCGCGACTATGTCGCGGCCTTCGACCGCTTCGCCGCTCCCAAGCAAGGGGAAGATTTCTGATGGCATTCGACATCGCCCGCGCCACCAAGTATTTCCTGCTCTTCGATTTCCTGAAGGGCTTCGGGCTGGGCGTGAAATATTTCTTCGCGCCGAAGCCGACGATCAACTATCCGCATGAAAAGGGCCCGTTGTCGCCGCGCTTCCGGGGCGAACACGCGCTGCGCCGCTATCCCAACGGCGAGGAACGCTGCATCGCCTGCAAGCTGTGCGAGGCGATCTGCCCCGCCCAGGCGATCACCATCGATTCCGAACCGCGCGAGGATGGCAGCCGCCGCACCACGCGCTATGACATCGACATGACCAAGTGCATCTATTGCGGCTTCTGCCAGGAAGCCTGCCCGGTCGATGCCATCGTCGAAGGCCCGAACTTCGAGTTCGCGACCGAAACGCGCGAGGAGCTTTTCTACGACAAGCAGAAGCTTCTGGACAACGGCGCCCGCTGGGAAGCCGAGATCGCCCGCAACCTTGCCATCGACGCGCCCTACAGATGAGCGACGCCTTCACCAAGCTGTTCCAGCAGATGATGCAGTCCGGGCAGGAAATGGCCCGGGCCTTCAACCCTGCGTTGGAAACCTTCGACCCGCGCGCCTTCGAGAAGATGATCCCGACCATGCCGGCGGACATGCTGGAAATGTGGTTCGGGCGCACCTTCAACCGCGACGGGCTGGACGCCAAGACCCGTCTGCTGGTGACGATCGCCGCGCTGACCGTGCAGGGGGCGCATGCCGAACCGCAGCTGCGCCTGACCATCCGCCACGCGATCGAGGCCGGGGCAACGGCGCGCGAGGTGGCCGAGGTCATCTACCAGATGGGGATGTTCGGCGGCATTCCGGCGATGCAGAAGGCCCTGGAGATTGCCCAGGGCGTATTCACCGAACATGAAGGGAAACAGGCCGAATGATCACCTTCGCCTTTTATCTGTTCGCCATCTCGGTCTGCACGGCGGGCTTCATGGTGGTGCTGTCCCGCAACCCCGTCCATTCGGTGCTGTGGCTGATCCTGGCCTTTATCGCCTCGGCCGGCTTGTTCGTGCTGCAGGGCGCCGAATTCGTGGCGATGCTCCTGGTGATTGTCTATGTCGGCGCGGTCGCGGTGCTGTTCCTGTTCGTCGTGATGATGCTGGACGTGGACTTTGCCCAGCTTCGCGGCGAACTGGCGGGCTATCTGCCGCTGGCCGGGCTGATCGGCCTTGTGCTGCTGGCGCTGCTGGTGATTGCCTTCGGCGGGTGGGAGATTTCGAACCAGGCGGTCGACCTGCGCGCGGCACCCGTGGTGGTGCAGACGCAGAACACCAATGCCATCGGCACGATCCTGTATGACCGCTATATCCTGCCCTTCCAGGTGTCCGGGCTGATCCTGCTGGTCGCGATGATTGGCGCCATCACCCTGACCATGCGCCACCGCCGCGACGTCAAGCGTCAGGACGTGCTGGAGCAGATGTATCGGGACCCGGCCAAGACCATGGAACTGCGCGACGTGAAGCCGGGGCAGGGGCTGTAGGGCCCCGCCCGACGCTGCCTGCTGATATTTGACGGGTAAAAGACCCGGAGGGACGAAAGACGATGATCGGATTGACACATTATCTTGTCGTGGGGGCGATATTGTTCGTCGCCGGCATTTTCGGCATCTTCGTGAACCGCAAGAACGTCATCGTCATCCTGATGTCGATCGAACTGATCCTGCTGTCCGTGAACATCAACTTTGTCGCCTTCTCGGCCCATCTGGGCGATCTGGGGGGGCAGGTCTTCACCATGTTCATCCTGACCGTCGCCGCGGCCGAGGCCGCCATCGGCCTGGCGATCCTGGTTGTGTTCTTCCGCAACCGCGGCTCGATTGCGGTGGACGACGTCAACGTGATGAAGGGCTAGGGACACATGGCGCAATTCATCCTGTTCGCGCCCCTTCTGGGCGCGCTGATCGCCGGTTTCGGCTGGCGCATCATCGGCGAGAAAGCCGCGATGATGCTGACGACGGGCATCCTGTTCGTGGCCGCGCTGTTCTCCTGGATCGTCTTTCTGGGCTTTGACGGCCAGACGCAGCACATCCCGGTCATGGACTGGATCGTCTCGGGCGATTTCAGCGCCGAATGGGCGATCCGGCTGGACCGGCTGACGGCGATCATGCTGATCGTGGTGACCTCGGTCTCGGCGCTCGTGCATCTTTATTCGATGGGCTACATGGCCCATGACGACAACTGGACCCATCACGAACACTACAAGGCGCGCTTCTTCGCCTATCTGTCGTTCTTCACCTTCGCCATGCTGATGCTGGTGACCGCCGACAACCTGCTGCAGATGTTCTTCGGCTGGGAAGGCGTGGGCGTCGCATCCTATCTGCTGATCGGCTTCTATTACCGCAAGCCTTCCGCCAACGCCGCCGCCATGAAGGCCTTCATCGTCAACCGGGTCGGCGACTTCGGCTTCCTGATGGGCATCTTCGGCCTGTGGTGGATGACGGGTTCCATCCAGTTCGACGCGATCTTCGCGCAGGTGGCCGATCTGGCGAATGTCCAGATGCGCTTCCTGTGGACCGAATGGAACGCGGCGAACCTGCTGGCCTTCCTGCTGTTCGTCGGCGCGATGGGCAAGTCGGCGCAGTTGTTCCTGCACACCTGGCTGCCGGACGCAATGGAGGGCCCCACCCCGGTGTCGGCGCTGATCCACGCCGCGACCATGGTCACCGCCGGCGTCTTCCTGGTCTGCCGCATGTCCCCGCTGTTCGAATTCGCGCCGGAAACCAAGATGTTCATCACGATCATCGGCGCCTCGACCGCCTTCTTTGCGGCGACGGTGGGACTCGTGCAGAACGACATCAAGCGCGTGATCGCCTATTCGACCTGTTCGCAGCTGGGCTACATGTTCGTGGCGGCAGGCGTGGGCGTCTATTCGGTCGCGATGTTCCACCTGTTCACGCATGCCTTCTTCAAGGCCATGCTGTTTCTGGGCGCGGGTTCCGTGATCCACGCGATGCACCACGAACAGGACATGCGGAACTATGGCGGGCTGAGAAAGAAGATCCCCTTGACCTTCTGGGCCATGCTGATCGGCACGCTGGCCATCACCGGCGTCGGCATCCCGCTGACCCATATCGGCTTTGCGGGCTTCCTGTCCAAGGACGCCGTGATCGAAAGCGCCTATGCCTCTGGCGTCAGCTACGCCTTCTGGCTGCTGGTGATCGCGGCGCTGATGACCAGCTTCTATTCCTGGCGGCTGATGTTCCTGACCTTCTGGGGCGCGCCGCGCCCGCAAAAGGTCTGGGACGCCGAGATCAAGACCGAGGAAGAGGTCCAGCCCTCGGCCTCGCATGGCCATGGCCACGACGCGCATGGACACGGCCACGGCCATGACGCGCACGGGCATCACGACCCGCTGCACGCGCATCACCATGCCCATGAAAGCCCGCCCGTGATGACGGTGCCGCTGGGCATCCTGGCGATCGGCGCGGTCTTCGCCGGCATGATCTGGTACGGCAGCTTCTTCGGCGACGATGTGCAGCGCTTCTTCGGCCTGCCCGAAGCCGCCCACGAACAGGCCGAGGGCGGCCATGGCGAGGCGCTTGACGGTGCCGTGGCCGAGGCGCCGCATGGCGAGCCTGCGGGTGCCGCAACCCATGCCGCCGCCGGCGCCGCCAGCGACCCGGCCGAGGAAACCGCCGCCGACGGCCACGCGGCCCTTGCAGGCTTCGAACGGGGCGCGATCTTCATGCGGTCGGACAACCACGTGATGCATGACGCGCATTACGTGCCGACCTGGGTGAAGCTGTCGCCCTTTGTCGCGATGCTGATCGGCCTGGGCTTGTCCTGGCTGATGTACATTCGCTATCCCGATGCGCCGGCGAAGCTGGCCGCGCAGCAACCGGGATTGTACCGGTTCCTGCTGAACAAGTGGTATTTCGATGAAATCTATCACTTCGTCTTCGTCCGGCCCGCGCTGTGGATCGGTCGCAAGCTGTGGACGGGCGGCGACACAGCGGTTATCGACGGCGCCATCAACGGGGTGGCCATGGGAATCATCCCGCGCCTGACGCGCTTCGCCGGTCGCGTGCAGTCGGGCTATGTGTTCCACTATGCCTTCGCGATGGTCGTGGGCATCGTGGGCTTGCTGATCTGGGTGATTATGCGGGGCGCGCACTGACATGACGAACCTTCTTTCGATCATCACCTTCCTGCCGATCGTGGCAGCGGGGATCCTGGCCCTGTTCCTGCGGGGCGAGGACGAGGCCGCGCAGCGCAATGCCAAGTGGCTGGCGCTTATCGCCACCTCGGCTACCTTCCTCATCTCTTTGTTCGTGCTGGCGGGCTTCGACCCGGCCGACACCGGCTTCCAGTTCGTCGAGGACCACCCCTGGATCATGGGACTGCGCTACCGGATGGGCGTGGACGGCATCTCGGTCCTGTTCGTCATGCTGACGACCTTCCTGATGCCGCTGACGATCCTGTCCACCTGGGACGTGAAGACCCGCGTCAAAGAATACATGATCGCCTTCCTGGTGCTGGAAGGCCTGATGATCGGCGTCTTCACCGCGCTTGACCTGATCCTGTTCTACCTGTTCTTCGAGGCGGGCCTGATCCCGATGTTCCTGATCATCGGCATCTGGGGCGGCGCGAACCGCATCTATGCGACCTTCAAGTTCTTCCTTTACACCTTCCTCGGATCCGTCCTGATGCTGGTGGCGATGATCGCCATGGCGCGCACCGCCGGAACGACCGACATCGCGCAATTGCTGGCCTTCGACTTCCCGTCTGAAACCATGCGCGTCCTGGGCTTCACGGTGGTCGGCGGAATGCAGACGCTGCTGTTCCTGGCCTTCTTCGCCAGCTTCGCGGTCAAGATGCCGATGTGGCCGGTCCATACCTGGCTGCCCGACGCGCACGTCCAGGCGCCGACCGCAGGGTCGGTCGTGCTGGCGGCGGTGCTGCTGAAGATGGGCGGATACGGCTTCCTGCGCTTCAGCCTGCCGATGTTCCCGGTGGCCAGCGACATGCTGCAGCCGCTGGTCTTCTGGATGTCGGCCATCGCCATCGTCTACACCTCGCTGGTGGCTCTGGTGCAATCCGACATGAAGAAGCTGATCGCCTATTCGTCGGTTGCCCACATGGGCTTCGTCACAATGGGGGTGTTTGCCGCGAACCAGCAGGGCCTGGACGGGGCGATCTTCCAGATGGTGTCGCACGGCTTCATCTCGGGCGCGCTGTTCCTGCTGGTGGGCGTGATCTACGACCGGATGCACACGCGGGAAATCGACGCCTATGGCGGCCTGGTCAACCGGATGCCGGTCTATGCCCTGGTCTTCCTGTTCTTCACGATGGCGAATGTGGGCCTTCCCGGCACCTCGGGCTTCGTGGGCGAGTTCCTGACCCTGATGGGAACCTTCAAGGCCAATACCTGGGTGGCCTTTGTCGCGGCGACCGGCGTGATCCTGTCGGCGGGCTATGCGCTGTGGCTTTACCGCCGCGTGACGCTGGGCGCCCTGGTCCGCGAAAGCCTGCGGACGATCACCGACATGACCCCGCGCGAGAAGTGGATCTTCGTCCCGCTGATCGTGATGACGCTGTTCCTGGGCGTTTATCCGCGCGCCGTCACAGACATCACCGGCCCCGCCGTCCAGGCGCTGCTGGTCAATTATCACGATGCCCTGCCGCATGACGGACGCGACGGGCTGGCCGTGACCGCCCAGGCGGAAGCGGCCGACGCCAGCCATTGAGGAAAGCACGATGACCGCGCTCGATCTTTCGACCATCCTGCCGGAACTTGTGCTGGCGATCTATGCGCTTGGCGCGCTGATGGCAGGGGCCTACCTTGGCAAGGACGCCATTGCGCGTCCGGTCCTGTGGACGACCGTGGCGGCGCTGCTGGTGATCGGGCTTTACGTTGGCTTTGCCGACCGCCCGGCCCAGGTGGCCTTCCACGGGATGTTCACCGACGATGCCTTTGCCCGCTTCGCCAAGGTGACGATCCTCGTCTCCGCCGCCGCCGTCCTGGCGATGAGCGCGGATTACATGGAGCGGCACAACCTGCTGCGCTTCGAATACCCGATCCTTCTGACGCTGGCGTCCATCGGCATGATGCTGATGGTGTCGGCCAGCGACCTGCTGTCGCTGTATATGGGGCTGGAACTGCAATCCCTGGCGCTCTACGTCGCCGCCGCCATGCGCCGCGACAGCGTGAAGTCGTCCGAAGCGGGGCTGAAGTATTTCGTCCTCGGCTCGCTGTCCTCGGGGATGCTGCTTTACGGTGCCTCGCTGGTCTACGGCTTCTCGGGGACGACCAGCTTTGCAGGGATCGTGCAGACCGTCGTGGGCGGGCAGCTTTCGGTGGGCCTGCTGTTCGGCCTGGTCTTCCTGCTGGTGGGCCTTGCCTTCAAGGTCTCGGCCGTGCCCTTCCACATGTGGACGCCCGACGTTTACGAAGGCGCGCCGACGCCGGTGACGGCCTTCTTCGCCACCGCGCCCAAGGTCGCCGCCATGGCGCTGATCGCGCGGCTGATGTTCGACGCCTTCGGCAACGTGCCGGGTGACTGGGGCCAGATCATCGCGGCGCTTGCGGTCCTGTCGATGTTCCTGGGATCCATCGCCGGCATCGGTCAGCGCAACATCAAGCGGCTGATGGCCTATTCGTCCATTGCACATATGGGCTTCGCCCTTGTGGGCCTTGCGGCGGGGACGGCCTTCGGTGTGCAGTCGATGCTGCTCTACATGGCGATCTATGCGGTGATGAACGTGGGCTCCTTCGCCTTCATCCTGTCGATGGAACGCGACGGCCGCCCGATCACCGACCTGGAAAGCCTGAACCGCTTTGCCCAGGCAGAACCCATCAAGGGCTTTGCTGTCCTGTTCCTGATGTTCAGCCTGGCCGGCGTGCCGCCCTTCCTGGGCTTCTTCGCGAAATACGGCGTGCTGACGGCTGCCGTTCAGGCGGGCATGTCATGGCTGGCGATCCTGGGCGTCATCGCCTCGGTCATCGGTGCCTTCTACTATCTGCGCATCGTCTACTACATGTTCTTCGGGGCCGAGAACGAGGGCGTTCAAAGCCGGATGGGGGCGGTCCAGTATCTGGCCCTAGTCGTTCCGGCCGCCGTGCTGCTGATCGGCGCGGTTTCCATGTGGGGCATCGACTCCGCCGCGGCGACCGCTGCGGAATCGCTGGTCGGCACGACCCTTGTGCCTGCCGAGGCCGCGCTTCTGCCCGATATCTCGGCCGAGACCCCTGCCGTTGAGTAATGGGGCGCCGCTGACAGCCTGGCCCGAGGGCGTGGCGCGCCACGTCCTGGATCAGGTTGACAGCACGAATGCCGAGGCAATGCGGATGGCGCCCGCGCTGTCCGGGCCGACCTGGATCATGGCGCGCCGCCAGACGGCGGGCCGCGGCCGAAGGGGCAGGGCCTGGACCGACCCCCCCGGCAATTTCGCGGCAACCCTGGTCCTGCGTCCCGAAGGCGGCCCGGCGGATGCCGCGCGTTTGTCCTTTGTCGCGGCGCTGGCCGTCCATGACGCGCTGCGCCAGCTTTGCGGGCCGCAGTTGAACGTGGCGCTGAAATGGCCGAACGACGTGCTGCTGAACGGCGGCAAGCTGTCCGGCATCCTGCTGGAAAGCATCGGATCCGGCGGCACCATCCAGGCCTTGGCCATCGGCATCGGCGTCAACCTGGCCGCCGCGCCGGATGCGGGCTTGGTGGAACCTGGCGCGACCCGCCCGGTCAGCCTGCTGGGCGAGACCGGCCTGACGGTCAGCCCCGACGACTTCCTGTCTGCCCTTGCCCTGGCCTTCGACGACTGGCACCGGCAGATGCGGGCCTATGGCTTCGGCCCCATCCGCGAGGCATGGCTGGCCCGCGCCACCCGCCTGGGCGAGACGATCATCGCCCGCACCGGCACGACCGAGACGACCGGCCGCTTTGACGGGATCGACGAAACCGGCGCGCTGATCCTGTCCGGTCCGCGCGGCAGGCAGGCGATCCCGGCGGCCGACATCTATTTTGCGGGGGTATGACCCGTGCTCTTGTGCATCGACACCGGCAACACCAACACCGTGTTTTCCATCTGGAACGGCGAACGGTTCCTGGCCCATTGGCGCATCGCCACGGACCATCGGCGGACGGCCGACGAATACTTCGTCTGGCTGTCCACGCTGATCGATGGGCAGAAGTTCGCGCTCGACATCGACGCCTGCATCATCAGCTCGACCGCGCCGCGCGTGGTCTTCAACCTGCGCGTCCTGTGCAACCGCTATTTCGACACCCGCCCGCTGGTGGTGGGAAAGCCCGATTGCCTGCTGCCCGTCGCCCCTCGCGTGGACGAAGGCACCGTCGTCGGGCCGGACCGGCTGGTGAACACGGTTGCGGCTTTCGACCGGCACGGGCCGGATCTGATCGTCGTGGATTTCGGCACCGCGACGACCTTTGACGTGGTGGACATGGACGGCGCCTATATCGGCGGCGCGATCGCGCCCGGCGTGAACCTGTCGCTGGAAGCACTCCACATGGGCGCGGCCAGTCTGCCGCATGTGGACGTGACCATGCCGGCCAAGGTGATCGGCACCAACACCGTCGCCTGCATCCAGTCGGGGATCTTCTGGGGCTATATCGGCCTTGTAGACGGCGTGGTCCGCCAGATCCGCGCGGAAAGGGGCCGCCCGATGAAGGTGATTGCAACCGGAGGGCTTGCGCCGCTGTTCGATCAGGGGTTTGACCTGTTCGAGGCAATCGAAGACGATCTGACGATGCACGGGCTGCGGCTCATTCACGATTACAACAAGGAGATGGGCAATGGCTGAGCGCCTGATTTATCTGCCGCTGGGCGGCGCGGGCGAAATCGGCATGAACGCCTATGTCTATGGCTATGGCCAGCCCGGACGCGAACGCCTGATCCTGGTCGACCTGGGCGTCAGCTTCGGCGACATGGACAGCAGCCCCGGCATTGACCTGATCATGCCGGACCTGACCTGGCTGCAAAAGAACCGCGACCGGCTGGACGCGATCTTCATCACCCACGGGCACGAGGATCACCTGGGCGCCCTGGGTCATCTCTACGGGCGGCTGGATGTACCGATCTATGCCCGCCAGTTCACCGGCGCCCTGGTCCGGCTGAAGCTGGAGGATGCGGGCCATTCGCCCTCGGTCGTCAACATCACCGGGCCGCGCCCCGAGGTGACGCAGGTCGGCCCCTTCACCGTACAGTTCGTGCCGGTCAGCCACTCGATTCCCGAAAGCTCGGCCCTGATCATCGACACGCCTGCGGGCCGCGTCGTCCACACGGGCGACTTCAAGCTGGACGGAACCCCGGTCGTGGGCGATCCCTTCGACCCGATCGCCTGGCACGACATTGCCGCCGAAGGGCGGGGCATCAAGGTCCTGGCCTGCGACAGCACCAACATCTTCTCGACCCATCCCGGCCGGTCCGAGGCGATGCTGGCCAATCCGATCCTTGAATGGGTCGTGGCGCAGAAGAACATGGTTGTCGCCACCACCTTCGCCAGCAACATCGCGCGGCTGAAGACCCTTTCTGATGCCGCCATTGCCGCGAACCGCAAGGTCTGCCTGCTGGGCCGGGCCATGCGCAAGATGGTCGCCGTGGGCCTGGAAACCGGCGTCCTCACCGATTTCCCCGACACCATCGGCCCCGAGGAAGCCGCAAGCCTGCCGCGCAACCAGGTCATGCTGCTGGCGACCGGCAGCCAGGGCGAACGACGCGCCGCCAGTGCGCAGCTGTCGCGCGGCCGCTATCTGGGGCTGATGCTGAAGGAAGGCGACAGTTTCCTGTTCAGTTCCAAGACCATCCCCGGCAACGAGAAGTCCGTGGGCCGCATCATGAACTCGCTGAGCGAGTTGGGGGTCGAGGTCTTTGACGCCGATGACGGCCTCTACCACGTCTCGGGCCACGCGAACCGCCCCGACATCGAGGCGCTGCACGAACTGCTGAAGCCGCAGATCGTGATCCCGATGCATGGCGAGCACCTGCATCTGCGGGAACATGTGATGATGGCCCGCGCCAAGGGCATCGCGGCCGAAATCGTCACCAACGGCACGATGCTGGACCTGACGGGCGATACCCCCCGCGTTGTGGACCAGGTGGAAACCGGCCGGCTGTACCTGGACGGCACCGTGCTGATCGGCGCGATGGACGGCGTGGTCCGCGACCGCATCCGCATGGCGCTGAACGGGCACGCGCTTGTCAGCGTGATCGTGGACGAGGATGACAACGTCCTGCCCGACGCCTGGGTGGAACTGATGGGCCTTCCCGGCCGCACCCGGGGCGGCGAGGATCTGGGCGCCCATATAGAAGGCGAGTTGTCCGAGTTCCTGGAGGGCGCCGATGCCCGCGTGGTGCGCGACGACGCCAAGATGGACGAGGCGATCCGCAAGATCACCCGCCAGGTCGCAATGGAGGAGATCGGCAAGAAGCCCGAGGTCACGGTCATCATCAGCCGGCTGATGGGCGAATAGGGCAGCGGGCAGGGGGCTTGACCCGCCGCGACTTGCGGTGCAATCCCCCGGCATGTCCGACACACCGAAATCCGCCTTCGACCCGAACCCGCCGCGCCGCAACTTCTATGGCCGGCGGCACGGGAAGACCCTGCGCCAAAGCCAGAAGGGCTATCTGTCCGAAGATCTGGGCGAGTTGCGCCCGCGCGGCATCACCGTGGGCGACAATCCCGACCGCACGCCGATCGACCCGGCCGCCATCTTCGGGGACGACCGCCCGATCTGGCTGGAGGTCGGCTTCGGCGGGGGCGAGCACATGGTCCACATGGCCGCTCGATACCCCGATATCGGCATCATCGGCTGCGAGCCCTTCATCAACGGCGTCGCCATGCTGCTGGGCAAGATCCGGGGCGCGGGCGTGACCAATGTCAGCGTGCATCCCGGCGATGCGCGCGACCTGATGGACGTGCTGCCGGATGCCTCGATCAGCAGGGCCTTCCTGAACTATCCCGATCCCTGGCCCAAGGCGCGCCATCACCGCCGCCGCTTCGTCACGCCCGAACACCTTATCCCCTTGGCCCGCGTCATGAAGCCCGGGGCCGAGTTCCGGGTTGCCACCGACATCCCCGACTACATGCGCCAGACGCTCGAGGAGGTGCCGCAGGCGGGCTTCGACCTGGTGGGCGACAGCCCGGTCGCCTGGGACGACTGGCTTAGCACCCGCTATGAACAGAAGGCCCTGCGCGAGGGCCGCGTGCCGCACTACGCCACCTTCCGCCGCAAGGGCTGAGGGCGAGGGTGACAGGGCCAAAAAAGCCCCTTGTCACCACCCCGGCCCATCCCTATACCGGCCAGCGGAGTGGTGGCCGAGTGGTCGAAGGCACACCCCTGCTAAGGGTGCAGGCGGGAAACCGTCTCGAGGGTTCGAATCCCTTCCACTCCGCCACTTGCACATCGCAAACCCGAAAATAGAGCTCTTGCGGGGGCCTTTTTTGCTCATGCATCACCGCGCTGACGGATTGTCCCGCTTCCCATGCCGAAACCGATGATCCCGGCCGGGTGCCGATCTGGAAATCCGCGAAGCCCAGCCTGGCCTATCTGCCTGCGTCCACGTCCCATGGCCTAAGACAAACGCTGATCGTTTCGGCGAAATCGGTATAAGTCTCGGCACGCTGGGACGATTTCCGCCAGGCCATGCAGATGCTGCGGGTCGGGGCCGGTGGATTTAGCGGGATGGCGACCACCAGTTCCTCGCGCATGACCTCGGACCGGACATAAAGCGCGGGCAGCAGGGCGATGCCCATTCCTGCAGCGACCATCTGGCGCAGGGTGTCCAGCGTGGTGCCGACATAGTCGCTGGCCTGGATCGCGCCCACGTCGCGGCAAAGGCGGGCCACGTCGTCGGTCGCCCCTTCGCGCCGTTCCATCGTCAGGATCGTCTCGCCGGCCAGATCGGCGGCTTGCACGTGCTTGTGGCCGGCCAGGCGGTGATCCTGCGGCACCACCAGGTGCAGCGGCTCGGTCACCAGGACATGGAAGGCGAAATCCTCGCGCACGGGGATCTCGGGCAGCAGGATCACGTCGTATTGGCCGTCGGCAAGGTTCCCCTGCAGTTCCTCGGACCGTTCCTCGCGGACATGGATACGGGTTTGCTGGTAGGACTGGCGAAGCGTCGGCATGGCGATGGACAGGACATAGGCGCCGACGGTGTGGACGACGCCCATGCGCAGCAGGCTTTGCATGGCATGGGGATCCTCGCGCCGGGCGATGTCGCGGATGTCGTCGATCTCGGCCACGATGATGCGCGCCCGCCTTGCGATCTCGGCGCCGACGGGGGTCAGAAGCACGCGGGTCCGGCTGCGTTCGACCAGCTTCGTGCCCAGCCTGGCTTCCAGTTCCTTGACCTGGATGCTGAGCGTGGGCTGCGTCACATGGCATTGTTCGGCAGCACGGCTGAAGTTCAGCGTATCTGCGATTGCAAGAAGGTATCGAAGCTGCTGGAGCGTCGGCATCGGCATTCCTTATAGAGAATGGCTATCGAACATCGTCTGATTATCAATTTCCATACCTTGCCGATACCGTGATTAAAATCTGGCGAACAAGAGATAGCTTTAAGGAATTGCCATGCTCGACGGCGCGTCTGACGGCGCGGGCCGGATGCTGGGTTATGCAGCGTCAATTCTTGCCGCCCTGATCCTTGTCGGCATGGCGCTGATGGCGCCTGCGGTCGTCGATGACCGTCCTGTCCTGTTCGCCCTGGACTGGGCGCCCTCGCTGGGGATCTCGCTGGCCTTCATGGTGGACGGGCTGTCGCTGATCTTCGGGCTTCTGATCAGCGGGATCGGGTCGTTGATCTTTCTTTATGCCACCGGCTACATGGGTGATCACCCCCAGTTCGGGCGGTTCGTCCTGTTTCTGTTCGCCTTCATGGTGTCGATGCTGGGGCTGGTGCTGGCCCGCGATTTGATCACGCTGTTCCTGTTCTGGGAACTGACCAGCATCACGTCATATCTGCTGATCGGCTTTGATCACGACAATCCCCGCGCCCGCCGCAACGCCTTGCAGGCGATGCTGGTCACGGCGGGCGGGGGATTGGCGCTGCTGGCGGGCTTCATCCTGATCGGCACTGCGGCGGGCGGATACGACCTGGCGCAGATCCTGACGGGTCCGGGGCTTCAGGACAGCAGCCTGTACGGGCCGATCCTGGTGCTGGTGCTGCTAGGCGCATTCACCAAGTCGGCCCAGTTCCCGTTCCATTTCTGGCTTCCGAACGCGATGGCGGCGCCGACCCCGGTATCGGCCTACCTTCATTCGGCCACGATGGTGAAGGCCGGGGTCTATCTGCTGGCCCGCCTGCATCCCGCCCTGGGCGGCACCCTGGCCTGGAGCGTGGCGCTGACAACCGCAGGGGCCATCACGGCGGTGCTGGCCTCGGTCCTGGCGATGCGGCAAAGCGACCTGAAGCAGGCGCTTGCCTATACCACGCTGATGGCCCTGGGCACGATCACGATGCTGCTGGCCGGGGCCCATCCCTATGCCCTGACGGCGGCGGTGACCTTTCTGATCGTCCATTCGCTCTACAAGGCCAGCCTGTTCATGGTCGTGGGCGCCGTCGACCACGGCACCGGCACGCGCGAGGTGGCACAACTGGGCGGGCTGGGGCGGGCCATGCCGCTGACGGCGCTGGCGGCGGTTCTTGCCTGCGCCTCGATGGCGGGCCTGCCGCCCATGATCGGCTGGATCGGGAAGGAGCTGATCTACGCGGGTGCGGAGACCATGACGGGCGCGCCCCTTGTCGCCGCCGCCGCCGTTGCGGCCAATGCCCTGATGTTCGCCGTGGCAGGGATCATCGCGCTGCGCCCGTTCTTCGGCGCGCCCATCACTACGCCCCATCACCCGCACGAGGCGCCGTGGCAGATGCTGGCGGGGCCGGTCATCCTGGCCCTTGGCGGGCTGGTCGTCGGGGTGCTGGCGCAGCCCTTGCTGGGGTCGGTCATCGGCAGCGCCCTGACGGGAAGCCTTTTGCAGGACCGCGCCGCCGGGCTGCACCTGTGGGCCGGGTTCAACCGGGCCTTTGTCCTCAGCCTGCTGACCTTCACGCTGGGGATCATGCTGTATCTGATGCGCGCGCGCTTTGCCGCCTTGGTGGATCCGGTCCTGCGGCGCCTTCCATCGCTTGACGACGGATGGGACAGGGTGCTTGACGGGTTGCGCGTCCTGGCCGCCTGGCAGACCCGGATGCTGCAGACAGGCAGGCTGACGGCCTATCTGATGGCGGTCTTTGCCGTGGTTGCCCTGGCGCTTGGGCTGACCATCATCCGCGGCCGGCCCGAGATCGCGGTGGAACTGCCGCGCTCGGCCTTCCTGTGGCTGACGGCGATCTTTACCGCGGCGGGCGCGGTGCTGGCGCTGAACACCCATTCCCGGATTGCGGCGATCGCAGGGATCGGAACCGTCGGCATCGGCGTCGCCGTGATCTTCATCTATGCGGGCGCCCCCGATGTCGCCACGACGCAGCTGATGGTCGAGACGCTGTCGGCCGTCATGTTCGCCATCGCCGCCCTGCGCCTGCCGGGCATCACCGAGCGTCGAAGCCCCCGTCGCCAGATGGCCCATGGGGTGGTGGCCGTGACCACGGGACTTTGCGTCACCGTGATCATCCTGTCGGTCACGGCATCGCCCCTTGACCGCAGCATCACCAGTTACTTCGAGGAGAACTCTTATGCCTTGGCACATGGGCTCAACATCGTGAACGTCGTTCTTGTCGATTTCCGCGCCTTCGACACCTTCGGCGAACTGATCGTGGTGCTGCTGGCATCCTTTGGCGCCTATGCCGTCCTGAAGCGCAAGCGGAAGGCAGGGCCATGAACTCACTGATCCTTTCGGTCGGCGCGCGGTTCCTGACGGGTCTGTTCCTGCTGTTTTCGCTGTTCGTGCTGCTGCGCGGCCATAACAGCCCGGGCGGCGGCTTCATCGGCGGGCTGATCGGCGCCGCGGGCTTTGTCCTTTACAGCTTCGCGGCGGGGGTCGAGGACGCCCGCCGGGCCCTGCGCGTCGATCCGCGCGCCATCGGCGTCTGGGGCATGGCGATTGCGGTGCTGTCCGGTCTGGCCTCGGCCCTGGCCAGCCTGGATCCGTTCACGGGGCTTTGGCTGATCCTTGAGGATCTTGCCCTGTCCACCGTGCTGGTTTTCGACATCGGCGTCTACCTGGCCGTCTTCGGGGCGATCCTGACGCTGGTCTTCGCGCTCGAGGAGACCGTCTGATGGAAACCCTTGTCGCCTGCCTTGCGGGCTTTCTGGTCAGCATGGCGATCTGGTTGATGCTGTCGGGCAACCTGATGCGCTTTCTGTTCGGCCTGCTGCTGCTGTCCAACGGCGTGAACCTGGCGATCCTGGCTGCGGGCCGCCTGACCCCCGGCGCGCCGCCGCTGCTGGGTGCGTCAGGCGCGTTGCCGCCCGACACAATGGCCAACGCGCTGCCGCAGGCGCTGCTGCTGACGGCCATCGTGATCGGCTTCGGACTGTTCGCCTTTGCCCTGGCCCTGACCATCCGGGCCTATCGCAGCTTCGGCCACCTTGAGGTTGACAGGATGCGCAGTGCCGAACCGGCCGAGGACCGCCGATGAGCTGGGTTCTTGCGCTTCCGATCCTCATTCCATTCATGACTGCGGTCCTGGCCTTCCTGTTGCGCGGCTCGCGGATGGGGGATCTTGCGTCCGTCGCCGGCGCGGTCGCCTCGCTCGGCGTGGCCGTGCTGCTGGTGGGCGTAGTCCTGGACCGGGGGGTGGTCGCAGGGCAGGTGGGTGGCTGGCAGGCCCCCTATGGCATCACCTTGGTAGCCGACCACCTGTCGGCGGCGATGGTGCTGATCACCGCGATCATCGGGCTTGCCGTAGCCGTCTGGTCCCTGGCCGAGATCGGGCCGGAGTCCTCCCGGCTGGGATACCACGCCCTGTTCCAGTCGCTGCTGGGCGGCGTCACCGGCGCCTTCCTGACCGGCGACCTGTTCAACCTTTATGTCTGGTTCGAGGTGCTGCTGATCTCGTCCTTCGGGCTGTTGGTGATCGGGGGCAGGAAGCAGGCGATCGACGGGGCGGTCAAATACGTCACGCTGAACCTGATCGCCACGGTGCTGTTCCTGGCGGGCGCGGGCCTGCTTTACGGCGCGACCGGCACGCTGAACATGGCGGATCTGCGCGGGGCCGTCGCGGCCTCGCCCGACCAGGGGCTGATGACGCTGATCGCGATGATGCTGATGGTGGCCTTCGGGATGAAGGCGGCGGTCTTTCCGCTGTTCTTCTGGCTGCCCGCTTCCTATCATACCCCCCATTACGCGGTCTCGGCGGTGTTTGCGGGGCTGCTGACCAAGGTGGGCGTCTATGCCCTGATGCGCGTCTTCACGCTGATCTTCGTGGGCGACATCGGCTACACGCACGAGATCCTGCTGTGGGTGTCGCTGCTGACGATGCTGACGGGCGTGCTGGGGGCGGCCGCGCAAAGCGATTTCCGCAAGATCCTGTCCTTCCACATCATCAGCCAGATCGGCTACATGGTGCTGGGCCTGGCGCTGATGACGCCCCTGGCCGTGATGGGCGCGGTCTTCTATCTGCTGCACCACATCATCGTGAAGACCAACCTTTTCCTGATCGCCGGTGTGTCGCGCCGCCTGACCGGATCGTCGGATCTCTACGCCATCGGCGGCCTTTACCGCTCCGCGCCGCTGCTGGCGGCCCTGTTCATCATCCCGGCCTTCTCGCTGGCCGGCTTTCCGCCGCTGTCGGGCTTCTGGGCCAAGTTCGTCATCGTCCGCGCATCGCTGGACCTGGGCGAATGGCTGGTGGCGGGGGTCGCGCTGCTGGTCGGGCTGCTGACGATCTTCTCGATGACCAAGATCTGGGCCGAGGCCTTCTGGAAGGCCCATCCCAAAGGACGCCAGCCCGCCTTGGCCGATCTGCCCCAGTCCGCGCGGTGGCAGATGATGGTGCCGATCGTCGCCCTGGCGGTGATGACGGTCGCCATCGGCGCCTTCCCCTCGGCCTTCCTCGACTTTGCGACAAAGGGGGCCGAGCAGCTTCTTGATCCCGCCGCCTATGTCGCGGCCGTTCTGGGCGAGGCGCGCCGATGAAGCTTCTTTCCATCAACGTCTTTCTGGCGCTCGCTTGGTCGGCGCTGTGGAACGGGTTCTCGCTGCCGAACCTTCTCGCGGGCTTTGTCATCGGCTATTGCGCGCTGTGGTTCGCCCGCGACCTGATCGCCCAGGGGGACGAGCGGCGGTATTTCCGCGCCCTGCCGCAGACGCTGGTGCTGATCGCCTATTTCATCAAGGAACTGGTCAAGTCCTCGATCATGGTGGCGCGCGACTGCATCGCCCCGCGCCCGAACCTGCACCCGGCCATCGTGCGGATGCCGCTCGACGGCCAATCGGATGCCGAAATCTTCCTGCTGGCCAGCCTGATCACCCTGACGCCCGGCACCCTCACGCTGGATGTGGCCGAGGACCGCAGCGCTCTTCTGGTCCACTCGATCTACGCCACCGACGAAGCCGCCCTGGTCGCCGACCTGAAGTCCGGGATGGAGCGTCGCATCGGAAAGGTTTTCCGCCCATGACCCCCTTCGACATCATGCAGGCAAGCATCACCCTGGCCCTTGTCATGGTCGGGATCGCCATCAGCATCGGCTTCGTGCGGCTGGCCAAGGGACCAAGCCTGGCAGACCGGGTCGTCGCCCTGGACATGATGACGACCGCCGTGATCGGCGTCTGCGGCCTTTACGCCGTGCGCACGGAATCCGAGGCTTTCCTGGACATCGCGGTGGCCCTGGCCCTTGTCAGCTTCCTGTCGGTGGTGGCCCTTGCCCGCTACGCCGAAAGGCTTGCCCGCAGGAGCGACAGCGATGACTGAGATCCTGACCGCGATCCTTGCGCTTCTGGCCGGAGGCTTTGCCCTGGTCGCGGCCATCGGCATCCTGCGCTTTCCGGACGCGCTGACGCGGATGCACGCCTCGTCCAAGGTGGGCAGTCTGGCGGGGTCGCTGGCCCTGCTGGCTGCGGCGGTCGATATCGGCGGCGTCAGTGCGGCCAGCCGGGCGCTGATCGCCATCCTGTTCCTGCTGATGACCGCGCCGATCGGGGCGCATCTTCTGGGCCGGGCCGCGGCCTGGCGGTCGGGCCAGAAGCCCGATCTGCTGATCCGCCCGTCCGACCGGGGAAAGCCCGGGCCATGAAGCGGATCGCCCTGGTCACCACGAGGGATTGCGATGCGGCCGGGCTTTTGCAGGTCATGGAACGGCTGTCGCGCGGCGGACCGCTTCGGCTGGGGCTGTTTTCGTTGGAGCCGGGGCTGACCGACAGCCAGATGCGCCTGATGGAAGGCTTGGCCGCGATGGGGGCCACGACATCGGCCGTGGCTTCGGTCACCGCCGACTGCCTGCACGACCTGGACGCCGAACTGGTCATCGTCCAGTGCGACCCGGCGATCGGCGGTCCAAGAAGGCGGGAACAGGACTTGCGGCGCGATCTGTCGCGGCACTCGGCCAGGCCGGTCTGGATCATGAACGGCCATACCGGTCCCCCGGCATCGGTGACCGCGCTGATCGACCCGGACCGGGACGACAGCACAGACCCCGCCCTGGCGGCCGAGATACTGCGTGTCTCGTTCACCCTGGCGCGGGCCCTGGATGTTCCGCTGGATATCCTGAATGTCTGGTATTTCCTCGAGGAGGGGCTTTTGCGATCCCGCAGGATCAGGATGCCCGAGCAGGAGATCACCGAAAGAAGGCGCAGGGCGGCCTGGATCGCCCAGTCCTGCTTTGCCAGGCTGGTGGCGAGGCTGCCCCCCGATCTGGCATGGCGCCGCCTTGCGCATGTGCAGGGACCGGTCCTTGACGCGGCGGTGGCCAATATGCCGGAGGACACGCTTGTTGTCGCCGGATCCGAAGGCCGCGACGGTTGGGCGGCACGGCTGCGCCCCAACCTGGCCGAGGACCTGTGCGACCGGCGCAGGATGGGCATCGTGATCGTCAGGCGCCCCGACAACGCCTCTCAAAGATCAAGCGACCATATTGCCCCGGACATCGGCCCAAGCGACGGCACCGACCAATCCGATACCGAAGGTCCGAACCGGCAGCGCAACCTGGCATGAGGTATCGGCCCCATGCCAGGACGGACGGCTGTCAGGCTTTCCCCTTGCGCCGGCTGCGAAGCGCGCCGAGTCCCGCGACCGACAGCCCCAGCAGCCAGACCGAGGCCGGCAGCGGCACCGGCGCCACCTGGGCATCCAGCACCTCGTAGCTCAGCCCCTCGGCCGCCCCTTCGGGGAAGCCCAGCCAGTAGGTGTGGTCGTCCCTGAAGGCGCCGTTCTCGTCCACCGACCAGACGCCATCGCTGCCGTTCTGTTGCAGGTCCAGGTATCGCTGCATGGTCGAATCGCCCTTCAGCTCAAGATCCATCCAGGCAGTCACGAAATGCTGGCCGACATCGTTCATGAAGACCGTGTCCCAGACCGGGTCGGTGTAATGGCCCGAGACACCTGCCGCAATGCTCTCGACGGGGGCAGGGATGGGACCCACCGTGTTGTGGCCGCCGCCCTCGAAGGTCAGGAGGGCACGGTCGACGCCGGTCGCGCCTTCCCAGATCTTGCGGATGCCGTTGTCGTAACCCGAGGTGCGGTCATTCGATCCGGCGATGAACAGCATCGGGATCTCGATCCCCGCCAGGCCTTCGGCATCCCACAGGCCCACATTCATCCCCCAGGGGCCGATCGCGACCGCGGTCTTGATGCGCGGATCGGGCAGGGCGTCATGGGTTTCGCTGCCCTCGCGATGGATCGCCAGCGTATCGCGGGGCCCAAGGCGCATGGCGCTTTCGCTCAGCCCGCCGCCGGCCGAGACGATGGCGCCGTATCCGCCCATCGAATAGCCGATCAGGCCGGTGTTGTCGGTGTCGATCAGCCCGGCGAAATCCGAACCCGCATCCGCGTTCAGCCGGGCCATCTCGTCCAGCACGAACCGCTGGTCCAGAGGTCGGTTGACCAGGGTCGAGGCGAAGGCCCGCTGATCACGATAGGTCGAATCCGTATGGTCGATGGATGCGACCACATAGCCCTTGGAGGCAAGGTTCTCGGCCAGGTGGGACAGCAGGAACCGGTTGCCCGGATAGCCGTGGCTGACCACGACCAGCGGGAAAGGGTTCGATTCCTTCGGAGGCGCCGCGTTGCGGATGGCGCGGCCTTCCAGCGTCACCTCGGTCACGCCGTCGCGCAGATAGGTGTTGAACGACGTGGCGCCGATGGAATCCGTGGCTGCGGGATACCACATCTCGACCGTCAGCGGGCGGTCGTATCGCGCCAATTCGCCGGTGCCCGTGGGGTCGATGGCCGCGACGTCGATCTGGTTCCTGTTCACAAGATCGAACTGCCTGACACCCACGGCATAGCTGCCATAGGCCGAAAGGGCAGGGGCGTTCGGTGCCTGCCCGTCAATCCTGTTCTGCGCCGCAAGCGGCGTGGCCGCAACAGCCAGAAGCGCGGTGCCGAGAACGATGCGTAGCATGGGGTTGCTCCTCAACTTTACTGATGACGATGAACCGCTTTTTCGGGGACGCCGGGGTGGCGACGGTTTCATCCGCCACGCCCGGCCTTGCCCACGGCACGAGAGGACGCGCCGCGGGCGGTTTCTGGGCCTGCCCGGACCAGCCTGGCCTTCTTCCGGCAATCCGGCGGCTCAGGCGGGATCCTGTTGCAGTGTGCGGCTCGTTAACCATTATTGACAATGGTTGAATGACGATGGGGCGACAGGCCAGTGACAGACCGGCGACCCATGGGCCTTCCGCCGCGACAGCGGGGCAGGCCGATTGCAACTTCTCCCCTTCTTCGCTGTTACCCCTGGGACATTGAAAAGGAACATCGGAATGGCCAGAGAACCTGAACCCAAGCGCGGAATGCCGCGGTCGCTGCTGTATGCGTTGATCCCGCTGGGCTTCGTCCTGCTGGTGGCATGGATGGTGCTGTCGGGCCGCGACTCGGCCGAGACGGCGGGCGAGGCAGCGGTCGAAACCAACGAAACCGTGCCCGCGCCCGTGGACGGCGCGCCGGGGACGCAGGAGACGCAGGACCCGATCGGCGGAACAACGGCGCCCGCCAACTAGGCGTTGCACGGACGGGGCCATGTGGGGCGGTCGCCGCTTGACGGCGGGCCCCGCATCGGCCATGCCCCGCCCATGCTGCGCATCGATGACATATCCTATTCCATCCAGGGCCGGCCCTTGTTCGAAGGGGCCACGGCCACCATTCCCGAAGGCCACAAGGTGGGCCTTGTCGGTCCCAACGGTGCTGGCAAGACCACCCTGTTCCGCCTGATCCGGGGCGAACTCAGCCTCGACGGCGGCGACATCAGCCTGCCTAGCCGCGCCCGCATCGGCGGCGTCGCGCAAGAAGCGGCAGGCACGGCAACCTCGGTCCTGGAAACCGTTCTGGCCGAGGACAAGGAACGCGCGGCCCTTCTGGCGGAAAGCCATACCGCCACCGACGCGCATCGCATCGCGGACATCCAGACCCGCCTGGCCGATATCGACGCCTGGTCGGCCGAGGCGCGGGCAGCGTCCATCCTGGACGGCCTGGGTTTTTCCACCGCCGACCAGGCCCGGCCCACCAGCGACTTTTCAGGCGGCTGGCGGATGCGGGTGGCGCTTGCGGGCGTGCTGTTCGCGCAGCCCGACCTGCTGCTGCTGGACGAACCGACCAACTATCTTGACCTGGAAGGCGCGCTGTGGCTGGAAACCTATCTGGCCCGCTATCCGCATACGGTCATCATCATCAGCCACGACCGCGACCTCTTGAACCGCGCCGTGGGCCATATCCTGCATCTCGAGAACCGCAAGCTGACGCTATACACCGGCGGCTATGACGACTTCGCCCGGTTGCGGGCGGAACGCCGCGCCCTGCAGGCGGCCGAGGCGAAGAAGCAGCAGGCCCGCCGCGCGCATCTGCAAAGCTTCGTGGACCGCTTCGGCGCCAAGGCCAGCAAGGCCCGCCAGGCCCAGGCCCGCGTCAAGATGCTGGCCAAGATGGAGCCGATCACCGCCCCCGAGGAAGCCAAGTTCCACCGCTTCGGCTTTCCCCAGCCCGAGGAACTGTCTCCCCCCATCGTCGCGATGGAAGGGACCAGCGTCGGCTATGACGACCGCGCCGTGCTGCGCAAGCTGACCCTGCGCATCGACCAGGACGACCGCATCGCGCTTCTGGGCCGCAACGGGCAGGGCAAGTCGACGCTGTCGAAGCTGCTGGCCGAGCGTCTGGCACCGATGGAAGGCAAGCTGACCCGGTCGTCCAAGCTGCGCATCGGCTATTTCGCGCAGCATCAGGTCGATGAACTGGACCTGGCCGAGACGCCGCTGGATCATATCCGCCGCCTCCGCCCGACCGAGGCGCCGGCACGGCTGCGCGCGCGGCTGGCAGGCTTTGGCCTGATGGAGGCGCAGGCCGAGACCAAGGTGGGCCAGTTGTCGGGCGGCCAGAAGGCGCGGCTGTCGCTGTTGATCGCGACCATCGACGCGCCGCATCTGCTGATCCTGGACGAGCCGACCAACCACCTGGACATCGAATCCCGCGAGGCGCTGACCGAGGCGCTGAACGACTATACCGGCGCCGTCGTGCTGGTCAGCCACGACATGCACCTGCTGGGTCTGGTGGCGGACCGGCTGTGGCTGGTCAAGGATGGCGCGGTCGCCCCTTATGAAGGCGACCTGGACGATTACCGCCGCTTCCTGCTGGGTGGGGACGAACCCAAGGTCGTCGAGGAAAAGCCGAAACCCGCCCCCAAGCGCGCGCCTCGTGATGAAATCCTTGCCTTGCGCGCCGAGGTCCGCCGGGCCGAGGAACGCGTCCAGAAGCTGACCGAGATGCTGGAGAAGCTGGACGTCAAGCTGGCCGATCCTGCGCTCTACAACGACCCGCACGAGGCGAAACGCTGGTCCTCCAAGCGGTCCGAGGCCGTGCAGGCCATGGCGCGGGCCGAGGATTTGTGGATGTCCGCGCTCGAAAGCCTGGACGGGGCGGAACGGGGCGCGGGGCAGGCCTAGGCTGTTGCCCAAATGCGCCGCCTCCTCGATGATCGTCGCAGGCAGGCGCGGCGCGCCTTGTGCGACATCGCGATTCGACCCTAGGTAGCATCTACATCCCGCCGACCCCTCCGAAGGACCCGACCATGAAACATCTGCTGGCCCTGGCCGTTCTTGCCGCATCCGCTGCCACGGGTGCACAGGCGCAGGATCTTGGCTTTGCTGGCCGCGAATTCTCGGTCGATCTTGGGGTCGGCGTGGATGTCGGGCCGGAATATCCCGGTTCCGACGACGCCAAGGCGGGAACCTGGCTGATCTGGCGCAACGCGGGCTTCACCCAGCCGGGCAGCGACCTGCGCGAAGGCTTTGCGATCTCTCCGTCCTTCAACGTCGAGGGCGAGCGCGAGGCGTCGGACAACGACGATCTGGCCGGAATGCGCGACATCGACGCGGCCTATGAACTGGGCCTGCGCGCCAGCTACGGCATGGGCCCGCTGATGACCTTTGGTTCGGTCCGCCGGGGCTTTGACGGCCACGAGGGCCTGACGGGGGAAGTGGGCGCCAAGTATCGCACCGACCTGTCCGAACGCGTGACGCTGTGGTCTGGCCTGTCGCTGGGCTATGGCAACGGCGACTACAACGACACGTATTTCGGCGTGGATGCCGACGAAGCGCGGCCCGGGCGCCCTGCCTATGACATCGGCGGCGGCTTCAACAAGGCCGCGATCACCTTCGAGGCGCGCGTCACCCTGACCGATAATCTGGCCGTCCTGGGCGAGGTCGAATACGGCAAGCTGATCGGTGACGCGGCGGACTCGCCGGTCGTGCAGGACGAATACCAGCCCGCGCTGAAGCTGGGCATCGTGCGGAAGTTCAGCTTCGGGTTCTGATCCCAAGCCGCAAGGACAAACCTGGGCCGCGGTTCACCACCGCGGCTTTTTTTCATGCGCAGCGGCACCAGGATCGTTTGTCACGCTTTGAGGATTGGAGCGGGTGAAGGGAATCGAACCCTCGTATTCAGCTTGGGAAGCTGCTGCTCTACCATTGAGCTACACCCGCGTGGCGCCTTGGCTAAACGAAGGCGCGGGCCTCGTCAAGCATCAGACAAGGCCCATTTCGGCAAGTGCCGCGGCCATTTGCGGGGGCAGGGCTGTGCCGCCTTCCCGGCCGCGCGGCATGTCGGCGGGGGCGTCCTGGGCGGGCAGATAGCGCCAGCCCTGGAAGGGGCGGCGGGGCACGGCGGTCACCGGCACGATGTCGCGGTCAAGGATCAGCGCACATCGGCGGATGCCGTCGTCACGATGATGTTCGTCCAGCCGGACGATCCGCTGGCGGGCCAGCATGACGCCCTTGAACACCCAGAAGATCGAGCCCCCGGCCAGCAATTCTTCCTCGCGCTTGGGCCACATCCGGGTGACATGGATGGCATGGCCGTCGCCAAAGCGGCGCTGCCACTGGACCAGTTCGTCAGGGCCTTCGGCGCCGACGCAAAGCTTTATGAGGTGGAGTTGTGCTGACATGGCCACAAGATAGGGGGAGGGAAAAGCGGTCACAAGATCCGCAAATGAAAAGGCCGCGCGGGTGGCGCGGCCTTTCGGAATGGCGTCAGAAGACGATCAAAGTTCGTCCAGGGCCTCGACGGCCTTTTCCAGTTCTTCCTTGGTCACGGTCTTTTCGCTCAACTGCGCCTGCTCGGCGATGTGGTCGACGACCTTGTCTTCGAAGATGGGCGCGCGCAGTTGCTGCTGGACGGCCTGGTTCTGCTGGACGAACTCGAAGAAGGCGCGTTCCTGGCCGGGATACTGACGGGCGGCGCGCAGCACGGCCTGGGTCATTTCCTGGTCGGTGACGGTCACCTCGGCCTTCTGGCCGATCTCGGCCAGCAGCAGTCCCAGGCGGACGCGACGCTCGGCCAGCTTCTTGTGCTCGTCCGTCGGCTCGATGCTGCCGTGGTTGTGGTCGTGAACCTCAGGGTTTTCCTCGTGCCACAGCTGGTGGGCGATCTGGTGCGCCTCGGCCTCGACCAACGATTCGGGCAGGTCGAACTTCACCTTCTCGTCCAGCTGGTCCAGCAGCGAACGCTTCAGGATCGCGCGGGCGGCGCCGGCATATTCCTGCTCCAGCCGGCCGGCGATCTGCTTCTTCAGGCCCTCCAGGTCCTCGGCGCCGAACTTCTTGGCCAGCTCGTCGTCCAGTTCGGCCGCCTTGGGCGCCTTCACGGCCTTCACCTTGCATTCGAAGGTGGCTTCCTTGCCCGCCAGGTGGGGCGCGCCGTATTCGGTCGGGAAGGTCACGGTGACGGTCACGTCGTCATCGGCCTTGGCGCCGACCAACTGGTCCTCGAAACCGGGGATGAAGCTGTTGGAACCCAGCACCAGCGGGTAATCCTCGCCCGCGCCGCCCTCGAAGGCCTCGCCATCCACAAAGCCCTTGAAATCGATCACGACCTGGTCGCCGTCCTTGGCCTTGCTGCCCTTCTTGCGGTCCTCGAAGGACTGGGCCGACTTCGCCAGGTTTTCCAGCGCCTCGTTGATGGCGGCTTCCTCGGCCGGGACGGTCAGCTTTTCCAGGGTCAGGCTGGTCAGGTCAACCTCGGGGATCGCGGGCAGCGCCTCGTAGGAAACGTTGACGACAACGTCGTCGCCTTCCTTCCAGGTCTCGCCGTTCTGCATTTCCACCTTGGGCTGGGTCGCGGGACGGTCGCCGGACGTTTCCAGGTGGTTCTTCAGCGCGCCGTCGATGGCTTCCTGCATGGCGTCGCCCAGGATACGCTGGCCGAACTGCTTCTTCAGCATGGCCATCGGGACCTTGCCCTTGCGAAAGCCCTTCATCTCGACTTCGGGCTGCGCTTCCTTCAGCTTCGCATCGACCGTCGCGGCCAGATCAGCTGCCGGCAGGGTGAACTGATAGCCCCGCTTGAGACCTTCGTTCTGCGTTTCCGTGACCTGCATCATCGTCCTCATGCCATGATGGCCGCCAAAGCGTGGCGGCCCGAAAAAATTCCCGCCCTTCTAGTCGGGGGGGCGGTTCTCTGCAAGCGGAACCCGCGCAGCGGGCCGCGCGTTTTCCGCTGTCCCTGTCCTGGAAAGGCCCGCCATGACCCGCTTCAGCGTCATCATTGCCACCAGCCTTCTGGCCGCAAGCGCCGCCTGGCCGCAGACCGCGCCCACGCCCGCCGCGCCTGACATGGCCCAGCCCCGCGCCGCAACCCCCGCGCCGGCGGCCCAAACGCAGGTGCAGGGCCAATCGGGCGAAGGCAACTGCCCGGCGCCCGACACGGTGGCCCAGCCCGCCACCCAGCCCCAGCCCGGTTCCGACAGCACCGAGGCCAACAACGCCGGCACCAGCGGGTGGAGCGGCGGCCTTGGCGGATCGCATCTGGGGACGAATGCGCAGGGCGCGGTGAACGCTTCTCCCACCTGGCAGCCGCCCACCGCACGCGGCCTGGACCTGGCCGGACGGGCCGAGCCGGTGGCGGCGCAGCCCGCCGCCTGCTGATCAGTTCAGCATCGGCGGCTGCGGTTCCGCATCGTCCAGCCGCAGCCTCAGCCCGTCGCGGTTCAGGAACTCTCCGTCGCGGATGAGGGTGCGATCGCCGTTCATCGCACGAACAAGCTGGTCCAGCCGGTCGCGGGCGATGTCGTCCTTGACCAGCCCCTCGCGGCCGGCGCGGAACAGGACCACCGCGTCCCAGGCCACACCCGATCCGTCCAGATAGCCCGTCATGTCGGGCCAGCGGATCTCGTCCCCGATCACGTGCAGATAGGCCGACCGCAGCAGATCGACGCGCCCGCCCCCCAAGCCCAGAAGCACGATCAGCATCGTGAAGCCCTGGGTTTCGGCATAAGTCTGCTGCACCCAGTCGTCGAAATCGGTTTCGTTCATGGCTGGCCTTGGGATGATGGCGGAAGGGAATGGGAGTCGAACCCACCCGGGACAGTCTCGCTGCCCCAACCGGAGTTGAAGTCCGGCCGCCCCACCGGGGACGATTCCCTTCCAGGATCGCCGAACAGGTCGGCGCGATGAGGGTTGATGCGACGTAAATCGCCCCGGCGCAAGGTCAGCCCAAGGCGGTCGAAGAAGTCCAGGATCTCGATGGCGACCTTGCGGCCGTTCTGCACGCGGTCGCGAAATGCGGGCGCGGTGAACCAGCCGTCAGGGGCCTGCGCCGCGACATCGTGGATGATCGCCACCATTTCCCGCGTCACCTCGCGCGCGAAGAAATGGTCATGGGCGATCTGGTCGGTGCGGCCCAGTTTCTGCGTCAGGCGCAGGACGCGGCGCACGTCCTTTTCGTCGATGCCGAATTCGGTCGCGAAGTCGCGCACGCGCGGCGGGCGAAAGCGGGTCTCGCCCCCAAGGGCGGGGGCGATGCGGTCCCACAGGGCCTCGTCATCTGGCGTCAGGCGGACCTCGTGGCCGGGCAGGCGGACAAAGGCGCCGTCCAGGACCGCGCGTCCCGCATCAGCCTCGGCCCGCAGGAAGGCCAGGAAGGCGTCCTTCGGCAGGCGCGGGTGCAGTTGCAGGCGCAGGCGTTCGCGGCCCAGCCCCGCCAGGTCGGGATTGCCTTCGTGGAACTGCGTCAGGGTGTCCGTCAACTGGGCTTGCAGCGCGTCCAGCACCGGACGGCCAAGCGCCAAGTCGCCGATGGTCGCCCCATCCGCGTGGCGCAGCGCATCGGCCAGACCGGCGGGCGACAGGCTGCGGTCGCGGGCAAAGGCGGGCAGATCGACCGGTGCCACGGCCAGCATCGCGGCAAGGGCTGCCGCCGGATCCTCGGCGCGGGCGGCGTCCAGCAGCGCCAGCCGTTCGGGCGTGCGGCGCTTGCGGGCCGGGGCGCGCAGGTCGAGGAAGCGCCCGCCGCCGATGGTCCGGCTGGCCGACACGTCGCGCAGGATGAAGCGGTCATGCACCGCCGCGGCAATGGGCCGGTCCAGCACGATCTGCACCGGGCCGCCCTGGCCGGGCTGGATCAGATCGCCCAGAGGCACGATGCGCGCGCCGGTTTCGACCGCATGGCTGTGCAGGCGGGCGGGGAACCAGGTGCCGATGGGCTTGGGTTCCGACGGCAGCACCGTCAGCCAGGCGTCGATCCGGTCGGTCGGCGCGTGCAGCGCGAGCGACAGCACCACATCGCCGCGATGGATGGCGTCCTTGCTGATCGCCTCGCCCGCCAGGTTCAGCGCGCATCGCTGTCCCGCCCGGCCTTCGGTCGCCGGGCGGTTCTGCGCGTGGATGGCGCGGATGCGGGCGGGCAGGCCGCGCGGGCTGACGATCACCTGATCGCCCACGGCGACTCGGCCGGTCAGCATCGTGCCGGTCACGACCGTCCCCGCGCCGGACAGGGTAAAGCTGCGATCCACCGCCAGGCGCATCGGGCCATCGGCATGGCGGGCGGTCGTTTCGGATTCAGCGGCGATCAGCGACGCCCGCAGGGCGTCGATCCCTTTGCCGGTCAGGGACGATACGGGCAGGATCGGCGCATCGGCCAAGGCGGTCCCTGCAAGGGCCTCGCGGATTTCGGCCGCGGCTTCGGCGCGCCGCGCGTCGTCCGCCAGGTCGGCCTTGGTCAGCGCGACAATGCCGCGCCCGATGCCCAGCAGGTCCAGGATCGCCACATGTTCCCGCGTCTGCGGCATTACGCCGTCGTCTGCGGCCACCACCAGCAGCGCCATGTCGATGCCGCCCGCGCCCGCCAGCATGGTGTGGATCAGCCGTTCGTGCCCCGGCACATCGACGAAGCCGGTGATGGTGCCGCCACCCAGGTCGGCATAGGCAAAGCCCAGGTCGATGGTGATGCCGCGCGCCTTCTCCTCGGCCAGGCGGTCGGCATCGGTGCCGGTCAGCGCCTTCACCAGGGCGGTCTTGCCGTGGTCGATATGCCCCGCCGTGCCGACGATCATGCCGACAATGCCCCCAGCAGATCCTCGTCCCGGTCAAGGCAGCGCAGGTCAAGGATCAAGGCGCCCTCGCGGATGTGGCCGACCACCGGGCGGGGCAGGGCGCGCAACTGCGCGGCCAGCCGGTCGGGCGCGTTGCCCCCCGCGCCCGTGATCCGCAGCCCGGCCGAGGGGATGGTGTCGGTGGGCAGCGCGCCCGAGCCGATCTGGCTGGCGCAATCCGTCGTGGTCACCGTGTAGTCTGGCAGCAGCGCACCCACTTGCGGGGCGAGGCGGGCGGCCTGCGCGGCGATGTCGGCTTGCGGGCGCGACAGGTATTGCAGGGTGGGCAGGCGTTCGGCCAGCCGGTCCGGGTCGCGGTAAAGGCGCAAGGTGGCCTCCAAAGCCGCGATGCGGATCTTGTCCAGGCGGACGGCGCGTTTCAGCGGGTTCCTGTTGATCTGCGCGATCAGGTCGCGTCGGCCGACTATGAAACCCGCCTGCGGCCCGCCCAGAAGCTTGTCGCCGGAAAAGGTCACCAGATCCGCGCCTTCGGCCACGGCCTCGGCCACGGTGGGTTCGCGGCGCAACCCCCAGCCAGCCAGATCGACCAGCGACCCCGCGCCCAGGTCATTGAGCAGCACGACCCCCGCCCTGCCCGCGATCTGCGCGAGGTGCGGGGCCGGCACCTCGGCCGTGAAGCCCTCGATGCGATAGTTCGAGGTATGGACCTTCAGGATCAGGCCCGTGTCCGGCGTGATCGCGTCCTGGTAATCGCGGGGATGGGTGCGGTTGGTGGTGCCCACCTCGACCAGATGCGCGCCGGCACGGGCCATGATGTCGGGCATCCGAAAGGCGCCGCCGATCTCGATCAGTTCCCCGCGCGACACGATGGCCTGCCGCCCCTGGCCGAAGGTGTTCAGCGCGATCAGGACGGCGGCGGCATTGTTGTTGACGACGGTGGCGTCCTCGGCCCCGGTCAGCTCGCACAGAAGCCCGCGCAGGTGGTCGTCGCGCTGCCCGCGTCCGCCGCTGCCCAGGTCGAATTCCAGCGCCAGGGGCGCAGACATGGCTGCGCTTGCGGCCGCGATGGCCTCCTCCGCCAGGATCGCGCGACCCAGGTTGGTGTGCAGGACAGTGCCGGTCAGGTTCAGCATCGGCCGCAGGTTGGACTGCGCGGCGGCGGCCAGGTCGGCGGCCAGCAGATGCGGCAGGCGCGCAGCCTCGGCATCGCCGTCGGCGCCGTCGCGGATCGCGGCGCGGGCGGCGTCCAGACGGGCGCGCAGGCCCGCCGTCACTGCCGCGCGGCCGTGGCCGTCGATCAGCGCCCGGCCCATCGGGGACAACAGGAACTGATCGACCGAGGGCAGGGCCCGGAACCCCGTCATCAGTATCCCGCGATGAAGGGGTTGAAGCCGCCGCGCCGGAAGTCGGTGTCCTTCATCAGCATGTCCAGGCCCAGGCTGGACACGTCGTCGGCGATGGGATCGAGGCTGGCGTTCTTGACCTGATACAGGATCTTGACCCAGCCCTTGCAGTCGCCGCAAACCTCGGCCTTGACCGTTGCCTCGCCGGATTCGGCGCTGCGATAGCTGATTGCGGCGTTCGATCCGCAGCAAAGGCAGACGACCCGCACCTCGTTCCACTGGGTCGCGCAGCAGCCGCAGGTGGCGTATCGCGTGCTTTCGATCCCCGCCTGTCCCATCACCGATGAGGTGGCGGGCTTGCCGCCGCAGGTGGGGCAGGTGCCGGTCCTGATCTTGACCAGCTTCGCCCCGTCCAGCGTTCCCGCCAGCCGCGCCAGGTGCAGTTGCACCGCCGCGCTGACGAACAGATGCGGGGCCGCGCTGTCTTCCGGGATGCGGTCGGACAGGATGTTTTCCAGCAGCCAGTGCCGGTCGGCGATGCCCGATGCCGTCACGGCGGACAGCGCAAGGCGGGCCTGTTCCGGCATCTCCACGGCCGCGACCTCGGCCAGGAAGCGGTCCAGCGTGGCGTGCATTCCTTCGTCCGTGGCAAGCGCCATGCGGTCGATAGGGGGCATCCGGCTGGAGCGGGCCAGTTCCACGCGGTCCGAGGGGATCGGAACCGGGGACGGCAATTCGCGGGCCAGCCGCGCCTGCAAAGCGGTCAGGTCGGCCAGAAAGCGCATATAGGGCGCCAGATTGCCGCCGTGATCCGCCAGAAAGGCGAAGCGCCCGGCCCGCTTGTCAAAGACTGCCGCGGCATCGGGCAGAAAGGCCAGCGGCGCCACAGGGACGCCGCCAATGACCGAAGGGTCGGGTTTCAGACTGTTGTTCATCGTCTCTCCGGGCCGGACGGCCTTTATGTCCGGCCACTTGCCTTTGCGTTATTCTGCCGGGCCGTTCTGGCGGCGTCCAGCCAACTCGCGCAGCCACTTGCGGTGGTGGCGATAGGCCCAGCCACCGGTCACGGTCCCCCGCGTCATCGCCCGCAGCGTGCCGCGCGTCCAGAAGGCTGCATAGACGTGCAGGATGAAGACCAGGATGATCGCCACCGCCGCAAGCGCATGAGTCAGCACGGCCCAGCGGCGGGTGGGGATCGAGACAAGCTCGCCGAAGAACTGTTCCCAGATCATGATCCCGGACACGATCAGCACCACGATCAGCAGCGTCATGCCCCAGAAGATGAACTTCTGCCCGGCATTGTATTTGCCAAGCTCGGGCAGGTTCTCTTCGTTGCCCTTCACCACGTCGCCGATCTGGTTAAGCCATTTCCTGTCATCCGGCGTGGGCAGGTTCAGCCGCCACAGCTGGATGAACATGACCATGAAGCTGACGAACAACACTACGCCGATGATCGGATGCAGCCACCGTGCCGTCTGCCCGCCGCCGAACAACCCGGTCAGGAAATACAGCGAGGGGTGGAAGAAGGCCAAGCCCGAGACCAGCAGCAGGATCAGGGACAGGGCCGTGATCCAGTGGTTTGCGCGGATGAACCCCCGGTAACGGCTGACCGTCACCGGGCGGGTCGATTCGATCCGGTCGCCCGGTTCGGAATAAAGGGGGCGCGGCATCAGACAGACCCCCTGTCATCCGAACCGCCGGAAACGACCAGCTTCTCGGCTTCCTTCTCCTCGTGCTCGTCGACCTTGTTGGCGCGGGCGAAGATGCCGTGGATCGCGGCGCCGACGGCGGCCACGCCCATGACGGCAAGCCCGGCAGTCTTGGTCACGCCCTTCCAGCCTTCGACCACGGGCGAGATGCGCGGGTTCTCCGGCAGCTTGTCATAGATAGATGGCTTGTCCGCGTGATGCAGCACATAGAAGACATGCGTGCCGCCGACCCCCGCCGGATCATAGATCCCGGCGTTTTCATAGCCGCGCGACTTCAGATCCTCGACCCGTTCGTTGGCATGGGCGATCATGTCCTCCTTGGTGCCGAAGACGATCGCCTGCGTCGGGCAGGCCTTGGCGCAGGCCGGGCCCTGGCCCACGGCCACGCGGTCGGAACACAAGGTGCATTTATAGCTCTTGTGATCGACCTTGCTGATGCGCGGGATGTCGAAGGGGCAGCCGGTCACGCAATAGCCGCAACCGATGCAGTTCTCGTGGATGAAATCGACGATGCCGTTGGAATACTGCACGATGGCGCCAGGCGCCGGGCAGGCCTTGAGGCAGCCCGGATCCTCGCAATGCATGCAGCCGTCCTTGCGGATCAGCCATTCCAGGTTGTCGGTTTCCGGGTTCACCCATTCCGTGAAACGCATCAGGGTGAACATGTTCGGCGTCAGGTCGTGGGGGTTTTCGTAAACCCCCACGTTGGTCTCGACCTCGGGCTTGGTGTCGTTCCACTCGATGCAGGCGGACTGGCAGGCCTTGCAGCCAATGCACTTGCTGACGTCGATCAGCTTGGCGACCTTTTCCAGTTGCCGCGTGGGCTGCGGCACATCCTTCGTGGCCGAGATTCGGACCACGTCGGACGGCAGCAGGTTCGACGCAATGGGCTGGACCGGGGGGTTTGAGGCCGCGGTCTTGGGTTGGGGCGCGGTTTCGCTCATGCCACCGGCTCCTCTGCCGAAGGTTCAATATTGACCATGAAGGCCTTGAATTCAGGCGTTTCCACGTTGGCGTCGCCCACCTGGGACGTCAGGCTGTTCGGCCCGAAGCCCTTCCTGGCGGCCCCGACGAAGCCCCAGTGCAACGGAATGCCGATCACATGGACGGTCTTGCCGTCGATCTGCATCGGCCGCAGCCGCTTGGTCACCACTGCCTTGGCCCACACCTCGCCCCGCTTGGACCAGACGCGGACGCGCCCACCGCGCGCGATGCCGCGCTCGGCCGCCAGTTCCTCGCTGATCTCCACGAAGAACTCGGGCTGCAACGCGGCGTTCACCGGGTTGTGCTTGGTCCAATAGTGGAAATGCTCGGTCAGGCGATAGGATGTCGCCACGAACGGGAACTCGGGGTCCCCGATGGCGGCGAACTGGTCGGCGGTGCTTTCGAAGACCCGCGCCACCGGGTTGCCCCGCATGCGCGGGTTGAACACGTTGGCGATGGGCGCCTCGAACGGCTCCATATGGGTGGGAAAGGGACCGTCCCGCATCATGCCCCGGCTGAACAGGCGCGAGGCGCCTTCCGGGTTCATGATGAAGGGGCGGACCTCGCCCGGCCTGGCCGTGACCGGCATGTCGGGCACGTCATAGCCTTCCCATTTCTCGCCGGTCCATTCGATGATCTTGCGCGACGGATCCCACGGCTTGCCCTGCGGGTCGCAGGAGGCGGCGTTATACAGGATCCGGCGGTTCGCCGGCCATGCGAAGGCCCAGTTCAGGAACATGCCGGTGTCGTCGGGATCGGTGTTGTCCCGCCGCGCCATCATGTTCCCGGCCTCGGTCCAGCTTCCGGCATAGATCCAGCAGCCGCCCATGGTCGATCCGTCGTCGCGGTAATGCCCGAAGCTGGACAGTTGCTGCCCGGCCTCGGCCATGACCTTGGTGGGATCGGCGGCATCATAGACGGTCGCAAGGGCGCGGCCGTTCATCTCGCGCGCAAGCTCGTCTGCCTTGGGATCGTTGGGGTCGCGATAATCCCAGGTCAGGTTCAGGATCGGGTCGGGGAAGACCCCGCCTTCGTCCTGATAGAGCTTTTTCACGCGCAGGAAGATCTGCGCCATGATCCAGGTGTCATGCTTGGCCTCGCCCGGCGGGGTCGCCCCCGGCCAGTGCCATTGCAGCCACCGACCCGAGTTCACCAGGGCGCCTTCGTCCTCGGCGAAGCAGGTGGTGGGCAGTTCCAGCACCTCGGTCTGGATGGACGCGCTGTCCACGTCGTTGTGGATACCGTGGTTCTGCCAGAAATGCGAGGTTTCCGTCGTCAGCGGGTCCATGACCACCAGCATCTTCAGCTTGGAAAACGCCTCGGTCATCTTGCCGCGGTTCGGGAAGGACAGGATCGGGTTGAAGCCCTGGCAGAAATACAGGTTCACCTTGCCGTGGTTCATCAGCTCGAACATGCGCATCCCGTCATAGGCGGGCACGTCGAGCTTCGGCAGATAGTGATAGGCCCAGTCGTTTTCGGCCGTCGCGGCATCACCCCACATGGCCTTCATGAAGCTGACCATGAACTTGGGATAGTTCTGCCAATAGCTGACCTGGTTCGGCACGATCGGCTTGAAGCCGCGGGTGGACATGTAGGTCGCCCAGTCCGCTTCCTTTTCCGTCGGGATGTTCAGGTATCCCGGGATCAGGTTCGACATCAGGCCGATATCGGTCAGGCCCTGGATGTTGGAATGGCCGCGCAACGCGTTCATGCCGCCGCCCCGGACGCCGATATTGCCCAGGATCAGCTGCAGCATCGCCATGCCGCGGATGTTCTGCGCGCCCTTGGAATGCTGCGTCCAGCCAAGCGCATACATCGAGGTCATGGTCTTGGTCGGCGACGAGCATTCGCCGATCATCTCGGCGATGTGGAGGAACTTGTCCTTGGGCGTGCCGCAGACGCGTTCCACCATCTCGGGCGTGTAGGCGTCCACATGGGCTTTCAGCAGGTTCCAGACGCAGCGCGGGTCCTGCAGCGTGGGGTCGGTCTGGACAAAGCCGTCCTCGCCCATCTTGTAGTCCCAGGACGACTTGTCATAGTCGCGCTTTTCCTCGTCATAGCCGGTGAAAAGCCCGTCGGACCAGCCGAACTCGTCCTTCACCAGGAAAGAGGCGTTGGTGTAGTTGCGGACGTAATCCCACTGCACCTTGTCGTTCTCGATCATCCAGCGGATCATGCCCATCAGGAACACGATGTCGCTGCCCGGACGGATCGGCGCATAATAATCCGACACGGAGGCCGTGCGGGTATAACGCGGATCGACCACGATCAGCTTGGCGCCGCGATGGTGCTTGGCCTCGGTCACCCATTTGAAGCCGCAGGGATGCGCTTCGGCGGCATTGCCGCCCATGACGATGACAAGGTCGGTATTCTTGATGTCGGTCCAGGAGTTGGTCATCGCTCCACGGCCAAATGTCGGGCCCAAACTGGACACCGTGGGGCCGTGTCAGACGCGCGCCTGGTTATCGAATCCGACGATCCCCATGGACCGGACCGTCTTGTAGGTCAGCCATGCGGTTTCGTTTGTGGTTGCCGATGCCGCCAGGAAGCCGGTCGTCGTCCAGCGGTTGACCGGCACGCCGGCCTCGTTCGCCTGGATGAAGTTGGCGTCGCGGTCGTCCTTCATCGCGCGGGCGATCTTGTCCAGCGCCTCTTCCCAGGTGATGTCCTGGAAGTCGCTGGCACCGGCTGCGCGATAGCGCGGCTTGGTCAGGCGGGTGGGCGCATGGACGAAGTCCTTCAGCGCGGCGCCCTTGGGGCACAGCGTTCCGCGGTTGGTCGGATGGTCCGCGTCGCCCTCGATATGCAGAAGCTCGGCGGTCTCGCCGGCTTTCACATCGCCCTTGGAATACATGATGATCCCGCAGGCGACCGAGCAATAGGGGCAGGTGTTGCGTGTTTCCGTGGTCGTGGCCAGCTTGAAGGCGCGCACATGCGCCTGTTCCGCCGCCTCGGCCCCGCCGAAGCCCATGGCCCCAAGCGACGTTGCCGCAACCCCCGCACCCGCAAGCCGTAGGAAGCCGCGGCGCGAAAGGTCGATGTTCATAAGACCCCTCCTGCTGCCTGTCATGAATAAGATAGGTACGAGCGGAGTTTGCTGACCGGGCGGTCAAAAGTCAAGGTGGGCAGGTGTTCCCGCCAGACGCCACCATTGTAGACGGAAGTTAAAGCAAGGTAAAATTATCCTTTAGAAACATAATTATGTCGTGCTTGAGCGCTTACAGCCTTCATGCGACTGAACGATCACTTTCATAATGAGGGACGTGATGTTCAAGCCGACTTTCCTAGCCTGCGCCATCTTGTCGGTCGCAGGATGCGCGACGATTAGCCGTGGATCAAACGACACACTGGTGGTGAATTCCACACCTTCCGGTGCCCAGGTGAAGATGAGCGACGGGCAGACATGCAACAACACGCCCTGTACCTTCAAGGTGCCTCGCAAGTCCGAACTTAACGTCTTGATCACCAAGCAGGGCTGCAAGCATCAGCAGATCCGCGTGACCAACAAGGTCGCGCCCGGCGGAAGTGCGGCCATGGCCGGAAACGTCTTCGTCGGCGGGATCATCGGTGCGGGCGTCGATGCGGACAGCGGCGCGATGCTGGATCTGGTGCCCAACCCGGTCGAGGTGACTCTGGACTGCCGCTGAGGCTGCGGAACAGGCCGCAGCGCGAACGTCTCGTGGTCCGATGCCATTCTGGTGCGCGGCGAGGGACTCGAACCCCCACGCCGAAGCGGTTGGACCTAAACCAACTGCGTCTACCAATTCCGCCAGCCGCGCACGCCGCAAGCCTTACGGCAGGACGGGCGGGGTGGTCAACGGGTCATCGCAATCGCGATCTGCGCCGCCAGGCGGGCGTTGTTCAGCACCAGTTCGATGTTGGATGCCAGCGAGCGCCCTTCGGTGATCTCGAAGATGCGCTGCAAAAGGAAGGGCGTGACCTGCTTGGCGGCGATCTGCCGGGCCTCGGACTCGGCCAGGGCCTGCTCGATCACGGGGGTGATTTCCTCGTGGGCGATCTCGGCCTCGGGCGGGATCGGGTTGGCGACAAGCTGGCCGCCCTTTAGGCCAAGACGCGCGCGCATGGCGGCAGCGGCGGCGATCTGGTCTGCGCTGTCCATGCGCAGGGGCGCCTTGATGCCGCTGGACCGTGACCAGAAGGCGGGCAGTTCGTCCTGGCCGTAGGCGATGACGGGCACGCCCAGGGTTTCAAGCACCTCCCAGGTCTTGGGCAGGTCAAGGATCGCCTTGGCCCCGGCGGCCACGACCGTCACCGGGGTCTGCGCCAGTTCCTGCAGGTCGGCCGAGATGTCGAAGCTGCTTTCCGCGCCGCGATGCACGCCGCCGATGCCGCCGGTGGCAAAGACCCGGATGCCCGCCAGATGCGCGCAGATCATGGTGGCGGCGACGGTGGTGGCGCCGGTGCGGCCGTTGGCCAGGCAGACGGCCAGGTCCGCGCGCGACAGCTTCATGGCTTCGTCGGACGGCGTCTGCGCCAGGATTTCAAGCGCCTGGTCCGTCAGGCCCACATGGATCTGACCGCCCATCACGGCAATCGTGGCAGGCACCGCGCCGTTGTCGCGGATCACCTGTTCCACCTGCCGGGCCATCTCCAGGTTCTGCGGATAAGGCATCCCGTGGGTGATGATCGTCGATTCAAGCGCGACCACGGGGCGGCCCGCCGCAAGAGCGGCTTCGACTTCGGGCGAGAAGGTGAGGGGGGCGGTCATGGCCGGTGTCATGGGACGTCCTTTCCAGAAACATGCGCGGCGGCGGCGTCCACCGCCTGCCGCAGGGCCGCGTCGCGCGGCAGGTGGTTCAGTTCGGCGGCAAGATGCGCCGCAAGAAAGCAGTCGCCCGCGCCGGTGACGCGGGCCACGGTCACGGCGGGGGGCGTGACCGTCAGGGTGGGTGCCCCCGCCATCGCCTCGGCCACGGCATGGGGACCATCGGTCACCAGCACGCGGGCCGCGCCGCGCGCGACCACGGCCTGCGCGGCGGTCGCGGCGTCGGGGCAGGCGCGGCCGGCCAGGATCTCGGCCTCGAGGCGGTTCAGGTAGAAGCAGCCGCGCCGGGCGGCGATCAGGGGCTCCAGCCGCTCGGCCTTGCCGGGGCTGGCGGGGACGACGCGCAGGTCGGCGGCGGCCAGGCGGGGGTCGCGGGCGACGAAGGCCAGCAGATCCTCGGTCAGGTTCCCGTCCAGCACGACCGGCGCGGTCCAACCGGACAGCGCGCCGTCCAGCGGGTCGAGGATCGCGGTGCCGGCGTCCTCCAGGCTGTGGACATCGGCGATGGCGGCGATCAGCCCCTCGCTGTCCTCGATCCCCATATAGGTGTCGGTGGGCAGGCCGGTGTCGCGGGCCAGTTGGTCGGTCAGCACGCCCAGCCGGCGGGCCTGGGCCACCAGGGCCTCGCCCTCGGGGTCGCGGCCGACGGCGGACAGGACGGCAGGGCGCAGGCCCCAGCGGGCCAGGGCCACCGCGACGTTCAGCGCCACGCCGCCGGGAATGTGGCGGATGCGGCCGGGCACGTCGGCGCCCGGCGCCATGCGGCGGGGCGCACGGCCGATCACGTCCCACAGCATCGCGCCGATGCACAGGATGTCGGGGCGCGGGGTATCCGGCACGGTGGTCATTCCTTGGTCCAGTCCTGCATCTCGGCTTCCAGGAAGCGTTCGAAGTCGTCGAGGTCGATCGGGTCGAACTGCCCGAAGCCCTGCATCCAGACCGAGGCCGCGCGCATCCCGTCCGGATCCAGCTTGCACCAGGTGATCCGGCCGCGCCGTTCCTGCCGGATCAGGCCCGCCGCCGCAAGCACCGACAGATGCTTGGAGACGGCGGCAAGGCTCATGTCGAAGGGCGCGGCGACGTCGCTGACGGCCATGTCGTCCTCGAGCAGCATCGACAGGACCCGGCGCCGCGTCGGGTCGGCCAGGGCCGCGAAGATCAGGTCCAGCCGGTCGGGCAAGGGGGCGTTCATCGGGTATCCAGGCTGGGGAAGGGGCCGCAATGGTCAACTGTGCGGTTGAATAATGTCGCGTCGGAACTGCGAACACAACCCGCAACCCGAAAACGGGGAAATCAGATTAGGAAGGTTTTTCAGTCGTTTGGGAGGGCGGGACAGTTGCTTGACTTGGGGGGTGAACCACCCTAGACAGCCGCCAACCGATGACGGGGGCGTGAAACATGGCCGAGGAGCCCCGGAGCGACGCGAACAGAGAGGCGGATGCCGCCCGTTTGCGCGACCTGGAGCGGCGGCTGGCGGAGAAGACCCCCAGGCCCGATGGTCCCGGACCAATGGGCAAGTATGAACAGGCAAACCTTGCCTGGCGCATGGTGATCGAGCTCGTGTCCGGCCTGGGGCTGGGTTTCGGGATCGGATACGGACTGGACTATCTGTTCGGCACGACGCCGGTCCTGATGGTCCTGTTCATCTTCTTTGGCCTGGCGGCCGGCATCAAGACGATGATGCGCACCGCGGGCGAGCTTAACCGAAGCTCTGGCACGCCGCCAGAGAGCGACAAGAGGGACTGATCGTGGCGACCGAAGCGCATGGCGAAGCAACCGGCCTGTCTTTCCACCCGATGGACCAGTTCATCGTCCGCCCGCTGTTCGGCGACGGAGAGGTCCACTGGTACACCCCCACCAACGTCACCCTGTGGATGTTCCTGATCGTCGCCGCCACCCTGGCGCTGCTGGTGATGGGATCGCGCGGCCGGGCGATCGTGCCGACGCGCGGCCAGTCCGTCGCGGAACTGGCCTATGGCATGGTCCACAAGATGATCGCCGACATCGCGGGCAAGGACGGGCTGAAGTACTTCCCCTATGTCATGACGCTGTTCATGTTCATCGTCTTTGCAAACCTGCTGGGCCTGCTGCCTCTGGCCTTCACCGTGACCTCGCATATCGCGGTGACGGGCGTTCTGGCCGCGGCCGTCATCATCGGCGTCACCGTGATCGGCTTTGTCAAGAACGGCGTGCATTTCCTTGACCTGTTCTGGATCCGCTCGGCCCCCTTGGCCGTCCGTCCGATCCTGGCCGTGATCGAGGTCATCAGCTATTTCGTGCGCCCGCTGAGCCTGTCCATCCGACTGGCCGGCAACATGATCGCCGGTCACGCGGTCATCAAGGTCTTCGCCGGTTTCGCGGCCATCGCGGCGGTCGCGCCCGTCGCCGTCGTCGCCGTGGTCGGCATGTACGCCTTCGAGGTGCTGGTCGCCTTCGTGCAGGCCTATGTGTTCACCATCCTGACCTGCGTCTATCTCAAGGATGCGCTGCACCCGTCGCACTAGGCGGCGCGCAGCCTGGGGCGGCGCGTGTTCATGCGCCGCCGTCTTTCAACCCGAATTCCAAACTTCCAACCGCAAGGAGCATCATCATGGAAGGCAATATCGGAGAACTGGGCCAGTACATCGGCGTCGGCCTGACCGCATTCGGCATGGGCTTCGCCGCCCTTGGTGTGGGCAACGTCGCCGGCAACTTCCTGTCGGGCGCCCTGCGCAACCCGTCGGCCGCCGCCGGCCAGACCGCCACGCTGTTCATCGGCATGGCTTTTGCCGAAGCCCTGGGGATCTTCTCGTTCCTGGTCGCGCTTCTGCTGATGTTCGCAGTCTGATCCCTTTCATCCTTGCGGCGGGGTGGGGCTTCGGCCCCATCCCTTCGTGACCTGACAAGGCCAAGGGGTAGGACATGATCAGCCTGTTGCAAGAGGCCGTCACCATCGCGGCCGACGAACATACCGAAAGCGTGGCAAGTTCCGTCGCGCATGGCGAGGTCGAGACGGCGACGGGCCTGCCCCAGCTGGACGTCACGACTTTCGCGAACCAGATTTTCTGGCTCATCATCACCTTGCTGGTGCTGTATTGGGTCGTGGCCAAGATCGCCCTTCCGCGCATCGGCTCGGTCCTGTCGGACCGCCAGGGCGCGATGACGGGCGACCTGATGGCCGCCGAGGAATTCAAGCTGAAGGCCAAGGAGGCCGAGGCTGCCTATGACAAGGCCCTGGCGGATGCCCGGTCCGAGGCGAGCAAGATCGTCGCGGCGAACCGCGCCGAGATCCAGAAGGAACTGGACGCGGCCATCGCCCATGCCGATGCCGAGATCGCGGCGCGCACCGCCGAATCGGAAAAGCGCATCCGCGAGATCCGCGATTCAGCCGACGCCAACGCCCGTGAGGTCGCCCGCGACGTCACGGCCGAACTGGTCCGCAGCTTTGGCGGGACCGTCGATCAGGCTGCGGTCGATCAGGCCGTGGACAGCCGCATGAAAGGGGCCTTGCAATGAAACGTCTTGCCGTCATTGCTGCGGCCGCCGCCCTGGCTGCCGGTCCTGCCGCCGCCGCCACGGGGTCGTTCTTTTCGCTTCGGAACACGAACTTCATCGTTCTGATCGCGTTCCTGGTCTTTGTCGGCGTCCTGGTCTACTTCAAGGTTCCGGCCAAGATCGGCGCCCTGCTGGACCAGCGGGCCGCGGGCATCCGCCGCGACCTGGACGAGGCCAAGCGCCTGCGCGAGGAAGCGCAGGAGATCTATGCCAGCTATGAACGCCGTCAGCGCGACGTGGCGACCCAGGCTGACCAGATCGTCGCCAATGCCAAGCGCGAGGCCGAAGCCCAAGCGGCAAAATCCAAGGCCGACCTGAAGTCGTCGATCGAGCGTCGCCTGAAGGCCGCCGAGGACCAGATCGCCAGTGCCGAAAACGACGCGGTGCGGGCCGTCCGCGACCGCGCGGTGCAGGCGGCCGTCGCCGCGGCATCCGCGCTGCTGGCGCAGCAGGTGGGTGCGGGTCAGCGTTCCGCCGGGATCGACGAAGCCATCGACGAAGTGGCGCGCCGGTTGAACTGACAAGGGCGCGTCTTCAAGGACGCGGCCACATCATCGGACAGTGATAGAAAAGCCCCCGTCGCGTGAAGCGGCGGGGGTTTTTCCTTGGCGTCGGGCGGTTCAGTTGGTCGGGCGGATCAGGATCTCGACCCGGCGGTTCTGCGCGCGGCCGGCGGCGGTGTCGTTCGAGGCAACCGGCTGGTTGAAGCCCGCGCCCGTCGCGACCAAGCGCGAGGACGAGACGCCGGCGGCAGACAGGATGCCCGCGACCGACTGCGCGCGGCGCTGCGACAGGTCCATGTTCAATGCGGCGCTGCCAGTGTTGTCGGTATGGCCCACGACCTCGACCCGGCTGTTCGGATACTGGTTCAGGTTGCGCGCGACCGCGTAAAGGTCGTTCTGCGCGGCGCCCGAGACGGCAGCCGAGCCGGTGGCGAAGAGGATCCCCTCGGGCATCACGACCTGCAGGTAGGAGCCGCGGTTGATGACCTGGATGTTCGGGTTAGACAGCGACTGCTGCAGCGCCTGGGCCTGGCGGTCCAGGATATTGCCCGCGACGGCGCCCGCCGCCGCGCCCAGGATCGCGCCGCGTGCGGCGTCCCGGCCTTCGTTGTTGCTGTCGCTGTCGCGCGTCGCGCCCAAGACGGCGCCCACGGCAGCGCCTGCAAGCGCGCCCTGCTGGGTGCGGCTCATGCCGGAACCCATGCCGGTGCCGTCGGTGGGCGCGCAGGCGCCGAGGGCGACAAGGCCCGACACGGCAAGAATGGTGGTGACGCGAAGGTTCATGGGTTTCCCTTTCCTGGTCTTGCGACATTGATATCGCGGCAGATTCTCGGTTGCCGCTCAACGCGCCGAAGCTGGCCCAGTTCCGCCGGAAAGGAAAGTCACGGCTGCGTGGAAGCTGCTGGACCGGCGGGACAATCGCCTTGCATTGCAGCGGGCTTGCATTGGCGGGCGGGCGCAGTCAAAAGCGGGGCGTCATGGTCCAGCCCCGCCGTCTTGCCCAGCCCTTGCCCTTTGCCCAGCAGGTCGCGATCTTCTCGCGCCTGGCAAGCGCCAATCCGCAGCCGGTGACCGAGCTGGAGTTTTCCAATCCCTTCACGCTGGTCGTGGCCGTCGCCCTGTCGGCGCAGGCGACCGATGTGGGGGTGAACAAGGCCACGCGCGGGCTGTTCGCCATCGCCGACACGCCGGAGAAGATGCTGGATCTGGGCCTTGAGGGCGTGACCGAGCATATCAAGACCATCGGGTTGTTCCGCCAGAAGGCCAAGAACGTCATCGCCCTGTCGCGCATCCTGGTCGAGGAATTCGGCGGCGAGGTGCCCGACAGCCGCGCGGCCCTGATGCGACTGCCAGGCGTGGGTCGCAAGACCGCGAATGTGGTGCTGAACAGCGCCTTCGGCCATCCGGCGCAGGCGGTCGATACCCATATCTTCCGCGTCGGCAACCGCACCCGCATCGCGCCCGGCCGCGACGTGGACGAGGTCGAGCGCGCCATCGAGGACAACGTGCCCGCCCGGTTCCAGGACAACGCCCATCACTGGCTGATCCTGCACGGCCGATACATCTGCCAGGCCCGCCGCCCGCGCTGCGCGGTCTGCCCCATCTACGACCTGTGCCCATACGAGGAGAAGACCGCATGACCACCCCCTATGTGATCGGCATCGGAAATGCGGTGATGGACGTGATCTCGCCGGTGGCCGAGGACCGGCTGGCGGCGCTTGGCGTGCAGAAGGGGATCATGCAGCTGATCGAGCGCGAGCGGTCGGAATACCTGATGGCCGCGCAGGCGGACGATCACGGGCCGGGGCGCGCGCAGTCGAAGCTGGTGCCGGGCGGGTCGGTCGCGAACACGCTGGCGGGCATCGGGATGCTTGGGCTGCGCACGGCCTTCATCGGGCGGGTGGCGAATGACGCGCTGGGCCTGTCCTATGCCGAGCAGACCGAGGCGGCGGGGACGGTCTTCGTCAATCCGCCGGTCGTGGGGGACCAGTTGCCGACGTCCCGCAGCATCATCCTGGTGACGCCCGACGGCGAGCGGTCGATGAACACCTATCTGGGGATCTCGGCCGAACTTGGGCCGGAGGACGTGAACCCGTCGGTTTTCCAGGGTGCGGGCTGGCTGTTCCTGGAAGGATACCTGTTCGACAAGCCCAAGGGGAAAGAGGCTTTCCTGAAGGCCGCGAAATCCTGCCACGAGGCGGGCGGGCAGGCGGGTATCGCATTGTCGGACCCGTTCTGCGTGGACCGTCACCGCGAGGATTTCCGGCGGCTTGTGGCAGGGCCGATGGATTACGTGATCGGGAACGTCCACGAATGGACTTCGCTTTATCAGGTCACGGATCTGGAGGAGGCCTTGCGGCTGGCCCAGGCCGACTGCGGCACGGTGATCTGCACGCGGTCGGGCGAGGATGCGATCCTTAGCCGCAACGGGGAACGTGTGACGGCGCCCGTCCACCGCCTTGTGCCCGTCGACGCGACGGGCGCGGGGGACCAGTTCGCGGCGGGGCTGTTGTATGGCCTTGCCGTTGGGGCGCCGCTGGCGGTGGCGGGCCGGATGGGCTGCATCGCGGCGGCCGAGGTGATCGGCCATGTCGGCCCGCGCCCCGAGCGTGACCTGCGGGCGGATTTCCGGGCCGAGGGGCTGATCTGAGGCTTTGCGTCCCGCGGCGGCCGGGGGACTTCACGTCCCCCGGACCCCCTGTGGGATATGTGGCCCAGGATGAATGGCGCCGGTGTGAAAGCCCCGGCGTTGCGCGGATCTGCTGGCGCGTGTATCAGGGCCGCAACGAATTTGCAGCTTGAAGGACATTGCGGATGCGCAGGGTTGTAGTCACCGGAATGGGCATGGTCACGCCGCTGGCCTGCGGTGTCGAGGCGACGTGGGAGCGTTTGCTGGCCGGGCAGTCCGGCGCCGGGCGGATCACGCGGTTCGATCCAAAGGATGTCGTGACGAAATATGCCTGCGAGATCCCCTTCGGCGACGGCAGCGACGGAACGTTCAACCCCGATGACTGGATGGAGCCGAAGGATCGGCGCAAGGTCGATGACTTCATCCTGTATGGCATGGCCGCAGCCGAGCAGGCGGTGAAGGATTCCGGCTGGGAGCCGCAGACCGAGGAGGATCGCGAACGGACCGGCGTCATGATCGGGTCGGGGATCGGCGGGCTGACCTCGATCGCGGAAACGGCGGTGCTGATCAAGGAACGCGGGCCGAAGCGGGTGTCGCCCTTCTTCATTCCCGGCGCGCTGATCAACCTGGTGTCCGGGCAGGTGTCCATCCGCTTTGGCTACAAGGGGCCGAACCATGCGGTGGTGACGGCCTGTTCCACGGGCGCGCATGCGATCGGCGATGCGGCGCGGCTGATCATGCTGGGTGATGCGGACGTGATGGTCGCGGGCGGCGCGGAAAGCCCCATCAGCGAGATCGGGATCGCGGGCTTCAACGCCTGCAAGGCCCTGTCCACCAAGCGCGACAACGACCCGCAATCGGCCAGCCGCCCTTACGACATCGACCGCGACGGCTTTGTCATGGGCGAGGGCGCGGGTTGCCTGGTGCTGGAGGAATACGAGCACGCAAAGGCGCGGGGTGCGAAGATCTATGCCGAAGTGCTGGGATATGGCCTGTCGGGCGACGCGTATCACATCACGGCGCCCAGCGAGGATGGCGACGGCGGCTTCCGGGCGATGCGGAACGCGCTGAAGAATGCCGGGCTTGAGGCGTCGGACATCGACTATATCAACGCGCACGGCACCAGCACGATGGCCGACACGATCGAACTGGGCGCGGTCGAACGCCTGCTGGGCGATCACGCGCCGAATGCGGTGATGTCATCGACGAAATCCAGCATCGGGCATCTGCTGGGAGCCGCCGGCGCGGTCGAGGCGATCTTCTGCGTGCTGGCGATCCGCGACGGCATCTGCCCGCCAACCATCAACCTGGACAATCCGGCGGTCCAGCCGAGGCTTGACCTGGCGGCCAATGCAGCCGTTCGGCGCAAGGTGGATGTGGCCTTGTCCAACAGCTTCGGCTTTGGCGGCACCAATGCCAGCCTTGTGCTGCGGGCGGTCAAGGAATGATCTGGCGCAACATCGCCTCGAACTTCCTGACGCTGCTGATCGTGCTTTTGATCGCGGCGGCGGCCGCGGTGGCCTGGGGCAAGCACCAGTTCACCGGGCCGGGGCCAAGTGCGGTGGCGCAATGCGTGCAGGTGACGCCGGGCGCTAGCCTGAACGCCGTCAGCCAGCAGCTGGCCGAGCAGGGGGCGATCAGCAATTCCTATGTCTTCCGCGCAGGCGCCGATTACATGGACAAAGCGCGCGACCTGAAGTTCGGCAGCTATCTGGTGCCGCCGGGCGCCAGCATGGAGGAGATCGTCGGCGTCATCACGGCGGGCGGGCCTTCCACCTGCGGGACCGAGGTGATCGTGCGCGTGGGCGTGCGGGAAAACACCGTGCTGCTGCGCGACATGAACCCCGATACCGGCGCCTTCGAGGAGATGGCGCGCTTCAACCCCGCCACCGAAACCGCCCCCGAGGCAATCATCGCCGCTGTCGACAAGCCCGGTGCGCGGCTGCGCGTCGCGATGGCCGAGGGGGTGACAAGCTGGCAGGTGGTCGAGGCGCTTAAGGCCGCGACCTTCATGACCGGTGAGGTCGAGGAAGTGCCCGCCGAGGGCAGCCTGGCCCCCGACACCTATGAGGTCGAGAAGGGCGCCAGCCGCAGCGCGCTGCTGGCCGAGATGGCGCAGCGGCAATCCGCGATCCTTGCCGCCGAATGGGAGGCGCGGCCCTTCGGCCTGCCCTATGAGACGCCCGAGGAGGCGCTGATCATGGCCTCGATCGTCGAGAAGGAGACGGGCGTGGCGGATGAGCGTCCGCAGGTCGCCAGCGTCTTCGTCAACCGGCTGGAACAGGGGATGCGGCTGGAAACCGACCCGACGGTGATCTATGGCATCACCAATGGCGAAGGGGTGCTGGACCGGGGGCTGCGGCGGTCGGAACTGGCCGCGACGACGCCCTATAACACCTATCGCGTCGACGGGCTGCCGCCCACGCCGATTGCCAATCCGGGCCGGGCCGCGATCAGGGCGGCGCTGAACCCGGACACGACCGATTACCTGTTCTTCGTGGCGGACGGGACGGGCGGGCACACCTTCTCTCGGACCCTGGCCGAGCATAATGCGGCCGTGGCCCGCTGGCGCGAGATCGAGCGCCAGCAGGGCGGCGACGTGACCAGCCCGGTCCAGGGCGACGGCTGAGTCGCAAGCCGTTCAAAGGGTTTGACAAAGCCCGTCCCCTTGCGCAGGCTGATCGCAAGGGGCGGGCTTTTTCCATGGCGTGATCCCGCGCCGGCCGTCGCCTTTCAGGAGATTGTGCCATGAAACTGTCCGACATGTTCTCGACCCTGGCGGAGAATGCCCGCACCTATGAAAAGCGCGTGGCGGAATGGCAGGACGAAATGACCTCGCGCAATGACGAGATGATGAACAGCGCCCGCAAGTGGCAGGAAACGGCCATGCAGCGCCAGGACGAGATGAACCGGCAGATGCGCGGCTACTTCGAGGAAGCGGGCGAGAATGTCCGCAACCAGTGGCAGGCGATGCAATCCGCTTGGGAAGACCAGTTCCAGAAGATGCGCGAAAAGGGCGAGGAGATGCGCGCCGCTGCGATGAAATCGGGCAACCTGCCGGAATGGGCCGAGGCCTATGCCGCGCAGATGGTGGGCTTTGCCCAGAAGATGCAGGACGAGGCCGCCAATGCCATCGCCGCCGCCACGGAAGCCCGGGGCAAGAGCAAGGGAAAAGGCAGCCGCGACGCCTGAGAGGCGAATCCTGTTGCATCGATCCCGCCCCTTCGTTGGGCCAGACGACGGGGCCTGATGTCGAGGTGTTGCAGGGGGTGTTGCATCGGTCAACCCTTTGTTCGGGATCGTTAAACGTCCCTGTTGCGTGCGCCCTTGGGTTTAGCGATTGACTTACCGAACGCCCTGAAGTAGAACATTTACATGCTGGGAAAAGTGGGCAAGCGGCCGGGGGGCGACCTCTAGGGCCGCTTTTTCAGTTTTCGGCTCGTGCGGACAGGACACGAGGCGGGACAGTTTGCATGAACGATATGGAATGGCGCGGGATCGCTGATCCCGAAGGACCGTTCGCGGCCGGGGAAGCCCTGCCGCGGGGGGGCGTGAAGCCGGTTGCGAGTGCGGAGGCAGCGATGGATCCACATGAGGCCATCGCCGTCGCTGAAGGGTTGTTCTGGTCCTATGTCAAGGATCTCAAGCGTCACGAGGCCGCATTGGAGGCCCGGCAGAGCGGGGCCGTGGACCCGGCCGAGCTGAAGGAAGCCATGCAAACCGCGAAGGTCGTCCGCGAGGCGGTCGGCCTTCTGATGGCGGAAAGGAACAGGGTTGACAAGTTACGCAAGGATATCGCCGGAGGGGTCGGGGGCGGAAGCCTCGACCTTGGCCAGGCACGAGATGAGATCGGGCGCCGCCTGGCTTGCCTCCGCCGCGCCGGAGGACGTTGACGCATTCCTGGGCGGGCTGTCGGAGAACGCACTGATGGCGCTGCCCTGGCTGTTCGAGTTCTGGGCCCTGCCGCACCAGTTGCCCCCCGAGGGTGACTGGAAGACCTGGGTGATCATGGGCGGGCGCGGCGCGGGCAAGACCCGCGCCGGGTCCGAATGGGTGCGGCGGATGGTCGAGGGGCCGACCGCCGCCGCACCGGGGAAATGCCATCGCGTGGCGCTGGTGGGCGAAACCTTTGACCAGGTGCGCGAGGTGATGGTGTTCGGCGAAAGCGGGATCCTTGCCTGTTCGCCCCCCGACCGGCGGCCTGTCTGGGAAGCCGGGCGCAGGCGGCTGGTCTGGGCCAATGGCGCGACCGCCACGGTTTATTCCGCGCATGAGCCCGAGGCGCTGCGCGGGCCGCAGTTCGACGCGGCCTGGGCGGACGAGCTTGCCAAGTGGAAGAAGTCCGAGGATGTCTGGGACATGCTGCAATTCGCGCTGCGGCTCGGCGAGCATCCCCAGCAGGTCGTGACCACCACCCCGCGAAATGTGGGCGTGCTGAAGCGGATCCTGGGTAACGCCTCGACGGTCACGACCCATGCGCCCACGGATGCGAACCGCGCCTATCTGGCGGAGAGCTTTCTGGCCGAGGTGGCGTCACGCTATGGCGGGACGCGGCTGGGGCGGCAGGAGCTGGACGGGGTGCTGCTGGACGATGTCGAGGGCGCGCTGTGGACCACGGCGATGCTGGAAGGCGCCCGGATGGAACGCGCGCCGAAGCTGTCGCGCGTGGTCGTGGCGGTCGATCCGGCGGTGACGGCGGGCAAGGCCAGCGACGAATGCGGGATCGTGGTCGCGGGTGTCGTGGCCGAGGGCGAGCCGGGAAGCTGGACCGCCTATGTGCTGGAGGATGCCACGGTGAAGGGCGGGCCGCTGGATTGGGCGCGGGCCGCCATTGCCGCGATGGACCGCCACGGCGCCGAGCGACTGGTGGCCGAGGTGAACCAGGGCGGCGACCTGGTGGAAAGCGTGATCCGGCAGGTGGATCCCTTGGTCCCGTTCCGTGCCTTGAGGGCGGGCCGGGGCAAGGGGCTGCGGGCCGAGCCTGTGGCAGCGCTGTACGAGCAGGGGCGGGTCAAGCACCTGCGCGGGCTGGGCGCGCTGGAGGATCAGATGTGCCAGATGACGGTGCGCGGCTTTGAGGGGCGCGGGTCGCCTGACCGGCTGGATGCGTTGGTCTGGGCGATCCACGAATTGATGATCGAGCCGGGGGCAAGCTGGCGGCGGCCGCAGATGCGGCGGCTGTGAGGCAAGGCTGGGGGCTTCGCGCCCCCAGACCCCTGCGGGATATTTGGACCAAGATGAAAGGGCCGCCGTCTGGCGGCCCTTTTTCGTTGGCAAGGAGGCAAATGATGGCGTTTCGATTGTTTTCGCGGGAGGAGAAGCAGGCCCCCGCGCCGGAAAGAAAGGCCAGTGCGACGGGCCGGGTCGTGGCCTTTGCCAGCGGCGGCAGGACCGTCTGGTCGTCGCGGGACACGGCCAGCCTGACGCGCGGGGGCTTTGTCGGCAATCCGGTAGGCTTTCGCTGCGTCAAGCTGATCGCCGAGGCGGCGGCGGCGGTGCCTTTGGTCTGCGAGGATCGCGAGCGGCGCTATGACGTGCATCCGGTGCTGGATCTGCTGCGGCGACCCAATCCGGGGCAGGGCCGGGCGGAGCTGTTCGAGGCGTTGTTCGGGCAGATGCTGCTGTCGGGCAACGGCTATGTCGAGGCTGCGGGACTTGGGGCGCAAGGTCTGCCCGAGGAACTGCACGTCCTGCGGTCGGACCGGATGAGCATCGTTCCCGGCGCGGATGGTTGGCCCGTGGCCTATGACTATTCGGTCGGAGGGCGCAAGCATCGCTTTGACATGACCGGAAGTCCCGATCCGATCTGCCACATCAAGTCCTTCCACCCTCAGGATGACCATTACGGTCTGTCGCCCATGCAGGCGGCGGCGGTGGCGCTGGATGTGCATAACAGCGCGTCGGCCTGGTCCAAGGCGCTGCTGGACAACGCGGCGCGGCCTTCCGGGGCCATTGTCTACAAGGGCGTGGACGGGCAGGGCGTCCTGTCGCCCGAGCAATACGACCGGCTGGTGGGTGAAATCGAGATGAACCACCAGGGCGCGCGCAACGCGGGCCGCCCGATGCTGCTGGAAGGCGGGCTCGACTGGAAGCCGATGGGGTTCAGCCCCAGCGACATGGAGTTTCACGAGACCAAGCTGTCGGCGGCGCGAGAGATCGCCTTGGCCTTCGGCGTGCCGCCGATGCTGCTGGGGATCCCCGGCGACGCGACCTATGCCAATTATGCCGAAGCGCACCGGGCGTTCTATCGGTTGACGGTGTTGCCGCTGGCCACGCGGGTCGCGGCTTCTGTTGCCTGGTGGCTGTCCGAGCATCTGGGCGCCGAGGTCGATCTGCGCCCCGACCCCGACCGCATCCCGGCGCTTGCCGAGGAACGCGACCAGCAATGGAAGCGGATCGGCGAGGCGCTGTTCCTGACGGATGCGGAAAAGCGGGCGCTTCTGGGCCTGCCGCCCCTGGCCGGGGCGTGACCCTATGGAAGGGTCGCGTTTCGTCAAGGACGGCTTTGGCTGGCATGACCAGCGGTTCGAGGTCCAGGAGCGGATCATGGCGCTGCAGTTCGGCACCATGGAGAAGCGGCTGGAGCGGATCGAGGCGCTGATCGAGGGGCTGGAGCGGCGGCTGTGGATGACCGTCTATGGCGTCGTCGCGGTGATCCTGACGCAGGCGGTGCAGGGCATTCTGGAATTTGCGCCCAAAGGAGGCTGATGGATGGTTCCGGGACTTGAGGTGAAATTCGCGGGCGGTGCGCCCGTGCTGTCGGACGGGCAGGTGATCGAAGGCTATGCCAGCCTGTTTGGCCTGACCGATCAGGGCGGCGACGCGGTGGCGCCCGGGGCGTTCCAGGCGTCGCTGGCGCGGCTGGCGGCCAAGGGCGACAAGGTGCGGATGTTATGGCAGCACGACCCCGCCAAGCCCATTGGCGTCTGGGACGAGATCCGCGAAGACGAGAAGGGCCTGTGGGTCAAGGGCAGGCTTCTGCCCGAGGTGGCCCAGGCCCGCGAAGCCGCGGCACTGATCCAGGCGGGGGCCATCGACGGGTTGTCGATCGGCTATCGCACGATCCGCGCGGAACGTGACAAGCAAGGTCGCCGGGTGCTGGCCGAGGTCGAGTTGTGGGAGGTGTCCCTGGTCACCTTCCCGATGCTGCCCGAGGCCAAGGTCGGTTGCAAGGAGGCAGACGACCTACGCGAGGTGGCGGCGCTGTTCACGGCGGCAGCGGAAGCCTTGCGGAATTGAGATCGGCGGGTGCGTGCAGGCACGCATCCCAGGGTTTGGACTGCCAAGGCGGTCCGAAGGCAGGGGCGGCCAGAACGGGCGGCGACCCCGATCATCGTGATGAGGAGAAGATCATGACCGAGGTGAAAGCCGCGGAGGGTGGCGGCACGGCTGCCGACCTGAAGGGGGCCATTCTTGGGTTCGTCAGCGAACTCAAAGGCTTTCGTGACGACATTCAGAAGAAATTCACTGCACAGGAAGAGCGCATGAACATGCTTGATCGCAAGACCGCCATCCGTGGCCGCACCCCTCTGTCCGCCACCGCCGAGGTCGAGGTGCCCCACCAGAAGGCGTTCAACGCCTATCTTCGCAGCGGCGACGATGACGGCCTGCGCGGCCTTGTCATCGAGGAGAAGGGCCTGACGGTTGCCAGCGACGGCGGCTTCCTGGCGGCGCCGCAGGTTGCGGAAACGGTGCAGAACGTGCTGCGGTCGGGCGCGTCGCTGCGCAAGCTGGCAAACGTGGTGACGATCGAATCCGCCAGCTATGAGGTGCTGGTCGAGAAGGGCGAGACCGCCGCAGGCTGGGCCACCGAAACCGGTGCGCCCGAGACGGCGTCCGGCCAGATCGAGCGCATCTCGATCCCGCTGCACGAGCTTTCGGCCATGCCCAAGGCCAGCCAGCGTCTGCTGGACGACGCGGCATTCGATGTCGAGGCCTGGCTGGCCGAGCGTATCGCCGACAAGTTCGCCCGGTCCGAAGCCGCGGCCTTCATCACCGGCGACGGCGTGGCCAAGCCCAAGGGGATCATGGCCTATCCGACCGCGCCCAACGCCTCGGCAGGAGATGGCAAGATCGGCGTGATCGAGACCGGCACGATGGGCGGGTTCGACACGGGGGCCCCTGCGGATGCGCTGATCGACCTGATCTATGCCCTGGGGGCCGAATATCGGGTCAATGCCAGCTTCGTCATGAACTCGAAGACCGCCGCCGCCATCCGCAAGATGAAGGATGCCGACGGGCGCTTCCTGTGGACCGATGCGCTTGCCGCAGGGCAGACCCCGCAGCTGCTGGGCTATCCTGTCCTGATCAGCGAAGACATGCCCGACATCGGGACGGACGCCAAGGCCGTCGCCTTTGGCGACTTCCGCGCCGCCTATACGATTGTCGAACGTCCCGACCTGCGCGTCCTGCGTGACCCGTTCAGCGCCAAGCCGCATGTGCTGTTCTACGCGACCAAGCGCGTCGGCGGCGGCGTGACGGATTTCCGCGCCATCAAGCTGCTGCAGTTCGCCTGATCCCGGATCGCGGGACCAGGTGAGGGAAAGACCGCGCGCGGGTCGCTGGCCATTCCGGCTTTGCAACTGTCCGCGCGCGCTTATGGCCGGCGCGCGGGCGCGGTCTTTCCCGACTTGATGCGACGGCAAGGCCCAAGGGCGGCCTTGTCCCGGTGGATGACAAGCGGACAGCAGGACGGGAGGTTCGCGAGATGATGCTGATCGAGGAAACGGCGCCGGCAGCCGAGGCGCTGCCTGTCGCGGCGCTGCGCGAGCATCTGCGGCTTGGAACAGGGTTCGAGATTGCAGACGACACGGCGGAAGACATGGCCCTGGCAGGGTTCCTGCGGGCCGCGATCGCGACGATCGAGGCGCGGACCGGAAAGGTCCTGCTGACGCGGCGCTTCACGATGCAACTGGACGACTGGCGCGACCGGCTGGGCCAGACGCTGCCCCTGGCGCCCGTGACGCAGGTCGAGAAGGTCGAGATCGACGACGGCATGGGCACAGTGACTGAGGTTCCGCAGGAGAACTGGCGCCTTCTGCCGCACGGGCAGCGGCCGATGATCCTGCCGACCGGGGTGATCCTGCCGCATGTTCCCCGGCGTGGGACAGTCAGCGTGACCTTTGTCGCGGGCTTCGGCGATAGCTGGTCGCAGGTTCCGGCGGATCTGGCGCAGGCGGTTCTGATGCTGGCCGCGCGTTATTACGAGGATCGCGGACATGACGGCACGAAGGGCGGGATGCCCTTCGGGGTCAGCGCGCTGATCGAGCGCTGGCGTCAGGTCCGGACGCTGGCCGGGCGCGGCGGCCGCGAGGCACGGCGATGAGCGTGCCGAACCTGAATGTCCGGCTGGAACTGGAAGGCTCGGTTCGCCAGGGGGACGGAATGGGCGGATATCGCACCGTCTGGCAGCGGATCGGTACCCTGTGGGCCGAGATGAAGGCCGGCGCCGGCCAGGAACGCGGGGCCCAGGTCGCACCGGAAAGCGTGGTGTCCTGGCGGATCACGGTACGGGGCGCGAGGGCCGGTGATCCCCGGCGTCCTGCGGCTGGCCAGAGGATGCGGATGGGACAGCGCCTGTTCGTCATCGAAGCCGTGGCCGAGCGTGATGGGGCGGGCCATTGGCTGACCTGCTTTGCCCGAGAGGAGGCCCAGGCATGAGTTATGCAGCAAGCGTCGCCCTGCAGGGGGCGGTGTATCAGCATCTGCGTGCCGATGCGGCGCTGAGCGACCTGGTAGGCGATGCGATCTTCGACGCGATGCCTGTCGATGCGCCTTCGGGCGTCTTTGTCTCGCTTGGTCCCGAGGATGTGCGGGATGCCGGGGACATGACGGCGGCGGCGTCGCAGCACGATTTCGTCGTGTCGGTCCTGTCGGGCGCGGACCTGGGCGCGGGCTTTGCGGCGGTCAAGGCCGCAGCCGTGGCGGTGGCCGACGCCTTGGACCAGGCCCCCCTGGCGCTGAGCCGGGGGCGGCTGACGGGTTTGTGGTTCCAACGCGCAAGGGCGCGTCGGGTGGAAAACGGTGCTGCGCGGCGGGTCGATCTGACCTTCCGGGCGCGGATAGATCTGGGCTGAGGAGTAGAGCCAATGGCGGCACAGAATGGACGCGATCTTCTGATCAAGATGGACATGACCGGCGACGGGGCGTTCGAGACGATTGCCGGGCTGCGCGCCTCGCGCCTGTCGTTCAACGCCGAGACGGTCGATGTGACCAGCCTGGAAAGCGAAGGCGGCTGGCGCGAGCTTCTGGGCGGGGCCGGGGTCCGCAGCGCATCAATCTCGGGATCGGGCGTTTTCCGCGACGCCAATACCGACGGGCGGGCGCGCCAGATCTTCTTTGACGGAGAAGTGCCGCGCTTCCAGGTGGTGATCCCGGACTTCGGCACGGTGGAAGGCCCGTTCCAGATCACTGCGCTGGAATATGCCGGCAGCTATAACGGCGAGGCGACATATGAGGTGACGATGGCCTCGGCCGGGGCCTTGGCCTTCGTGGCGCTGCCATGACGAACCCGTTGCGCGGTGAGGTCGAGGTTGTGCTGGACGGCACGCCTTACGTCGCACGGCTGACATTGGGCGCCTTGGCCGAACTGGAACACGACCTGGGCGCAGACAGTCTGATGGCCATTGCCGCGCGCTTCGAGGCAGGCCGCTTCAGCAGCCGCGACGTGCTGGCGGTGCTGGTGGCGGGCCTTCGCGGCGGCGGCTGGCGCGGCACGGCGGCGGACCTTCTGACGGTCGAGATCGGCGGCGGTCCGGTCGCGGCGGGCCGTGCCGCGGCCGAGCTTCTGGCGCGGGCGTTCCGGATTGCGGCATGAGCGGGGGCCTGGACTGGCCCGGCCTGATGCGGGCCGGGATGCGCGGGCTGGGGCTGCGCCCGGACCAGTTCTGGGCGCTGACCCCTGCCGAACTGGCGCTGATGCTGGGCGTCGAGGCGGGGCCGCCCGCCATGACACGCGACCGGCTGGCGGAACTGGCCGCGCGCTTTCCCGACCGCCCGCGTGACACTTCTGGATAAGGGGCAAGGCTTATGGCCAACAAGGACGGTTTCACCACGACATTGGACGAGCTTGACCAAGGCTTCGGCCAGACCAGCCGCATGACCGCCTCATTCGAGGCAGAATTGGAGCGGCTGCGGCAATCCATGACGGTCACTGCCCGCGAGGTCGGCTCGCTCAGTTCCGGCATCGAGGGGGGGCTGCGACGGGCCTTCGACAACCTGATCTTCGACGGCGAGAAGCTGTCGGACGCGCTGAAGGGCATCGGGCGGTCGATTGCGGACACGGTCTTTTCCATGGCGATGAAGCCGGTCGAGAATGCGCTTGCCGGTTCCTTGGCCCAGGGGATCGGCGGAATGCTGTCGGGCGCGGTGCCCTTCGCCGATGGCGGGGCCTTCGTGCAGGGGCGCGTCATGCCCTTTGCCAAGGGCGGAGTCGTCAGCCAGCCTACGCATTTCCCGATGCGCGGCGCCACCGGCCTGATGGGCGAGGCTGGCCCCGAGGCGATCATGCCGCTGCGCCGCGGCGCGGACGGTCGGCTGGGCGTGGCGGCCGCAGGTGGCGGGTCGCGGGCGGTCAACGTGACGGTCAACGTCTCGACCCCCGATGTCGCGGGCTTCCAACGCAGCCAGTCGCAGATCGCGGCGCAACTGGGCCGGGTTCTGGCCCGCGGCGAACGCAACAGCTGAAACAGGGACGGCAATGGCATTTCACGAGGTAAGATTTCCCGCGAACCTGTCCTTCGGATCGGTGGGCGGGCCGGAACGACGCACCGAGATCGTCGCGCTTGCCAGCGGGTTCGAGGAACGCAACACGCCTTGGGCCCATGCACGGCGCCGCTATGACGCGGGGATGGGCCTGCGGTCGCTGGACGACCTGTCGGCCTTGGTTGCATTCTTCGAGGCGCGGGCGGGGCAGCTGCATGGGTTCCGCTGGAAGGACTGGTCCGACTACAAAAGCTGCCTTCCGTCGCGTGCGCCGTCCTTCGGCGATCAGGTCATTGCGAAGGGTGACGGCGCGACGAAAGTCTTTCAGCTGACCAAGACCTATTCATCTGGGCCTGGCCACTATACCCGGCCGATCAACAAGCCGGTCAAGGACAGCGTCCGCGCGGGAATCGGTGGCAGCGAAGTGTTCCTCGGCGCCCACTATCAGGTCGATCACGCCAAGGGGCTGATCACCTTCAGCGACGCCCCCGATCCAGGAGCCGAGGTAACAGCCGGCTATGATTTCGACGTTCCTGTCCGCTTCGATACCGACCGGATCGCCGTCTCGGTTGCGTCCTTCCAGGCAGGCGAGATGCCTGCGATCCCGGTGATCGAGGTGCGGGTATGACGGTCACGACAATCGCACGCGCCTGGATGGTGCGCCGTGGCGACGGGATGGTTCTGGGATTTACCGATCATGACGCCGCGCTGACCTTTGGCGGGATAACCTTCCGGCCCGATCACGGCATGTCGGCCCGCGCCCTGGTTCAGGCGACGGGACTGTCGGTCGACAATTCCGAGGCCGAAGGCGCGCTGTCTGATGATTCCATCACGGAGAAAGATGTCCTTGCAGGCCGGTGGGATGGTGCCGAGGTCAAGATGTGGGAAGTCGACTGGGCAGATGTCGCCCGCCGCCGCCTGGTCTTCGCCGGCAGCCTGGGCGAGATTGCTCGCTCGCAGGGCGCCTTCCGCGCCGAACTGCGCGGTCTGTCCGAGCCGCTTAACATGGCGCGCGGGCGTGTTTTCCATCCGCGCTGCTCGGCCCGGTTGGGCGACGGCCGCTGCAAGCTGGCGCTGACGGGTGAGACATTCGTGGCCGAGGCCCGGATCACAACCATCGAGGACGGGCGCATCCTGCGCTTTGCCAATTTTCCGGTCTACGAGGCCGGCTGGTTCGAAAGGGGCAGCCTGAATGTCCTGAGCGGCGAAGCCGATGGGCTGAGAGCCACGATCAAGAACGATACCGCATTGCCGGGCGGGCTGCGCGAGATCGAGTTGTGGCAGGGCCTGGGCATCACGCCGGCGGCAGCGGACCGGGTGCGGCTTGTGGCGGGCTGCGACAAGCGTGCCGCGACTTGCCGCGAGAAGTTCGGCAATTTTGTCAACTTCCGCGGCTTTCCGCATCTTCCGTCCGAGGATTGGATCATGGCGCCGCAAGCGGGATATCGTCATGGTTGAGGATGTGGTGAGCCTCGCGCGCGGGTGGATCGGCACGCCCTATCAGCACCAGGCCAGCACCAAGGGCGTCGCTTGCGACTGCCTGGGCCTGATCCGCGGCATCTGGCGTGAACGATACGGCGCCGAACCGGAGGCGCCGCCATCCTATACGCCTGACTGGGGCGAGGGCGGCGGACATGAAGTCCTGATGGAGGCCGCGCTGCGCCATCTTGTTCCCGTGGCGCGCGAAGATGCGATGCGGCCGGGGGACGTGCTGCTGTTCCGGATGCGCGCCGGAGCGGTTGCCAAGCACCTTGGCATCCTGTGCGAGGCGGGCGAGGCGCCGAGGTTCATCCATGCCTATAACGCGCATGGCGTCATCGACAGCCCGTTGACGACGCCCTGGCAGAACCGGATCGCTGGCCGGTTCCGTTTTCCCTGAATTCAGACTTAGGAGGCCATCATGGCGACCATCGTGCTGTCCGCCGTAGGCGCGTCGATTGGCGGAAGCTTCGGCGGCGCGGTTCTGGGCCTGTCGGGTGCCGTGATCGGCCGCGCGGTTGGTGCGACCGTTGGACGGGTCATCGACCAGCGGCTGCTGGGCAGCGGCTCGAAGGCCGTCGAAACCGGCCGGATCGACCGGCTGCGCCTGCAGACTGCGGGCGAGGGTGCGCCCATTCCTCGCATCTGGGGCCAGATGCGGCTGCCGGGGCACGTCATCTGGGCCTCGCCGCTTGAGGAGATTGCGCGGTCCGAGGATGCGGGCGGTGGCAAGGGAACGCCGCGGTCCACCGTCACCCAGATCAGCTATCGCCTGTCGGTGGCCCTTGCACTGTGCGAGGGCCGGATCCTGGGGGTCGGCCGCGTCTGGGCGGATGGTGAGGAAATCTCGGCGGATGACCTGAACATGCGCGTCTACAACGGCGACGAGGATCAGCGCCCTGACCCTGCAGTCGAAGCGCATGAGGGCGATATGGCGCCGGCCTATCGCGGGCTGGCCTATGTCGTGCTGGAAGACCTGAACCTCGAGGCCTGGGGCAACCGCATGCCGCAGCTAAGCTTTGAGGTCACGTCGCCTGCGCAGGACGGAAGCGGTCTGTGCCGCGATGTGCGGGCAGTGGCGCTGATTCCGGGCACCGGCGAGTATTCCTTGGCGACCACCGCGGTCAATCAGGATCTGGGCCTGGGCGAGTTGCGCACGACGAACGTCAACACGCCAATGGGCGGCACGGATTTCACGGCCTCGATGAACATCCTGGGGCGCGAACTGCCCAATGTCGGTTCGGTGTCGCTTGTTGTGTCCTGGTTCGGAAGCGACTTGCGGATCAACCGCTGCACGGTCCAGCCGAAGGTCGAGCAGAAGGAGATCGACGGGTCCGAGATGCCCTGGTCCGTCGCCGGGATCGACCGACAGGCTGCAGTCCAGGTCGCGCGGGTGAACGACCGGCCGATCTATGGCGGGACGCCTGCTGACCAATCGGTTGTCGAGGCCTTGCGGTCCATCGCCGCATCGGGGCGCAAGGCGGTGTTCTATCCTTTCATCCTGATGGAGCAACTGGCGGGCAATGGCCTGGCCGATCCCTATGGCGCGCAAGAACAGCCGGTCATGCCCTGGCGCGGCCGGGTCACCACGTCGCGTGCGCCGGGTCAGCCTGGATCCGTCGACGGGACGGCCGCTGCCCAGGCGGAGGTAGAGGCGTTCTTCGGAACGGCGGCGATCAGCGACTTCCGGCGAGAGGGTGACAAGGTCTCGTATCATGGCCCCGATCAGTGGTCCTATCGCCGCTTCATCCTGCATTACGCCCATCTTTCTGCGGCGGCCGGGGGCATCGACGCCTTCCTGATCGGGTCCGAAATGGTTGGCATGACCCAGATCCGGGGCGCAGGGAACAGCTATCCTGCCGTTCAGCAACTGTGCCGCCTGGCCGAAGATGTGCGCGCGATCCTGGGGCCTTCGGTCAAGATCGGCTATGCCGCCGACTGGTCCGAGTACTTTGGCCACCACCCCGGCGGCGGAGAGCTGTTCTTCCACCTCGATCCGCTTTGGTCGCATCCGGACATCGATTTCATCGGCATCGACAACTACATGCCGCTGTCCGACTGGCGCGACGGAGAGGATCATCTGGACGCGAAGTGGGGTCGCATCGGCAACCCCGAATACCTGGCGGGGAACGTCTGCGGCGGCGAGGGCTATGACTGGTATTACGCCAGCGATGCGGATCGGGACGCGCAGATCAGGACGCCGATTACCGACGGCGGCTATGACGAGGCCTGGGTCTGGCGCTACAAGGACCTGGCCGGGTGGTGGCAGAACCTGCATTACAACCGTCCGAAAGGCGTCCGCTCTCGTGAAGCGACGGGGTGGGTGCCCGGGTCGAAGCCGATCTGGTTCACCGAATATGGCTGCGCCGCATTGGACAAGGCCACGAACCAGCCGAACAAGTTCCTGGGCGCAATGAGTTCGGAAAGCACGTTGCCCCATTACTCCAATGGGCAGCGGGACGATGCGATCCAGGCGGCCTATATCCAGGCGGTGACCTCTTACTGGTCCAAGCCCGCCAACAATCCCGCACGGGCGGCTGGCGGCCGGATGGTGGTGCTGGACCGGGCGCATGTCTGGTGCTGGGACGCACGTCCTTACCCGGCCTTTCCGGGCAGGCCCGACCTTTGGTCGGACGGTCCGGCCTGGCAGAGGGGTCACTGGCTGAACGGGCGGGCCGGATCGGTCATGCTGGCCGCGGTCATAGCAGATATCTGCCGTGAGGCAGGCGTTTCCAACTTCGACGTAAGCGCCGTCACCGGCGTTGTTCGCGGCTTCCATGTCAACGGGGGTGAAACCGGCCGGGCCGCGCTGCAACCGATCCTGCTGGCGCATGGCATTGATGCGGTCGAACGCGACGGCTGCCTGTGCTTCATCCCGCGCGACGGGACGGTGAAGCGTGCCTTGGGGCGCGAGCATCTGGCGGTTGCAGACGAGGTTCGCGGTCTTGAAACCGTCCGGGCCGCGCAGGCGGAATTGTCGGGGCGGCTTCGGCTGACGCATGTCGAATCGGGCGGCGATTATGCCGCTGCCACAGCCGAAGCCAGCCTGGCCGACGCCCGGGGAGAAACCGTCAGCGACAGCGAGTTTCCGATGTCGCTGACCCGGGCTGAAGGCCGTGCCATCGCCGAGCGCTGGTTGGCCGAGTCAGTCGTGTCGCGTGACACGGCGCGCTTCGTCCTGCCGCCGTCCCAGGCCGATCTTGGCCCCGGCGACGTTGTCCTGATGGATGACGGCCGGGCCGAACCGAAGCGGTGGCGGATCGATCGGGCGGAAAGGGCGGGCGCCATTACGGTTGATGCCGTCCGTGTCGAGCCCGGCGTCTATCGCCAGGCCGCCGCGAACGAGGATGACGCCATTGTCACGCGCTACAGTCCGCCGCTGCCGGTCTGGTCGCTGTTCCTGGACCTTCCGCTTCTGAAAGGGGATGAGCAGCCCCATGCCCCCTATCTGGCGGCGACGGCAAAGCCTTGGCCGGGATCGGTCGTCGCCTATTCCTCGGTCGAGGACGAGGGAGGGTTCGAACTGAACACCACCTTGCGGCGCCGCGCCTTTATCGGCCGGACCGAAACGGTTCTGCATCGTGCCCGCGCTGGCGTGCTTGACCGAGGAGAGCCCTTGCGCATCCGCCTGAAGGACGGCGCCCTGCGGTCGGTCGGTCTGAAGGCTTTGCTGGCAGGAGGAAACGCCTTGGCCATCGGCGACGGGTCGCTGGAGAATTGGGAAGTCATCCAGTTCGCCAAGGCTGTCCCGGTCGAGAGAAACCTGTGGGAGATCAGCGACAGGTTGCGTGGCCAGGCTGGGACGGATGGAACCATGCCGGACGCCTGGCCGGAAGGCAGCATCGTCGTCTTGCTGGACGGAGCCGCGCAGCAGGTGAACCTGCCGCCATCGGCGAGGGGGCAAGACCGCTTCTGGCGGATCGGACCTGCGCGTCGGCCCTTCGACGATCCCAGCTATCGCGCGAAGACGACGCAGGTGCGGGGCATCGGGTTGAGGCCTTATGCGCCCTGTCACCTGCGGCTCGAGGGGCGGGCGGTCAGCTGGATCCGGCGCAGCCGCATCGATGGCGACGGCTGGGACGGGGCCGATATCCTCCTGGGCGAGGTTCAGGAGCGTTACCGGGTCCGCATCCTGCAAGGCGGCATCATCCGGCACGAGGCCGAGGTCGGGCGGCCCGACTATACACTGCCCGAGCAGGTTTGGGCTGATGCCCTTGCGGGTGGTGCTTTCACTGTGGCCGTAGCGCAGCTGTCCGACCAGTTCGGGCCCGGCCCCTTTGCCAGGAGGATTTTCAATGACCAATGAAACCATGCGCCTTCAGTTGCCTTTGCTTCAGCCTGCACAGGCCCAGAAGCATTTCACGGTGAACGAGGCGCTGATGCGCCTTGATGGCCTGACCAATGCGGTTCTGGAAAGCACGGTTGTCGCGTCACCGCCAGCGGCCGTGATCGATGGCCAATGCTGGTGGGTGCCGCAAGGGGCGACCGGCGCCTGGTCCGGCAAGGGGGGGCGAATTGCAGTCGGATCGAACGGCGGCTGGGTTTACGTCGCCCCGGCTCGCGGGATGCGGGCCTTTGTGGCTGATCGCGGGGTCGAGGCGATCTTTGACGGGCAGGGGTGGTTCATGGGCGCGGCCAGCTTTGGCCCGATGGGGTCGGGCCTTTCCTTCGGCATGGCCGAGGGCGAGGTGACGGTCGCGACGGGCGCAAGCTTCAACACCGGGATCGCCATTCCCGCCGGTTCCATGGTCATCGGGGCTGTGGCGCGTGTCACGCAGGCGCTGACCGGGACCCTGGCGACCTGGCGGCTTGGCACGGCTGATTCGACGAACCGCTTTGGCCAGGGCCTTGGCAAAGGGGCCGGATCCTGGGCACGCGGGATGCTGGGCGCGCCCATGACCTATTATGACAGCGCGAACCTGCTGATGACCGGCGAGGGGGGCGGCTTCACCGGCGGCAAGGTCAAGCTGGCCGTCCATTGGCTGCAGCTTCGCCTGCCGGACTGAGCGGCATCCTTTCACCTGCCGACCATTCGCGCTAAGAAGATCCCGAGACTGGTCTGGATCTGTGACATGAACATGCAAAGCAGCGGCAACAAGAACCTGGGACTGGATCGCGACGCGATCTGGTCGCAGCTGCGGGACGAGGCCCGGTCGGCGGTTCAGGACGAGCCGTTGCTGGGCGCGCTGATCCATGCGGGCCTTTTGCATCACCACAGCCTGGAAGGCGCCTTGGCCTATCGCTTTTCGCTCAAGCTCGCCAGCGGCGAGATGAGCGAGCAGATCCTGCGCGAGATCGCGGACCAGGCTTACCGGACTTCGCCCGAACTGGGGGATGCCGCGCGCGCCGATCTGATGGCGGTCTATGACCGCGATCCGGCCACGCATCGGTTGCTTCAGCCGATCCTGTTCTTCAAGGGGTTCCAAGCCCTGCAGGCCTATCGCATGGCGCATTGGCTGTGGCAGCAGGGGCGATGCGACATGGCCTATTTCGTCCAGATGCGCTGTTCGGAATGCTTTGGCGTGGACATCCATCCGGCGGCAATCATTGGCACCGGGGTGATGATCGACCATGCCCATTCCATCGTGATCGGGGAAACAGCGACTGTCGGCAATGACGTGTCGATGCTGCATTCCGTTACCCTTGGCGGGACAGGCAAGGAAGACGGGGATCGTCATCCGAAGATCGGGGACGGCGTGATGATCGGGGCAGGCGCGAAAGTGCTTGGCAATATCCGCGTCGGTCACCATTCGCGCATTGCGGCGGGTTCCGTCGTGCTGCACGAGGTTCCGTCATGCAAGACCGTTGCCGGGGTTCCTGCCCGTGTAATCGGCGACGCAGGCTGCCCCGAACCGTCGCAGAGCATGAACCAGTTGCTGGGCCTGGGGGAAGACTACCTTTGAGCCCAGTCGGCCGCGCCAGTGCCGCACAGGCCGTCCAACGTCGTTCCCGTTTCGCGCAGGCGTTCATCAAGGCCCCTCGCGATCCTGCCCACCAGCGAGAAGCCCTGGTAGATGAGGGCGGAGTAGATTTGGACGGCGCTGGCGCCGGCGCGGATCTTCTCCCACGCGTCATCCACCGAGGATACCCCCCCGACCCCGATGATCGGCACGGTGGCATCCGTGGCGCGGTACAGCTTTGCCAGGACGATGGTCGAGCGTTCGAACAGCGGGCGGCCGGACAATCCGCCGGCTTGGCCCGCATGGGGACCGGCAAGTCCTTCGCGCGAGAGGGTCGTGTTCGTCGCGATGATGCCGTCAACGCGGCAGTCGCTTGCGACCTTGGCAATGTCGCCAATCTCGGCGTCGGACAGGTCTGGCGCGATCTTCAGGAAGACCGGACGGTGAGACGGCAACCTGTCCCGCGCCTCGACGACGCCGCGCAGCAGGGCAGTCAGGGCATCGGCCCCCTGAAGGTCGCGCAGCCGCTCGGTATTCGGCGATGACACGTTGACGGTCAGGAAATCGGCCGAGGCTCCGGCGACGTCCACAACGGCCGCGAAATCTGCCGCCCGGTCCGCGCTGTCCTTGTTCGCCCCGATGTTCAGTCCCACCGGAATGCCCCGGGGTCGCCCGGCCAGCCGGGCGGCAATCACCTGCGCGCCATCGTTGTTGAAGCCGAAGCGATTGATGATCGCCCCGTTCGGCGTCAGGCGGAACAGGCGCGGCCGGGGGTTGCCGGGCTGGGGACGCGGGGTCGCGGCGCCCAGTTCGATGAAGCCGAAACCTGCGCGCATCAGGGGCGCAACGGCCTTGCCATTCTTGTCATACCCGGCGGCCAGCCCGATCGGATTGGCCAGTTCCAGTCCCGCCAGCCTCGTCCGCAGCCTTTCCGAGGTCACCGGCTGCCCCGGCAGAGGCACAAGTCCCGCCGAAAGCGCACGGATCGACAGGTCATGCGCGCGTTCGGGATCCAGGCGATGCAGGGCGGCCAGGCCAAATCTCTCGACTAGTTTCATTCCAGTGGTCCCGTCTCATGCCCGTTCGCACCACGGCGGATGATCCGCCACCAAGTGATGTCCTGCATGGCAAGCTGGCGGTAAAGATGCGGGAACAGGTCGCCGCCGCGCGACGGTTCCCAGCGAAGATCGTCGCCAAAAGCTGAAGCATCGCAGGCAAGCAGCATCAGATCGCCCTCGCACGCGAAGTGCTTGGAGAGCGTCGTGTCAAGCTGCGTAGCGGTCGAGAAATGCACGAAGCCGTCGGCCAAATCGACCGGCGCGCCCGCCGTCGCGCCGGCGGCTTGCAGATCGTCCCATTCCGCCGGGCGGAGAACCTTGTAGATCATCATGCGCGCATTTGCAGCGGGACCGGGTTCCGGGTCAAGCGGCGGCATCGTCATTTGACCCCCGCGGAAGCTTCGGCCAATCTTCCCCTCGTCCGACCCCGGGGAAGAAAGGAATCACCGATGTCTTGTCGTTTTCTGACCGCCGTTTCGGTAGCGGCACTGTTTGCGGGCGCAGCGCAGGCCGAAACGGTGCTGCATATCCTGCACACCAACGACCTGCACAGCCGGATCGAGGCGATCAACGCCTTTGACAGCACCTGCGATGCCGAGACCATCGCCGCCGGCGAGTGCTTTGGCGGCGTGGCCCGGGTTGCGGCCAAGGTCAAGGAACTGCGCGACAGGATCACCGCCGAGGGCGGCAACGTGATCGTCCTGGATGCGGGCGACCAGTACCAGGGGTCGCTGTTCTATACGACCTACAAGGGCAAGGACGTGGTCGAGTTCATGACCGCAATCGGTTATGACGCGATGGCGGTCGGCAACCACGAATTCGACGACGGTCCCGAGGGGCTGGCGATCCTTGCGGATGGGGTGGATTTCCCGGTCCTGTCCGGCAACCTCGACTTGTCGCAGTCTAATGTGCTCAACGGCAAGGTGGACGATGTCCTCACGTTGGACATCGGCGGCGAGAAGATTGGCATCGTCTCGGCCCTTGCAATGGACACGCCGGAAACCGCCTCGCCCGGCCCCAACGTGATCTTCCAGGACGACATCGAGAGCCTGAAGGCCGATGTGCAGGAACTGACCGACCAAGGCGTGAACAAGATCATCGCCCTGACCCATGTCGGCTACCTGCGCGACCAGGACTTCGCCCGCGAGGTGCCGGGTCTGGACGCGATCATCGGCGGGCATTCCCATACGCTTCTTGGTGACATGGAGGATGCCGAAGGTCCCTATCCCACAATGATCGCTGGGCCGGACGGGACCGAGGTTCCGGTCGCAACTGCCTATGCGTATTCGAAATATCTGGGACACCTTACGCTGACCTTTGATGACGAAGGTAAGCTGATCAAGGCCGAAGGTCAGCCGATCCTGCTGGACAACTCGGTCCCCGAGGATGAGGCCATCGCGGCTCGCGTCAAGGAAATGGCCGCCCCCATCGAGGAACTGCGCCAACAGGTCGTGGCCGAAACCTCGGCCCCCATCGACGGCGACCGCAACAGCTGCCGCGCCCGCGAATGCGAGATGGGCAACTTGGTGGCCGACGCCATGCTGGACCGCGTAAAGGACCAGGGCGTCACCATCGCCATCGCCAATGGCGGCGGCCTGCGCGCCTCGATCGATCAGGGGCCGGTGACGATGGGCGAGGTTTATACCGTCCTTCCGTTCCAGAACACGCTGGCGACCTTCCAGCTGAAGGGTGCTGACGTCATCGCTGCGCTTGAGAACGGGGCCAGCCAATACGAGGAAGCGGCAGGTCGCTTTGCGCAGGTTTCGGGCCTGAAATACACCGTCGATCCCGCTGCCGAGGCGGGCAGCCGCATCAGCGACGTGATGGTGATGGGCGATGGCGATTGGCAGCCAATCGATCCGGCGGCCACCTACGGCGTCGTGTCGAACAACTACATGCGCTCGGGCGGCGACGGCTATGACGTGTTCGCGACGAACGCCCAGAATGCTTATGACTTCGGGCCTGACCTGGCCGAGGTCGTCGCCGGCTATCTGGGTGCTCAGGACGGCGCATACGAACCTGCACTTGATGGGCGCATTACCGTCAAGTGAGCAGGAAGGCCGGAATGGCTGCCGCTGTCAGAGCGGCTCGACCAGGCGCCGCTTGCCCAGGTTGCGACGCTGCCGGTCGGCCAATTGCCGCGCCTCTCGCCCGCTAAGGAATCGGCGGGCAGGGGGCGTGGCTGCCCCGGAGGCAAGTTCCGGGAACAGTGCAAAGATCTCGCGCCGGGCCGCGTCGCTGACCGCATCCAGGGTTTGGGGGCCGGTAAACAGGCTTTCGGTCCAGGCGCCGTCGGACATGACGATCTCGTGCCGGTCGAACAGCAGGTGGAAATAGGTGACGCCGCCGGGCGGCACCGTCACCTCGATCCCGGGCAGGCCTACCAGGTGCTTCGCGGCGACCAGGATCTCGCCGTCATTGAATAATCGGTGGGCAATGCGCGAGCGGACCAGAATGCGATGCTGCGGCGATACGGCCAGGTCGCGGCAGGGACATCCCTCGCCAAGCGCGCCGGCGCGGATCAGGATGGGCCGCAGGTTTGGCCGCATTTCCAACCCCTCATCGGTTACATGTGCCCCCCCTTGCCACCGCAAAGACTGGAAGCCGTGGTCCCGTGTCAGGATCCGGTCCTCCGGGCGAAGCGTCTCGACCGGGCGCGGGCCGGTGTCCGTCTCGATCAGCGAGCCCAGGACAAAGCAGGCAACCTTGGGATAGGCGATCGAAGGATAGCTGCTTCCGAAGGACGGGACGCTCACCGCCTGGTAGGAATTGGACAGGCTGAAGCTGGGAGAGGTCCCGTCAGCCCGTGGCACGGGCATCAGCAGGACGGAATAGCGGCCCCCCATTTCGGCTCCGAACCCGCCCGAGACGAGCTTGCGGGGGAAAAGGACCCGGAACTGGTCAAAGGTGCCGTCTGGGTTCCTGGTCTGGCTTTGGATGAGGGTGCTAAGATGGAAGGCAAGCTGCGTTCCTGCCGGCGTCGGTTGCGGATCGTTGCCGAATGTGAAGGCGGCCGTCAGCGTCTGGCCGGTTTCGCCCGGCGTATAGCGCCCGCTTTCGAAACGATCGTCATCGTCGCTGATCGTGATCTTTGAAAGCGTCGCGCCCGGAAGGGGGATGGCCTTGCCTAGCAGGTTGGACCATGGCGCCTGTTCGTTCGCGCCCGAAGAAACCGAGGGAATGCGCTGCGCAAGTGTCAGCACCGTAAACTGGTAATCCATACGCCCGTCGCCCTGGCTTGATGACAGCCCGTCGTTCCGGGCTTTGGACGACCGGAAACACAGCCGTCCCCAAAGGCATAGCGGCCGATGGTTAACGAAGCGTTAACAAGTGTTGCGGGCTTTTCAGGGTTGCCAGGTCAGGAAATTCGCGATCAATCGCAGTCCGACGACCTGCGATTTCTCGGGGTGGAACTGCGTCCCAACGATGTTGTCGCGCCCGATGACTGCGGTGACGTGCCCGCCGTAATCCACATGCGCCAGCAGATGCGCGGGGTCCGCCACCTTGAACTGCCAGCTATGCACGAAATAGGCGTGATCCCCCGTCGCGATCCCTGCAAGCAGGGGGTGCGGCCTGTCGATCACCAGGTCGTTCCAGCCCATATGAGGCACCTTCAGGCCGGGCGAGGCGATGGCCTGGACCTCTCCCTTGATCCAGTCCAGTCCGGCGGTCTCGCGGTATTCGTGCCCGGTCGTCGCCAGCATCTGCATTCCCACGCAAATGCCCATGAAGGGCACGCCGCGCCCAAGCACGGCCTCGCGCAGCGCCTCGGCCATGCCGTCCACCTCTCCAAGCGCGGTGCGGCAGGCGGGGAAGGCGCCGTCGCCCGGCAGGACGATGCGGTCGGCGCGGGCCGCGACCTGCGGGTCCGCCGTCACGACGATCTCGGCCCCCACGTCACGCCCCATCAGCTGGAAGGCCTTTTCGGCGGAATGCAGGTTCCCGCTGTCATAGTCGATCAGCGCGACCCGCATCACAAAGCCCCCTTGGTCGATGGCAGGACGCCCGCCATGCGCGGATCGGGCTCGACCGCCTCGCGCAGGGCGCGGGCGACGGCCTTGAAGGCGGCCTCGGCGATGTGGTGGCTGTTGATGCCGTGGATGCGGTCCACATGCAGCGTGATCCCGCCATGCGTGGACAGGGCTTGGAAGAACTCTCGCACCAACTGGGTGTCGAAGCTGCCGATCTTCTCGGTCGGGAAATCGACGTTCCAGACCAGGAAGGGCCGCGCCGACAGGTCAAGCGCCGCCCGGACCAGCGAATCGTCCATCGCCAGCAGGAAGCTGCCATAACGCCGGATGCCCTTCTTGTCGCCAAGCGCGCGGACCAGGGCCTGGCCGATGGCGATGCCCGTATCTTCGACCGTGTGGTGATCGTCCACGTGCAGGTCGCCCTTGGCGCGGATCGTCAGGTCAATCAGCGAATGCCGCGACAACTGGTCCAGCATGTGGTCGAAGAAGCCAACGCCCGTCTGGTTGTCATAGACGCCGGTGCCGTCAAGGTTCAGCGCGACCTCGATCTGCGTCTCGGCGGTGGTGCGGGTGATGGTGGCTTCGCGCATGAGGGATCCTTTCGTCGCCCGCCTTATAGGGCGCGGCGTGCGGCGCGCCAAGTCGGCAGGCTTGTCATGAGGCAGGCGCAATGCCACAACCAAGGGGACGCCACGAAAGGACCGCCGATGAGCGATATCTCTGTCAGCGAACGCCGCCTCAGTGCCGCCCTGGACCGCATAGACCAGTTCCTTGACCGCGGCGGCGTGGTCGCCGCCGGCTCTGGCTCGGATCTCCGGGCCGAGCTTGAGGCGGCGCAGGCGCAGATCGATGCGCTGACCGAGCGTCTGGGACAGGATGACATGGCCGATCAGGCCGTCCGCCTTGCCGCGGCCAATGACGAGCTTGCGGCCGCCAACCGCGCGCTGATCGAAGCCGCGGCCGAAGGCAACAATGCGGTCGAGGCCGTGAGCCAGGCGCTGGAGGCCGAGATCGAGGCCCTGCGCGCCGCCCGCGCCGCCGAGGCTGCCCAGCTTGGTGCCCTGATGGCCGAGGTCGAGCGCCTGCTGGGCGGAGACTTGGCCACCAGCCCCACCGTCACCACCCCCGAGATCGCGGGCGATGCAGGAGGCGTGCCGGAAACCCGGGACGGCCACATGACCGAGGAGAACCGCTGATGGCCGAGGTCGATTTTACCATCGGGCACAAGGAATACCGTCTGGCCGCACAGGACGGCGAGGAAAGGCTGCTGCAGCGCGCCGCCGCCCTTCTGGACGCCGAGGCCCAGCACATCCTGGCGCAGGCGGGCCGCACGCCCGAGCCGCGCCTGCTGCTGCTCGCCGGGCTGATGCTGGCCGACAAGGTCGCCACATTGGAGGAACGGGCCGAAAAGGCCGAGCGTCACCTGAACCGCCTGCAAGCCAATCCCACGCGGGTCGAGGTTCCGGTGATTCCCTCGGACCTCAAGGAGGCGATGGCCGAACTGGCGGCGCGCGCCGAATCATTGGCCGACCGCCTGGAAGAGCAGGGCGGCTGTTAACTGCTTCTTAAAGACCGGCATGGCAGGATCGCGCCATGCGATGCCTTGTCCTTCTGCTGATCCTTGCCGCCTGCGCCAGCCCCTCGCCCCAGATGGCGGGGGCGGTGCGCCATGACATCCGCCTGCAAGGGATCGACTTCGCCATCTTCCACAAGGAAGACCGGGCCGAGGTGATCCGCATGACATTCGTGCCCCGCCCGAAGACGCGCAACATTCCCGCACTGATGGCCGAGGCAGTTGCCCGGACAACAGGCTGCGAGGTGATCGCCTTCAGCGGAAAGGCGCTGGCGCCTGGCGATACTGGGGTCGCGCGGTTCGACCTGGATTGCTGGAACGTCCTCAGCCCTCGCCCAGGAAGCTGACCAGGATCTGGGCGACCGCTTCCGGTGCGTCGGCGTGCAGCCAGTGGCCCGCGTCCTTCACGCGGATCACACGCGCTTGGGGAAAATGCTCGCGCAGCGCAGCTTGACCGGCCTCGGACAGGTAATCCGACCACTCGCCCGCGATTTCCAGCACGGGTCCGCTGAATCCGGCTTTCGGCAGATCCTCGGGCCAGCCCAGGATCTGCCCCATCTGGTCGCGCAGCGCGGGCAGGTTCAGCCTCCAGGCCTTGGGGTCCGACTTGAGGTCCAGCGATTGCAGCAGGAAAGCCCGCACGCCCGGATCGTCCACCCGTTCGGCCAGCATCGCATCGGCCGTGCTGCGACGATCGACGGCACTCAGATCAAGCGACTCTATCGCGTCGATCAGATGTTCCTGCGTATGGCCATAGGCCACCGGCGCGATGTCCATGATCGCCAGCTTGCGCACCATGTCGGGCCGGGTCAGCGCCAGCGCCATCGCGGCCTTGCCGCCCATCGAATGGCCCACGACATCGGCCTGTCCCCCCAGATCGGCGATGACATCGGCCAGGTCACCCGCCATCGTCACATAATCGTGGACGGCATCGTGGAAGCTGTCGCCGTGGTTGCGCATGTCCACGGTGACGACGGGGCGGGCATCGGACAGCCTGCGGGCCAGGGCGCCTAGGTTGCGCCCCTGGCCGAACAGGCCATGGGCCAGCAGGATGGGCAGGCCGACCTGCGGCCCGGTGATGGTGTGATTCAGTCTCATGCGGGCGATCCTAGATCGTCTGGTGCGCCTCTGCCAGTGCGGCTAGAGTGGCGCCATGACGCGACAAGCCACAAGCCCCGATGACATCCGCGACATGGCCGACGAGGTCGCCCGCCTGATCGCCGCCCGCTTTGGCGGGGCCCGCCGGGGCGAACGGCCTCCGCTGGGCGTGATGCTGCGCCGCCGGGGCGGGGCGCTGCCGCGCCGGTTGCGCAAGCAGGCCTGGATGCTGGCCCAGGCCGACCAGCAATCCGCCCAGCCCAAGATCGCCCGCCAGCTTGACCTGTCCCGCTTGTCGCGCGCCCATCAGGCGCTTATTGCCCATCTCCAGCCATTGGGAGAGTTTTCCCGCTGGCAGGGCCGGGCTCTTGGCTTTGCGGCCTCGGTCGCCTTTGGGCTTCTGGTGCTGGCCGCGGCCGTGATCTGGATCATGCTGCGTCGCGGATACCTATAAGCATTGCATTTTGTGCAACCGAGGGTTACGCGCACCGGGCTTGCATTTGCTGCAACGCAGCATAATGTTAGGGCCAACATCCGGGAGAAAGCGCGTATGACACAGAACGGAAATCTCCGCTATGCCGTTCTGGCCCTGGCGCTTGGTGCCTTCGCCATCGGCACCTCCGAGTTCGCGGCAATGGGTCTCTTGCCCTATTTCGCGGGCGATCTGGGCATTACCGAACCCCAGGCGGGCCATGTGATCAGCGCCTATGCCCTGGGTGTCGTGATCGGTGCGCCGTTGACGTCGGTCATGGGCGCGCGGCTGCCGCGCCGCCGGTATCTTGCTGCGCTTATGGCCTTCTACGGCGTGATGAACCTGCTGGCGGCGGTCCTGCCGGGCCTTGCCGCGCTGACGGGGATGCGCTTTCTGGCAGGCCTTCCGCATGGCGGGTTCCTGGGCGTGGCGATGCTCTATGCCGCCGACGCGCTGCCGCGCGAACATCGGGCGCGGGGGGCAGCGCAGGTGGCAATGGGCCTGACCATCGCCAATGTGGTGGGCGTCCCCCTGGCCGGCTGGATGGGCCAAAGCATCGGCTGGCGTTGGGGCTTTGCCTTGCCGGGCGTGATCGCGCTGTTGTCGGCCTGGCTGATCCTGAAGGTCGCGCCCCGTGTCGGCGGCGACCCGAATGCGCGGCCCTGGGACGAGCTTCAAGCCCTGCGCAACCCGCGCGTCTTGTGGCTGCTGGCCGTGGGCGCGATCGGCTTTGGCGGGTTCTTCGCCGTTTATGCCTTCCTGACCGCCGCGATGATCGCCACCACCCAGGCCCCTTCCTATGCGATCCCCCTGGCGCTTTGCGTCTTTGGCGTCGGCGGCACGCTTGGCACATGGGTCGCGGGCCGCATGACCGAACGGCTGGGCCAGATCCGCGCAGCCTATGTCAGCCTGGCGGCGATGGCCGTCACCCAGGGCTTTGCGTCCCTGGCCGTCGGGACTTGGCAGCTGATGGTGCTGTCCTCGTTCCTGCTGGCGGCGGGCGCGGGGCTGGTGATCCCGTTGCAGACGCGGCTGATGGATGTCGCGGGCCGGGCGCAGAACATGGCCGCGGCCATGAACCACGCGGCCTTCAACGCGGCCAATGCGCTGGGGCCGTTCCTGGCCGGCATGGCGCTGACGGCGGGTTGGGGCTGGGCCTCCAGCGGCTATGTCGGCATAGGGCTTACGGCTGCGGGGGCGGTGGTGCTGACGCTGGCAGTCTGGCATGATCGGGCAAGCGCGGCGGTGGCAGACTGCGCATGATCACCTGGCGCGAGGTCGAGGCGAACTCGCGCCGCCAGGTCACGAACAGCACGACCGCCGTTCCCAGCATCAGCGCCCATGATCCGGCCAGCCAGGTCAGCGATCCAAGCGCGAAGTAAACGCTGCGCAGGCCCGCGTTGAAGCTGCGCGCGGCGGTGATGTTCAGATCCGCCGCCTGCATGGCCCGGTCGCGCGTCATCGGATCGCCCGGATCGTTCGGAACCGCCGCCATCATGATCGCGCAATACCCGAACAGGCGATGCGCCCAGACGAATTTCAGGAAGGCGTTGACGACGAAGAACATCGTCACCAGCAGCTTCAATTCCCACAGGATGCCGCCCGCGCCCTCCAGGGCCAGCTCCTCGGCCAAGCCGCGCAACTGATCCGTGTTGCCGATCAGGGCAAGGATGCCGCCGGTGGCGATCATGCAGGCCGATGCGAAGAAGGCCGTCCCTTCGCGCAGGCTGGCAAGGATGTTGCCGTCGAAGATGCGCGGATCGCGGGTGATGAAATGCAGCATCCATTCCCGGCGGAACCGCATCATCAGCACCGAGACGGACGGCTTTCCTGCTGGCGGACGCTCGGTGAACCAGCCGATCCCGAACCAGATTGCGAACAGCAGGACAAGCGCCGCAAGATCGGGCAGCGACAGCGAGGCGGGCAGGGACAAAAGCAGATCCATGCCCTGTTCTAGCCCCGATCACAGGTGGTTGAAAAGGCCGGGGCAGGGGTCTTGAACGGCCCTGTTGCGGCCCTAAATCAACCTTGCCGACGGCCAGACAGGCGTCGGCGGACCGCCCGCCCGGTTACCGGGGGGCACAGACTACATCGCTTGTGAAGGATGTGACCAATGCGCAACTTTGACCTGACCCCGCTTTATCGTGCCTCGGTCGGCTTTGACCGTCTGGCCGACGTGATGGACCGCGCCCTGTCGTCCGATGTCTCGGCGCCGACCTATCCGCCCTACAACATCGAGAAGACCGGCGACGACGCTTATCGCATCTCGATCGCCGTGGCCGGCTTTGCCGCCGACGACCTGAACGTCGAGGTTCGTGACGGCGCCGTGATCGTTTCGGCCCGCAAGGCCGAGGAAAACGACGGCCGCACCTACCTGCATCGCGGCATCGCGACCCGCGCGTTCGAACGCAAATTTACCCTTGCCGATCACGTGCGCGTAGACGGCGCCAGCCATGTCGACGGGATGCTGCATATCGACCTGGTCCGCGAGATCCCCGAGGCGCTGAAGCCCCGCCGGATCGAGATCGCGAAATCCGCGGCCAAGGTCGAGCACCTGGACGCCTGAGGCACCCGGAAGGCTTCCGCTCCGTGAAGCCGAATGCCCGTCGGTCACCCGGCGGGCATTTCCTTTGCGTCCGCCCCTTGGCTGGCAGCGGATGCCAGCGGGAAAAACCGCTTGCCCTTGGCAGCATTTCAACCGTTATATCCGAACGGACATAACCGTCGGAGTTCGCCATGCCGTCCTTGCACGCGACATTGGTCACCTGCCTTGCCCTGGCGGTTTCGCCGCTTCCGGCGATTGCCGACGATGTGACGGTCTTCGCCGCCGCCAGCCTGACCGATGCCCTTGACCGCGTGGCTCGGGAATGGTCGGCCGAGACAGGGCAGACGGCCGTCATCTCCTATGCAGGCTCGCCGGTCTTGGCCAAGCAGATCGGGGAAGGCGCCCCTGCCGACATCTTCATCTCGGCCAGTCCAGACTGGATGGACGAACTCGAGGCCTCGGGCGACATCCGGCCCGACACCCGTCGCGACCTGCTGGGCAACAGCCTGGTGCTGATCGCGCACGGAGCAGCCAGGCCGGTGACGGTGGACAAGACGCTTGACCTGCCCGCGATGCTGGACGGCGGAAAGCTGTCCATGGCCATGGTCGACAGCGTTCCTGCGGGCATCTATGGCAAGGCGGCGCTGATCCAACTGGGCCTGTGGGACAAGGTCGCACCGATGGTCGCCCAGTCGGACAACGTGCGCACCGCCCTGGCCTTCGTCGCGCGGAACGAGGCGCCGTTGGGGATCGTCTATGCAACCGATGCGGCTGCCCAGGAGAACGTGACCGTCATTGGCACCTTTCCCGCAGGCAGCCACGACCCCATCATCTATCCGGCCGCGATCACGGCGCAATCGGACAGCGATCAGGCGGAGGCTTTCCTGGACTACCTGTCCTCGGCCCCCGCGCAGGCGATCTGGCGCGACTTCGGCTTCACCGTGCCTGAATGATCGAGGGCTTGGCGACCTCCCTCGGGCCTGCCGAATGGCAGGCGGTGCGGCTGTCCCTGCAGGTCGGGCTGGTCGCGACGCTTGGCAGCCTGCCGCTGGGCATCCTTGTCGCCTATGCCCTGGCCCGCTGGTCCTTCCCGGGCAGGCAGATGCTGAACGGGATCGTGCACCTGCCGCTGATCCTGCCTCCGGTCGTGACGGGCTATCTGCTGCTGGTGTTCTTCGGGCGGCGCGGGCCGGTGGGGCAGTTCCTGGACCAGTGGTTCGGGATCGTGCTGTCCTTCCGCTGGACCGGCGCCGCCCTGGCGGCCGCGATCATGGCCTTTCCGCTGATGGTGCGCGCCATCCGCCTTGCCGTCGAGGCCGTCGATCCCAAGCTGGAACAGGCCGCCGCGACACTTGGCGCCAACCCTGTCATGGTCTTCCTGACCGTCACCTTCCCGCTGATCCTGCCGGGCGTCGTCGCCGGTGCGATCCTTGCCTTTGCAAAGGCCATCGGAGAGTTCGGCGCGACGATCACCTTCGTGTCGAACATCCCGGGGCAGACGCAGACGCTGCCCTCGGCCATCTACGCCTTTCTTCAGGTGCCGGGGGGCGAGGAGGCGGCGGCGCGGCTGGTCATGATCTCGATCGGCATCGCCATGGCGGCGCTGCTGCTGTCGGAATACGTGGCGCGGCGGGTGGCGCGGCGGATGTCGGGCGCATGACGCTGCAAGTCCGTCTGTCGCACCGGTTTGTCGGCTTTGCCTTGGATGTTGACTTCCAGACGCCGCCGGGGCTGACGGTGCTGTTCGGCCCGTCGGGATCGGGCAAGACCACTGTCGTCAACGCCGTGGCGGGCTTGCTGCGTCCCGACAGCGGGCGGATCAGGGTGGGGGATTGGCTGCTGCTGGACAGCGCCGCCCGCCATGCCTTGCCGCCACACCGCCGCCGCCTGGGTTATGTCTTCCAGGAAGGGCGGCTGTTTCCCCACCTTTCGGTGCGCCAGAACCTGCTTTACGGCCGCTGGTTCGCCCCGCGCGGCGCGTCCGGTCCCGACCTGTCCCGCGTGGTCGATCTGCTGGGCATCGGCCCGCTTCTGGACCGCCGCCCCGGCGCCCTGTCGGGGGGAGAGAGGAGCCGCGTCGCCATTGGCCGCGCCCTTCTGGCCGCGCCGCGCCTGATCTTGGCCGACGAGCCACTGGCCGCCCTGGACGAAGCACGCAAGGCCGAGATCCTGCCCTATTTCGAGCGCCTGCGCGATGAAGGGGGCGTGCCGATCCTTTATGTCAGCCATGCCACGACCGAGGTCGCGCGCCTTGCCACGACGGTCGTCGCCCTGCGCGCGGGCCGGGTGGTCGCGGTCGGTCCGCCCGGGCAGGTGCTGGGCGATGCGGGGGCCATGGGGTCCGAGACGGCCTCGGTCCTGTCGGCAAGGGTGGCCGTGCATGACGACGACGGCCTGACGCGGCTGGAGACCGCGGGCGGGGCGGTTTTCGTGGCCCGCCTGGACGCCCTGGCCGGCACAAGGCTGCGCCTGCGGGTCGGGTCGCGCGACGTGATCCTGTCGCGCACCCGCCCCGAAGGGATCTCGGCCCTGAATGTCCTGCAAGGCCATATCGTGGATATCGCGCCCGAGGACGGCCCGAACGTCCAGGTATCGCTTGCCCTGGGTCCGGATCGCCTGACAGCCCGCATCACCCGCCGCTCGGCCACGCATATGTCCTTGGCTCCGGGTCAACCGTGTCACGCGATCCTCAAGGCCGTTGCCGTCGCGCCAGAGGATATGGGGCTGGCCTTGCCATCGGGGCAGGGGACTGGCCCATGAGGCAGCCATTGCAAGGCAGGATCGTCCGGCTGCGGTGGTAGGCCCGGAGGGACTCGAACCCCCAACCAAGGCGTTATGAGCGCCCTGCTCTAACCATTGAGCTACAGGCCCAGCAGCCCGTCCGGGTTAATCGCAGGCCGGCCCTCGGTCAAGCGCCGATCACCGTTGCCCCGGTGGGCGGGCTGCGCTATCGGGTCAGCAGCATTCAGCCGGGGGTCGCCATGACGAAGAACGGGATCAGCTATCGCGATGCGGGCGTCGACATCGACGCGGGCAATGCGCTTGTGGAACGCATCAAGCCCGCTGCCGCAGCGACTGCGCGTCCCGGCGTGATGGACGCGCTTGGCGGGTTCGGTGCGCTGTTCGACCTTCGTGCGGCGGGCTTTGACGACCCGGTTCTGGTCGCGGCCACGGACGGCGTCGGCACCAAGCTGCGCATCGCCATCGACACCGGCCACCTGGACGGCATCGGCCAGGATCTGGTCGCGATGTGCGTCAATGACCTGGTCTGCCAAGGGGCCGAGCCCCTGTTCTTCCTGGACTATTTCGCGACCGGCAAGCTTTCGGTGGACGAAGGCGCCCGCGTGGTGGAAAGCATCGCACGGGGCTGCAAGGCCGCGGGCTGCGCCCTGGTCGGGGGCGAGACGGCCGAGATGCCGGGCATGTATCACGACGGCGACTTCGACCTGGCCGGCTTCGCGGTCGGCGCCATGCAGCGCGGCACTGCCCTGCCTGCGGGCGTGATGGAAGGGGATGTGCTGCTGGGCCTGGCCTCGGACGGGGTGCATTCCAACGGCTATTCGCTTGTCCGCAAGGTCGCGGATCACGCGGGCCTCGGCTGGGACGCGGCCTCGCCTTTTGGTGACGGCACCCTGGGCGCGGCGCTGCTGGTGCCCACGCGGCTTTACGTCAAGTCCGCGCTTGCGGCGATCCGGGCGGGGGGCGTCCATGCCCTGGCCCATATCACCGGCGGCGGCATCACGGAAAACCTGCCGCGCGTTCTGCCCAAGGATCTGGGCGCGGACATCGACCTGTCGTCCTGGACCCTGCCGCCGGTCTTTCGCTGGCTGGCCCAGGCCGGCGGGATCGACCAGGCGGAAATGCTCAAGACCTTCAACAGCGGCATCGGCATGATCCTGTCGGTCGCGGCCGACCGCGCCGACGCGCTGGCCGGCCTGCTGTCCGGGCATGGCGAAACGGTTCATCGCCTTGGCCGCGTGACGGCAGGGCCGGGCGTTCGCTACAGCGGGCAGCTTGCGTGAAACGCGTTGCCATTCTGATCTCGGGCGGCGGGTCGAACATGGTCCGCCTGGTTCAGGACATGGGGGCGGGCGACCATCCGGCGCAGCCGGTCCTTGTCGCGTCGAACGATCCGGCGGCCGGTGGTCTTGCCAAGGCCGCGGCCCTGGGCGTTCCGACTGCCGCCGTGGATCACCGCGCATATCCGGGCGACCGCGCCGCCTTTGAAGCCGCGCTGCTGGAACCACTGCTGGATGCGCGCCCCGACATCATCTGCCTTGCGGGTTTCATGCGCATCCTGACGCCCGCCTTCATTGACCGTTTCGAGGGGCGGATGATCAACATCCATCCTTCTCTGTTGCCCAAATACCCAGGCCTGCACACCCACAAGCGCGCCATCGAGGCAGGGGATGCCGAGGCGGGCTGCACGGTCCACGAAGTCACCGGCGATCTGGACGCGGGCCCGATCCTAGGCCAGGCTCGCGTGGCTGTCGAACCCGGCGACACGCCGGAAAAGCTGGCGGCCCGCGTCCTGGAACGCGAACACCAGCTTTACCCGCTGATCCTGCGCCGCTTCGCGTCCGGCGCGCGCGAACGCTTCGACATCTAGCCCCAAAGCGCGGTCAGCGCCGCCACGGGATCCTCGGCCGTCCAGATCTCGGGTCCGATGGCGATGAAGTCGCTGACGGGCGACAATTGCTCCAGCAATTCGCGCGTGATCGCGCCTTCGGACACGACCGGCACCTCGATCATCTCGGACCACCACTGGAGCAGCTCCAGTTCCACCGGCTCGCCCCGATACAGCGCCGAGGCGCCAACCGGGCCGAAGCTGACGTAATCCGCGCCGGCCTCGCCTGCGTTCATCCCCTCGTGGCGCGAATTGCCGCAGAAGCAGCCGACGATGGCGTCCGCGCCCAGTTCCTTGCGGGCATAGCGAACGGCCTTCGCACCGTCGGTCAGATGCACCCCGTCCAGCCCGTGCCGCTGGGCCAGGGCCACATGATCGTCGATCACCACCGCCACGTCGCGCGCATGGGCGATTTCGCGCGCCAGATCGGCAAGGCGGCCCAACTCGTCCTCCTCGGCCCCGGCGCGGATGCGCAGGCAGGCCACCGGAAAGGCATCCATGACCGCCGCCAGTTGCGGGCCCAGTGTCGACGCCTGCGCACCGGCGGGCGTCATCAGGTAAAGCTGCGGGGCGTCGGGGGTGGCGTCGGGCATGGCGGAACTCCTTTATGTCGCAGATAGCGCAGCTTGCCGCCCGCCGCCATACGGACTATCTGCGCCCCATGCAAACCGAACGCCTGCCCGTCATCATCCTGGTCCGCCCGCAGATGGGCGAGAATATCGGCGCCGCCGCCCGCGCCATGCTCAATTTCGGTCTGACCGAGATGCGCATCGTCGATCCCCGCGACGGCTGGCCCAACCCGCGCGCCGTTGCCATGGCATCCGGTGCGGCGGGGCAGGTGCTGGATCGCGCCCGGATCTATCCGACCCTGGCCGAGGCGATGGAAGGCGTGGATTTCGCCTTTGCCACGACCGCGCGGGGCCGCGAACTGTCCAAGCCCGTGCATACCCCGGCAACGGCGATGGAGATGGCGCGCGCCCATGAAGGGCGCTGCGCGATCATCTTCGGACCCGAGCGCACCGGGCTGGAAAACGACGACGTTGCCCGCGCCAACGCCATCGTGACGGTGCCGGTGAACCCCGACTTTCCGTCGCTGAACCTGGCCCAGGCCGTCTTGCTGATGGGCTATGAATACGGGCGCGAGCTGCTGCCCGCCGAGCCTTCCCCCCATCACGGCCGCCCCGAGGCGATCCAGCCTGCCGACCGCCTCGAGATCGAGAAGCTGGGCGATCACTTCGAGGAAAGGCTGACCGAGGCGGGCTTCTTCTTTCCCGACACCAAGGCCGCGTCCATGCGGCTGAACCTGCGCAACATGTGGTCGCGGCTGGCGCTGACCCGGGGCGACGTGCGTGTCCTGCACGGGATCCTGCGGCAGTTGACCCGGCGCTGACCCCAACCTACCCTCCGCCCCACCTGAAGGAGCAAGCGATGGCCAAGCGCCCCGTCTTCGAGGAAGTCCTTGACCCCCACGCCAGCAGCCGCCCCGTGACAACGACCGGCATGATCGACGCGGCCCCCCGCGGCGCGCGGCGGGCGATCCGGGTCTGGCTGATGATCCTGTTCGTGATGGTCCTGGCGATGATCGCGCTTGGCGGCGCCACGCGCCTGACCGGATCGGGCCTGTCCATCACCGAATGGGCGCCCGTCACCGGCACGATCCCGCCCCTGAACGAGGCGGACTGGCAGGCAGAATTCGAGGCCTACAAGCAGATCCCCCAATATTCCCAGGTCAACCCGGACATGGATCTGGCAGGCTTCAAGGAAATCTATCTTTGGGAATGGGCGCACCGCTTGCTGGGCCGGCTGATCGGGCTGGTCTGGGCTGCAGGCTTCGTCTTCTTCCTGGCGACCCGGCGCATCCCCGTCGGCTGGACGCCGCGCCTGCTGGGCCTGGGGGCTCTTGGCGGGCTGCAGGGCGCCATCGGCTGGTGGATGGTCAGTTCCGGCCTGGTCGAGGGGATGACCCGCGTGGCATCCTATCGGCTGGCGACCCATCTGGGCCTGGCCTTCGTGATCCTGGGCCTGATCACCTGGTATGTCCTGCTGCTGGGCCGGTCCGAGGCCGATCTGCTGCGCGCCCGCCGCGCGGGGGAACCCAAGCTGTTTTCCATGTCAACCGGCCTGATGCACCTGGCCTTCGTGCAGATCCTGATCGGCGCGCTTGTCGCGGGCATCGACGCGGGCCGCACCTATACCGGATGGCCCACCATGGGCGGCGAATGGATCCCCGCGTTGATCTGGGATCCGGTGCTTGGCTGGCGCAACTTCTTCGAAAATCCCGCCCTTGTGCAATTCGTCCACCGGATGGTGGGCTATCTGCTGGCGATCTTCGCGGTCGTGGTCTGGCTGCGCGCGCGGCGTTCGCCCCATCCGGTCACGCGAGGCGCCTTCACGGCGATGATCGTGGCGGTGGCGGTGCAGGTGGCGCTTGGCATCATGAACGTGATCCATGCCTCGCCCTTGGGTCTGGCGCTGACGCACCAGTTGGGCGCGGTCGTCCTGTTCGCGCTGATCATCCGGGCGCGCCACCACGCGCGCTTTCCGCATGAAACTTCGGTCAGGGGGACCATCCGATGACGGCGATCAACGACCTGCTTGCCTTCCAGCGCCAGACCGAAGCGCTGTCCTCGGTCGCCGAACGCCTTGGCTGGGACCAGGAAACCGTGATGCCGCGCGGCGCGGTCGAGCAGCGGGCCGAGGAGATGGCCGCGATGGAATCCGTGCTGCACGAACGCCGCACCGATCCCCGCATCGGCGAATGGCTGGACCTGGCCGAACCCCGGACCGAGGCCGAGGCGCGGTCGGTCGAACTGATCGCGCGCGATTTCAGCCGCGCGAACCGCATCCCCGCCAAGCTGGCGCAGGAACTGGCGCGGCTGACATCCTTGTCCCAGGGCATCTGGGCCGAAGCACGCGCCAAGGACGCGCCCGAGGATTTCCTGCCCACGCTGGATCAGGTCCTGGTCCTGAAGCGGGACGAGGCCGCGGCCCTGGCCGATGGCGGCGATCCCTATGACGCGCTCTTGGACGATTACGAACAGGGGATGACGGGGGCCGAGATCGCGGCCTTGTTCGATTCCATGCGCCCGCGCCTTGTCGCCCTGCGCGAGGAAGTGCTGGGGGCCGCTTTCCAGCCCAAGCCGCTTTCCGGCCATTTCCCGCAGGAAACCCAGATCCGGCTGGCCCGCATCTGCGCCACCGCCTTCGGGTATGACTGGACGCGCGGGCGGATGGACATCGCGGTCCATCCCTTCAGCAGCGGCCGGTGGCAGGACAGCCGCATCACGACGCGCGTCGTGGAAACCGACCCCTTCAACTGCATCTATTCCACCATCCACGAGGTCGGCCATTCCAGCTATGAACTGGGCATCGACCCGGATTACGCCTTCACGCCCTTGGGGCGGGGCGTGTCGATGGGCGTCCACGAAAGCCAGAGCCGCATCTACGAAAACCAGATGGGCCGGGGCCGGGCCTTTACCGGCTGGCTGTTTGGCCGCATGTCGGACGCCTTCGACGGGCTGAACATCACCGACGCGGATGCCTTCTATGCCACCGTGAACCGCGTCACCCCTGGCTTCATCCGCACCGAGGCGGACGAGGTTCAGTACAACCTGCACATCATGATGCGCTTCGATCTTGAACGCGACCTGATCGCGGGTCGGCTGTCCTCCGACGATCTGGTCGAGGCCTGGAACGACCGCTTCCTGCGCGACTTCGGCGTGGTGGTTGACCGCCCGGCGAATGGCGTCTTGCAGGACGTGCATTGGGCGGTGGGGCTGTTCGGTTATTTCCCCACCTATGCCCTGGGCAACGTCTTCGCGGGCTGCCTGAACCAGGCGATGCGCGATGCCGTGCCCGACCTGGACGCCTCGCTGGCCGGGGGCGACGCCGCGCCCGCCGTGGAATGGCTGCGCGAGAACGTGCAGCGTCATGGCGGGTTGAAGCGCCCGCGCGCGCTGATCGAGGAGGCGACGGGCGCCGACGTCTCGCCCGAGCCGCTGCTGTCCTATCTGGAGGCGAAGTTCGGCCAAATCTACGGGCTGTAACGGAAACGGCCGGGCGATCTGCCCGGCCTTTCGCTTACCTGTTGGGCCACAAGGGCGCGTGGCGGTTCACGTCCTTGTAGAGCAGGTATCGGAACGGCCCCGGCCCGCCCGCATAGCAGGCCTGCGGGCAGAAGGCGCGCAGCCACATGTAGTCGCCGGGCCCCACCTCGAC
>NZ_BNCL01000014.1 GCF_014656455.1 Paracoccus aerius
CGCTTTGGGGAAAGGTTCACATGGCTCAATTCTCAGTGGAAATTACGCGCCTATCCGGCTCAGTTCTGGGTGGAAATCAACATGCGGAAACGCAGGAACCATGACGCGGGCCTCAAGGCGCGCGTGGCGCTTGAGGCTTTGAAGGGCGAGCGCAACCATGTCGACCGACAAGCAGACCAGCTGGGGACGGACTCAGGGCCGAAGGAACGTGGCTGGCGGCCAGGATCACGAGGTCCGCTACGAGGCCGAGAAGATGGATGTCTCTAAGGATGAGGTGCGAGACGCCGTGAAGTCAGAAGGCAACAGCCGCGAGAAGGTCGAGAGGAAGCTGGAGGCAAGAACTGAGCATGTCCGCTCCGAAGACGATCAGCCCTGTGTCCTTCAAGGAAACAATCAGCAGCTACCGCACCGTGAACACGGTAGACGCAATGGGCCGTGCGCTGATGGAGCAATGCGACCCGAACGACCCGGCCTACCGGAAGGCTGCTGCTTCCCTCATCGCTTTCCAGGAGGGCGATGCGGAGGCGGAGCAGGCGCGGGCCGACTCGTGGAAGCGCTGTCCAGGGCCGGTGTCTTCGTCCGGGAAGGCTGATCGTTTTGAGTCAGCCAGGCTGCAGGACCGGGCACCACCCTGCGGTCGCAACCTGGCTGACCCAGTTTTTATGACCGGATGCCGGGCCGCTTAGAAGCTGTCGTTTCGGGCACGTGCCGGATAAAAAGGCCGCACCAGGGTTCCTTTTCAGGGACACCCTGGTGCGCTAGCCGCAGATCGTTTCGCTTCGGGACAGTCAGCCGAGCGGGCAGAACTCGGAAACCACACACAAAAGCCGCTCGGCTGATATGTGCTTTATGTGCACGTTTAATACATTGGTAAACTTGTCGTTTTGGGCAATTCGTTCACGGTGCGCGGTCTCCAAACGGACAGGCAGACAGGCCTACTCTTCTGATCTTGCTGATCCCTCTCCTGGGGATTGAACCCGCGTGAGCGTATTCACCAAGACATTTCCGATCTTGTCGGCGTTGTTGCAGAAATCACCGTTGATGCAGGGTTACACATTACCCCGCTGACCTCATGCCACGCGCTTGATTTCGGCGGTGCCGAACTGTTCAACGCGCTCCGAGACATTTGCGGAATGTTCACGCCCGCTGAGTGCTGGAACTACTTTCAGGCAGCTGGCTATGTCGCAGGTTAATCCCGAAAAGCTTTAGTGGACCCTTTGCCGGAGACGACGCTCTTCGATCTTGGCGGCTTGCAGGAGGCGCTGGAAGAAGCACTTGGCGTTCGGGTTGATGTGAATACCCCGATGGACCTGCCTCCGCATATCCGTGCCGAAGTCCTTCGGCAGGCCGTCCCGGTTTGAAGCCTAGCTCTCCCCCTCCCCGGGCCGCCGTCTGACAACCGCGTCGAGCCCAGCCAAGGCCGCATCCAGGTTCTCCATGATGCGGTTCAGCCTGTCCTCGTCGAATTGCTCCTGGAGAGATCCGGATCGGCGCACAGCCTCGAGACTGACCGCGGCCTTCTCCTGTGGCGCGGCTCGCGGCATCTCGCGACGACTTGGCGCCGATGGCCTCATCTGCGATGCAAGCGAGGGCAAGGCCCAGAACCGCGCTGACCGCCTGACGGTTATGTTCATGAGGCAACTAGCTTCCACCAGCTCCTCGATCAGAACGAGCGACGTCCTGCGGCTGACTCCGATCTGTTCACAGACCATGGCCGAATTCACGACAGGTTGCTTCTTCAGAAGGGCGACTAGGTCGCCCATGCGGGAGCGGCCGCTGACATTCGCGGCCACCTTGTCCAGGCGCGCCAGCTCATGACGGAGCGTGCCGAGGTGGCCAAGGTCTTGGGAGAGAGCGCGGCACGAAGCATCGAGGAAGCCCTCGACATTGGACAAGGGCGACCAGATGCGCAGGCCGTTCCGCCCCAGTGCCATTGAGGGGGCAAGCACCCAGCTGGCCGAAGCCGGCATGAGGAGCGATGCCTGGGCATCACCATCCTCCTTCGGCGGCGCCGAAGGCACGGGTGAAAACCCGATCAGGTGCCGGGCCGCGCCTTCGACTGCCATGAAGACGACCCGCTCTGCCACCGGGCTTTCCCGCCGCGACCTGAAGGCGTAGACGGCCGCCGCACGCCATCCGGCAAGGATGGGGACGTGAGCCCACCGCCGCCCTTCCTCAACGATCAGGGACAACTCCTTGTCGTCGAGCCGGTCCGTCTCGTCCTTGGCGCGGCCGACCGGCATGGCGGCGGCCTCGATCCTGCGCATCGCCTCGACGGGCGCGTTGAAGATGTTGCCGGGCCGCTTGATTACGGACAGCAGCTTCAGAGCCATCTCCGTTGTCCGCGATTCCTCCTCGATCGCCAGGTTGCTGGTCAGGCGCATGACCATGCCGGTGGTGGAGATCCTTTCCCCCTCGAGGCCCACGGAGGCCGACGCTTCTTGGAGTGCCGTCTCGGTCCTCCAGAGCCGTGCAAGATCAGGATCGGCAAGGAGGATGCCGTCGATGCGTCCGGCCGCAACCTCGCAACGGAGAAGTAGGGCACCGGCATCCATCTGTATCTCCTTCGATATTTGCCCCGATGTTATGGTAAGGCGCTTCTAACGACACTTGTATACGTAAATCAATTGAGCAACGAGCTCCTTGTTCTTGGACTTGCTGACTTGAAGAGCGGCAGGGCGAGTCCAATGGAGGGTCCCGAACCCGCTTACACTTCCCTGCCCTTCTGGCACTGACAATTGGTGATCAGGCGAACTTAGACAGCATCCCAAGTAGGTTCCTGCAAACGACCGTTTCCTCATATGATTCATTTTTGTTTCCGTCTCGAAGACTTGCCCCACCGGCGGCTAAGAAGACAGAGGGAATGAGTTGAGGCCGCCCTACCCGTCGCCGTGGTCAGGTAAGCGGCTATTCCGGCAACTCAAGGCCGGACATGTCTTCAGGAGGCGCTGCCAGGGGGCGCCATTTCAGGTAGAGAACCAGGACCGCCGCGATCGCCTGCCACAAGTAGTGAAACAGTGGGAAACCAGAAACAGCGTGTAGATCAGGCGGAAGGTCAGTTTGAGCCCAAAGCCGCCTTTCGACCCTCCTTGATCCCGTAAGAGGGTCGGCGTATCTGCGGCAGTGTCCAACAGGAGATTGATGCACAGAGGCTTCGATTGAACTGCGCGTAGCGGCATCGTCCGGCACATCGAGTGCCGGCCCTTTTTGCGTGATTTCTATGGAGTTCTCATGGAGAACCAAGACGTGGTGATCCGTCCGTTTGACACGGCGACGGACACCGAAAAGCTGTCAGCCATCTGGCTTGAAGCATCCCTGAAGGCGCATCCGTTTATCGGTGAACTCAGGCTTCTGGAGCAGCGCCAGCTGATCGAAGGAGAATATCTTCCAAAAGCAGAAACATGGGTTGCATGTCATTCGGGTGAGGCTGTCGGCTTCATCAGCCTGCTGGGCAGCTTTGTCGGCGGGATATTCATCGCCCCAACGCACCAAGGCCGGGGTGTCGGCCGCACGCTGATCGCGCATGCTCTTGAACTGAAGGGCGAGCTTTCGCTGGAGGTCTATATCGAAAACGAACAGGCTGTCCGCTTCTATGCGTCGCTTGGCTTTAAGGAGTTGTCACGGCGCGATGTGGATGATTTCGGCTATCCCTACCAAAACGCAGCTCTGCATTTAAAATGCCTGAGCTGAAGACCGGGCGAGACCTGTCTTGTCCGGTCACACCCGCAGCTCCAATTTTCGGAACGAGCGGCTGCTTGGTCCGCGTCGCTGCTGTCCTGCGCCAAGGTGGCGGCGTCGTGGAGAGCCTTAAGCGGCCATTGCTTTTGTGACGTTTAGCGCCAGCTGGTCGGCCAACCGCCGCGCTGCATCCCAACGCCCACGCCAATCATCGGCAACTTCGCCGAGGTAAGCCCGCCGCGCATGTGCCAGCGTCAGGGCATTGTCTTTGGTGAGGCTCGGAATTGCCCACATCGCCGCTTCATCCTTGCTCACGAACGCGCCGCTGCTGGCGGTGCGCCACATCCTTGCAAGTGTCAGCAGGACATTCCGAGTGTCGTCCTGCAAACCATTCAACAAGGATGGGAGAAGCTCGCGCATGGCGGCCCGGACAGCTGTTTCAGAAACTTCTGGCAATAGAATATTCTTGTCAGGTCCGAACAGGGTTCGGGCCTCCTGTCGAGCCTGAGCAAGAACCAGTGTGAATTCCGGGTCCTCTGTTGGCATTGGCATCTCGCCTGCCTCAAAAGCGTCCCGCAACCACTCGCCATAGACGAACTCGGCCCGTGTGGGGAACTGGTGGCCGGCAAGGTCATGCCGTGTAAAAACCACCAACTCCAAACAGCACGGTGCACCAGGCACTGGCGGGTGGCAGCCGGAAAGTTGGAGCAGCGACGAAAGAAGTGCGGCTCGCTCGTTGCCGACAAGGCCGCGATCCACAACGGCCAGCAGATCGATATCACTCTGGGGCCGCAGCCCACCCGAAATCGCCGATCCGTGCAGATAGATCGCAAGAAGGCTGTCCCCGAGTATGTTGCACAGGTCTGCCAACCCCGCTGATACCTGTTCAATGTTTTCCGGCAGAGACTGCATCTCACCTCGCTTTCGGCAGGACGTCTATCATGTGACCGGCAGCTTCGTTCGCAAAACTGCGTTTTAGGGCCTAGGCTGCATCAACGCAGAGAGCTCAATGCGGACGCTGGAATTTTTTCCGGTGCATGTCACACCGGCCTTTCCCACTTCGTCATATGGGTGTCAGCTTCAAAAGGAGATAGCGATGACACCCCGCATGACTGATCACTTCAAACGCATTGGCGGTGCCTTTCAGGGGCTGGTGACCTTCGAGACCGAGTTGCTGAAGGGGCCGCTGGAGCATTCCTTGCTGCACCTGGTTAAGTTGCGGGCCAGCCAGATCAATGGTTGTGCCTTCTGCATCCAGATCCATGCCGCAGATGCCCTGAAGAATGGCGAAACCCATCTCCGTCTTCACATGGTTGCGGGCTGGCATGACAGCACGCTCTTCACGCCGCGCGAGCGCGCCGCACTGGCCTGGACCGAGGCGCTGACGCTTGTGGCCGAGACCCATGCCTCGGATGATGTCTGGGAGGAAGTCTCTACCGTCTTCGATAAGGATGAGGTAGCTTTCCTGACCTTCGCCATCGGTGCGATCAATTTGTGGAACCGGACCCAGATTGCTTTTCGGGCGATGCACAGCCTTGAGCTACCTGTCGAGCGGGCTCATGCTGCCTGATGACGCGACGGATATCTTCGAGATGCAGCGGCGCCTGTTGCTGCGTCTTGCCTATCGGATGCTTGGCTCTCACGCAGAAGCTGAGGACGCGGTGCAAGAGGCTTGGGTGCGCTGGCAGGGCATCGAGCACTCATCCATCAGGGAGCCTGCCGCATGGCTGAGGCAGGTCGTCACACGTCTTTGCCTCGACCATATGAAATCAGCGCGCAGCCGTCGCGAGATCTATCCTGGTCCCTGGTTGCCCGAGCCCCTCATTGAGGAGGAGAGCGATGACCTGCGCCCGGACAATCTCACACTCACGTTGATGATGGCCCTCGAGCGTCTGTCACCGCTGGAACGGGCAGCCTTCCTCTTGCATGACGTCTTTGGCCAGTCACTTGATGAAGTCGCCGAGGCGATCGACCGCTCTCCCGCAGCAGCACGGCAACTGGCGGTCCGCGCACGGGCGCATGTTCATGTCGATCGCCCGCGCTACGCGGTGCCGCGCGAGGCCGGCGAAAAGTTGGCCCAGGCTTTCTTCGACGCCTGCAAGACCGGGGATGCCACTGCTCTCTCCAGCCTACTGGCGGAAGGCGCGACGCTGCACTCCGATGGCGGGGGCAACATCTACAATGTGCTGAACATCATAGAGGGGGCTGCAAAGCTGATGCGGATGTTTCAAAGCCTGTCGCGCAAGAGGGGAGATGAAATGGAATATCTGCACTTCGCCATGATCGATGGCCTGCCGGGATTCGTCTGGCGCATCGGAGGCGAACTTCAAACTACTGCTCTGGACGTGGCCGCCGGGCAGATTACCAGCATCTACGTTACCCGGAATCCTGAAAAGCTGACCAGGGTGAGGTTGAACTAGCGAACGGCAGCTAGGTCCCGCAAAGCCGCCACTGGCACATCAGAAGTGATTGACAGACACTCCTCCAATAGAGAGGGCCCGCGTCCTGCGGGCCTTCTCTCAAACGAATGTGGCGCGATCAGATTTCGTCGCCAAGCTTGCCCTTAATGGTGCCAGAAACATCCTGGGCAGTGCCCTTGGCTTTCTGGGCTTCGCCTTCCGCTTCAAGGCGAGGATTGTTCGTAGCTTCGCCAATGCCGTCCTTGATGCTGCCTGCGATCTTGTTGCCTGCAGCTTTCGCCTTGTCGGTCAGTTCACCCATAGGGAGGTCCTTTCTTTTGACGTTCGAGAATTAACGCTTCCGCACAGGAGCAGTTTCGTCACGTGCCCGTCATCTCGCTGTATCAGCTTTGTGTTTCGCAAGCTGAGCGCTGCCCGGGACGAGACCTCCTTTCCCCAAGTTCGAACCACGGCCCACATCTGGCTGCCGCTGGTGCGCCGGCACCGGTCCGGAATGGCCTGGGACGACCTGACCCGGCATCTAGGCAGCCGCACCAGGCAGCCTTGGACGCTCGAGCGGATGAAGCGCGCCGCCCGTCGTCATGTCCGCGACGGGCTTTTGCTAACCACCGTGCTGGACCGCGCCCCGCGCCGCACGGCGGACGACCGGCTGCTGGCGATCATCGCCGGAATGCGCCATGCCGATCCCGACCTGACGCTGGAGGGTATTGCCCGGCAGCTGGAGGACATGGGCGAACGCACCCTGCGCGGCCGTGCGAGCTTTTATCCGTCGTCCGTGCAGTCGCTGCTGTTGCGAGCCGAGCGGCTAGGCCTGATCACTGCCTGAACCCCCTACTGGCTCAATCCGCCTGTTACGGGGGACGGGCTTGGGGCCTGCTCGATGAGTTTGCATCCCAGGAACCGGATCATCAGGATCGCGTTCGGGCGAGCGCTCTGGAGGATGAGGACGATGATGAAGATTGCCATTGTTGGCACGGGTCCTACTGGCATCTACTGCCTCCAGCAGCTTCTGGCCACCGGACGACAACTGGCGGTCACCCTGTTCGAGAAGGGCAAAAAGGCCGGCATCGGCATGCCCTATTCCCCTGAGCATGCGGGCAAGTTCATGTTGGCCAACATCGCCAGCATCGAGATCCCGCCGGTGGTGGAACCTTACCTGGACTGGCTGCAGGCCCAGCCCGAAGCGCGCCTGGTTTCCTTTGGACTGGAGCCCGAGGATCTCGACGATCGCCAGTTCACGCCCCGGCTTCTTCTGGGCGAGTATTATCGCGCTCAGCTCCTGGCGCTTGTGGAAAGGGCTCGGGAAGGGGGGCATCAGATCGACATCCAGGAAAGCACCGAGGTGCTGGACATCCTGCCGCACCAGGAGGTGCTTCAGGTGAAGACCGCCAAGGGGTGGCACGGTCCTTTTGATCGGGTGATCCTGGCCACGGGACATGATTTTCCGGACGAAGACGAGGCCACCCGCAGCTATTACCCCAGTCCCTGGTCGGGTCTGATCGAAGCCTCCATCCCCGCAGTGCCGGTCGGCATCATGGGCACCTCGCTCAGTTCGATCGACGCCGCCATAGCGGTGGCAAACCAGCATAGACGTTTCCGCCGAAGGGGTGACGACCTATGCTTCGACATCGCGCCTGACACCGGCCTGCACATCACCCTCATGTCACGCTCGGGCATCCTGCCGGAAGCAGACTTCTATTGTCCCATCCCCTACCATCCGCTGGCGGTCCTGACCGACGAGGCCGTGGCACGCTGTGCATCGGGATCCTGCCCGCTCGACACGGTCTTCGATCTTGTCCGAGCCGAGCTTCTTCATGCCGATCCGGCCTTCGCGCTGCGGATCGGCCTGGCGGGACTGGACGCCGACAGCTTCGCGCCCGCCTATTTCGCGACAAGGGAGGCCGCCGATCCTTTCCGGTGGGCGCGCAAGAACCTCGAGGAGGTAGAGCGGAACAAGGCGGACAAGGTCACTGTTCCCTGGCGCTACGCCCTGCTGCGGATGCACGAGAAGGTCGAAGCCATTGTCTCGGAACTTCCCGAGGCTGATCGCGAGCGGTTCGATGCGGGCCTCAAGAAGGTGTTTGTCGACAACTATGCCGCTGTGCCATCCGAATCCATCCGCCGGCTGCTGGCCCTTCGCGACGCCGGTGTCCTGTCAGTGCTGGCGCTTGGGGAGGATTACGACCTGAAGCGCGAACCCTCGCGGACCCGGATCAAGACGCAAACGGATGAGCATGTGTTCGAAGTCTTCATCGATGCACGTGGCCAGAAGGTGTTAACCAGCAACGACATGCCTTTCCCGTCTCTCCGCGAGGCGTTGCTGCAGGCAGGCCAAGAGGTTCCCGAGGTGGCCGAGGATTACAGCCTGATCGACGTGCCGGGCTATGCCGGGCGGTTGACCCTGGCCTCGATCCCCTATCTCATGCACGACCGGCCCTTCGTGCAGGGGATCACGGCCTGCCACGACATTGCCGCAGCGATTGCAGTGGGTGCGGCAAAAGGCAGGCGACGGCGGCTGGCGGCAGCGTGAAAGGCACTCGCCGGTCCCCAAGGCCTGGCATTGTTCTCAACCGCAGACCATTAGGCCAAACGGCCTTTGAGGTCCTACTTCTGCTGTTCAGCGCAGGCCTTCATGAACGCCAGAATATCAGTCGCCCGCGGCGGGTGGAGAGGTGCATCGTGGTCGGCCGCCCAGTCGAAGAGGGACGTCGTCTTCGAGGTGCCATAGCCCATCGACCATGTGGGAAAGCTGCGGGTTGCCACCTGCTGCCGGTCCAGGACCTCGACATCGCCGTGCCTGTTGTCTGACCGGATCCTGTCGAAGGCCTTTAGGACTTCAGCCTCCGGACCCTCCAGCCACTGGTAGTAGATGTCGCTTTCCCGATGCAGGAAGCCGGTCAAACCGGCTGCGCCATTCTTGGCCCGCGATGTAGCAAGAATAGCTCGCTCGGCAGCCCCTCCCTTCGGCGTAAGTGCCTCACTTCGATAAAGGATTGCCATGTATCTCATCCGCATGAGGTCACCGGCATTTTTGTGCAAGTCAAGTAACATGTGAATTGCCGGAACTCCGGCCAGTCCGCAGTCCTTTGGCTCATGAACAAAAAGGATCAGGCGAAATGGACCGGCACAGCCCTTATGCCCTTGTGGCAGACGATGACGCGCTCATCCGGATGGACGCCTGCGAGATCCTGAAGGAGGCAGGCTTTCGCTGCCACGACGCCGCAACCGCTGAGCAGGCTGTAGAGCTTCTCGGCAGGTTTGGTCAGAACATCCAACTGCTCTTCACGGACGTGAGCATGCCGCCCGGCACGATGACCGGCTTTGAGCTGGCGCGCCGCTGTGCACAGAACTGGCCGCATATCGGCATTCTTGTGGCCTCGGCCGGACCTCCGCGCGGTCCTGGGGACATGCCGGACGGTGCCCTCTTCATCAGCAAGCCCTTTACACCCGATGTCGTTCGGGAGCACCTGCTGAAGATCTTGCCCGAAGGACAGCGGCCGGAGCCGCTTGAGAACGGAGCGGACTAACCCCTGCCCGCTGAAGGAGCGCGTCGTGCGCCATATCGATCATGTCGTGGTTGCTGTCCGGGATCTGGACGGGGCCGCCGATCTTTACGCCCGGTTGGGCTTTCAGGTCGGGCCACGCAACCGCCATCCCTGGGGGACCGAGAACCGGATCATCCAGTTCCGGCAGTCATTCATCGAGCTGATCACGGCTCCCACGGATGCAGACATTCCGCCCCACGCCTCGGGCCACTTCAGCTTCGGCGCCTTTGTGGGTGATTACCTGCAGCGGCGCGAAGGACTGGCCATGCTGGTGCTGAGCAGCGCCGATGCCGCAGCCGATGCCGCGCGCGTCGCGCAAGAGGGCATCGGGGACTTCGCCCCTTTCCGGTTCGAGCGGACCGGCAGGCGCCCCGATGGCAGCGCCACGCATGTCGCCTTCAGCCTGGCCTTTGCCGTGGACACCCAGGCGCCCGACCTTGGCTTCTTCACCTGCCAGCAGCATTTCCCCGAGGCTTTCTGGAACGAGGCGTTGCAACGCCATCCGAACAGCGCAACCGCCATCACGGGCGTCACCATCGCCGCGCCGCATCCGCAAGATCACGCTGGCTTTCTTTCGGCCTTCACTGGATCGCCGACGACGGATCCGATGCAGGTTTCCCTGGCCGGGGGCGCAATCACCGTGCGCCCGGGCACAGCGCCGACCTTTGTCGGCTTCGACGTCCAGGTGCCGGACCTGGAAGCCGTGGCGCGAAGACTTCGCGCCTCAGGCATTGCGTTTACCCAGCAGGCAGAAGAAGTGGCTGTTGAAGCCAAGGTTCTTCATGGTGTCAGACTGTCTTTTGCCTGCCAGCCAACCTTCGCAAACGTGACCTCGACAAAGGATGCAGTCTGACCCTTTCGCGTAGCGTCGATGTCTCAGCCATCGGATGGTAAATCCGCACCAAAGCCCCCTCAGACGCGATCACACTCCATGGCCGGGGCTGAAAAGGAAAGCCCGGCGCAGGAACGCCGGGCATCAGAGAAGGGAGAGAAGAAGAAAATTGTGACCGCATCCGCCGGCCACTGGGCTTCGGAGTGATGAACGCGTGGCCGTGGTCGCGGTTCCGCTGCAAAACCCAGCGGCTCTGTCGGCACGCAGGATTGCCGCAGTGCGGCCAGCCTTCAGGTGCATGAGGTCGATCACCAGGATCCGGACCTTCTGTTCGCCTTGAGCCCGCGCCAGGAGCATTCATGCAAATACGACCTGCGGCTCGAAAAATAACTCTCCTTGGAAAAACAGAAATACCACTCCAGGCGCTTCAGGCACGGTACAATCATGAGTTGTAAAGATATGGTTGCCTTACCGCTAGGATATGGTTAGCCTTTATGTTGACCACGGCAAGAACCGAAGACCCGCTCTGCCAGGCGGGTCTTTCTTGTTTACAGGACGGCCCGCGCGACGCGGATCATCTGAAGCAGCTCATAGTTCCTGTCGTTCAGCCGCACGACCTGTCCGTTCACAACGGCATAGTTCTCATCGTCGCCAGCTGCGGCAGACGATAGACGCTGGCCAGTTCATCCTGGGTCAGGGCTGCTGTTGAGACGATCGGCCCTCTTGTCGCAAGTTCGGGCACCTGTGCCATCTGGTTCACCAAAAGCAGCGTGTCGTCATCCTTCTGGTCGAGCAGTGTCTTTTATGCCACCTGCGGCTTTATTAAAGGGGACGGCGTGATGCCCACGATCACGGGCGTGCGCTTCTTTTGTTCCGGATGACCCTCGGGTCTCAGACCTGGAATAAGCATCAAGAGCCATCACAACAGCTTCGTAAGCACCCATCAGTGTGGCGAGGCAGTCACGCTTAGGCAGACGTCATATTACCTTCGCCAAGATGGTGACGATCCGGCTGATGTCGATTGGCTTTTGCAGCGTGACAGTGCTTGCGAAACGCTCTGGTGTCGCAGTCTCATCATATCCGGTGGTGAACACGAACGGGACACCCTGCTCCATCAAAAGATCGGCGGCTGGAAATGCCGTTTCGCCACCCAGGTTAATGTCTAGGACCGCGGCGTCGATTGATGGCTCTGACCGGATCATCTCAAGGGCGTCACCCAGCCTGGCCACAGGTCCCAGCACAATTGCTCCCAGTTCCTGAAGCATCCTCTGCAGCACCATAGCCGGCAGATATTCATCTTCAACGACGAGGATACGGTGATTGCTCAATGTCTGCTCAGTCAAGTTCAGAGTTCTCTTTTTTTGTGGCCGAGACCGGCAGTGAGATCGTGCAATGCACTCCGTCCGGCGTGAAAGTGTAAGTGGTTTTGGCCCGAAGCTGATAAGGCAGGGCCTGCTCGATGAGCTCTCTTCCCTGTCCGGCCTTGAGTGATGGCGTGCCGGCTGAGGTCATATCGACGCCGCTCTCGCGCCAGTCGATATGCAGCCACGGCCTGCCCCCTGGCCCCTCTGGCTCAAGCGACCAACTAATGGAGAGCCGTCCATTCGGCCCCCCAAGGGCGCCGTACTTTACGGCATTTGTGGCGAGCTCGTGCAGCCCCATGGCAAGTGTCTGAACCGTCGTGGACCGCAACCGGATCCCAGTCGGCCCGTTCAGAGTGATGTAGTCCCCCCTGCCCCCCATAGCCGCCAGTTCCGTCTGGATCAGCTCGTCAAACGTGACGCGGTCCAGATCACTCAGCCGCGACAGCAAGCCTTGAACCCGGGCCAGTGCTTCAAGGCGGCTCTGGAACCGTGCCTTGAAGTGTTTGAGATCAGTGCTGCTGTTGGCGGTCATATCGCACAGTGACAGAATGACCGTCATCAGATTGCGGGTGCGATGATGTAGTTCACCGATCAGCATCTCCTGAAGTGTGGCAGACTGCCGCCACTCCGTGATGTCGGAAAACAATACAGCCACACGATTGCGCTGTCGGTCCAGGCTGAAGATGTTGAGGTCGAAAACGCGCTCCAGTGTTTCCTCTGTTTCCTCGACCCGCAGCGGCTCGCCGGTATCCAGAGCCTGGCCGTAAAGCTGCGTCCAGCGGGGATTGGGCGTGCTCAGCAACTCGGTTGAGGTCTTGCCCACCGGATAAGGCACCGATGTGTGCCGCATGAACGCCGGATTGACCTCGATGAAGCGAAAATCCGACCAGGTCCCGTCCGGACCCTTAAGCACCTCGACCACCGCATAGGCCTGGTCCATCGACTCAAACAAACCGCGATAGCGGCGCTCGCTGTCGCGCAGCGCATCATCAACCTCTTTGCGTTTGGTGATGTCGCGCCAGAATATCGCCACGCCGCCATCGGGGGTCGGATAAACCCGCAGGTCCAGCCATAAGGCTTTGCCACGAAACCCGGCATGCCGGTGCTCCAGCGAACTGGGTTTCCGCTCACCCATAACCTGCCTGAGCAACTCGCCGACAGGGTCCTGCTGCGTTTCCGGAAAGACCTCCCAATGCGATCGGCCCACCAACTCCCTTCTGTTGCGGCCGACAAGCCGAAGGGTCTCCCTGTTGACATCAAGAATGGTAAAGTCAGGCCCCAGGTGGACAAAACCCTCATTCATGGCATTCAGCACATTGCGCAGCCGCTCCTCGCTGTCGTGGAGGGCGCGTTCCATCTTTCGCCGCTCGGTCAGATCCGCCGTTACACCGAGAAGGCTTTGGGGTGCGCCATCCAGATCGCACAGAACGGTCAGGCTGCTGCTGCCCCAGACGACCGCACCGTCTGGCCGGCGGTAACGCTTGTCCAGAAACACAGGCTGCCTAGTCGCAATAGCCTTCGCCATGGCCTCAAAACTTCGCGCCACATCTTCCGGATGTGTCACCTCCTGCACAGTGGCCGCAAGCACCTCATCCTGAGAGCGGTCGAGAATGCGGCACAACTCGGTATTTGCACGCAGAAATCCCCCGTTCAGGTCAACTTCGGATAATCCTACCGGGGCACTAGAAAAGAGAGCCGCCAAACGCGCGTCGCTTTCCTGCAGGCGGGCCTCTGCTTCCCGGCTTTGCGTCACGTCCTGACCGATCTTCAGATAGCCTGTGACGCGGCCTTCCGCATCACGCAGGGCCCGCACCGAGCCATCGATGAAGACACGCGATCCATCCTTGCGCAGATGCCAGCGAACATCCGGAGCGAAGCCCTTGTCACGGGCCTCCTCGATCTCCCGAACATCCACTCCGGCCTCGCGATCCTCAGACGTGAACAGCATCGAGGCAGACTTCCCAATCGCCTCTGCCGCGCTCCAGCCGAAGATCTGGGCCGCACCCGGGAGCCAGTCGGTGATGCAGTTATCCCGGTCGGTGATAAAGATGGCGTAGTTGGACGCAGCCTCAACGGTGAGACGGAACTGCTCCCTGCTCGAGCGCAACTCGGAGAGATTGAGGATGCGATCCACAACGGGACCCAGGATGGTGGCAAAGGTGCGCAGGAACTCGACCTCATCCCCCTCAAAATCCCTTGGCTCGCTGGCATCGATCTGTAGAAGGCCGTATACCCGTCCGCCCGGCAGGAAGATCGGCACATGAGCAAAGGCCCGGATGCCTGCTTCCTTCATGAAGGCAGGAAGCTCAAACCGCTTGTCCTGGCTGACATCCGTGCGGATGACGGGAGTTCGTTCGCTAAGAGAAAAGCTTTCAGATGAGTGTTTTCCAAGAGCGATCCTAGTTCTGCCGACAATGTCGGGGCCCCACCCAAACCCGGCTCGAACCAGAAGCGTGTTGCCGGCCTTCTCGACCTCCAGCACCTTGGCCCGCCGGGTTTCCATTACATCCGCCACCAGCCTGCAGGCTTCGGCGAGAAACTCGTCCAGATCCTCAGACTGAAGAGCGAATTCACCGATATCCGCAAGGACTCTCTGCCGGCGCAGCAGCATGCTATCCTGCTTGCTCGTCATCGCGGCTTCCTCCCTTCGAGAAACAGAAGGCTCCCCAAAGGAATAATGCTGCCAGCAGGTGATGGTTCGCCAGCTTGAATGCACAGGACCCTCTCGCCTTCGGCTTGAGGTTTAAGCTCAACTGCCAGGCGCTGCCAGGCCGCTGGAGGACATGCGCGAAAGCATCCCCCGCGCCAGAACGAAATGGTATCCGCCTTCCGTGCGGTCGCTGATGCTGCGGGCCGAGCGGCTAGGCCTGATCACGGCTTAGCCGCCCTGCTGGGTGAAGCCGACCAATATGGCGCGGCAGGTTCTGGCCCATAGGGCTGTTGATTTCAAACAGGTCCAGAAGCTTGGTTGTTGCGCTCATCAGGGGTTCCTCCCGGTCCAGACTGCGCCAGCCATCGGCGGCGGATCAAGGCCCGGTGGACCCGGCCTGCCATTACCAAGTGCCCACATGTTTCGGTCCTTCCCCGCTCTTCCCGCAACCATCCTACTCGGTGCCCTGCCCTTCTCGGCAGGTGCCCAGACGGTATCCGACACGGCTCACTCTGTTGCTTCATGCCAGAAAGTCAGGGCACTTGCCTCCGTCAGGACTTCTAATGGGCGGAGAAACCGTGTCGGCCGTGTTAGTTGAATATCGCCGCCATGGCTTCCGATACGCATCTAATTTTCTGGCTATTCAAGCGCTATGACTGGCGTCTCACATCGGCTTTGTGTGTGTCCATGTACGCAATTTCATGAAAGGACGCAAAAAGGGATTGCCGGAATCGTGATCGCGTGGCACTCACTGTCTTAACGCTCTATTGGGCGTAACTGAGATCCTGACCGTTAATAGCCCTCAGAGACTGCAAGAGAGACGACAGTGAATAAACAGGCACCTGTAAAGGCGAAACGCACCCCTGTCGGTATCGGCAGTATAAGCAGGTATGCGGACGCCCTCGCAAGGTCTCTCGACGAAGAGATGCGCAAGGCCTATCAACCGACCGAACGAAAGTCCCTGAGGCGCTTCAACGTAAGTGAGGTGGCCGAGCTCACGGGCATCAGCCCGTCGAACTTCCGGGTTCGTCACAAGGATGGATCCTTTCCGGAAGTGGAACTCGACAAGCGAGGCCACCGCACCTACTCGGCGGAGGATATCGACCAAATCCGGAACATTATGTTCCGAACGGGAAAAAACCCGGACCTTTATCGCCCCGGTCGCAAGGAAGGGGACGAGATGCAGATCGTCAGCATCGTCAACTTCAAGGGCGGCAGTTCGAAGACCACGACGACGATCCATCTCGCCCAGCGATACGCCCTGCGCGGCTACCGAGTTTTAGCGCTAGACATGGATCCCCAGGGATCGCTTTCTACATTCTTCGGCTACCGTCCGGAACTGGACTTTGAGGACGAGGGCGCCCTCACGATCTACGACGCATTGCGTTATGAAGAACCTGGGGGATTGCGACGAGCGCCCCTGAAAGATGTCATCCGCAAGACCTACTTCAAGAACCTCGACATGTGCCCCGCCAGCCTAATGCTGTCGGAATATGAAACGGAAACGGCCAACGCCCTCAGCCGTGCCGCCAGCGGCAAGGGCAGTGACTCAATCTTCGCCGTTCGGCTCGCCGAGGCGCTCCAGGGCGTGAGGGACGACTACGACCTCGTTCTTATCGACTGTCCGCCGCAACTGGGCTTCACGACCCTGACGTCTCTCACTGCCTCTACGGGTCTCATCGTAACAGTTGTCCCCGGCATGCTGGATGTGGCCTCGATGAGTCAGTTCCTGAAGCTCGCTTCCGAGACGATGGACGTGATCGGCAAGGCGACGCACCAGGAACAGCAGTGGGACTTCGTCAAATTTCTTATTACCCGTTATGAGCCCTCTGACGGCCCTCAGACCCAGATGGCAAGCTTTCTGCGCCACATCCTAGGCAAGCAGGTGCTCATCAACCCAATGCTCAAGTCCACAGCGATCAGTGATGCAGGCATGACCCAGCAGACGATCTACGAAGTGGATCCGAAGCAGCTCGTAAAAGGAACCCTTGACCGGGCACTGAACAGCATGAATGCGGCCGCCGCCGAAATCGAGGCGGTCATCCAGGAAGCATGGGGACGAGAATGGCACGTAAACTCTTCGGAATGATTGAGGCCGGCGCTCGGGGCCTGGTAGATGAAGAGGAAGTCGCGGAGGAGCAGCCCGCGCCAAATGGAAACACCGCTCCCAACCGGATGCTCTCAACAACGCGGCTCTCCGATGGCTTGATGAGCCTTCAGGCGAACTCGATCCGCGATCTAGACCCGTCGGCCATTATCCAATCGGGCACGCGCGACCGCATCGACATCAAGGCTGATGGGATAAAGGAACTGGCGAAGTCCATCGTGGAACATGGGCAACATGTTCCGGTGCTAGTGAGGCCCCTCCCCGGCGAAATTGACCGTTACGAGATCGTCTACGGGCGCCGCCGTCTTGCCGCCATCCGCCTCATTGGAGGCGGCATGACCGTCAAGGCTATTGTCCGTAAGATGGGCGATGAGGAGGCGGTTGTTGCGCAGGGACACGAGAACAACCTGCGCCTTGACCCCTCTCATATCGAGAAAGCTCTGTTTGCTGCCGAGTTGCGCCAGAAGAAGTTCTCGAACGACGTCATCATGGAAGCACTCAATGTTGACCGCTTCGCGATTTCGAAGATGGTCAAGCTCATCGAGGACATCCCCGAGGAGCTCATCGAGCTCATTGGTCCTGCTCATGACATAGGCCGCCGGCCCTGGCGGGAGTTGGGAGACCTTGTGGCTTCTGGAAAAATTGACGCGGTTACCACAGCTCGACAGGCTTTGGAGAAAGGGAGCAAAGAAATCTCCAGTTCTGAGCGCTTCCGCCTCGTTTATGATGGACTGCGAAAAGAACTTTATGCCCCGTCGCAGACTAGTAATGCTGCGCTGCAGCAATTGGTCCATGGACCAACTCGGAGGATGGTGGGCGAAAGAGGGCCCGGCCCTGCCTTGGAGTTCAAGGCTGGCAGCCGAGCACTGTCCCTGAGCTTCAGGACTAAAGCCAATCCGGAATTCGGCAGCTGGTTGGAACGGAATATAGATAAGGTTGTATCCGATCTCCACGAGCGCTGGATGCGCGAGGGCAAAGAGTAATGACCTCCTAACCCTCATCCCGTCAACATCAAGAGCAAGGAGCACATCTGAAGAACGGATAAAAAAGAGCCCCCCGAAGTCATCCCCCGGAGAGCCCTGATTAGTGTGTTGCACCACTTATCTAACAGCTCCCCAGCATCGCGTCAATACCGGCCCACTGGGCTGACCAATACATTGTTGCTTGTTGCGAGTCTGTGACGAGGCAACGGGATGACCTTGCGTGGCTTCCGGCCTTCGCGTGAATTGGACATGAAGCAAGAAATGCAAGTACCCCGGGTGTTGGGCCGCGGGCCAAATGCGCTCGTCCTGCCGGCAGACATGAGCCGGCTGTGGATGGCTCATCGCTGTGTCTCGGATGCCAAAAAGCGCTATGGCCTCAGTAATGGCGCCATCTCGACACTCCGTGCTCTGATCAGCTTCCTTCGAGAGGGCGGCGAGATGATCGTGTATGCTGCCAATGCCACCATCTGCAAACGCGCTGACAACCAGTCTGAACGGAACCTCCGAAGGCACCTTGCCCAACTGGTAGAGGCGGGGCTGATTGTGAGACGGGACAGTCCGAACGGCAAGCGTTACGTGATCCAGCATCCAGATGGACCCGTGGAAGCCTTCGGCTTAGATCTCTCACCCCTTATGCGGCGGTCGAAGGAACTCGGTCAGGCTGCGGCCGAGGTCAACCGCGAGTCTGCTCTGGTGAAGTTCATGCGCAAGCGACTGTCGTCCCTCCTCTACCGTGCAGAGCAGGCCGGCCATGTTGACCTTGTCGACGAGTACCGCCCCGCACGGCGGCGGCGCTTGTCCTCAGAGGCTCTAAGTTCGATCTGTGACAAGCTGCAGGACGTCTTAGATACGGAGCTGGCCCGTTCTGAGTTTGTCAGACCCGACGCATCGGAGGGGATTCCGGCCGCCATTGACGGTCATTATGTCCGCCACAAGATCAATACTGAATATAAAGAAAAAGATCCTGATGCTGTGAGCAACGTCACATCTCAGACGCTCACGGAGGCGGAGCTGCTGCAGAAGATACAGGATAGATGCCCCGAGGCGCTTTCCTTTGCGGTTCGAAGACCATCGAGCTTGTGGGAAATCGAAGAGCATGCGCTCACCCTAGCAGCCTGGTGTGGGATCAGCAGTGAATTACTGAACGCCGCCATAGCCAAAGCAGGACGGTTCAAAGTCTCTGTGGCAGTCTTGGGCCTCTTCGGAAGGAGGAGCAGCATCAGGAACCTGCCAGCTTACTTCAACAGCCTCTTCATCGGCAAACGAGCATCCGGGTTTCAACCATTCACACTTCTTACATAAGAGTCGTTGACCAGAATATGGCCCGCGGACCAAGTCTAAATACCATGAGCATCCGGAGGATCATAAGCCGACCACCATGTCAGGCCGCATCCCTGAGTGGAGTACAACGTGATCTGCCTTAGCGTCCAAGCATTGCAAGTTGTTCAGATGTCACCTGGAATTTCACCACCGGGGAGTGCGCCGCGGTGATGAATTCATCGTTGTGGTACCGCAGGCATGGCATGGGGGTCATACGCAGAACGGCTGGCGATCGGACACAAGATTGTTGCATGAGAAACCGTTTGGAGTTTGAGGCTTTGGACGACCATATCTGATCATCCATGCGTTGAACGCGATGACGATGAGGGACTAGAGGACCTGACGGTGCCAAGAAGAACACCTACGCGTCCGGATGAACGTGGCCGACTAATCTGCGGGCTTGCTCAGGAAGAGGGGCACGGCGCGATTGTACCGATTAGCAGCAAATCGATGTCGCTATAGCCTGTAAGCGTTACTGCAGCCAACTTCATCGTCGGTCCTAGGGGGGCGGTTTAAAATGAGACTGGCGGGCGCACAATTGGTCCATGGACCAACTCTCCGGATCCACTTGTTGATAGTTTTGGCAAAATGAGCAGTCTAGCATCATCTTGGAGCAGCCTTTGTGATCAGAGCTACAAGGGTTGCCAAGCGCTAGCTGACTCCGGGCGCGCGTCGAGTCAATCGCTCAATTCCTTGGCCTAGGCGACGCTCTCTGCTGTGGTCCAAAGACCAGCTTTCCGTAGCGGCGTTCAAATCTCCCATGACTGATAAGTCCTACTTCATGTGAAAGTAATCTATATAATAGAACTTGTAGGTTGTTGCACGTGCCAAAAGCTTCGGATTCCATGGCTCGACGCGGCGCGCTATGGTTCAGTTTCCGGCGACGAGGTTGAACAGCAAACTAGATCCGCCGGATGACCCTACGTAGTCACACTGCTTGCAGTGAGCGAACTAACTGCTCGATCAAAAAACTTCACGCGCAACATGACCGCTGCAATGGGGCGTCGGGATGTCGGGTAATGCTCAAAAATTCGCACAGGTTGTGACTCCATAGGCCTACCACGCGGAGCACCGCCGTCAAATTTTGACGGTTAGTCCTCGCGTATATTAGGAACGAGTATCAAGCGTTAAAAGTGTGCTGTTGGTCCATGGACCAACTTCACCGCGCATTGCCAATATTCTTGGCCTCATGAGCGAAATACGAGTAGGTTTTTATGTGGAAACAGTCGTTTGAAGAGGTTTGTCGATGCGAGCGGGCTCTGGGGCTGCTGCTATCTTGCTGTCCTGTTCACGGCGAGGTCGGCTGCAGGACCGGTCTGAAGAAGAGCGCAGAGAGACATCCTCTCCAAGGCTGCCAGCGGGTTCAAAGCATAACAATGTAATCCGCACTTAGTATAGTGACCGCGGCTACACAGTAAACATGCGTTGTAATCTAAGATAACATTCGGTCGCAGATGGCTTGGGCGGTTTCCGCAACAAGGGCACGGGCCTTCTCTGCGGAGAGGTCTGCCACGTCGAACAGCACAATCATCGCTTCGGCCCCTGTTGCCATGCCAAGCGCTGCGGCGATGGAGCGCGCCTGTTCCGGGCTGATGCCCTTGTCGCCTTCCAGCGCGCGCATGAAGGCCTGGATGCGGCGGGCTCCTCGGCGCGGCATCCTGCCGTCCTGCGATTGCGCGACCGCCTGCAGGTTCAGGCCGAGATAGGTGCGGAACGCTGCCTCGTTCGCCACGGCCAGGTCAAAGAAGTAGAGGCTGATCGCCACCAGCTTGTCACGCAGGGTTGCGGCATCCCTTGTGATCTCCTCATAGGAGGCCGCCTTCAGATGCAGACCCGCTTCGGCCGCAAGCAGCGCGGGATCAGAAAAATAGCGATAGGCGGAAGCCTTCGAGATGCCTGCCTCGCGTGCCGCCGCCGTGACGGTCAGCACCTCGCCGCGCATCAGGATGGTGCGCGCGCCATCCAGCAGGGCCGCGCGTGTTCTGTTCCTTTGATCTTGCCGCTGCGTCATCGTTACCTCGTGAGACAAATGTCTTGCCGGAATCGTTGACCCTCTTATAAGACGGAAGTCTCATGAGTGACAATTATTGCAAGGAACATCGCATGACACAGGCGCGGACGTATGAAGCAATGGGGATCCTGTTCAGGTTCCACGCTTTCCCTGGCGACACGATGGGCAAGTTCTGCTTGGTCGAAGCGGTGGTGCCGCCGGGCCTGGGCGCGCCTCCCAACCACCATGCCGGAGAGACCGGGGCCTTTTACGTGCTGGACGGCGAGATCGCGTTCACCTTGGACGGAGAGACGCGGCATGTTCGGGCGGGGGGCTTTGTCTCGGTTCCCGATGGGGCGGTGCATTCCTTTCAGGCTGCCGGCGAGACGCCCGCGCGCATCCTGATCATCAACGCACCGGGCCACATGCACGAGGCGTTCTTTACCCGTACCGGCAGGCCGGTTGCCGACACGACCACGTCCCCGCAACCTCTGGATGGGCGGCCGGATGTGGCTCGCATCTTCGCTGTCGCGACCGACGTCGGCATGGTTCTTCTGCCGCCAGCGGATGCGGCACACTGAGGGGGCCGGCTGGAGAAGGGCAGCGGGGTGTGGGGCTGGGAAATCCGTCTTTCACAAGACGCGTCGTGATGACTGCCGGATTGGATGGCCGTAAGCTCCACGGAATGCCTTGCTCAGCGCCGAGGCATTGGCATAACCGCAGCGCAGCGCGATCTCGCGAAGGCTCAGGTCGGTGCTGATCGCCAGTTCCTGCGCCCGCGCCAGTCGCAGCATCTGGAAATAGCGTCCCGGCGGCATTCCTGCCTCGGCGCGGAACAATCGTTCAAGATTGCTAAGCGACAGCCCGGATCGCGCAGCGATGCGGGGAAGGGGCAGCGGCGTTTCGATCATCTCGACCATCAGGTCGATCACCTGGTGCAACCGCGCTGATCCCTTGCCGGCCAGCAGGAGCTTTCTGTCGGCACTCGCACCCGCCGTTCTGCCATCCCGCGAATGATCGGCATCGTGCAGGAACATGGATGAGACGATGAAGGCACTGGCCTTGCCAAACAGATCAGCGATCAAGGCCAGGGTCAGGTCCAGGGCCGCGGATGCGCCGCCGCAGGACCAGACCCGGCCCTGCATGACATGGGTGACGGGATCCACCTGCACATCAGGGAAGGCTTCGGCAAACTCCGGTATCAATGACCAGTGGATCGTGGCCCGATGTCCCCCAAGCAGACCTGCCGCAGCCAGCAGCCAGGACCCGGTGTCAGCACCCACGATGAGCCGACTTTGTCGCGCCAGCGTCAGAAGTCTGCGCAAACCGGGACTGCTGGCGTGATCGCGAAAGCCATAGCCCGCCACCACGATCAAGAGATCGAAGGGCCCGCTTGCGCCCTCGTCGGGTGCCACCAGAAGCCCGCTGGAGGAACGGAGCGGACGGTCATCCACGGTCAGAACGTGCCAGCTCACATCCGCCTGCCCTTGGTCGCGAACAGCGCGCCACGGTTCGAGAAGACAGGACAGGACCATGTTCGAGAACCCTTCGAACAGCAGGAAAGCAACGCGCATGGCAGAGTCTGACGCAATCGGACAATCAGGTGAATGAATAGGACAATCTGGCCTCGCGGTGAAGCTCTAGCCTTTGTCCCGCTGAATGTCTGGAGTCTGCGATGCCGCTTGCCATGAACAAGGACGTCTTCATCACCTGCGCGGTCACGGGATCGGGCGCCACCCAGGACCGCTCGCCCCATGTGCCGCGCAGCCCCCGCCAGATTGCCGAAAGCGCCATTGCGGCGGCCAAGGCCGGGGCGGCGGTGGTCCATTGCCATGTGCGCGATCCCGACACAGGCAAGCCGTCGCGCCGGCTTGATCTTTACCGCGAGGTCACGGACCGCATCCGCGATGCCGAGGTGGACGTGGTCCTGAACCTGACTGCCGGCATGGGGGGCGACATCATCTTCGGCAGTACCGAGGCGCCGTTTCCGGTAAACGCGGGAGGCACCGACATGGTCGGCGCGACCGAGCGCATGGCCCATGTCGCGGAATGCCTGCCCGAGATCTGCACCCTGGATTGCGGCACGATGAACTTTGCCGAGGCCGATTATGTCATGACCAACACACCCGGCATGTTGCGGGCCATGGGCGGCATGATGACTGCCTTGGGGGTGAAGCCTGAAATCGAAGCCTTTGACACCGGCCACCTGTGGTTTGCCAAGGAACTGGTCCGCGAAGGCACCTTGGCAAGCCCGGCACTTGTGCAGCTTTGCATGGGGGTGCCCTGGGGCGCGCCGAACGATCTCAACACCTTCATGGCCATGGTGAATGCGGTTCCCGACGACTGGTGCTGGTCGGCCTTTAGCCTGGGACGCGACCAGATGCCCTATGTCGCGGCGGCGATCCTTGCCGGGGGCAACGTCCGCGTCGGGCTGGAAGACAATCTGTGGCTGGGCAAGGGCCAGCTTGCCACCAACGCCCAGCTTGTCGAGCGGGCCGCCACGATCATCGAGAACATGGGCGCGCGCGTCATCGGCGCGCAAGCCGTGCGCGACAAACTGGGGCTGGTCAAGCGCGCGCCGAATGGGATGGTGGCATGAGCAAGGCGGCAATTATTGGCGGCGGTGTCATCGGCGGTGGCTGGGCTGCACGCTTTCTGCTCAATGGCTGGGATGTCGCGGTCTTCGACCCTGACCCCCAGGCCGAACGCAAGATCGGAGAGGTGCTGTCGAATGCCCGCCGGGCCCTTCCCGCGCTCTACGACCGGGCGCTGCCCCCTGAAGGCCGCCTGACTTTTCACGCCGACATGACCGAGGCTGTCGCCGGCGCCGATTGGATCCAGGAGAGCGTTCCCGAGACCCTCGCCCTGAAGCACCGCATCCTGCCCACGATCCAAGCCGCGGCCAGCCCGGATGCGGTCATCGGGTCCTCGACATCGGGGTTCAAGCCGTCGGAACTGAACGGACCCGGCACACGGGCCATCGTCGCCCATCCCTTCAATCCGGTCTATTTGTTGCCGCTGGTGGAGCTGGTGGGTGATCCGGCCACCTGCGCCCGCGCGGCCGAGATCCTGCGCGGCATCGGCATGTATCCCTTGATCGTCCGCAAGGAAATCGACGCTCATATTGCTGACCGCCTGCTGGAAGCCATCTGGCGAGAGGCATTGTGGCTGGTCAAGGACGGCATCGCCACAACCGAGGAGATCGACGAGTCGATCCGCATGGGCTTTGGTATCCGCTGGGCGCAGATGGGCCTGTTCGAGACCTATCGCATCGCCGGCGGCGAGGCGGGGATGGCGCATTTCATGGCGCAGTTCGGTCCTGCCTTGTCATGGCCCTGGACCAGGCTGATGGACGTTCCCGAATTCAACGACGAGCTGGTCGATCTGATTGCAGACCAGTCGGATGCGCAGTCCGGGCACCTGTCCATCCGTGAACTGGAGCGGTTGCGCGACGACAACGTGGTCGGCATGATCCGCGCCCTGAAACGTACCAGCAGCGGCGCAGGCGGTGTGGTATGCGCGCATGAGGAGCGCCTGGCTGCGCCGAGCGAGCGGGACGGCCTTCCGATCACTGCGATGCGCCAGGTTCCGGTCAGTTGGACCGACTACAATAGCCACATGAACGAAACCCATTACCTTGAAGCCGCGTCGCAGGCGACCGACAGGTTCATGGAGATGATTGGTGCGGACGCTGCCTATATTGCCTCGGGCCGCAGCTACTTCACGGTCGAGAACCACATCCGCTACCTGGATGAGGTTCATGCGGGCGACCGGCTGACCATCACCACGCAGGTTCTGGCAGGGCAAGGCAAGCGGCTGCATCTGTTCCACCGCCTGTGGCGTGGCGACGACACGCTGGCCGCCACGGTCGAGACGATGCTGCTGCATACGGACCTGTCCACCCGCCGGACCAGCGAACCGGATGCGGCAGTGTCGGAACGCTTGGCTGGCTGGGTAGCCTCCCATGCAGGACGGGCGGCTGATGGAGCCGGCCGTTTTGTCGGGCAGCCCGCCGGTATGTGAACCTAGCATGGTCGGGTTGCCAAAACGGTTGTCTGCGGAGTGGTGACGGAGTGGATCGTACCGGAACCATCTTCAGGCAGTCCAGCCAGCCCTTGGCGGTCACGATTCTGGTCCTGCCTGACGCCTCGCTGATGAGCATGGCAGCCACGCTTGACCCGATGCGGGCGGCGAACCGGATTTCAGGCCAGCTGCCCTATCGCTGGAAGGTCGTGTCGATGGACGGCCAGCCCGTCAGGACCAGCTGCGGACTTGCCTTGCAGGTGGATGACCGTTTCGATCAGCAGGCCGGCTGCGACATCCTGATCGTCGTCGCGGCTTTCAACGTCACGCGCCATGCGTCGTCGGGCGTGCTGGCCGCCGTGCGGCAGGCGGCGCGGCGCGCCCGCATGGTTGGCGGGGTCGAGGCGGGCAGCTGGGTGCTGGCAATGGCCGGGTTGCTGGACCATCGCAAGGCGACGACCCATTGGGAGGATCTGGAGGATTTCGCGGCCCGGTTCCCGCAGGTCCAGGTAATCCCCGATCGCTGGGTCGTGGACGGCCCCGCCTTCACCACGGGGGGCGCGGCGCCCGCGCTTGACTTCATGCTTGCGCTGATCCGCGCACGGCAAGGCATCAGTGCGGCGCTGAACGTGGCAAGCCTTTATGTCTATGACGAGGTGCACCTGCCCTCAGATGCACAACCACTCGTGTCACTAGGCCGCAGCAGCAGCCTTGACCAGCGTGTCGCGCAATCAATCCGGATCATGGAGCAGCACCTCGACAGCCCCTTGGCGATCCGCGACGTGGCGGCCCAGGTCCAATGCTCGACCCGAACGCTGGAGGTGCTGTTCCGCGATCTCGTCCAGTCCTCGCCTGCGGCCTATTACCTGTCGCTGCGGCTTCAGGCCGCGCGGCGGCTCGTGGCCGACACCGGCCTGCCCATGGCGGACATCGCCGTGCGGACAGGGTTTTCGTCCATTGCCTCGCTATCGCGCGCGTTCCGGCGGCGGTTCGGGCAGTCGCCCTCCGCCGCCCGACGGGGATCAAAGATCTAGTTCGGCCTTGACGGCATCCAGCCCCGGCTGGCCATCAACAGTTGTCACGTTCTGAAGCCAGCCATCCAGCACGGCAGTGTTTTCCTTTATCCAGCGAGTGGCCGCGTCGCGCGGATCCATTCCCTCGTCGAGGATATAGGACATCATCACATCCTCGGCCTCGACGGTGAAGGCCAGGTTCGCCAGGAAGGCACCAAGGTTCGGGCATTCGGCGGACAGTCCCTTGCGGGTGTTCGTCAGGACGGTCGCCGCACCGTCCTTGGGGCCGAACAGGTCGTTGCCATCGGTCAGGTATTCGATGTCATAGCGCACGTTCATCGGATGCGGACGCCAGCCGAAGAATAGGATATCGCTGTCCGATCCGATCGCACGTTCGACCTGCGCCAGCATTCCCTGCTCGCTGGACTCGACCAGCTCGAAATCGCCCAGGTCGAAGCTGTTGTCGCTGATCATCTTCAGGATCGTCGTGTTGGCGCTGCTGCCCGCCTCGATGCCGTAAATCTGGCCACCCAGCTGGTCCTTGAACCTGGCGATGTCGGCATAAGTCTTTAGCCCGGCTTCATAGGTCTTGGTTGGCACGGCGAACCCGATCAGCGCATCTTCCAAATTGGCGCGCACGACCTCGATGTCGCCCGCTTGGACCAGCGGCTTCTGGATCGGCTCCTGCAGGGGCATCCAGTTGCCCAGGAAGATGTCGGTGTCGCCCTGCTTGAGCGATTCAAAGGTCACTGCAACCGACAGGATCTGGACCTCGGGTTCGTATCCCAAGGCTTCCAGCACGATCGCCGTGGCCGAGGTTGTTGCGGTGATGTCGGTCCAGCCCACGTCCGAAAAGCTGGGGGCACGGCATTCGTCCGGTTCAGCGGCATGTGCCGGCGGCAGGATGGCAAAGGATGCGAGAAATGTGGCGGCGATCTTGCGCTTCATGGTTATCCCTCCGTTGCTGGTGCGGTCGAGAACAGAACTGCTTCCCGATTTGGCTGTGCAGAAAGGATAGGCTGTCGGAATATGGGCAGTTAGCAAAATGCGCAGGTTTCTTCTCAAATCGCGCAAGGCAACATCAAAGATGTGCCTTTGTCCAATCCCCTCAGGCGTCCGATTGCAGCCGAGGCTGTCATCTAATCGCATGTTCTGTGGCAAGGTCTTTCTTCGCCGCGGGACATCGTTTGCCGGGAGCAGTGTCATCTCCGCGGTCGGCAAGGGCCGTTGCATGGATCAAACTCCCTGAAAGATTGCTGCCGCTGGTGAGGATACCGGCCGACAGCATGGAGCCGATACTCCGCAAAGATCGACAATATTCAGACACTAGTTGACAACTGTTTAAACTAGAAGGATTGATGCGCTTGCGAGCAATGCTGGAGGAGCAACTCGCAAATGGGGGAATGCCTGACGACCATCGTGGTTGCCGCCTGCTATTTGGTTTGGCGGGCCCGCAGATCGTCATTCGTTCCGCGCAGGAGAGGGCAGGAGCATGCAAAGGTTCATCAACAATCCGGATGATATCGTCGACGAGACAGTTGCCGGGTTCGTCCGTGCACATCGCAACATGGTCCGCCTGTCTCCCGATAACCCCCGCGTCGTCATTTCGACTGCGGCACCGCAGCCGGGGCGGGTAGGCATCGTGACTGGCGGTGGTTCGGGCCACGAGCCTGCCTTCATCGGCTATACGGGCCATAGCCTGGTTGATGCCGTCGCGGTGGGTGAGCTTTTCTCCTCTCCGACAGCAAAGAGCTTTGCCGATGCGATCCGCGCGGCCGACGGCGGCGCGGGTGTCGCGGTGCTGTACGGTAATTATGCCGGGGACAACATGAATGTCCGTATGGCGAAAGAATTGGTGGCGCCGGACGGGATCGAGGTCGCCACGGTTGTGGCCAATGACGATGTCTGCTCGGCCCCCGCGTCCGAACGCGAAAAGCGGCGCGGCGTGGCGGGCGAGATATTCATGTGGAAGATCGGCGGAGCAAGAGCCGCACAGGGTGGGTCACTGTCCGAAGTCGTGGCGGCGGCGCAGAAGGCGGTCGATGCTTGCCGCTCAGTCGGGGTGGGGCTTGCGCCCTGCACGCTTCCGGCGGTCGGCCATGCCAACTTCGCCATCGAGGCGGGCATGATGGAGGTCGGGATCGGCCACCATGGTGAACCGGGCGTACGTGTGGAGCCGCTGAAGACCGCCGATGACGTCGCCGATGACATGCTGCAGATCGTGCTGGATGATCACGACCTGCCAGCGGGGGCCGAAGTGGCTGTCTTGCTGTCCGGCCTCGGTGCAACGCCGGTGAACGAGCTTTATGTCCTTTATGACCGCGTCGAAAGCCAGCTTGATGCCAAAGGGGTTCATGTCCACAAGGCATTCGTCGGCAACTATTTCACTTCGCTGGAAATGGTCGGCGCAACGCTGACCGTGATGGCGCTGGATGCCGAACTCAAGGCGCTTCTCGACCACCCTGCCGAGGCGCCGGGGATGACAACCGGCCATGTCGCGCCCCCAGCGAATGCGGGCGCAGCGCACAGCCGCCATGCAAAGGCCGACCACGGGCAGGAAAGCGTCGCCACGAAGAACGTCGCGATCGCTGGGCCGTCCGTTTCCGTCGCTGGGTCCGGCGCGATCGTGCGCGAACTGGCCGAAGTGATCGTTGCGAACAAGGCGCATCTGTCGGAAATCGACGGGCTGATCGGAGATGGCGACCATGGCATCAACATGGCCAAGGGCTTTGGCCGTGCGGCCCAGAGGATCGCGGAAAGAGACCTTTCGCTGGATCAGACATTGCGGATCCTTTCCGATGTCCTGATGGGTGAGATCGGAGGCTCGATGGGGCCGCTCTATGGCTTCATGTTCGCGGGTATGGCGCAAGAGGTTGCGGGCCGTCCCGCCATTGATGCGGCGGGTTTCTCGGCAATGATGAATGCGGCGCTGGCAGGTGTACGGCGCACCGGGTCAGCACAGGTCGGTGACAAGACCCTGATCGACTGCCTTGTCCCGGCGGTCGCGGCCTTCGATGCCGCCGCGCGTGATGCAGGCTTTGCCGCGGCGTTGGAGGAGATGAGCGAAGCGGCTTTGAAGGGCCGCGACAGCACCGTCGATCTGGTTGCTAAGGTTGGTCGCGCAAGCCGGCTAGGCGAACGCTCGCGCGGGGTGCCCGACGCAGGCGCGACCTCTTGCTGTCTAATCCTGACAACGCTTGCCGCATCGTTCCGGAAGCGACTGGCCTGACATGGACGGCCTGGACGCCCACCAATTGACAGCGTTGTTTCGCCTGATGTCGTTGCGGATCGACGAGGCGCGGCACATGCTCGGACAGCTGGATGGCGCGATCGGGGACGCCGACCATGGCAATTCAATGGCCGAGGGGTTTGCCGCCGTGGTCCGTGCGTCAGTCCAAGCTTCCTCTCGGGGTGCGGGAGCCGGCGACCTCTTTGCCATCGCCGCTGACAGCTTTCTGGAGGCCGTCGGGGCAACCACCGGGCCGCTTTACGCAAGTGCCTTTCTGTCCGCCGGCCAAAGGTATCGCGGCATGCAGAGCCTGCGCGCGGCTGACATACCCGGTCTGATCCCAGCCTTCGCCAGCGGCATTGCGGCGAGGGGCAAGGCAAGCGCGGGCGACAAGACCATGCTGGACGTCTGGGGCCCGGCGGCACGTGCCGTGGTCGATGCACAGGCGGCGGGTTCGGCTCCTTTGGCCGTACTCGATGTCGCTCTGGAGGCTGCGGAAGAGGGTCGCGAGGCCACCCGGGCTATGACTGCTACCGTTGGCCGCGCCTCCCGGCTCGGCCAGCGTAGCCTGGGCCATGTGGATCCGGGCGCCGCATCTGCTGTCATCATCATTGCTGCGCTGCGTGACGGACTTGCTGTGCATCTGGGGCAGGGGGCCGGCTGATGGCTACAAGGGGCGAGTCCGGTGTTCTTGCGGAAATGCCGATGCCGTTCGGTGATGACGCCCTTTTGTGGGCGGCATGGCTGTATTACGAGGACGGGCTGACCCAAGGCGAGATCGCCGGGAAAATGGGCCTGTCGCGTGCGTCGGTGAACGCTTGGCTGGCCGAGGCGCGTAGTCGTGGGATCGTCAACATCCAGATACAGCCCGAGCGCTTTCGGTCGGTTTCGATCGCGCGTGCGCTGAAGGATCAGTTCGGGCTTCAAGACTGTCTGGTAATTCCGTCCGAGGGGGAGGGCGGATCGCTAACCGATCGACTGGGCCGGGCAGCGGCGCAGGTATTGAAGCGGCTGGTCAGGTCGGGCGACACCCTGGCGGTGACATGGGGACGCACCGTGCTTGCGGCGGCTGAGGCGCTTGATCATCGCGGGCTTGCCGACATTCGCGTCGTGCAGGCGACCGGATCGACAACGGCTCGAATCCCCTGGACACCCGAAGCCTGCGCCTCGCGACTGGCATCCGCGCTTGGCGCGCGATGGATTCCGCTTTCTGTCCCCGCGATCGTGTCGTCCCCCAAGATGCGCGACCTGCTGTTGGGCGAACCGGTCCTGTCTGAACAGATCGAGGTGCTGCGCGAGGCGAACCGTATCGTCATGGGTATTTCGTCCATGCGACCGGAAAGCACGATCCACACATCCGGGTTCTTGGACGGGATCGATCGTCACGCCCATTACCAGGACGCGGCAGGCAGTCTAACGGGTCGCTTCATATCTGCGCGCGGCGCAGCGGTTGTCGGGCCGCTGGACCACTGCACCATCGGTCTTGATCTTAGCCAGTTGCTGACAATCCCGCAAAAGATCGCGGTGGCGGGTGGCATCGACAAGGTGGCGGCGATCCTTGCCGCCTTGCGCGGAGGCTATGTTGATGTCCTGGTCACAGATGCCGTGACCGCGCGCGGCGTATTGACGGCAGATGGCTGGCAGGAACAGCCGCGCCGTTTCGAAGCCCTGCCGGAGACTGGCGAAACTCTGCCGCGCAGCACCGGCAAGAAGTTGATGAATGCCGTAAAGGATCTGGTGGACGAATCTTTGGCCGGGGCACTGGTGGCGCACGAGGCGCTGATCGCTCCGGTCCCCGGCACGGGCCGCGCAGTCATGTCCCGTGCAGGCCCGCGTCCCGGCAAGGTCGGCATCGTGATAGGTGGAGGGGCGGGGCATGAGCCAGGCTTCTGGGGGTATGTCGGCAAGGGCCTGGCCGATGCCGCCGTTGTTGGCAATATCTTCGCGGCGCCGCCGCCCGGCCCCATCCTTGCCGCGAGCCGGGCGGTGAATGGTGGCGCAGGGCTGCTCTATATCTACGGCAATTTCTCCGGCGACCTTATGAACTTCAGTATGGCACGCGAGATGGTTGAGGCCGCGGGCATCCCGGTGCGCCAGATCGTGACCAACGACGACATTGCATCGTCGCCGCCCGACAACCGAGGCGCGCGCAGGGGCGTGGCGGGCAACGTGTTCGTCTTTCGCATCGCCGGGGCGGCGGCTGATCTGGGCGCGTCTCTGGACGCCTGCGAAGCCGTCACACGGCGTGCGGCGCAGCGAACCTACACAATGGGCCTGGCGCTGGAACCCGCGCGTCTTCCTGATACGCGGCGCCCCAGTTTCGATCTGGATGCAGACCAGATGGAGATTGGCGTGGGGGTACACGGAGAACCCGGTGTAGAACAAAGGCCGCTGGCTAGTGCGGACGATGCCGCCGATCTGCTGCTGGACCGTATCCTCGCCGAAATGGCGCCCGCGAGGGGCGACCGGGTTGCGGTGCTTGTGAACTCGCTTGGTGGCACGCCTGCGATGGAACTTTATATCCTGACCCGCCGTATCCGCCAGCGTCTCAAGGCGCACGGCATTGGCGTGCATCGCACATTGGTCGGCCCGTTCTATACGTCAATGGACATGCAAGGCGTGTCATTATCGATGATTCATCTGGATGACGAACTTGCCGCCCTTCTGGACCATCCCTGTCAGGCCCCGGCGCTGACGGTCACAGGACAGCCGACATGATGGGCATCGGAACAAAGTACGGCGCATGTCCATCCGGCCTGCTGTTGACTTTTGTCACACATAAGTGTCGAAATACAAAAAGAACGGCGACGGTAGTGGAAGCAGCGTCCCGAAAACCGTTCGAGGGGGAGAGACATGCCGCATATTGCTGATCGCCAGTCGGTGTTTCTGGCGCTGATCAACGTGATCGTGCTTGTCGCCGGCGCCTTGCTGGCAGGATCGAACTTCGTCGACAGCTATAACCTGCAGATCATGGCAGCGCAGGTGCCGGAGCTTGGCTTGCTGGCTCTTGGCGTGACGCTGGCGATGATCTCGGGGAATGGCGGCATCGACCTGTCAGGGATCGCCCTTGCCAATCTTGCGGGGATCACCGCCTTTCTGATCGCGCGCCAGATCCTGGTGCCGGCGGATGCACCGATGACCTTTGCATGGACCTTCGCGGCCCTTGCACTTTGCGTCGGGGTCATCGGCGGACTGCTGAACGGCTTGATGATCGCCTTTGCCGGATTGACGCCGTTGATCGCGACGCTTGGCACGCAGTTGCTGTTCACCGGGATTTCGGTCTGGCTGACGAACGGGTCCTCTGTCAGCCTCGGCTATATCCAGCCGCTGGACGATTTCGGCAACCTGCCTGTGCTGGGTGTGCCGTTGTGCTTTACGCTGTTCCTGCTGGTCGCGGGGCTGGTCGGCTATGTGCTGCGGTGCACGCCTTTCGGGGTCAAGCTGACGCTGCTGGGATCGAACGCGAAGGCAGCGCGCTATGGCGGCATTCCGGCACGTCGGATGATCGTCACCACCTACACGATCGCGGGCATTCTTGCTTCAATTGCAGGGATCGTGATCGCCTCGCGCAATGCCTCGGTCAAGTGGGACTACGGAAGCTCGTATGTCCTGATTGCCATCCTTATTGCAGTGCTGGGTGGCGTGAAGCCCGAGGGCGGTTATGGTCGCGTCCTGTCCGTGCTGCTGGCTGCGACGGCGCTGCAGATCCTGTCGAGCCTGTTCAACTTTCTCGGCATCTCAAACTTCTTCCGCGACCTGGCCTGGGGGGTGCTGCTGCTGGCGCTGCTGGCATCGGCGCGGATCGACCTGTCGCTCTGGCTCAGGCCGGCGCGATGACGGATGTGCCGTCTGTCGCGCAGGGCAGGCAGTGCGGCACCAAGTGACAACGCCCCTGAAAACGGGAGGAGGAACCCGATGAAGATATTTGCAAAACTGGCGGGAAGCGTCGTTCTTGCAGGGTCCATGGCCGCCACGGCAGTCATGGCACAGGACGATCAGTCCATTACCACAGTGGTGAAGATCACAGGCGAGGGCTGGTTCGTGCGCATGGACGAGGGCGTGAAGGCCTTTGATACCGAGCACGACGACGTCACCGCCGTTCAGGTCGGTCCGGCCCAGGCCGATGCCGCTCAGCAGGCCCGGATCATCGAGGATCTGGTGGCCAAGGGCGTGTCGGCGGTCGCGGTCGTGCCGATGGATCCTTCGGCGCTGGAAGGTGTGCTGCGTCGCGCGCAGCAGCGCGGCATCAAGGTCATCGCGCACGAGGGCGACTCCATCGTCAACGCCGATGCTGACATTGAGGCCTTTGACAACGCAGCCTTCGGCCGCAGGATCAACGACGGTCTGGCCGAATGCATGGGCGGCGAGGGCAAGTGGACCAGTTTCGTCGGTTCGCTGGGCAGCCTAACGCACAACATCTGGGCTGATGCCGGGGCCGAAAGCGCAGCCGCCAATCATCCGGGGATGGAACTGGTGGCCGCGAAGAACGAGTCCTTCAACGACGCCAACAAGGCCTATGAGAAAGCCAAGGAAATCCTGCGCGCACATCCCGACATCAAGGGGTTCCAAGGCTCCTCCGCCATCGACGTGATCGGCATCGGTCGCGCGGTCGAGGAAGCCGGCCTTGTCGGCAAGGTCTGCGTCTTCGGCCTTGGCCTGCCCAAGGACACCGGCCCCTACCTGGAATCGGGCGCGGTCAACCGGATTTACTTCTGGGATCCGAAGGATGCGGGCTATGTGATGAACGTCGTGTCGAAAAAGATCCTCGACGGCGAGGAAATCACCGATGGCATGGACCTCGGGGTGCCCGGCTACAACAGCGTCAAGGTCAGCCAGGGACCCGGCAAGGGGATCATCATCCAAGGCGAGGCCTGGGTCGATGTCGGCAAGGACGAATACAAGAACTATCCGTTCTGAGCCCCTGCTGTCTTGACACATCAAAGCAAGGGCGGGCCCCACAGCCTGCCTTTGCCGCCACCGAAGCTACAGGATTCGCATGATGCAGTTTCAGCCTGACGCGGCGGGCACCTGGTCCATGTCTGCGCCCTTTCTTGAGGTCCGCAATGTCCGCAAGTCCTTTGGCGGCGTGCAGGCCCTGAAGGATGTCAGCCTGACCCTGCAGGCGGGTCAGATCTATCACCTGATGGGCGAGAACGGTTGCGGGAAGTCCACCCTGATCAAGATCATCTCGGGGGCGCAGCCCGCGACCTCCGGCCAGATCCTGATCGATGGCGCGCCGACCGGTCCGCTGGCGGGCGATCTTGGTGCGATCGGCGCGCTGGAGGCAGGGATCGAGACGGTTTACCAGGACTTGTCGCTGCTGCCGAACCTGTCCGTCGCAGAAAATGTCGCGCTGACCGGACAGTTGGTCGAGGCTGGCGGCAAGCTGGCGCGGCCTCTGCGCCGGGCTGCGCTGCATGACACGGCCGCGAGGGCACTGGCGCAGGTTCACCTGCCGACCAGCCGTGCCTTTCTGGGGCGCCGCACCGATACGCTGCCGCTTGCCACACGCCAGTTGGTTGCCATCGCTCGTGCCATCGCAGCCGAGGCGCGGCTGGTCATCATGGACGAACCGACGACGTCATTGACCCGGCAAGAGGTCGAGAACCTGCTTGCGGTCGTGCGCCGCCTTCTGGATCAGGGCGTCACTGTCCTGTTCGTCACCCACAAGCTGGACGAAGTGAAGTCACTGGGCGGCCATGCCATCATCATGCGGGACGGCCAGAAGGTGGCCGAGCGCGAAGTCGCGACGACCCCGAAATCCGAGATCAGCCAGCTGATGACCGGGCGCGAGATCTCCGAGGCGCGCTATCGCACCGAGCCGAAGATCGGCGATGTGATGCTGGACATCCAGAACCTGACGCAGCCCGCGTCGTTTCATGACCTTTCCCTGACGCTGCGCAAGGGGGAAATCCTGGGCGTTACCGGCCTGCTGGATTCGGGTCGCAACGAACTGGCTTTGGCCCTGTCGGGCGTGGTCCCGGCGCATTCGGGCACCATGCAGCTTGAAGGCCGCATCATCGATCTGAAATCGCCAGCGGACGCGATCCGCGAGGGGATCGGCTATGTCCCCGAGGATCGCCTGACGGAAGGGCTGTTTCTGGAAAAGACAATCCAGGACAATGTCACGCTTCCTGTTCTGGACCGGCTGAGGAACGCATTTGGCATGATCAGCGGCAGGCGTGCGCGGGCCCTTGCGCGCGAACAGATCGCCGATCTGCAGGTCGTTGCACCGAATGTCCAGGCGCCCGTGCAGTCGCTGTCGGGTGGCAACCAGCAGCGGGTGTTGATCGGACGCTGGCTGACGATCAACCCTCGTCTGCTGATCCTGCACGGGCCCACTGTCGGCGTTGATGTTGGCTCGAAGGACACGATCTTCCGCATCATTCAGAGGCTTGCCGACGAGGGGATGGGGGTCATCATCATCTCGGACGATCTGCCCGAGCTTTTGCAGAATTGCGACCGGATCCTTGTCATGCGTCAGGGCGCCATCATCGCCACCCATGACGCCGCCACCGTATCCGAGGACGAGATCTACCAGACCATGGCGGGCGGCGCGGCCGTGCCAGCCACAGGCAAGGATGCAACCCCATGACCGAGACAACGATTGCACCGGAGGCCCGTGGCCCGGCAGGCCGGATTTGGGACCTGATGGGGCAGCGCCCCGAACTGTTCACGCTGGCGCTGATTGTCGTTACCGCAATTGCGGTTGCGATCGCAAATCCCGAATTTGTCGCGATGAACAACCTGTTCGACATCCTGAGGGCATCGGTTGTGCGAGGGATCTTCGCGATGGGCGTGCTGGTCGTGCTGGCTGCGGGGGGCATCGACGTGTCCTTCACCGCCATCGCGGCCTTCGTCATGTATGTGCTGACGATGCTTGTTCACAATGTGCTTCCCGGCATGCCCTTGTGGATCATCATGCCGCTTGCGGCGGCAGGTGGTGCGGCATTCGGGGTGCTGAACGGTCTCCTGATCCATGCCCTGCGTGCGCCCTCGCTGATCGTGACTATCGGTACGCAATACATCATCCGGTCGTTCCTGCTGACCTTCGTGGGCACCGCGCTGTTCATGAACCTGCCAGCCTCCATGGAGGCATTCGGCAAGGCATCGCTGTTCAGTTGGCAGGGCACGAACGGGGTTGTGTCCGCTCTTCCCGCGACGGTGCTTGTGCTGGTTGTCGTGGCCCTTGCCACATGGTTCATCCTGGAACGCACACTGCTTGGCCGGGCCATCTTCGCATCGGGCGGCAATCCAGGCATCGCCGAAAGGCTGGGCTTCAATCTGTTCCAGATCCGGCTCTTCGTCTTTGGCTGGGCCGGATTGCTGGCGGGGATCGCGGGCATCGTGCATGTCGCCTCGAACCGGCTTGCCAATCCCTTCGACCTTGCCGGGATGGAGCTGGAGATCATCGCGGCAGTCGTCCTTGGTGGCGCGCGCATCACGGGCGGATCGGGTACGGTCCTCGGCACGCTTCTGGGGGTGCTGCTGATCACGCTGGTCAGCAACGTGCTGGTCTTCGTCGGTATCCCCAGCACCCTGCAGCGGGCAATCGTCGGCATCTTCATCCTGATCGCCGGAACCATCTTCGCGCTACGCCAGCGCGCCTGACACATCCTTGGGAGAGGACAGCATGACCCACGACGTTTCCGTCATCGGTCTTTATATTCTTGACGTATTGGGCCGTCCTGTCGACGCGATCCCGCAAGGCGGCAATGTCGACTTCATCGATGAAATCCGACTGACTGTTGCGGGTACTGCGGGTGGCACGGTGGTGGACCTAGCCAAGCTGGGCCTGAACTGCCTTGCCGTCGGCGCCGTGGGCGACGATGAGAAGGCGGATTTTGTTCTCGCAACGCTGCAGCGGTTCGGCGTAGACACGGCACAGATGCAGCGGCTGGCGGGCGTGCCCACCTCGGCCACGATCCTGAATGTCCGTCGCAACGGAGACCGGCCTGCGCTGCATCAACGCGGCGCGTCAGACCACTTTGATGTTCTGCCCGAGACGTTGGACACCGTGCTTGCCCCCGCCATTATCCACTTGGGCGGCACCGGCTTGCTGGCAAAGCTGGACGGCGCCCCAAGCGCCCGGTTGCTGGCCGAGGCCAAGCGCCGGGGTCGCACGACCACCTTCGACCTGCTGGGTGCGAACGAAGGCACGATCGACCTGCTGTCACCGTTGTTTGCGCATATCGACTATTTCATGCCCTCCATAGACGAGGCGATGGTGATCTCGAAGACTGGCAGCGTTGAGGAAGCGGGGCGTTTCTTCCTGGATCGCGGGGTTCGGCAATGCGTCTTCACGCTAGGAGGAGACGGGGTCTGCTTCATGGATCGCAACGGCGAAACGGTCAGGCAGCCGGCATTTCAGATCGACGTCGTGGACACGACCGGTTGCGGGGATGCTTTCGATGCAGGGTTCATTACCGCACTGCATCACCGGATGGACCTGAAAACCGCGCTGAATTTCGCCCAGGCGGCCGCCGCGTTGGTGGCGACGGGCCTTGGCTCCGATGCGGGGATCCGCTCATTCCAGGACACGATTAATTTCATGAACACCGCCAAGGTCAAGGCCTAGCGGACGGGATCAATCCAGCAGCGCCGTCGCCGTGTCCATGTCGGTGACCAGATGGGTCGCATAGCCGCCCTTCAGTGCGGCGCGCAAAGCAGCGACCTTGGTCGGGCCGCCCGCAACGCAAAGGCGGCGCGGAATGGCGCGAAGTTCGTCCAGTTCGATTCCCATCATCTGCCAGTCCAGATCGCGCCGAACCTGTTCCCCCTCGGCGTTCAGGAAGCGGCAGATCAGGACAGCCTCGGCGCCGTCGTCGACATAGGCATCAATTTCCGCCTGGCTGGCGATGTTCGCAACCCGCATGGTGCTTTCCGGACCGAGGCCGCCGAGCCCGAAGACGATCGTCTGCGCATTGCGGATCAGGTCGAACTGGTGTTGCAGCGCCGGTTCGCGCTTCAGCGCCGCGCAGAGTGCGGCAGAGGAAAGAACCGCAGGCGCATGCAGGTTCATGCTGACCGCACCAAGGTTGCGCGCCATGATCGCGCTGCACAATTCAGCCGAAAATTCGGGCTTGCCCATAGCGGCGCCGGTGACCTGAACCACTGTAACGTCGTCCACCCGATGCGTGATGGCGTCGGCTACCGCCAGAACGGTCTTGCCCCAGGATACGCACAGCGTTTCGCCGGGGTTCACCAAGCGCTCAAGCTGGCGTGCGCCAGCCGCGCCCAGTGCCGTCAGGTGTTGCGTCGCGTCGGCATTCGGCGGCAGTGGCACAACCAGAGCCTCGGCCAAACCAAACTTCGTGGCGAGAGCGCGCGACAGGCTGGATCTGGCGACCACACCCGCATCCATCGTGATCAGCACCGCACCGCGTTCACGCGCTTCTTGCAGGTAGTTCACAACGCTCGCCCGCGAAACGCCAAGCATCGCGGCGATCTCGCTCTGGTTCAGCCGGTCCTCGTAATACAGCCAGGCGGCCCAAACCACGATGTCGTCAAACTCAGCCGGTACCTCGGCGCGACTCTTCTGGGGCTGAGCAGTTGATGGCATGGGTATCGGCCTCGCTGATAATGCTCTGCGTGATGTCGTGCTCATTGTCATGGACAGAAGTGACATCCAAGTCTCGCGAACAAGACCGATTGACTAATGACACATGTGCGTGTCATTTGACAACAACTTGAAGTTCCGGGAGGAGAGATCGGATGCAATCCCTTTGGTCAGACGCCGAGTACGAACGCACTGTAGAGGCGTATGTAGACGCGGGGGTAAACCGGGACGTTGCAATCCGTACCTGGACCACGCGCTTGCTGGGCCGGGTGCCGCAACTGGTGCTGCATGGGGGCGGCAATACCTCGGTCAAGACTACGCTGAATGACCATGACGGCACGTCGGTCGAGGTTCTGTGCGTCAAGGGATCCGGCTGGGATATGGGCCAGATCGAACCCGCTGGCCTGCCCGCCCTGCGCCTCGAGCCTCTGAGGGCCATGGTGAACTATGAAACCCTGTCCGATGATGACATGGTCATGCTCCAGCGCCGTCTGCTCCTCGACCCGGCCTCACCCAATCCCTCGGTCGAGGCAATCCTGCACGCCATCCTCCCCTTCCGCCATGTCGATCACACGCATGCGAACGCCGTGGTGGCGCTGACCAATCAGCCGCGCGGCGAGACTATCGTCCGCGAGTTGTTCCCGGAGTTCATCATCGTTCCCTATGTCATGCCGGGCTTCGATCTGTCGAAGGCGTGCCTGCGCGCCTATCAGGCGCGGCCCGATGCGCCGGGCATGATCCTGCTGAAGCACGGCATCTTTACTTGGTCGGACGATCCACGCACCTCCTACGAGGCGATGATCGAGGCCATCACCCGCGCCGAAAACCGCATCGCGCAGGGAAACCCGAAGCCGTTCGGCACGGCGACACCGCCGGATGGTCTTGCCACCGCAGCGCAGGTCGCGCCGATACTTCGCGGCGCCATCGCCCGGCCCGGCCGGGATGAAGGCAAGCCGCAGCGCCTTGTCCTCGAACACCGCACCGGCGGTGACATCCTCGATTTCTGCGCCGCACCCAATGTCGAAGACCTGGTCCGGCGCGGCAATGCGACGCCCGAGCATGTAATCCATATCAAGCGCTGTGGAGTGGCGCTGCCGGTGCCGAAGGCCGGCGATCTGGACGGCTGGGCCGCACTGGTGCGCGACAAGGTTTCCGCCTACGTCGCCGACTACGAGGCTTATTTCCAACGTAACAACGAACGCGTCGGTGGCGGCAAGACCATGCTGGACCCGATGCCACGCGTTTTCTACGTCGAAGGAGTTGGCGTCTTTGCGGCAGGACCTACTCGCAAGGCTTCGCTGGTCGCTGCGGATGTTGCAGAGGCGACGATCGAGGTCATTCGGGGCGCCGAAGGCATCGACCGCTTCGAAGCGCTGTCGGAGGAAGACCTGTTTGATATCGAATACTGGTCGCTGGAGCAGGCCAAGCTGAAGAAGGCCGCCGAAAAGCCGCTGACCCGGCAGGTCGCGGTCGTCACAGGCGGGGCAGGGGGTCTCGGGCTGGCGATTGCGCAAGCCCTGCATGCCGACGGTGCCGAGGTGGCGCTGATCGACATTGACGGTGATGCTGCCGTGGATCAGGCCAGCCGGCTCGGCGGCATTGGCATCGGCTGCGACCTCACAGATGCGGTGGCGGTGGACCGCGCGCTTGACCAAGTCGCGGCGACATTCGGTGGCATCGACATCCTGGTTTCGAACGCGGGTGCGGCATGGCAGGGGGCGCTGTTGGAGGTCTCGGAGAAGGACTTCCGCGCGGCATTCGAGTTGAACTTCTGGGCGCACCATCATGTCGCCCGCGCGGCGGTGCGGGTGATGAAGGCTCAGGGAACTGGTGGCGCGCTGCTGTTCAATGTTTCAAAGCAGGCAGTAAACCCTGGCCCGGACTTCGGCCCCTATGGCACGTCGAAGGCGGCATTGATGGCCCTGATGCGGCAATATGCTGTGGAGCATGCAGCGGACAGCATCACCTCGAACGCCGTCAACCCCGACCGGATCCGCACTGGGTTGATGACAGACCAAATGGTCGAGGAACGCGCCCGCGCCCGTGGCGTCTCGCCTGAAGTCTATATGCGCGGCAATCTGCTGCATCGTGAGGTCACCGCCGACGATGTGGCGCAGGCGGCGCTGGCGCTGATCAAGTCTCGCGCATCGACCGGTGCGGTTCTGACCGTCGACGGTGGCAACACTGCCGCAATGCTGCGATAAGGCGGGTGTTGCTAGGCTCCAGATGGGGTATTCGGAACATTGCAGGTTCTTCTCTGGTCATTCCATAAAACCCGTTAAGTTCACGGATGCAGATGGCGGCTGCAAGATTGACTGGATATTCAGGGATAGGAACTGACGGAAGGTTCGAGCTCGAAGCAACCTATCAAGAGCCTGCCGCCTTCGCGCATAGTGCGTATCTCTGCACATCCAGCCAAAAGCGCCGCTGCCATATCGGGCAGGGCAGCCTCTGGCAAAAAACGTTGCCTCAATACCCCAAGGCGCAACCGTCTTTGCGCTGGTCCGAGCCGCCCGTAAGCAGCCCCGACGACAGGTCGCGACGGATGGCTTGGGCACCACCGATGCCGACTGGCACGCGGGCAACCTGGTGACCACGCGCTGCCAGATCCCGCGCAGCGGCCTCGGGGACGCCATCCTCGATCTGCAGCACCCCAAGCGCGATGTCGGCAAAGCTGCGCGGCGTATCGATGGCCTGTTGCACATCCATGCCGTAGTCGACGATGTTGCTGACCACATGCCCGTGCCCTGCCGCTTGATAGGCGCCTCCCATTACGCCGAAGGGCATGGTGTATTGCCCCGGCAGTTCCAGGAAGCCAGGGATCAGGGTGTGCAGGGGACGCTTGCCACCGCGCAATTCGTTCAGATGGCCCGGCAGCAGCGAGAAGCCGGCACCCCGGTTCTGAAGGCTGATGCCGAAGCGCCGCGACGCCAAGCCTGATCCGAAGGGATAAAAGATCGAGTAAATCAACGAGACCGCCAGCCCTTTTTCGTCACTGACGCAGATATAGACGGTATCGCGGTGCAGTGCTTCGATCCTTGCCTCGATCCAAGTGCAGGCGTGTTTCATGTCGATCTCGTCGGCCAGACGATCGACGCTGGCGTCCGACAACATCGTGTTCAGGTCGATCTCGTCGCCATCGGGATCGCCGACAAAGCGGTTGCGCGCGGCATAGGCAAGGCGCGTCGCTTCGGCATGCAGGTGGATCCGGTCGGGGCCGACCGGGTCCAGCCTGGCCAGATCGAAGCGCGACAGGATCTTGGTCAGCAGCAGGGCAGTGGCGCCCTGCCCATTGGGCGGCAGTTCGATCAGATCATGGTCTCGATAACGGGTGCGCAGCGGATCGATGAATGTGGCCTCCGTCCGTGCAAAATCCTCCATTGTATGCAGGCCACCCGCCTTGCGCAGGGTGTCGACGATGTCCTGGGCGATGGCGCCCTGGTAGAAGGCATCCGCCCCCTCCGCCGCGATAAGGCGCAGCGCCTCCGCCTGCCCGGCAGAGGAAAAGACGTCCCCAGGACGATAATTCTGGCCGCCCCTTAGGAAATGGCGACGTCCTTCGCCCCAAAGGCGATGGCCGAAGCGCCCCCAGTCAAGGGCAGAGCGATGGCAGACCGGAACGCCGTTTTCGGCCGCTGCGATCGCCGGCGCCAGAACCGTTGCCAGATCGCGCGTGCCGAAGTGCCGCAGCAGCCGCTCGAAGGCGTCGACCGCGCCAGGAACCGCCACCGAATGGGCAGACTCCAGCGGAACGGCTTCATATCCTTGACCACGCAGCATCTCGGCATGTAGTGCAGCCGGCGCACGGCCTGATCCGTTCAGCCCGTGAATGCGACCGCTGCCCGGCTCGCGCACCATTGCGAACACGTCGCCGCCAAGGCCGGTCATCGCCGGCTCACAAAAGCCCAGCACCACCGCCCCGGCGACCGCAGCATCGACGGCATTGCCACCCTCGCGGATGATCGTCAACGCCGCCTGCGCCGCCAGCGGATGAGAGGTTGCGCACATGGCGTTCATGGCAAAAGCAGCCGAACGGCCGGTGCCCTGGTAGAAGCCCATCAAAACTCTCGCTTCATTATTGCCGGATTACCAAACCCGTTCTGGTGATTTCGTGGGAGGCAAGGCTAGGGCCAAAGCGTCATCTGGCTGTCCAGCCTGTCATTGCCTGGTTTTACAACGTCCTTCATGGGGCAGGCATCCATCGCCCTGGATGTCGCGATTGCTGCAGCCGGCCGTCCATGAGCCTGATCGAAATTTGGGTAAGGCCCGCATCTACCCCGTCTGATCGATGCGAGAGGCATCCAGGGGATAGGTAGACAGCCGGGCGGTACGGCTCGCAATGATCCCATCGAGCCAACCCACTGCCATATCTGGAACCGAAGCCAGCAGCTTGTCGGTATAAGGCTCATGCGGTAGTGAAAAGACCACCTCTTTCGCACCCCGATCGACAATCCGGCCATGCTGCATCACTACGACCTGATCGGCAATTGCACGCACGACTTCGATGTCATGCGTGATGAAAAGATATGAAACACCGAGCCGTTTCTGGAGGCTGATCAGCATTCGCAGCACCTCGGCCTGAACCACCTTGTCAAGAGCCGAGGTAATCTCGTCACAGACGATCAGCTCCGGCTCCGCCGCCAAGGCGCGGGCAATGGCAACCCGCTGCTTCTGGCCACCCGACAGCTGACCCGGCATGCGGTCGGCATGGGCCTCGTTCAACTCCACCATCTTCAGCAGCTCGATCAGCCGTTTCTCGCGGGCAGACCCACGAAGGCCGTGATAAAGACTTAGCGGGCGTCCGACGATCTTGCGCACGGTCTGACGCGGGTTCAGTGCAGTATCGGCGGACTGGTAGATGATTTGGATGCGGCGCAGCAGGTCGACCTTGCGATGGCGCAGCTTCTCGGGCAGCGGCGTGCCATCAAAGACAACCTTGCCCTTCGAGGGTTCTTTCAGCCCGGTAATCACCCTGCCCAGAGTAGATTTTCCTGAACCTGATTCCCCGACAAGTGCCACAGTCTCGCCGCGACCTACCGCGAGATTGATATCCTTCAGCACATCGAAATTGCCGTAACGGGCGGAAAGCCCTTCGATCGACAACAACGGCCTGACGCCTGTCTCATACCTGCCAGAGGCACTGACCGGCATCTCATGCACTGCCCAAAGGCTTTGCGTATAGGCATGCTGCGGGCTGTCCATGATCGCGGCGATGGACGCTTCTTCGACCACTTCCCCATAACGCAGTACGGCAACACGATGCGCAATTTGCGCCACTACTGCAAGATCATGGGTAATGTAGATGGCGGCTACGCCAAATTCCTCGATGACCTTGCGGATCGAAATCAGGACCTCAACCTGGGTGGTGACATCTAGAGCAGTTGTTGGCTCATCGAACACGATCAGCGCCGGATTGCAGATCATCGCCATCGCGACCATTGCGCGTTGCAATTGTCCACCCGAGACCTGATGCGGATAGCGTGCGCCAAAGTTCTGTGGGTCTGGTAATTGTAGGGCAGTGAAAAGGTCTATGGCGCGCCTTTCTGCCGCCTCACGGGAGAGGCCACCGCGATCCACTGCTACCATGGTGATCTGGTCCATCAGCCGGTGAGCCGGATTGAAGGCCGCCTGTGCGCTCTGAGCGACATAGGCGACCTGCGTGCCGCGCATCTTTCGGCGTTCCTCCTCCGGGATGGACAACAACTCAGTTCCAATAAGGCGAACCGAACCGCCATTCGTCCGGGCGCCGGGACGGAGATAACCAAGTGCCGCAAGGCCGACTGTTGATTTTCCCGCACCAGATTCGCCAACCAGCCCCAACACCTCACCTCGGCGGATGCTGAGGCTGATACCCCGCACAATCTGGGTCCAGCCTTCGTTAGATTTTGCCTCGATCTTGAGGTCGGTAATTTCTACCACCGGAATGGAGGCGTTCTGGATGCGGGTCACGGGTGTCAGCCCTCCTCATTCAGGCCGCTCACGCGATTCAGCAGCCAATCAACGACAAAATTCACCGCGATCGCGAGGAAGGCGATAGCTACAGCGGGGATCAACGGCGTGATATCTCCCATATTGATCAGTGCCGCATTGTCTCGAACCATCGACCCCCATTCCGCCATTGGCGGTTGGATGCCGACACCCAGGAACGAAAGCGCTGCGATTGAGAGAAAGATGAAACAAAATCGCATGCCCAACTCGGATAAGAGCAGGGGCAGGATATTCGGAAAGACCTCGTTCACCGAAATCCAGAGCAGATTTTCCCCGCGCCCCTTTGCAGCCTCGACAAAATCGAGGCTGGTGACGTTCAGGGCTGCAGCGCGCGAAATGCGAAAGAAGCGCGTCGAGGTCAGAACCGCGATGATCATGATCAGATTGGGAATGGACGAGCCGAAGATCGACAGGATCATCAAGATGAAGATGAGGTCGGGAACCGACATAAGCGCATCGACAAAGCGGGAAATGATCTGATCGATGATGCCGCCGACCAGTGCGGAGAAGACCCCCAGCAGACAGCCGATCCCAAAAGACAAGATAGTTGTCACCAACGCGATCGAAATCGAGTTGCGTGCGCCGAAAATCAGCCGTGACAGAAAATCCCTGCCCAGTTGGTCGGTGCCAAGAAGGTGCTGGGAGCTCCAGGCATCGAAGGGAATGCGGGAGACCACCTCGGCTTCGCCATAGGGTGCGATCCAGGGAGCGAAGATCGCGACGAAGGCATAAAGCGCCACGAACACCATGCCTAGTCTTGCCGTGAAAGGGGCTGAGCAAATCAGCCGATAAGTGCGCGCCAATGGGCCGGAGGGCGCAGGACGGGTGTCGATGCTTTGTTCCATGGGTTCCGTCTCAGCGTGGGTGCAGAAGGCGCGGGTTGCTGATGATCGAGATAACGTCCGCAATCAGATTGAAACCGATATAGGCGGCGGCGAAGATCAGTGCGCAGGCTTGGATTACGGGCACGTCGCGGTTTCTGACGGCGTCGATCATTGCTTGCCCCACTCCGGGATAAACAAAGACCACTTCGATCACCACGACCCCGGAGATCAGATAGGCGAGGTTCAGAGCCACGACGCTGGCAATTGGGCCAATAGCATTCGGTAGTGCCTGCCGCATCACCACACGGCCTTCGGATTCACCCTGCAGTCGCGCCATTTCGACGTAAGGGCTGGACATGACCGACAGGATTGCGGCGCGGGTATTCCTGACCATATGTGCGAGGATCACGAGAAGCAGGGTCAGGATTGGCAGCACCATGCGATAGAGTTGTTCGCCCAGATCCATGCTGCTCCGGATCCCTGCCATTGAGGGGAACCACTGAAGCTTTACTGCAAAGACCATCATCACGATATAGGCGACGAGAAACTCTGGCAGTGAGATGGAGGCCAGCGTTGAAGTCGACAGAAACTTGTCGATAAAACGGCCGCGGAACCGCGCGCAGACAATGCCAAGCACGATGGCCAATGGTACAGCGATCAGCGCCGTGATCGATGCGAGCGTGATCGTGTTCAAAAGCCGCGGCCCCAGAACCGTCATCACTGGCCGACCCGCAAAGGATGTTCCGAGGTCGCCGGTTGCAGCCGCCCCGAGCCATGCGAAGTAGCGCCAGATTGCCGGCTGGTTCAGCCCAAGCTTTTCCTCCATCGCGGCGACTGCCTCTGGCGTCGCATTCTGCCCAAGAATGGCCGAAGCATAGCTTCCTGGCAGCAGGCTTACAGAAAAGAAGATCACCAGAGAGACGATAAGAAGGCTGAGAAGCCCCAAACCGACCCGACTGACCGCCATGGACAATATCGGATGGGAGATTTTGTTCATACTCGACTGTTTCCGGTAAGGTATAGCTCAGTGGGCACCAGCTGAGAGACCGTCGGTGCGCCGCGCCTCATATATCGTTTCGCCACCAGCGCTCGGCGCAACGGTGATTGTCGGCGGGCATGATGCCCCCAGTCTCACCATGGCCGATGGCTCTGGTCATTGCTATCCGCCAAGACATGAAGGCAATTGTAATCACACCACCATCATCATGAAGGATTTGCTGCATCTCCGCATATTGTGCTGCCCGCTGAGCCTTGTCGGCTTCCACGCGCGCAAGAGCGTACAACTCATCGAAGCGCGCATTGCGAAAGCCCGAGTTGTTCCAAGGTGCATCTGAGGTGTAAGACGTCGAAAACATCCAGTCGAGCGTTACCCGCCCATACCAGTCTGTGGCGTTGAACGGCTTTACGAGCCAGACATTGTCCCAATATCCGTCGTCGGCTTCCTGGATGACATTGACTGTAATGCCAGCCTTTGCGGCATGCTCCCGGAACAGGACCGCCGCCTCGATTGCGCCAGGGAAAGCGGAGTCTGCAACGGAGAGATCGACCACCAGCCCTTCAATACCGGCCTCTGCCAGAAGCGCACGAGCGGCCTCCGGATCATACCGATGCTCCGGAGGCGTTTCTGTCCAGAAAGGCATGATTCTTGCCACCGGGTTGTCATTTCCGATCTCGGCCTCGCCAAGGAAGACTTTGGTGATGATGTCCTCGCGGTCGATGGCCAGCTTCAGCGCTTTGCGCACTGCTGGATTATCAAAGGGGGCAGTCTGGCAATTCATGTCGAAGGTCAAGTGCCGCAGACTGGGCGTACGATGGACGACCAGATCGGGATCGCGCTCAATCATGCTCACATTGCGGATATCGACGTCCTCGATCACATCGACTTCGCCAGTCAGCAGCGCATTCAGCCGAGCACTGCGGTCAGGGATCGAGATGAACTCGACTTCATCAAAGTGGGGCAGGCCAGGTTTGTGATAATCTGGATTGCGAAGAAGACGGACCGCAATACCAGGTTCAAAATTCTCCAATCGAAAAGCGCCGGTACCGATACCGCTTTCCCAATCGATACCGCCGCCTTCTTTGGCTGGAAAAACTGAGAGATGGTAATCTGACAGAAGGTATGGAAAATCGGCGTTTCCTTGCGAAAGGGTAACGATCAGCTTGTCGTCGCCGTCTGTGACAATATCGCTGATCTGCCTGACGATTGACAACGCGCCCGAGGTGCTGTTCTCGCCCATATGATGCAAAAGGGATTGGCGGGCATCTTCTGGCGTAAAAGGCCGACCATCATGAAATTTTACGCCTTTGCGCAGCATAAAGGTCCAGCGCGTCGCGCCCTCATCTGCTTTCCAGCTTTCTGCCAGATCGCCAACGAGTGTCCCATCCGGCAACAGCTCAACCAAGTTGTTGAAGAGCGCTCCGTTGAAAGCCGCACCGCACATCACCGTCGCCCAACTGCCTGGCTCCAATGTATCCTGCTGCGAACCGTCATTCATACCGTAGCGCAGCCGCCCTCCTCGTTTTGGGCCGTCTGCTGCCCTGATTGATGTGGGCAAGAAAATAGCACTTGCAAAAAGCGCTGCACCCCCGAGCAAAGCCCTCCGCGTTGGCGTGAAGCCACTCTTACGTTTTGTCTGCTCGAGTATTGGATATCCTAGATAGCGCATACCGTCTCCTCCCCCTAGATGGACAGTGGTTCAAGATGCTCAGTATGATCGTGCCCGGAAGTCGTGTTCTGGAAGGAGGGAGTAGGTTGCACGCCCTCCTTGTGCCGACCAAGCAATCCACATCAATCCTTGATCCACCAACGTTCGCACATGCGCATGTTGTCGAGCGGCATCAGTCCGCCCACCTCGCCAAAGCCCACCCGGTTAGCAACCGCATTGCGCCAGTCGACAAAGGCTACTGTGATGATGTTGCCATCGTCGCGCAGGATCTCCTGCATCTCGACATAGTAGGCAGTCCGCTTGGCTTCGTCGGTCTCGGCACGGGCAAGTTGGTGCAACTCATCGAAACGCGCATTTGACCAGCCAGAATTCCAAGGCGCGCCTGTCGTGTAGCTGGTCGAGAACAGCCAGTCGACCGTGGCACGACCGAAATAGTCGACAGCGCAGAAGGGCTTCTTGAGCCAGACATTTTCCCAGTACCCGTCCGCGGCCTCACGAACGATGTTGATGTTTATGCCCGCTCTTGCAGCATGTTCCTGATAGAGGGTCGCGGCATCGATCGCGCCGAAGAAAGCATTTTCGGCGACAGAAAGATCGACGTTGACCGAGTTCAGCCCTGCCTTCGCCAGATGCTCTTTAGCCTTATCGATGCTATGCTCCCGCGCCGGCATCTCGTGATAAAACTTCTGGATCGGGGCGACGGGATTGTCATTGCCCTGAGTTCCTTCGCCCAGGAAGACCTTGTCGATCACATCGCTCCGGTCCAACGCATATTTCAGCGCAAGACGCACATCGGGATTGTCGAATGGGGCAACGCGGGTATCCATATCAAACGTGAAGTGACGCAGGCTTGGGATGCGCTGCACCGCGAAATCGGCACTGCGCTCGACCATGGGGACGTTGCGGATGTCAAGATCCTGGATGAAGTCAACCTCGCCTGTCAGCAGAGCATTCAGGCGCGCGGACGAGTCGACGATGTTGATGAACTCCACCTCGTCAAGATAGGGCTTGTTGTTCTTGTGGTAGTTCGGGTTTCGCGTCAGGCGCGTGGCGATGCCGGGCTCGAAGCTCTCCAGTGTGAAGGAGCCAGTTCCGCTGGCGGACTCCATGTCGATACCGCCACCCTGAAGTGCTGGGTAGATGGACAGGTGATAATCCGACAGAAGGTAGGGCAGATCAGCATTCCCCTCCGTCAAAGTGATCACAACGGTATCGGCGCTTGGGGCATCGATTTTTTCAATTTGCTGGACGATAGCGCGGGCGCCCGAAGTGGAATCCGGCTTCATGTGATGTTCAAGGGATTGGCGAACATCCTCTGCATCGAGGTCCTTGCCATTGTGGAAGGTTACACCCGGGCGCAGCTTGAAATGCCAGACTTTAGCGCCAGGTTCGACCTCCCAGCTTTCGGCAAGATCGCCAGCGACCGAGCCATCGGGCATGATCTCAACAAGGTTGTTATAGACGCCCCCGTTGAAAGAGGCTCCGGTCCAACTGGTCGACCAGGTGCCCGGGTCGAGACTGTCGTTTTGCGAGGCGTTGTGAAGCCCGAGCCGAAGGAGCCCGCCCGACTTCGGCTCAAGAGCCTGGCCAGGAGCGGCGCCGGGGATGCCTGCGACTGCGCCTGCTGCGAGAAGCGCGGAACTGCGCGCAAGAAACTCGCGACGCGACAATTGTCCACGCCGTAGACGCGTAACCAGATCGTCTATCTGGCGGTGGTGTAATTTACTCATGTGAGACCCTGTCAGATTCGATTGTTGTCGGTACTTTGGCAGGTTCCTCGCTGTCTGGCGCAGCTTACGGACCCCGTTTAGGCGGCATGGATTTGACAATACCCCGAAACGAAAACCTGTCAACAAACTGATTGACCAATCAATCGGACAGTGGTCTTGATGCCCTATGAATCTCGAAGCATGCAGGGGCCTCGAAACATGAGCGATACCTGCCTTTGCTATCTCAGCGCCGCTGAACTTGTCCGGCTATACCGCAGCCGGAAAATATCGCCTGTTGAAGTAGTTACCGACTGCTTATCGCGGATTTCAGCCGGTGCGAACAGCCTGAATGCAGTCTGTTTCACATATGCCGACGAAGCACTGGAAGCTTCACGCGCCTCAGAGGCGAGATACATGTCGCCCGCACAGAATTTGGGCATCCTTGATGGCGTTCCCACAGCGCTCAAGGACGAGAATATGATGATGGGAAAGGTCACCACTTATGGCTCGCTGCTTTATGCCAACCATGTTGCGTCCAAGAACGCTCCAGTAGTGCAGCGACTGATGGATTCAGGAGCGATCATTCACGCAAAGACGACTACGCCAGAGTTTTCCTGCGCGCCTTTCTGCCACTCCAGGCAGTGGGGCGTGACGCGCAATCCCTGGAACCGGGACTACACGCCAGGGGGCTCTTCGGGAGGCGCGGGAGCCGCGCTCGCCGCCGGGCTAGCGCATCTTGCCACGGGATCTGATATCGGCGGCTCAATCCGGATCCCGGCATCCGCATCAGGTGTGGTTGGTTTCAAGCCACCTTACGGTCGCGTACCTTCGACGCCGCCGTTCAACCTTGACCATTATAACCATCCCGGCCCGATGGCACGAACGGTCGAAGACTGTCTCTTAATGCAGAATGTCTTGGCAGGACCGCATCCGGAGGATATCGCTTCGCTGAAGCCGAAACTGGAGTTGCGTGTTGACCGTACCGGCATCAAGAGCTGGAGAATCGCCTGCTCGCTGGATTTCGGGTTCATGGAGGTGGATCCTGCAGTACAGGCGAATACGTTGGCAGCGCTCGAAGTCTTCCGCTCGCTTGGAGCCGAAGTAACCGAAGTGGCACTCCCCTGGTCCTGGGAGGTCTATGATGCCGCCGCGACTCACCATAAGACCTTGTTCGGTGCTTGGCTCGCCGAGTATCTTGACGATCGCGAAAGCCAGATGACCTCCTATGCCGCGCACTTTGCCCGTGCATCTTTGGGCGTTACGACCCGCGATTATCTTGCCAGCCTCAATGTCGAAGGCCGGATTTGGTCGCATTTTGGCCCAATGATGGAAGGGTTCGACCTTTTCATTTGCCCCACCCTTGCCATCCCGGCTGTCCCGGCGGAGTTCGACATGCGGGACCCGTTGCAGATCAATGGTCGCGACATTGACCCCTATCTTGGCTGGACGATGGCCTGGCCCTTCAACATGCTTAGCCGATGCCCGGTGCTGTCGGTACCTTCGGGCCACGCGCCAAATGGAGTTCCCACCGGCATCCAACTCGTTGGCCGCAGCTTCGAGGACCAGTCGGTGTTCACCGCAGGTCTTGCCTATGAGGCGGCTGTTGGCGGTTGGTATGGCCGCCCTGAAACCCGTCCTTCCCTCTCGTTCTGAGGCCCTGCTGATGAAAACGATCTTCTCTGCCGAACACGTGCTGCAAGATGTCAAAAGCGAGTTCTATGGCGGCAAATGGGTTGATGCATTTGAAATACCTCGCCGCGCCGAATTGGTTCTGGCTGAGGTAAAGCGTGCAGGTCTTGGCCCAGTGATTGCTCAGGACAGCTTTGGCCTTGCTCCTGTTCTGGCCGTGCACGATGCTGCTTTTGTCCACTTTCTCGAGGGTGCATGGGAGGCCTGGAAGGCTGAGGCGGGCACGATCCCCGCCTATCCGAATATCTGGCCACCACGCAGGTCGCGCATGATCCCTACTGTACGGCCCGGTGCGGAACTTGGTCGTTATGTCGTGGATATGAGCAGTCCAATCCTCGAGGGCACCTGGAACGCCGTCCGCGCTGCAGTCGATTGTGCGCTGACCGGGGCGAAGCTAATTAATCAGGGAGAAACTGCGGCATTTGCGCTCTGCCGTCCGCCGGGCCATCACGCCGGACGGGACTATTTCGGCGGTTACTGTTTCCTCAACAACGCGGCCATTGCCGCGCAGTATTTCCGCGATCAAGGCGCATCGCGCGTTGCCGTGTTGGATATTGACTACCACCACGGCAATGGCACGCAGGATATCTTTTACGACCGGGGCGATGTTCTGACGGTGTCCATCCACGGTGATCCGGTGCAGGAGTATCCCTACTACATCGGCTTTGCGGATGAGATCGGCGAAGGTGCCGGGCAGAGGACCAACCTCAATCTGCCACTACCGTGGGGATCGGATTACTCTGTCTGGAACGCGGCACTGGATCAGGCGCTAGAGCGGATCCGCGCTTTCGCGCCCGATCGGCTGGTCGTCTCTCTGGGCGTCGATACGTTCAAGGATGATCCGATCTCGCATTTTCGGTTGAAGGAGCAGGACTATGCACAAATTGGCGCGCGGATCGCAACGGTCGGGGTGCCGGTGCTGTTCGTGATGGAAGGTGGCTATGCAATCGAGGCAATCGGAGTCAACGCGGTCAATGTACTGAGAGGTTTTGAAGCCGCGCCGACCCAAATAGCCTGGACCCCTTAGGACCAAGCTTTGTCAGAGTTTCTCAATGCGTCAGAAATCATCGGGAAAGAGTAGGCGCATATAGGCTAAACAAGCGTCGCGGCCGCGCTCTCGTCCGGCATCAACTGTGACTGGCAAAAGAAGGTTTTCGATCCAAAGACCGGAAATCATCGCATTAAGCGTGACTGCAATTTGTTCCGCCTGCACATCTTTCCCCCGCAATGCTGCAAGTTCGGCCACATCCGCCGTTAGTGCCGCGTTGTAGTGCACCCGGAGCGCGGCGCAACGTTTGCGAAAGCTCGGCACCCTCGAAGCCTCAGCCCAGAAGGCCAGCCAGAGCGCAATGGAATCCTGACCTGCTGCCTTGCGGCTGAAGTCGGTATCGATCATATGGCGGATCCGTTCAGCCGGACCGCGGTCTGACACGTTCAGCCGAGTCAGAAAAGCTTCATACTCGGCCGCAGAATAATCAAGCGCGGCGAAGATGATGCCTTCTTTCGATTGGAAGTGAAACGCCACCACGCCGTAGGAACATTCAGCCTCTGCAGCGATGGAATTCATGGTAACCCCGGTAAGCCCACGTTTCGAGATCACCTTAACCGCAGCTTTCAGCAGCGAACGGCGCCGGTCGACCACCTGATCTTCGCGGGACTTCGGAAGAGGGGCGGCGTTACTGCGCGGTGATCTTGGTTTCCGATCGGTCATTTAAACTCTGGTCACTTCACGGCAGGACAAGACAACCGGCATAAGGCGCGGAAGGGTAAAGTCAAGTTTCACCGGTTCCTAAACCGAGAAGCCGGGCGGCATTATCATGCAGCCAGAGACGACGTGTTGCCGCATCAAGGCCCAGGCTGTCGAGTTCATCCAGCGCAGTGTCCACCGGCATCATTGGAAAGGCCGATCCGAAGATGATTTTTTCCTTCAGAATAGTGCGGCCATACTGCAGCAGCGGCTCATAGCCGGAATGTGCCTTTGCAAGCAGCTTGGGCCGGACTGCCAGTACCCCCACATAAAGGTTTGGATGCCGCCAAGCGACGCCGATTAGTTCTTGCACCCAAGGCCAGCCAGGGGGCGAAGCGACGGCGCGGAGCTCTGGGTAGCGGACCATGACATTGTCCAGGTATTCAGGCCGCCCGATTGCCATCGGCGTATGGGTCGAAAAATTGATGCCACAGTGGATATTGACTGGCACGCCCAGCTCAAGGGCTTTTTCATAAAGCGGGAATAGACGCTCATCGTCAGGACGCAGTTTCAGCTCGAAACATTGCAGGTTGAGACCTCGAAGACCCAGATTGCGCACTGCATGATCGAACTGGTGGACTGCATCCTCCTGCCAGGGATCGACACCTGCAAAACCAATAAAGCGCGAACCATGAACACGGATGAAGTCCGCCACAGCTTCGTTGGGGACCTTGAAGCCGAACGTCGTGGTCATATCGCGTGCCTTCAGCACGACATGGCGTGCACCCAGACGGTCATAGGTTTGAAGCCAGTTCTGCAGCCCCTGTGCTGCGTCAGATGCCGCCGTCCGGCTTTCACTTGCCCTGTAGACGCGACGGTAATTCTGCAGATGCGGCGCAGTTGGTGAGAAATCCGCATGCGGCGGACGGCTGGAGAAATCGATCAGCATCGGTTCAGTTCCATCTCCGTCGGTCTTCAAGGATGACTTTCGCGGCATTGTGACCCGGAACGCCGGTCACACCACCACCCGGGTGCACCGACGCAGAGGCTTGGTAGAGTCCTTGGATCGGGCTGCGGTAATCGGCAAATTGCGGTGAGTGGCGGCGAAAGAACATCTGATCGGCACTGATCTCGCCATGATGGACATGACCGTTCGGCAGATCAAAGATGCGCTCCAGATCAAGCGGGGTCAGCACCTGGCGGTGCAGGATCATGTCTTCGATATTTGGAAATTGAGTCTTGAGAACCCGCAGGACCCGCTCCCACAGTTCTTCTCGGCGGGAGTCCCAATTGCCTTTGGCGAGGGTATAGGGCGCATGGCCGCCAAAGACATTCATGATGTGATGGCCTGCAGGCGCCAGCGTCGGATCGACCATCGATGGCACCTTCACGATCAGGAACGGTTCGTCCGCCATTTCGCCGCCCTGAGCCTGATGCCAGGCGCGCTCCATATAGGCAACAGTAGGCGCGATGGTCATCTGCGGCACAATACTGCCTTCAGGGTTGGTCTGACCGAAAACCGGCGCACTAGGTAGCGAGGAAAGCGCGAGATTGACCCGGAACACCGTGCTTTCACAGCGAATATTTCGGACGTCGCGGTTGAACTCTTCGGGGAGCATGGTGGTGTCGAGCAACTTCGTGAAGATCGTCCGCGCGGTCGCATTGCCGATTACGATCTTCGAGCGGATTTCTTCGCCACCCTCCAACCGTACGCCCGCGGCGCGGCCATTTTCAACGAGGATCTTCTCTACGGGGCAGGAGGTGCGCACTTCCATTCCATGCGCCTCTCCCGAGCGACGGATCGCCTCGGAAATCGAACCCATGCCGCCTTTCATGAAGCCGGCAGGCCCGGCCGCAGTTGATCCGTCGCGCACGATGCCGCGTGCCAACATATAGGCGGAACCCGGCGTTTTCAGGCTTGAATTGGCGCCGCCGCCGCCCGCGAAGAAACCCAGCACCAGTTTGATATCGTCAGACGAGAACCAGCGTGAGAGATAATCGTAAGCGCTCATCGTCAGAAGATTGTAGATGTCGTAGAACTGCGGTCCAATCTTGCGGAAGCGCCAGACAAACCCAGCAAGCCTTTTAAGATCACTGATCTTGCTGCTGGCCGGGTTGACGGGTATCTCCCATAGAAGCTGCTTCATATGGGGCGCGATCTTCAGCATATGCGCCCGATACTTCGCGTAGGCCTCGCCGTCGATGTTCGAGAACTTGGCGATCTCTGCGGCGAAACGGTCGGGGTCTTCCCACATGGTGAAAGTACGACCGCCTTCCAGCGCGAAGACTGTCGGCGCGGCTGGGATCACCTCAAAGCCATATTTCTGCAGTTCGAGATCGAGGATAACCTTGGGCTGCAACAGGCCTTGGTAGTAGGAAGCCAGCGAACTGCGATAGCCTGGCGCGATCTCGCCAGTGACGGCGGCACCGCCGATGATGTCGCGGCGTTCAACAACCAAGACTCTCACCCCGGCGCGCGCAAGATACGCGCCACAGGTCAGGCCGTTATGCCCGCCGCCGACAATGATGGCATCATAGCCGGGCCTCATGCCTTGGCTCCCTGGCCGGCGACGCAGATCCATTCGCCCGTGTTGCGGTCGAATGAACCGGCACGCAGGTCACCGACACCCGCAGTGATCTGTGGCTTGGCGATCTTCAGCGAGGCAGTGCGTGGGAAATCATCCACGAAGGCATAGAAGCGCGGCACCTTGAAGGGCGCGAGCCCGCTCTGGGCGGTGGCGATAATACCAAAAAGGATCGCAGAGCTGGCCTCAACCTGCTCTCTTAGCCGAATAAAGGCCTTGACCTCTTCGCCGCGCAGAGGGTCGGGCACCCCAACCACCGCGACTTCGGCCACCCCCGGGGCAGCGGCAAGAACCGTTTCTACTTCACGCGCAGCGATATTCTCAGCCGAGCGGCGGATCATGTCCTTCTTGCGCCCGACAATGTAATAGAACCCGTCTTCATCTTGACGAAAGAGGTCGCCAGACGAGAACCAGCCGTCTTTCAGCACTTCGGCGGTGGCTTCTGGATTGTTATAATAGCCGAGCATGATGCCCGGGCCACGGATCTGCAGTTCACCGATCTCACCCCGGGCAACCGGCTTTCCGTCCTCGCCCACGATCCGGCATTCGCGGAACGGGCAGGGCAATCCGCAGGAGCCGGTGCCGACCTTATCGGCGCGCTCGATCGGCGCGAACATGGCCGGGCCAACCTCGGTCATGCCGAAGGCCTCACGAGCATTCAGATCAAAGCGCTCTTCGATACCCTTGTGCAGATCACGGGGACAACCATAGATATTGGCGCGGATCACCTTGTTGTCGGCATCATGCGCCTGTGGAGCCATACCATGCAGCACCCAAGGCAGCAGGCAAAACTCAATGTCATGCGCCTGCAGCCATGAGCTGAAGCGGCTTGTCGATTGTTTTGCTGCCACGAAAAGCGTGCCGCGCTGATACATGGTCATCAGCAGAAGCCATTGCGGATCCATATAGAAGAATGGCGTCGATGCCAGGATTCGCCGATAAATTCTTCCGTCGCGAAACGCGTTAACCTTTCCCGCTGAAATCCAGTAGCGCTGGCTAAGCATGCAGCCCTTGGGAAAGCCACTGGTCCCGGAGGTGAACTGGATATTGAGTAGCTCATCATGCCCGACCGGCGATGGTGGCGTAAAGCTGTCGCGCGGCTCGGAGGCAAGTGCTCTCCACTCGTGGGTATCGCCATTTGACTCCCCAACCACGATCAGCCGGTTTGCTGGCAGGCTGACCAGCCTTTCTGCATGGGCCTGATCCAGCACTGCGCGAGTGGTCTCATGCGTCACCACCCATTCGGCGTTCGCGATGTTCAACACATGGGCGATCTCGCGCGGTGTATAGCCGGGGTTGATCGGCAGCATCACGGCCCCGATCCGCCCCAGAGCCAACCAGGTCAACGGGAAGGCCGGGATGTTAGGTAGCATCACGCCGACATGCGTGCCCTTGGTGATGCCAAGCGCCACCAGCTTTGTCGCAAGCCCGTTCACTACACGGCGCATCTGCGTATAGGTAATGGTCTCGCCGGACTCAAAGAAATTCCACAACAGCTGATCTCCCGCTGCATCCGCAGCCTCGTCAATCAGCGCCCCGATGTTCTCCGGCAGTGGTTCTTCCTCAATCCGGCGGCGGCGTTCCTCGTAAGGAACAACAGGGTACGTGAGGATGTCGTCCTTCCACATCGGCGAGCTCCAGTCTGCGGAATGTCTCTGAGCGAAAAAAGCGCATCGCCCGAAGAGGGTAGGCGATGCGTCGGCGCCGGTCAGTGAGCGAACCAGACCGCTTTCAGGTCGGTGTACTTGTCTATGGCATGGAGCGACTTGTCACGGCCGAAGCCCGACTGTTTGAACCCGCCAAAAGGCACGGCGAGTGAACCACGATCGAAGCAATTGACCCAGACCACACCAGCGCGCATCGCCTTGGCGGCACGATGAGCGTTCTTCACCGAGCCGGTCCAGACCGCACCTGCCAGCCCATAGACCGTGTCATTCGCCACCGTCATTGCCTCGTCGAAGTCTTTGACAGTGATGGCGGACAGAACCGGACCAAAGATCTCTTCCTGGGCAATCTTCATGTCGTTACGCACGCCCTCGAAGATTGTCGGCTCGATATAGAACCCTCCAGTGTCTGCCTTTACACGGGTGCCGCCGATCAGCGTATTGGCGCCATCCGCGCGGCCTGCATCGATATAACCGAGGACGCGATCCATCTGCTCTTCGCTGACCATCGAACCCATGCGCGTGGTTGTGCTGAGCGGGTCACCGGGAGCAAAGGCCTTCGCCTGCGCTGCGATCTTATCCAGCAACTCGTCGCGCACGCGTTCATCCACAATGAGACGCGAGCCCGCATTACAAACCTGCCCGGTATTGGCGAAGATCCCAGCCGCGATCCCGGCCGCTGCCGCGTCAAGATCATCACAGTCCGCCAAAACCACCTGGGGCGACTTGCCTCCGAGTTCGAGCCCGATACGTTTGATATTCGATTGCCCCGAGTACTGCATGAAGTACTTGCCGACCTCGGTCGAGCCGGTAAAGCCGACACAATCGACATCCATGTGCATGCCAAGCGCCTTTCCGGCGATGTGGCCAAGTCCAGGAACGACGTTCAGTACGCCAGCCGGAATACCAGCCTCGATCGCGAGCTCGCCGAATTTCAGCGCGGTGAACGGAGATTGCTCGGCAGGCTTCAAGATGACCGAGTTGCCGGTCGCAAGGGCAGGCCCAAGCTTCCAGGCCGCCATCGACATCGGGTAGTTCCAAGGCACCACGGCTGCAACGACGCCCAGAGGCTCTCGCACCACAAGGGTGGTCATGTCATGGGCAGTGGCAGCGACCTCACCATAGACCTTGTCGATCGCTTCGGCGTACCAGGCAATGCAGGCGGCTGCGCTGACCACATCCCCGTTATAGGCATTGGCGATGGGCTTGCCGACATTGAGCGTTTCCAGCAGGGCCAACTCTTCGCGGTTTGCTAGGATAAGTTCGGAAAAGCGCAACAGGATGCGGCGGCGATCTGCAGGTGCCATTCGTGACCAGACCCCCGAGTCAAAGGCCTTGCGCGCCGAACGAACTGCCGCATCGACGTCAGCATCGCTGCAAGATGCCACTTGGGTCAGCAGCCTCCCGTCACCGGGATAGATGCAAGGAAATGTCTCGTTGGAAAGGCTATCAACGTACGCCCCCTCGATGAATGGGCGGTTCGGAAGGGCTACGGCTTTGGCGCGAGCGTGCCAGTCGATTTCTTGCAGCATATAAGTCCTGTCAGATTGGAGGTTTTGTTCAGACCGCTTCAAACGGCGGCCGGTTCTTTTGCTTTCAGTCCGTAGGCTGCGCCGGTTTCTGAAATTGCTTGGCGCATGATGGCCACCATGTCGTCAATCTGGGCGCGGTTGATGATGAGCGGTGGTGAGATCACGCAAAGATCACCAAGCGGGCGGACAATCAGGCCAAGTTCAAAGCAGCGTTCATCGATCTTGAGCGTGAAAGCTTTGTCTTCCGGATTTCCATCCGCTCTTGTCGGGTCCAGGAGACATTGCACGCATCCCACAAGCCCTACCGAACGGGTTTCGGCAACGCCCGGCAGGTCCCTGAGCGAAGCGAGTGCAGTGGCGAAATAGTCCGCCATGTCGCGCACCTGCTCAAGAATGCCCTCGCGCTCTATCACATCGATATTGGCAAGCGCTGCTGCACAGGCCACGGGCTGGTTGCTGTAGGTGTAACCATTGGTGAACCAACTGCCCTTGGCCTTGTCGCCCGAGATCCGCGCAAGCACCTTTTCGGATATTGCCAGCCCACCAAGAGGCACATAGCCCGAGGTCACGCCCTTTGCGAAGGTGATGATGTCGGGAACGACGCCGAATACCTTTTCGGACGCGAACCATTCGCCACAACGCCCGAAACCTGTAACTACCTCATCCGAAATATAAAGAATGTCGTGCTTCTCACAGACCGCCTTGAAGCGTGCGTGATAACCCTTCGGCGGAATTATAACGCCACCCGAGGCAAGGATCGGCTCAGCAAGGAAAGCCGCGATCGTATCGGCTCCAAGCTCTTCAATCCGGTCCTCAAATTCCTTCACCAGATCATCCAGGAAGTCTTCCTGACTGCGGTTACCGGCATGGCGGGGGTTTGGGCTCGAAAGGAATGAAATCCGGTCCTGCTGAATGTCGAAGTTTGGCCAGTTTCCGGTTCTGCCGGTACACGCGGCCGTCAGGGCCGTTGAGCCGTGATAGCCATCATAGCGCACGATAATGCGTTTCTTGTCCGGTCGGCCCAGCACGTTGTTGTAGAACTCAGAAAAGCGCAGGGCGCTGTCCACGGCGGTTGAGCCGCCTGTCGTGAAGAAGATCCGGTTCAGATCGCCTGGCGTCAGCGAGGCGATCTTTTCTGCCAGTCGCGCGGCAGGACTCGTGGCCATGTACCAGGGTGAGGCATACGGCAGCATCATTGCCTGGTGCGCCATCGCATCGACGATTTCGCGGCGACCATAGCCAACTTGGGCGCACCACATACCCGCAGGCCCGTCAATCAGGCGACGCCCGTCTTCGGCGTAGACATAAATGCCCTCGGCATGAGTCAGCACCGGCTGAGAGGCCTTGCCGAGTTTCGCCATCTCCTGTGCGGGAAGGAGAACATGGTCGCGCATCGCTGCCCCGACTACCCCTAACGCCTTATCTGCCATTGCTGACCTCCCATACATTCCGCATGCCCGGTGCCCCAGGCTGCCTCAGTCGCAAGTAGTGCAGAAGTGAAATCGACAAGTCAAGAATTCTGATTGCCTAATCAATCAGAATGTTGCGGAAGATGGTTTGTCATGCTTATGCTGGTTGCAAGCCTTGCCGCGTGAGAGGGCGCTGCCAACAGTCAAGCGCTATGCCTGGCGACAAAGGTCTAGGACAAAGGATCTTGGTATTACTGAAATCAATGCGCGCTCATGGGCAGGGCTTGAATGCTACTGCATCGCACTCCTTGTGGCCGATGATGCGGTGCGCTTGTGCAACTTCGCGCCGGGATAGTCCCGGCGACGGCCGTCATTGTCGGTCCAGACTGACATCCTTATTCTGATCATCGAAGGAGTTAGAGCCGATGAACACCCCCCTGATCACTCGACAGGACCACAACGGCGTTGCTCTCGTCACCATCGATAACCCGCCAGTAAACGCACTTGGTCAGACAGCTCGCCAACAGTTGTGCGCCATGATCGCCAGGCTGGATCAGGATGATAACATCCGCGCAGTCGTCCTGACCGGGCAGGGTAAGGTCTTCGTCGGTGGTGCGGATATCAGCGAATTCGATCGTCCACCTGAAGCACCACATCTCCCGGATGCCATCTCTGCTATCGAGGCTTCGCGCAAGCCTTGGGTGGCCGCGATCAACGGTGCGGCGCTCGGCGGCGGCGCCGAACTGGCGCTTGGCTGTCATTACCGCATCCTTGCGAATAGCGCGCGCATCGCACTGCCAGAAACAAAGCTCGGCATCATCCCCGGCGCGGGCGGCACACAACGTCTGCCCCGATTGATCGGCAATGCTCTTGCCACCGATGTCATTACTAATGGGCGGGAAATCGCTGCGGCTGAGTCATTGGATATTGGCTTTGCCGATCGAGCCGCGGCCGGCGATTTAATCGAAGAGGCACTGGACTTCGCGCAGCAGATTGCCTCAAAGCCGCTACCGGTGCCTGCAGCCGAAAGACCCCTTGCCGATCCAGGAGCGCACTTCTGGAACACGGCTCTTAAACGGATCACCAAAGCGGCACGCGGAAATCCCGCGCCTGCCGCTGCTTTGTCCGCCATTCGAACAGGCACAACCTCCGGCTTTGCCGCTGGAATGGCACAAGAACGTGAGACGTTTCTGTCGCTGCGCGGCTCCGAAGAAGCTGCAGCGCTGCGCTATCTCTTTTTCGCGGAGCGGGCTGCCCTGCGGCCTTCCAGCCTGCGCGGAGAAACATCCTCGTCCTTGAGACATATCGGCGTGGTAGGCGGTGGTACCATGGGCAGCGGCATTGCCGCAGCCCTCGCCAGCGCGGGTCTGCACGTGGAGCTTGCCGAAACAAGCCGCGACGCACTCCAAGCCGGCATGGCGCGGGTCGAAGGGATCTTCGCTGCTCAGGTAAAGCGTGGCTTATGTGATGAGGTGGAGGCCGCCGATCGCCTCGTCCGGGTCAGGGGAAGGGTTGGCTGTCAAGCCATGGCCCGCTGTGACATGGTGATCGAGGCAGTGTTCGAGGACCGCGGCATCAAACGCGCTGTGTTTGAAGAACTGGTCGGTATCTGCTCTCCCGATATGATAATCGCGACAAACACGTCATACCTTGATCCCGACACCCTCGTGAGGGACTTACCAGGACAGGATCGCTTCATCGCACTGCACTTTTTCAGCCCGGCCCACGTGATGAAACTCCTGGAGATCGTGCCTTTGAAAGGCAGCTCCACGCGTACTCTTGCCACCTGCTTTGCGCTGGCAGGTCGTCTGGGCAAGATCCCCGTTCAGGCTGGCAATTGCGAAGGCTTTATCGGGAACCGCATTGTGAAACGCCTCCGCGCCGGTGCCGAGGCCATGCTGCGCGACGGCCTTGGCCCGGAACAAATAGACAGAGCGATGCGAGATTATGGCTTCGGGATGGGCCCCTTCGAGACACAAGACATGGCCGGCCTCGACATCGCCTTTCGGGCCCGCGAGGCCGCACGTGCCTGCGGTGAAAATGTGCCGGAAATGCTTGGGGATATCCTCGTGCGGGCAGGACGCCTCGGCCAGAAAACCCGCGCAGGCTGGTATGATTACGCAGATGACGATCGTACTCCTCAGCCATCGGCAGAAGTGGCTAGGCTGCTCAAGCCGCTGACCGGAGTACCCCGGCCGCAAAGCAGCGCTGAAATCGCAACTCGACTCATTGCCATTATGGCCGACGAGGGACAGAAAATTTTAGATGAGGGCATTGCCAGGAACCCGGAGGATATAGACCTTGTAAAGGTGCATGGCTACGGCTTTCCACGCCACAAAGGTGGGCCAATGTTCCACACTGCCCGGCGGGCTGTTCCGCCGCTGCATGTGGATGGCGAGGCGGCCCACGTGATCGTCCCCGAGGTGTGACATGACCGAAGCCTATATCTGCGACTATATCCGCACACCCATCGGCCGCTTTGGCGGCGCGCTGTCCTCAGTGCGCGCCGACGATCTGGGCGCGATCCCGCTCAGGGCGCTGATGGCGCGTAATGGCAGCGTGGACTGGGCGGCCGTCGACGAGGTAATCTTCGGATGCGCCAACCAGGCGGGCGAGGACAACCGCAACGTTGCGCGCATGTCGTCACTGCTGGCGGGCCTGCCGGTCGAGGTACCGGGCACCACGATCAATCGGCTTTGTGGCTCGGGCATGGACGCGGTCCTCACCGCCGCCCGCGCCATCAAGGCGGGCGAGGCTGAGCTGATGATCGCAGGCGGTGTCGAGAGCATGTCGCGCGCGCCCTTCGTGATGCCCAAGGCGGAAAGCGCCTTCTCGCGCAACAACGCGGTCTATGACACCACCATCGGCTGGCGCTTCGTCAACCCGGCCATGGAGGCGCAGTACGGCGTCGACAGCATGCCGCAGACCGGGCAGAACGTGGCTGATGATTTCGGCATCAGCCGCGAGGCGCAGGACGCCATGGCATTGGCCAGTCAGACCAAGGCTGCTGCCGCGCGGGACCGTCTGGCCATCGAGATCACCCCGGTCAGCGTACCGCAGCGCAAGGGGGATCCTGTAATCGTGGCACAGGACGAACATCCTCGTGCGACGACTGCTGACGCGCTCGCTAAATTGAAGCCCTTGTTTCCCAATGGGTCGGTCACAGCCGGCAATGCCTCGGGCGTGAACGACGGGGCGGCGGCGCTGATCATCGCCTCGGAAGCCGCAGCGAAGCGTTACGGGCTGACCCCGATTGCCCGTGTTTTGGGCGGGGCCACAGCCGGTGTTCCGCCGCGCATCATGGGCTTCGGTCCGGCACCTGCCTCCAAGAAACTTCTGGCACAGCTTGGGCTGGCGCAGACCGACTTCGACGTGATCGAACTGAACGAGGCTTTCGCCAGCCAAGGCCTTGCCACACTGCGCGACCTGGGGATCGCTGATGACGACCCGCGCGTGAACCCGAACGGCGGGGCCATCGCGCTTGGCCATCCGCTCGGCATGTCAGGCGCACGGATAACCGGAACGGCGGCGCTGGAACTGCTCCGCAGCGGCGGCAAGCGATCGCTCTCGACCATGTGCATCGGCGTGGGACAGGGCATCGCCGTAGCGCTGGAACGGGTTTGATTGCTTGAAATAGACGAAAGAAAATATGGCCGCCTCTACCGGAGGCGGTCCTTGGCACATTTTGAGCGCCTGAAGGTAGAGGGTTACTCCACCGAACTCTCCCCGCTTATAGCCCACCAGTTTGAGACGTTTGCAATTTGTGCTAAGGGATGCATGTGTCCTTCAGCAGGGTGCTGACTGCGGTTGAAGCCGCCCGTCGGGCGATCTCCTCTTGGAGTTCCATAACACCCGTTAGGCGCCGGAGCCCATGTAGGTGGGCACATTCCATTCTGGAATGCATCACTCGATAGTTTCCTGAAGCTATTCAGGAGGATGTGATGAGGCGCCCTTTCACCAACCTGACGCTGGACGAACGCCGCGTGATTGCGCGTTTGTTGCAGGCCAAGGTGCCGAAGACGAAGATTGCGCAGATGCTCGGCCGCAGTCGCTCGACCATCACCCGCGAGGTCAAAAGGAACTGGTGGCATGACAAGGATGTCCCGCAGGCTGATGGCTACTGGCATGTGACGGCTCAGTCCCAGGCCGACCGCAGGCGTTCCCGCCGGCGCAAGCTCGAGCGTCTTCCGGACTTACGCGCCGAAGTGATCCACTGCCTTCAGGAAGGCTGGTCTCCCGAACAGATTGCAGGTCGGCTCAGGATCGAACCCGGTGCCCCGCACCGGCTCTGCCATGAGACAATCTACCAGTATGTCTATTCTGCCGAAGGCCAGTCAGCGCAATTGGCGCGCCTCCTGCCTGAGCGGCGCCGAAAGCGGAAGCCGCGCTATGCCCGCACGCCCCGCAACCGGGTTTTTCCTGCGGAAACAAGCATCCATAACCGGCCGTCCGAGATCAACGATCGCAGCCAGTTTGGGAATTGGGAATGAGCGGCGACCGTGGCCCCAGTGGGGCCGCGTAAGCGCCGCGAATGACTTGATGATCTTTGAGCGAACTCAAGGCGATGCCAATGTGGCGACGCTGGTCGAACGCAAGACCCGCTACACCGTTCTGCTGCGCAACAATGACCGGAAGTCTCGGCCCCTCATGAACCGTCTGATTCATGAGATGTCACCCCTGCCCGCCGAGGCGCGGCGCTCGATCACCTTTGACCGCGGCCTGGAGTTCGTGGCCTGGCGCGAGCTGGAGAGTGGCATGGGCACGAAGGCGTGGTTCTGCGATCCGCAGGCGCCTTGGCAAAAAGGCTCGGTCGAGAACATGAACAGGCGGCTCCGTCGCTACCTGCCCCGAGACACCGCTGTGTTGCAGCTGACGCCTCGTTCGATGAGAATGATGTGTCAGCGCCTGAACGCCACTCCCCGGAAGTGCCTGGGCTACCGGACACCCATCGAAGCGTTTCGAGATGAACTGATAAGACTGGAGGCACCATGACAAACCCTGCCCCGCAGGACTGGTGCATTCAGAATGGAGCCTGCAGCGCAGAGTAGAATTGTCGCGAACTGGCAAAGTTGATTTGTCGCCCTTGCCCTGCTGCCGGAGCCTTGCGCGCAGGATGTGACACAAGGGCATCGGCATGGGACTTCTCCTGATGAGCGAACGTGAGCTTCAGCGGATCGAGGTTTTGGCGCAGGTTTTGGACGGCAGCTTGCGCTCAGCGACAGCTGCCAGTCTGCTTGGCCTCAGTCAGCGGCAGGTGCAACGCTTGCTCGGCAAGGTGCGGGACGAAGGCGCCATGGCGGTACGCCACAAGCTGCGCGGCCGACCCTCGAACAACCGCATCGGCGCTCTCAAGCGCGACTACATCCTGTCCCTGATCCGCAGCGACTATCCCGACTTCGGGCCGACGCTGGCGGCCGAGAAGCTGGCCGAGCGGCATGGCATCCGCATCTCGTCGGAGAGCCTGCGGCAATGGATGATGGCGGGCGGGCTTTGGCACAGCCGTGCGCAGCGGCGCCGTGTTCACCAGCCCCGGCTGCGCCGGCAAGCTCTTGGCGAGTTGATCCAGATCAAGGGCTCGGATCATCGCTGGTTTGAGGATCGCGGCCCGGCCTGCACGCTGCTGGTGTTCATCGATGATGCCACCGGCAAGCTGATGCAGATGCGCTTTGTCCCGTCGGAGACCACCGAAGCTTACTTCGCGGCTTTGGAGGGCTACCTGGCGGAGCACGGCCGCCCGGTTGCCTTCTACTCCGACAAGCACAGCATCTTTCGCATCAACCGTCCCGAGGTCCGCAACGGGCATGCCATGACGCAGTTCGGCCGCGCTCTGGCGGAACTGAACATCGAGATCCTGTGTGCCAATTCCTCGCAGGCCAAGGGCCGCGTCGAACGAGCCAACCGCACCCTGCAGGATCGTCTGGTCAAGGAACTGCGCCTTGCGGGCATCTCTGACATGGAAGCCGCCAACGCCTTCCTTCCCGGCTTCATGGCACGCCACAATGAGCGTTTTGCCTATACTCCTGCCCACTCGGATGACCAGCACCGGCCGCTGAATGTGCCGGCATCGCGGCTCCGCGAGATCCTCTGCATCCGCGATCAGCGCCGGCTCAGCGGCAACCTGGTGATCCATTACGAGCGCAGGAAGTTCATTCTGAATGACAGCGAGCACGCCCGCAGCGCCATCGGCCAGTATGTCGAGACCTACGCCTATCCAGACCGGCCGCTCGAGATCCGCTGGAAGGGCTTTTTGCTGCCCTACCGGGTGTTTGACCCTAGCCAGCAGCGGGTGACCCACGCCAGCATCACCGAGAACAAGCGATTGGCTGAGGTGCTGTCCTACATCATGATCCAGCAACAGACCAACCCGCCGCAGGTCGGACCCGTGGGCAAGCAGCGAGATTACTACACCCCGACCGGCAAGCGCGGTCGTGGTCGAAAGAGCTGGCTCGACAAACGCGCCGAACGACGCGCGGCAGAAGCTCAGGCTGCGCAGGTCTTGCAACGACCTGTACAATGACGACGGGCCCACATGCCCTCAGCCACGATAGCCGAAGCCTGCAAACGGCGCGCTGTCGCCGGCCCCGTCCCTACGGCCCTTGTGCTGGAGAGCGGGCCGGGGCCGGATTATCGCTCTAAGCCCCAGGCGACATTTCTAAATGGCTCACAAGGCGATATTTTTACTTGGTGACAACAGCCCATGGAAGATTGGCAGAGGGCGGGGCAGGGCGTGACAGGGGGATGTTTTAGTTCTTAGCAAACCCCCTCTACATTCGTAAGGGTACGTTCGTTTTGAGACCGAAATGGCTTTCACTCAAAGGACGCGTGGAATCCACATGCTGCGCAATAGCAGAAGCAGAAGCAGAAGCAGAAGCAGGGTTCTGACAAATCCACCTCAGGCAAGTGTGAGTTTTTTACGCGCGCCGATCTAAAGCGACAGTTGTAGGGTGCTGGCTCCAAACTGAAGAGCCATCATGAAATCCATCATTACCGTCGACGACTTGCGGCACCGAGCCAAGAAGCATTTGCCGAGAATTTTGTTCGACTGGATCGAGGGGGGCGCCGGTGACGAAGCTGCTTTGAGGGACAACGAGGATGCTATTTCGCGCGTGCGTTTCCTGCCGCGCTACATGATCGATGTTACACAGCGCAGCCAGAGCAAGACTCTGTTTGGCCGAACCTATGACAGTCCTTTCGGGATTGCCCCCACGGGTTACGCGGGCGTGTTTCGACCCCGAGCCGATACAATCCTTGCGGGAGCAGCCAAGCGGGCCAATCTTCCCTTCATCCTGTCCGGAACAAGTGTCGACTCAATCGAGACGGTCATGGAGGCGGCTCCAGAACATGCCTGGTACCAACTCTATGGCGCGGCCGACCCGCAGATTACGACAGACATGATCCGTCGCGCCGATCGCGCCGGATGTGCAGCGCTGGTCATTACCATCGATATCCCAGTGGCAGCGCGGCGTGAGCGGGACCTTCGGAACGGCTTTGCAATTCCGTTGGCACTGACGCCAAGGCTTCTGCTCGATGGCATGATGCATCCCGCATGGGCAGTACGCTACCTTGCCAATGGTGGGATGCCCGTCATGGAGAACTGGAGGCCATACGCTCCTTCAGGCGCGAATGCCATGCAGGTTGCACAGTTTGCCAATACGCATTCCTATTGCGTCCAGACGTGGGACCATCTGAAGCTGTTTCGTGACCTGTGGCCGCGCAAGCTGGTGGTAAAGGGCGTATCCCATCCTGAAGATGCGGCCATTGCCGTAGAATTGGGTGCGGACGGCATCATCGCTTCGAACCATGGCGGTAGGCAAAGTGACCGACTTGCTGCAATTCCAGACCTGATCCCGCTTTTGCGTGATGCGGTGGGTGCAAAGTTTCCGCTGATGATCGATGGCGGCATTCGCCGTGGCACGGATGTACTGGCAGCCCTGTGTCTTGGCGCGGATTTCGTCTTCGCGGGACGAGCCCCTCTCTACGGTGCAGTGGCCGGCGGCGAAAAAGGAGCAGACCGAGCACTGGAGATCCTTCGGGACGAGCTCGACGCGATCATGGGCCAGATCGGCTGCCTTTCACTAGAGAGCACCGATTTGCAGCGCTTTGTCCTTGCCCGGTAGGCGTCATGTGATGTGGCGACTTGCTTTCAGATGACGTGTCGTATCGCTGTCCAAGGCTGCGTCTTCTGCCTGACGCATCGCGATGAACCAATCTCGGACCGCCTTCGCTCTCGGAGAAAGATCGCGCTCGCTCCGATGCACGACCCAGAAGTGCTCCCCTGAATCCACCGCCACATCCAGGGCGCGCACAAGCGACCCGGATTTTATCAACTCATCGGTCGAATGCTGCCAGCCGAGCGCAATACCTGCTCCAGTCAGAGCCGCCTGCATGACCAGGATATAGTTGTTGTAGGTCACGCCCGTCTGCCCTGAGCCAGGCTCGACGCCGAAAAAGCCCAAGAAATCATTCCAGACGATGCCTTCGTGATAGTTCGCGTCGAGGTGAAGAAGCGGATGGCCCAGCAAATCCTGGGCCAAGCGAATGGGACCATGCTTCTCGAGATAGGAGGGACTGCAGACAGGGGTGATGATCTCTCGGGCAAACTTGCGCGTTTCGTGACCGGACCAGTCCACGCGCCCATTAGTGATGGCAAACGACGCCCCATCAGCGGGCAACTGGAGATTGCGATCGGAATTATAGAGCTGCATCTCGATCCGGGTCGTCTCGTCCGGATACTGGTTCAAGCGCGGCAGGAACCAGTAACTTCCGGCGGCGATCGGCGCATAGACCTTGATGACAGTCGAGGTCAAAGAGGCGCGCAACTCCTCGACCGTGTCCTCGACATGGTTCAAGCCAGAGGTGATGCTGTCGCGGAGCTTCAAGCCCTCGGAATTCAGGATCAACTGACGGTGCCGGCGATGAAACAGCGGCAGGCCCAGACCTTGCTCCAACTGCCTGATGGCGTGGCTCACGGCGGCAGGCGTGACGTTGAGTTCCTCGGCCGCCTTGGTGAAGCTCTCAAGACGCGCTGCCGCGTCAAAGACGTAAAGCAGGTTACCCGAGGGGATGTAGCGGCGCAGCTTACGCATGAGCCAGTTTTGTCGTAATACAAGATTTTTTAGCGTTCATAGGCGCAAAAGCTACAGATAGTCTGCCCTCAAGGGAAACCTAAATTATAACAGGAATGACAGGGAATGAGCTTGAGCTCCGACGCGGTCGCGTCGCCTGAAGCGCTGCATGTCGAAGGCATCCGCAAGTCCTTCGGATCACACGAAGTCCTCAAGGGGATCGATCTTACAGCACTTCAAGGGGATGTCGTCGCGATCATTGGCGGCAGCGGATCAGGAAAATCCACCTTCTTGCGCTGTCTCAACTTTCTGGAACATCCGTCAGCGGGCACTGTCCGTATCAATGGTGAAGATATTTCCTTGAAGCCGGATGGGCACGGCAATCTCGCCCCGAGTTCGGGCGCGCAAATCCGGCGTATCCGTAGTCGGCTGGCAATGGTGTTCCAAAGCTTCAACCTTTGGACCCATATGACATTGCTGGAGAATGTCATCGAGGCGCCGGTCCGTGTTCTGGGCTTAGAGCGCAAGGAGGCAGTCTTGCAGGCCGAGGATCTGCTGAACCGCGTCGGCCTCGGTCACAAGATCCACGAGTATCCTTCCTTCCTGTCAGGCGGGCAGCAGCAGCGCGCCGCCATAGCGCGGGCGTTGGCTGTGAATCCCTATGCAATGTTGTTCGACGAACCGACTTCTGCGCTCGATCCGGAACTTGTGGGCGAAGTGTTGAAGGTGATCACAGCGCTTGCAGAAGAGGGGCGCACCATGGTGCTGGTGACCCACGAGATGGCTTTCGCGCGCGAGGTCGCCAGCAAGGTCGTGTTCCTGCACAACGGCAGGATTGAGGAGCAAGGGGCGCCTGCCGAGCTTTTTGGCAACCCCCAATCTGAACGGCTGGCACGGTTCCTCGGCAATTTCCAATAATAGCAACCATAAGGGAGTGAAGAATGAAAACGATGATTGCTGCGCTGTCGCTGGCGGCAACGCTGTTTGGCGCAAATGCCCAGGCTGAAACGCTAAAGGTCGGCTTCTCGCCCGAAGCCTATCCGCCCTTCTGGGTACCCTCGCCCGGCGGCGAATGGACGGGATGGGAGCCTGAGTTCATCGATGCCTTGTGCGCGGAGGCAAAATACGACTGCGAACTGGTTCCAGTCGCCTGGGAGGGCATCATTCCAGCGCTGCTCGGCGGAAAGATCGATGTGATCCTGAACTCGCTGAGGATCAACGACGAACGGCGCAAGGTCATCGACTTTTCGGACAAGTATTATGAGGTTGTGACTGAAGTCGTCGCTGCCAAGGAGGCTGATCTGGGTATCGAGCCTTCCGATATGGCCGGCAAGATCATCGGCGTCCAGGTTTCCACCGGATATCAGACTTATGCGCAGAAGAACTATGCTTCGGACGCTGCCGAGATCCGCGGCTATGCTTCGCAGGACGAGGCCTACCAGGACCTTGCGGCCGGCCGCATCGACGTGGTTCTGGATGGCAGCATCGCCATGAACGAGTTCCTCAAGACCTCGGCGGGCGCCTGCTGCGAGTCCAAGGGCGTGCTGCCTCGTGATGTCGAGACGCTGGGAGAGGGTTACGGCGCAGGACTTCGCAAAGATGAAACCGAAGTCAAGGAACGCCTGAACTCAGCGATTGCGGCTCTGCGCGAGAATGGCACTTACGACACGATCACGGCGAAATACTTCGACCATGACATCTATGGCGATGCGCAGTGAGGTAAGCTGTCCACGATGTCTTCCCTGAACATCCTGGGCCTGAATCTGGAGCTTCTCCTCAACGAGGGTTGGGGAGAGGCGCTGCTGATCGGGCTGTATCGTTCCCTGACCATTGCCTTCGGCGCTTTTGCCCTGGGGCTGGTAATCGGCATCTTTGCCAGTGTCGGCAAGCTCTACGGCAACGCCATCGTCAAACAGCTGCTCGAACTTTACACGACCATCGTGCGCTCCGTGCCCGAGCTTGTGCTGATCTTGATTGTCTACTTCGTCGGTGCCGATCTGGTGAATGCGGTCGCTGGACTGCTGGGCTACTCCTACGTCGAGATCAACGGCGCTGCTGCAGGTGTTTTCGTCCTCGGATTTGTTCAGGGTGCCTATTCAACCGAAGTGATCCGCGGAGCGATCCTGTCCGTTCCCGTGGGCCAGATCGAGGCAGGGCGTGCCTTTGGCATGACAGGCGCTGCAGTGCTGCGGCGCATTACGCTGCCTGCCATGCTGCCTGCTGCGTTGCCGGGACTTTCCAACCTTTGGCTGATCGCCATGAAGGATACCGCACTTCTGGCCGTGCTGGGCTTTGGCGAACTGACCCAGGTAACGCGACAGGCGGCAGGATCGACCAAGGAATACTTCACGTTCTTCCTGGCCGCGGGCTGCCTTTATCTGATCGCGTCGCTGATTTCCAATGTCGTCTCGCGCCGGCTTGAGGTCTGGGCGCGGCGCGGATTGCCACAGGATATTCGCGCATGACCGACGCCGCAAAACCGGCCCTGCAACCTGTTTCCGTTCTCGCGCCAACCAAGGCGCCGGCACTGGGCCGCTGGGGCTGGATTATCCTCGGAGCCTTTGCAGTTTATGCTGCGACGACGATGCGGTGGGATTGGCTGCTTGATTATTATCCCAAGCTGCTCTGGGGCCTGCTTGCAACACTACTGCTGCTGGTCGTGACGACGGCGCTAGGGCTGGCTGCTGCAATCCCCCTGGGTTTTGTCCAGGTGGTCGGTCCGCGTTGGTTGAGCGTTCCGGCCCGGACATTCTGCAGCATCATCCGCGGCACGCCGCTGCTGTTGCAGCTCTGGTTGCTTTACTATGGCCTGGGCTCTGTCTTTGCCGCAAATCCTGAAATCAGGGACTCGGCGCTTTGGCCGCTGTTGCGGCAGGCATGGCCCTATGCTGTGATTGCCCTGACGGTATCCTATGCCGCTTACGAGGGTGAGGTTTTTCGAGGGGCCTTCGCAGGGGTGGCCAAAGGCCAGCTGGAAGCCGCCCAGTCCTTCGGCATGTCCCGCTGGCATATCTTTCGCCGTATCTGGTTGCCGCAAGCCTTCAACCGGGCGCTGCCGACGCTGGTTGGCGAAACGATCCTGCAACTGAAGGCGACGCCTCTGGTTGCGACGATCACCGTCATGGATGTGTATTCGGTCGCAGCACAGGTGCGGCAAGCGACCTACCTGACCTATGAACCGCTGATCCTCATTTCGGTTATCTATGTGCTGTTTGCCTTGCTGATCCAACGGGCTTTTGCAGCATTCTCCACCACTCGTTACATGAGGAGCCCGCGTTGAGCGTCGAGCCGTTCCTTTCCACGAACAAGAGCCTTTCCCTGGCAATGATGCTGCGAGCGCGCCTGCTTCGCCAGGAGGTCATAGCCGGCGCCTGGTGCACGGTTCCCCACCCCAGCGTGATCGAGCTAATGGCCCGCCTGGACTTCGGCTTCCTGCTGCTGGACAGCGAACATTCATCCATGGACACAACCGATCTTTGCACATTGCTGCCGGCCACCGAACTGCATGATGCACCCACAATCTTCCGCCCTCGGTCGCATTCCGCGGGCGAGATGAAGGCTGCGCTGGATGCAGGTGTGTCGGGGATCATGGTTCCGATGATTGACACCGCCGAGGCAGCGCAAGCGGTGATAGATGTTTGCCGATACGCCCCGCTTGGATGCCGTGGTATCGGGCCATGGCGGGCATCGGGCTATTACGACGATTTCCTAGACTATACGGCGAAGGCAAACGACGCGACAACGCTGATCTTGCAGATTGAAAGCGCAACGGGGCTGGAGAATGTCGAGCGCATTGCTGCCGTCCCAGGATTCGAAGCGCTCTATGTCGGCCCGGCCGACCTTGCCAGTTCGCTCCGATTGCCGATCGGAGAGCGAGGCGAAGAGATGCGTTCTGCCTTGTGTCGGGTGGCAAAGGCTGCACGCGATCAAGGCAAGGTGGCAGGGATCGACGTGAACTCACCTTCCGACTTGCCCGAACTGGTCGCAATGGGTTTTACGCTGTTCACCATCGGATCGGACGCGGGATTCATCCAGACCAGTGGACGCGATTTGACTCGCGAACTGTCGACGCACCTGAGCCCGGTGATGGCATGAATGCACTGACATCGCTGGCAGATATCGTCGGCTCCCGGCACCTGATTGAGGCCGAAGCCCTGCGCGAGCGTCCGCAGGACTTCTGGAACAACGTTCCCACACGCGCGCTGGCTCTGGTCCGGCCGGCGTCGGTAGAAGAAGTCTCGGCCGTTCTGGCGTGGTGCAACCGCAATGGTTCTCCCGTCGTGCCCGAGGGCGGGCGCACCAACCTGATACAAGGAACAGCCGCTTCACCTGAAGCGGTCCTTCTTTCGACCGAACGCCTGAACCAGTTCGATGCCCCCGATCTTGGCGCGATGACGGTGCAGGCGGGTTCCGGCGTGGTCTTGCAGGCGTTGCAGGAAAGCTGTCACGCCGCAGGCTTGCGCTTCGGGCTGGACTTTGGGGCACGCGGCAGTGCAACGCTCGGCGGTGCGCTTTCAACCAACGCGGGCGGCTTTCAGGCGCTGCGTTATGGCGTGGCACGCGATCAGGTGCGAGGACTTGAGGTGGTGCTCGCTGACGGCACCGTGCTGTCGCACCTGACGCCCTACGCCAAGGACAATACGGGTTACGACCTTAAGCATCTCTTTATCGGCTCAGAGGGCACGTTGGGCGTGATCACCCGCGCCATCTTGCGTCTGCATCCCGCGCCGGTCACGGCGAATACGGCGCTGTTGTCTTTCACGGACTTCGACGCGGTGACCCGCACCTTATCGCGACTGCGGCGCGATCTGCAGGGCACGCTCTCAAGCTTCGAGATCATGTGGCGGGAGTTCTTCGAGTTCAACGTTGACGCACTCTGCGGTGGGCGCAGCCCTCTCTCGGAAAGCTGCCCGTTCTATGTCCTGTGCGAGGCGGAGGGTTTCGCTCCCGATATGGACGATGCTCGCTTCGAAGCAGTGATCATGCAGGCCCTGGACGCTGGCGACGTCAAGGATGCGGTGATCGCCCAGTCCGCACGACAGCGAGATGAACTCTGGCGCATCCGCGAAGACTTCGAAGCGGAACAGGAACTGTTCAGGGTCATGATCGACTTTGACATATCGCTCCCCCTGTCCGCGATGGACGCCTTCTCCCGCGAAGTGGATGAAGCCTTGAACACGCATATCCCAGAGTTCCTGGGCCTGCATATCCTTGGCCATCTGGGCGACGGGAACCTGCACGTCACAACGGGATTGCCTACGCCGGAACGCTCGGATGATCTCAAGGCCTTGGTCTACGGGTTGATCGCGAAGCACGGCGGCTCGATCTCGGCCGAACATGGGATCGGCCTCAACAAGCGCGATTACCTCGGCTATTCCCGTTCTCCTGAGGAAATCGCAACCATGCGGCTGTTGAAGAAGGCGCTAGATCCAAAAAATACCCTGAACCCCGGGAAAATCCTCCAATGAGCCATCTCGTTCAGCCCGCGGCCAGTCTTTATATCGGCGGCCGTCCGGTCGAGGGGCAGGGCGCAATGCTGGCGGTGCATTACCCTTATACCGGTGAGGTGATCGCCACTCTGCATGAGGCCAGCCTTGAGCAGGTGGCCATTGCGACTGCCACTGCTGCCAGTGCGCAGCCTGCATGGGCCGCGTTGCGCCCGGTAGAACGAGGGCGCATCCTGCTGCGTGCGGCCATGATCATCCGCGATCGTGGTGAGGAGTTGGCGCGTCTGGAGACGTTGGACACGGGCAAGCCCATTCAGGAGACGCGGGTGGCTGATTGGCCGTCAGGCGCGGATGCACTGGAATACTTCGCGGGTCTTGCGGCGACGATCACCGGCCAGACGATCCCTCTGGGAGGCGATTTCGTTTATACGATCCGCGAAGCCCTTGGCGTCTGCGCGGGCATCGGCGCGTGGAACTATCCCAGTCAGATCGCCTGCTGGAAGGCGGCACCCGCATTGATCATGGGCAATGCCATGGTCTTCAAACCCAGCGAGGAAACGCCGCTGGGTGCACTGAAGTTGGCCGAGATATTCACCGAGGCCGGACTTCCGGCCGGCATCTTCAACGTCGTGCAGGGCCGTGGCGCGGTAGGAGCAGCGCTGGTCACCGATCCGCGTGTGGCCAAGGTGTCGCTGACGGGATCGGTTGCGACGGGGCAAAAGGTCTATGCTGCAGCCGCCGAGGGCATGCGGCACGTCACCATGGAACTGGGCGGCAAGTCGCCATTGATTATCTTTGACGATGCCAGGCTTGAGGATGCCGTTGGCGCTGCAATCCTCGGAAATTTCTATTCCTCGGGGCAGGTCTGCTCCAATGGCACTCGGGTCTTTGTCCAGCAGGGCATTCTGCCTCGTTTCCTCGAGCGGCTTTCCGCACGACTAACGCACGTCAAAATGGGCGACCCACTCGACGAAGCGACGCAGCATGGTCCCATTGTCAGCCCGGCGCAGGTCAGCAAGATCCGTGCCGCTATTGAACGGGGTCAAGCAGAAGGCGCGCAGCTCGTCTGCGGCGGCGTGGGCGAAGGGTCGTTCGTGCCGCCGACGGTCTTTGCTGATGCCACAGACGATATGTTTATTGCACGCGAGGAAATCTTCGGGCCGGTGATGACAGTGCTGTCCTTTACTGCCGAGGACGAGGTTTTGGCTCGTGCCAATGCTACCCCTTACGGTTTGGCGGCAGGGGTCTTTACCGCTGATCTCGCCCGAGCCCATCGAGTCGTGGCGGCTTTGCAGGTGGGTACGACCTGGATCAACGCCTATAACCAGACGCCTGTCGAAGCACCTTTCGGCGGCAGCAAGCTATCGGGAGTAGGGCGGGAGAACTCCGCAGCCGCGATCGATCATTATTCTCAATTGAAGTCAGTCTATGTTGGCATGGGGAGCGTTGATGCACCTTATTGAGGTGCGGAGAGCAATAGCACATTCTTGACGACGAGGGTGCTTGCGACGCGTTCTATGCGGAAGCAAGGATGCACATGGATACCCTTGCTCTTGCGCCTCGGCGACATTGAGGCGACGAGAAGAAGTTGGGGTTCCGGGTGATGAGCGCTCCCTGCAGGTGGGATCAGCAGTAGCCAATCGATAACATGATGGATTGAGATGCCCGTCCATCTTTCTGATGTTTGATCAGATCGGCTCGCTCAAAGCCATTGCCATGCCCGCGCCCTGCAAAGCCTTGCTTCCGTTTGAAGGTTAGTCGCGCTACTGATCTCAAAACAGCAGAGAACCCGTTTATGAATCATTTATTTACTGCAATCGTCCGGTGACTTCGGCCCCCACCCAGGATGGGCGGTCGAATTCAGTTTCCTCCGCCGGAAGTTCGATCTCGGCGATGACCACGCCGGACAGGATGCCGGAGTAGACGTCCACTTCCCAGACAAGATCGCCACAAGGGGCAAAGAACCGAGTCTTTTCCAGAACGGCTCCGGCGCAATGCCGATCGAGAAGAGCAACAGCATCCTCAAAAGGGATCTCGTACTCGTATTCTTCACGGGATAGTCCGGTGCGGGCACCCTTGATGGCCAGTGTGGCCTTGTCGTCGGTGATGCGCACACGCACCTTGCCTCGGTCTGAAGAGGCAATCAGCCCGTCTCGGAGCCGGACGGACCGAACAGCACCCGCTTGCCAGTCGCCAGACGCCACGAGGAACTTGCGCTCAATCTCAACGGCCATGCAGCCCCGCTTCAACGTCAACACGGGCGCGACTAGCGGGGCAGGGGAGCCAAAGCAATAACAAACACGGGGAGAGGGCTTTTCTCACTTCCCTAGGGGCAGCTTCGCGCCGAGGACCATGTCCGGTCTCTTTTAAAGCAATTGCTGCGAGCAAAGGCAGCGGGCCATGATCATCAAGCACTTGCCACAACCGCCAGCATGATGGCGGGGGAGAGGCAGGGACCGCCTGTTTTTGCATCACTGCGTAAGCTCCAACGGCAAGATGCCGTCACCTCGGTGTCATGCAGCTGCAGCCCAAAGCAGGCGAACTGGGCGTCCAGCATGCATTTGCTGCATAGCAGCAATCTGCAATCGTTGATTGTGCAGGCGCAGCAATAGAGCCATCTTGGAGTTGTCCGAAACGCGACCCCCTCCGGACGGGCGCAGACGGACACGGAACATAGCCGCCCCATTTGCGGCACCTTGATACGACGGACCTCTCCTCCTCCCAATGGTTCGGACGTTGGCGGCAACGGCCTCTCCTCCTCCCATGGCCTTGCCGCACCTTTACGCGGCCCTCCCTCCTCCCTGGGCCAGCGTTATGCGGCGGCGCCCCTCCTCCTCCCTGGGCGCCGCCGCCTTCATTTCAGCCGAGAGAAGAGCCTGTTTGACGTCAGGATTTATCCACAATCTCTGCGGATCGTTATGCCGCCGGATCAAGATCCATCTGTGCTTGCGCCTGAGCGAGACCGCACTTCCTTCGATGCCAAGCAGATCAACACAAGAAAAAACCCCCTCTGCATCCGCATTGGGGGTTCGTTCGTCTTAACCGGGATAGCTTGGCTCAGAGGCCGCGAGCAATCCGCTCGATGTCACCGCGGCACAGACCGATATCGTTGAGCTCGCGATCCGACAGGCGGTTCAGTTCGCGACGGGTCACGCGGGCATCGTTCCACGCCGAAAGCATCGAGAAGACGTTCGCGACGACATTGCCAACACCACCAACAGCAACACTGCGGTTCATTTCCATCGTCGACATGACATCACCTAGTTTCAAAAGCGCCCGACCATCGGGCAATCGCTTCCTGATCAAGGATATAGATTGTGCACTTGCGGAAATGTAGGCGCCGGATCGGCAAGGCCGATATGCAGAGGATGCAAGTAACAGACTGTGGCTATGCCCTGTCCATCAAGCAGCGGAAGGGAACAAGGTTTCATAACGCCCGTTAGGGGCGGAGCGATAGCGAAAGCATTGATCGGGGCGGCGTCACGCCATTGACAGCGACCATGCCCGTTGCCATGGTCCGGCCCACATCAACGGGGATGCTCCATTCATGGGGCTGAGATGCGCGAGCTCGCGCGAACCCTTTCAGCTGATCCGGGTAATGCCGGCGGAGCGAGGAAAGCATGTTCATTGGCGCCCAAGTGTCGCTTTATCCCATGACATCCGATTTCGTGGACGTCATCATGTCCAGCCTCGGAGCGCTCGATCCCTATCGCGACACGTTGCGGATCGAGACGGATGACATCTCGACCCTGATGGTGGGGGCACCAGAACCGCTGTTCGATGCCGTGCGCGATCTGTTCACCCGCGCCGCACGCCAGCCGAACCATGTGACGATGCATGTCACCTTTTCCCGGGGTGCCCCGGAGAGCCGGATGATCCGACCTGTCGTTGCGAGACGCTGACGCGCGCGCAAGGCTTGTCCCTGTCAGAACGTCAGGCCAAGGCGCAGGAGGCTGTTCGGACTGCGCCGACCCTGGGCGTCGCTATCGATGTGCAGTTTTCGCTTTATGTGCTGGGCCAAGACCGTCACATGGACGAGATCTATGGCTGCATTGACTTCCTCAAGAACTCTGGCACCTTCCTGCGCTCCAAGAACTTCTGCACCCGGCTGCGAGGCGATGCAGGAGCGGTCTTCGAGACGCTGCGCCAAGCCTTCCTGCGCTTTGGCCCGGCCGAGGGGCATGTGACCATCGACATGACAGCCTCGGCGAACAGCCCAAGTACGCGCTGATCCCCGGGGGCACGGCCATGCTGCCGCGTATTCTGCCGCCCCTGCTTCTGGCCGCCAGCCTTCTGGCGGGTTGGGAGATTTATTGCCGTCTGGCAGATGTAGCGCCGCTGATCCTTCCGGCGCCCTCTGGTGTGCTGCAGGCGTTGGTTTCGAATCGGGCCGACATCGGCGCACATGCGCTGTCCACCATAGCGGTGGTGGCCTTGGGCTTCTCGCTTTCGGTCGGCTTCGCCTTTCTCGTCTCTATCATGTTGCATTTCCTGCCTTGGGCCAAAAAGGGTCTGATGCCACTGTTTGTGGCAAGCCAGACCGTGCCGCTGGTTGCGCTGGCGCCGCTGATGATCCTCTGGTTCGGCTTCGGCCTGTTGCCAAAGGTGCTGCTGGTTATCCTTGTCACCTTCTTTCCGATGCTGCTGAGCCTGCTGTCCGGTTACCAGCAGACGCCCACCGACTTCACGGATCTTCTTGCATCAATGGGCGCGAGACGGTTTTCCGTTTTCCGCCACGCGGTCCTGCCCTCGGCTCGGCCCAGCTTCTTCGCCGGTCTGCGGATCTCGGCCACCTATGCGATCGTCGCCACGATCTTTGCCGAATACGCCGGGGCACGGCGCGGCTTGGGTATCTACATTCTTGCAGCCAAGAACAACTTTCACGCCGATCTTGTGCTGGCGGCGGTGGTGGTGTCTGCCGGGCTGACGCTGGCCCTGCTGGGCGCTATCCGGCTTCTGGACCGCCTGACCGCCCGCGGACCCAAGGCGCGCTATGCTTGACCTGCACGGCCTGACCATTGGTGCAGATGGGACAACGCTGGTTCGTGACCTGTCGCTGTCTGTGCCAGCCACGGGGATCACCGCCCTGATAGGTCCCTCTGGCTGCGGCAAGAGCTCGGTCCTGAAATGGCTGGCGGGCATCCTGCCGAAGGGACTGCAGGCCGAAGGGCAGGTGATGCTGGATGGTCAGGCCATTGCCCGCCCCTGTCCCGCGATCAGCTACCAGCCGCAAAGCGACGCGCTGTTCCCATGGCTAACGGTGGCCCAAAATGCCGCCTTGGGCCTGCAGATCAGGGGTCTGTCTCGCGCCGAAGCGCTGAAGCGCGTTGCCCCGCTGTTCCGCAGCTTCGGACTGGAGGGAACGGAAGGCCAGTTTCCCGACCAGCTTTCCGGTGGGATGCGCCAGCGTGCCGCCTTTCTGCGCACGGTCGTACATGACAGCCGCTATGTCCTGCTGGACGAACCCTTCTCGGCCCTGGATGCCGTAACGCGTCTGCGCATGCAGGACTGGCTGGTTGCCCGGCTTGCCGACCGACCGCGCGGCGTCCTGATGGTCACCCATGACCTTCACGAGGCAACCGGGCTTGCGAACCGTATCCTGGTCATGGCGGGCTCGCCTGGCCGGATCGTGGCTGAAATCCCGATGCCCCTTTCCCACACGCTACGCAGCGAGGCCGCTCTTGCGCTCCTGCGTGACAAATTGAAGTCCCTGCTGCTGGAGAACGCCCCATGACGATCCGCTCGCTTGCGCTTGGCCTTTGCCTTGCAACCCCCATGCCCGGTTGGGCCGACACCAGCGTCAGTGTTGCGCTCGACTGGATGCTGAACACCAATCATGTCGGCCTGGTCGTCGCCCGCGACCAAGGGTTCTATGCCGCCGAAGGGCTGGAGGTCGAACTGCTTCCCTATTCCGACACCAATTCGGCGGCGCTGCTGGCGGGGGGTGCCGCGGATTTCGCCTATATGACCTCGCTTGGGTTCATGTCGGCGCGGGCCGGTGGGACCGAGCTGGTGGCACTGTGCGCCACGATGCAGCATGATCCGGGGCGGCTGGTCTTTAACAGCGATAATGCGGAAATTGCCCGGCCCGCCGATCTGTCGGGCAAACCTATGCCGGCTTCGGCAGCGCGTGGGAGGAGGCGCTGATCGGCACGATGATCCGCAACGACGGGGGCGAGCCGGTTTGGAACACCGTGACGCTGGGCACCGGCGCCTACGAGGCGCTGGCCTCGGGGGCAGTGGACTTCACGCTGGAGGTCTCGACCTGGGAGGGCGTGAACAGTACGCTTCAGGGCCGAAAGCAGTCCTCATTAACCTATGCCGACTACGGCATTCCGGACCAGCAGACAGGCTATATCGGCACGCGCGCGGACACCCTGGTCGAAGACCCGGATCTGGTCAGGCGCTTCATGCGCGCGACCTTGGCGGGCTACGAATGGGCCGCCGACCATCCGGATGAAGCTGCGCAGGTCCTGATCGCCGCCGGAGACTTTCCGAACCTCGAACTTGTCCACGGCTCGATGAAGGCGATCACCGAGGGCGGTTATCTCCGCCACGGCGACACGCCCGTGGGCAGCATCGACCCGGAGCGCTTTTCAGCCATGGCGCGTTTCCTGTTCGAAAGTGGCGTCCTCAAGGACTCTGGCGGCAAGGCGCTGGAATGGCCGGGGAATGTCTCGGGCTGGTTCGACCAGGGCTGGAGAGAGCAGGAATCGTGACGAGTTTTATAGTTATTTATCGCACCAAACAATTGTTCAACTAGCAGAAAAGCTATGTAAGCTGACCTAGGATAATTGCCGGTAGGCCCTCACAACGGCCTTTCGATCACCCTTACAGTTTGGTAGGGGGAGCTGAGCCCAAATAAAAACTACAATGCAAAGAAACGTAACTTTTCGGGTCAAAAATTGGAGAAACAGTCCTTTTAGTTGAGCAGAACTGATTGCATGAAGATTAGCTTAGGCTATTTTCGCAGCCAATCGCGAAAAACTTGAAGTTGACGCTTTTGGGCCTTTCGCTCGGCATTAACCATCCAGATTGCCTCGCCCGATCGGACAGGGCCTCCAAAAGGCAGATGAAGCAAACCATCGTCAAGCTCGGCTGTTAAGTAATGTCTTGGAATGACTGCTAGACCCATTCCTTGTATGGCCGCCCGCAAGAGCAAGGCGCTATGCGAAAATCGATTGCCTTGGATTGTTCCGCTATACGGAATTCCAGACACCCGTAACCATGTCAGCCATAGACTTGGCCGACTAGCATTCTGTAGGGAAGGAATTTGCGTAAAGTCGAGAAAGCTTAAAGTTTCTCCAATAGGCAACAATTCTGGACTTGCAACAACCGCTAATTCCTCCTCAAAGAGTTTGATAGCGCGACCATGCCATTGTCCAGCGCCCCGCATGATTGCTACATCTACCGGACTTGTTTCTAGATCGATCGTATCGGCGACAGTCATTAGCTCAAAAGGAATATCTGGAAAGCGTCGCTCAAACTCACGCATCCGAGGAATAAGCCAAGCAGACGCCAGCGTCGGAGTACTGCCGATAATCAACGCGTCACCAGCTCGGCGGCCACGAACAGCATCGATAGAAGCTTCCTCAAGACGCGCAAGAATCTGCACCACGTCCTCGTAATACGATGAGCCAATCTCGGACAGCACGAGATTGGAACCTATACGCTCGAAAAGTCGCATTCCAAGAAACTGCTCAAGGCCTTGCACATGGCGGCTCACACCCCCTTGCGTCATGCCGAGTTCGTCAGCGGCCTTCGTGAAATTCAGTAGGCGTGCAGCAGCTTCAAAAGCCTGCAAGGCAGGAAGGGAGGGCAAGAAACGTTTCATGCTATGATTAAAACTCATGATGCAATAAGGAATCAAGGGGTTGCTTCCATTCTGATGCTAATAAATATGGGGCTATACAGAAGCTGCTTCTCTGCATCCAATCTTGTCTACTCAAGTGCTATGAGTAGTTTTCAGTGTTCAGAGTCGGCAGCTAAGTGATGATAAGGCTTGAAAACAGGCCGGAACGCTCGCCAACAGGAGTACAAAATGATCTCACGTCGTAGTTTTACTGCCTTTCTTGCTGGCAGTGTCGCCCTTGCTGCATTGCCTGCTGCAGCCCAAGCACAAAGCTCGCTGGAGCGTATCAAGACATCAGGCGTTCTTCGCATCGGGGCGGTCGCCGATGGCGCGCCTTACTATCAGAAGAGTGTGGCTGATGGTTCCTGGCGTGGCTTCTACATCGACATTTGCAAGAAGCTGGCAGGGGATCTTGGTGTTGATCTCGAGATCACTGAAACCACTTGGGGAAACTCGGTTCTGGAGCTGCAGGCGGACAAGCTGGACGTTTTTTTCGGACTTAATCCCACGCCGGAACGTGAGAAGGTGATCGACTTTTCGGGACCCTGCTTCCGAAACGCCTTTTCGCTGGTAGTTGACGAGGACGAACAACGGGCAGCCTGGGAGGATTTCAACAATCCAGAAACGAGGATTGCTGTCGATGCAGGCTCGTCGCATGACTCGGCTGTCACGCGCCATTGTCCTGATGCCCAAATTGTCCGCCTCAAGTCGCAGAGCGATGCCACGGCTTCGGTCCAAGCGGGGCGCGCTGATGCTCAATGTCTGGTCCTGATCCTTGCACTGACGCTGGTGTCCAAAAACAAGAATATCGGCAAGGTCGTGATTCCCTCACCTGGTGATGCCACCACGTCAAATGCAGGCTTCCGCCGAGAGGAAGATCCGGCTTGGAAAGACTTTGTGACAGGTTGGATCGAGGAGCAGCGACAAAGCGGCTTCGTTCGCAAGGCTATCATTGACAACATGGCTCTGCTGGGAGTGACCGAAGAAGACTTCCCTGAAGGTTTCGACATTTGACCTGAACGCGGACCGGCGCTGCGCCGGTCCAGAAGGGAGATCTTCATGTACGAATGGGATTTCAGCGTCCTTTGGACATACCGCTGGCTGTTTCTTGACGGCATCATCATGACCGTGTCGTTGACGGTTGCGGTCGTGCTGGGGGGACTAGCTGTCGGGCTAATTACTGCCATGGGCATGTTGTCAGGCAGTCGCATCCTGAAAGCTGTGGCGCTGAGTTTTATCGAACTGTTTCGCTGCACGCCGATCCTCGTGCAGTTGATCTGGTGCTATTACGCGCTGCCGATCCTGACAGGAATTGAACTGTCACCAATTGCAGCGTCGATCATTGCACTGTCGTGCTATGGTGGTTCGTTCTATTCCGAGATCATACGCGGCGGCATCGTCTCGATCGAAACCGGGCAGCGCGAGGCAGGGTTGGCACTGGGCATGACACCCACGTTGGCCATGCGGCGGATCGTACTCCCGCAGGCTCTGCGTCGGATGGTGCCAGCTTTGATGAACCAGTCAATCCTGCAATTCAAGAATACCTCGCTGGTGTCGGTGCTGGCGGTTCCCGACCTGGTCTACCAAGGACAAATCGCCGCTCATGACAGTTTCCGCCCGCTGGAAACCTATACGGCAGTTGCAGTCGCCTACCTTGTTATTCTTCTCCCAGTGACACTGTTCGTGCGCCATCGTGATGCAAGGTTTGGAGGAGCAAGATGAACCGCCCGATGATCGAGATCCGAGGATTGCGCAAGAGCTTCGGCACGCATGAGGTGTTGCGCAACATCAACTTCACGGTGGATCCCAGCGGCGTGGTCGCCCTGATCGGCCCGTCGGGGTCGGGAAAATCCACCCTGCTGCGCTGCATTAACCTGCTGGTCAGGCCCGACGATGGAGCTATCCGGGTCGGAGATGCCCAGTTCACCTTTGATCATGCAGCGCGGCCGCCCAAGGCGAGGGCTCTTGCGGCTTTTCGGGCACGCACGGGGATGGTGTTCCAGAATTTCAACCTGTTCGGCCACATGAGCGTTCTGGAAAATGTAATGGAGGCACCTATCCAGGTGCGCAAGCTGCCCAAAGGGGCCGCGCGCGACCTAGCAATGACACAGCTTGCCAAGGTGGGGCTTGCCGACCGCGCGGACCAAATGCCGCAAACATTATCCGGAGGGCAGAAACAGCGTGTCGCCATTGCCCGTGCCTTGGCCATGGAGCCGGAGGTCATGTTGTTCGACGAGGCGACATCGGCACTGGACCCGGAGTTGGTCGGTGAAGTGCTGGCGACCATGCGCGCGCTTGCGCAAGCCGGAATGACAATGGTCATCGTCACGCACGAAATTGCCTTCGCCCGCGAAGTTGCTGACCGCGTTGTCTTCATGCGCGACGGCGTGGTTGTCGAGGATGGGCCCGCCCGTCAGGTGATCGACAATCCGACTCAGGAAGCAACACGCAGTTTCCTGTCCCATTTCCACGCAAGCCCGGCTTAATAATGGATAGCTTAATCCGCACTGAAACAGATCAAATAGCCGCAATCCGCATCCTGCTGGTGGAAAGTCCGATCAAGATGGCCCGCCAGCAGGGCGTGGGCCACATTAAAGGAACCGTCAAGCGCGTCCTGCTGCAGTTGACGAGTCGTGACGGCATCACCGGCTGGGGGGAGGCGGCTCCGTGGGAGGTCTTTACTGGCACACCCGAAGCTGCTTTTGCAGCCCTTGATGTGTACCTGCGCTCAGTGGTAATCGGCTGGCCCTTGTCCAATATCCGCGGACTGACCCAGGCTATGGACCGTGTGCTCGTGGGCCATCACGAGGCAAAGCTTGCCGTCGAAATGGCAATGTTCGACATCTTGGGAAAGCGCAGCGGCCTATCGGTGGCGGAACTTCTGGGCGGGCGAGTGCGCGACAGGATCCCCCTGTCCTTTTCGATCGCAGATCCCGATTTCGCGGCGGATTTAGACCGGATGCACCAGATGGTTCCGCAGGGAAACCGCATCTTCAAGGTCAAGACCGGGGTCAAGCCGCATGCCGAGGATATGGCTCACCTGGAGGCAATGCGTGGCGCTTTCGGCGACGGGATCGATCTACGTTTGGACTATAATCAGGCACTGCAGCCATTTGGCGCCCTCCGGGTGCTGCGCGACGTCGAACGGTTTGCGCCCACCTTCATCGAGCAGCCTGTCCCGCGCGATGCCCTAGCAGTGATGGTGGATTTCCGACGGGCATTGGACACACCAATTCTTGCGGATGAAAGCTGCTTTGAGATCGGTGATTTGCAAGAAGTTATCCGCTTGGGTGCGGCCGACGCAATCTCAGTCAAGCTGATGAAGGTGGGTGGCATGTTGAAGGGGCAGGGGCTTATGGCGCTGGCTGATGCCGCACGCATTCCCGGCTATGGCGGTACACTGTGGGAAGGGGGCATTGCCTTAGCCGCGGGCACGCAGTTCATCGCGGCAACGCCCGGCATCTCTTTAGGCTGCGAATTCTACATGCCGCACCATGTCCTAACCGAGGATGTCTTGGAGCAGCGGATCGAGAACTGTGATGGCCATGTCATCGTGCCCACCGGCCCCGGCTTAGGCATCACCATAACCGAACACTCGCTGAAGGATGGCGCGCGCCAACTGGCCGAGGCCTGACAATACCAAACATTGCATGAGGACACGGCCGCAGGCAGCGCCTGGCGGTTGACGGGAAAGGATTGCCGAAATGACCGCTCAGACCGAAAAACGACGCCGCGTCGCGGTGATCGGGGCCGGTATCGTCGGGGCCTGCACGGCGCTCGAAATGGCGCGCGCCGGATTTAATGTCACCGTCATCGACGCCTCCCAGCCGGGAGGCGAGCAGGCTGCAAGCTACGGCAATGGTGCCTTTATTTCGCCTGCATCGATCATCCCGATGTCTGTTCCAGGATTGTGGCGCAAAGTGCCCGCCTATCTGCTGGACAAGGCTGGGCCATTGACAATCAACTGGACCAGTCTGCCGCGTTTGGCACCGTGGCTCGTGCGCTTTCTTCGGGCCGGCTGGACCGAGGAGCGTCTCCGGCGGACAGTGTCCTCTCTTGACAGCTTGCTGCATGACGGACCCGATCGGCACCTGGCCTTGGCCCAAACTGTTGGCGCGCCATCGCTGATCCAGCGAAATGGTATCTTGTATGCTTATCCCAACCGCGCTGCCTACCTGAGCGAGGCGCCGTTCTGGGCGCTCAGACGGCAGGCCGGGCTGCAATGGCGCGAACTTGACGCAGAAGCCCTACACGCCGAGGAACCTGCGCTGGCCCCTTGTTACAGCTTTGGTGTTCTTGTTGAAAGCGGCGCGCAATGCCTTGATCCGGGCGCTTATGTCCGCGCGATCCTGGCTGCGTCAGGGGCGACAATGAAGCAGGCTCGGGTTACCGGTCTTGCGCACGAAGCCCGAAGTGTCATCGCGGTTGAAACCGAGTTCGGTCCTGTTCCCACCGACATTGCCGTTCTGACTGCCGGCATGGGATCGGCAAAAATTGCCAGAACGATTGGCGACAACATCCCGCTCGAGGCAGAGCGGGGCTACCATGTCGAACTGCCCGACCCGCCGATCCGCCTGCGGCGCCCTGTCATGCCCAGTGATGGCAAGATGGCCAACACCATGACTGCCGGTGGCCTGCGTGCCGCCGGCCAAGTCGAACTGTCAAGCGCCGACGCGGCGCCAGACTGGCGCAGGGCGGACATCTTGCTTCAGCACCTGACCCGTACCTATCCGGCCCTAGCCTCGGTGGACCAAGGAAAAGCCCGGCGCTGGCAGGGCAATCGCCCATCGACCCCGGATGGGCTGCCGGTCATCGGCGCTGCATCGCTGTCGGGGCTTTGGTACGGCTTCGGCCATGGGCATCTTGGCTTGAACGCCGCGCCCCACACAGCCGCGCTTTTGGCCGATCTTGTCCTGGGCCGTCCGACTGGCATCGATATTGCGCCGTTTTCGCACAAGCGCTTTGCACGGGCAGGGTGACAGCCCGATGCCCTAATTAGGACACAAAGCGGTACCACACGAACAAACCAACAGGAGAAGTTGAGCATGAAGGGCGCAGACATTCTTGTCGAAATGCTGATCGGTTACGGCGTCGAGACGATCTTCGGTGTGCCGGGGGATACTAACGTCCCCTTTTATGAGGCCTTGCAAGGCCGCGAAGACAAGATACAGCATGTCATGGCGCGGGACGAACGCTCTGCCGGATATATGGCTGACGCCTACGGTCGTTTCACCAACAAGCCGGGGGTCTTTGAGTGCCCGTCGGGCGCAGGTGCGATGTACTCACTGCCGCCCGTCGCGGAGTCCAACGGCTCGTCGGTTCCGGTCATCCTCCTCACGATCGACATACCCTTGCCGGGAGAGGGACGTGGCGTCCTGACTGAGCTGGACTGCGCCAAGCTGTTCGAACCGGTGACGAAGATGTCGGTTCAGGTGAAGTCGGCGCAGAAACTGCCCGAAATCATTCGCCGAGCCTTTCGCACGGCCTGCTCAGGCAAGCCGGGCGCCGTTCATCTGCAGATCCCGGAAGACATGCTGCTGGCTGATGTCGACCCGACGACAGTCTCCCTGCATGTCGAAGAGGAATGTAAGACGTTTCCGGCCTTCCCGACGCGTCCGGTCGCAGACAAGCTTGAAACGCTGATGGACCTGATCCGGCAATCCGAACGTCCGCTGATCGTGGCCGGGGGCGGGGTTAGCAGGGCAGGGGCAGGCGACGTGATTACGCGCTTTGCCGAGGCCTGCAACATTCCCATCTGCACTACGATGACAGGCCAGGGAACCATTGATGACGATCATCGGCTGGCAATTGGGGTGATTGGCGACAACGGCTATCATCCCCATGCCAACTGGGCTCTGGAGCATTCCGATCTTGCAATCTTTGTCGGCTCGCGCATCGGCTCGGTGGTGACAATCGGCTGGACCTTTCCAAAGATTACTCTGAACCGGCGCTTGGTGCAGATCGACATCGACCCCGACATCATGGCAAACAATTATCAGAACCTGCTGTCGGTCGTTGGCGATGCTGTTCTCACCTTCAACGATCTGCTGGCCATGAACGTGCAGGTGGATGGCGCCCGCTATGAACCTTGGGTCCAGGAACTGAATGAACATCGCGCAGCCTTCTGGGAGCATGCCGAACCAAAGCTGTCGGCCGATACGCTGCCCATGCGGCCCGAACGCGTGGTGCGCGCCTTCAATACTGCGCTGGAGGCTTCCGGAAAGCCTGCCCTCATCTATTCGGATGCCGGCACGCCCACTCCCTACATGACCCGCTACTTGAAGATCAACGATCGGCACACGCGGTTCAGCATTCCCCGTGCCTTCGGGGGGCTGGGCTCGGCTCTTCCCGCAACAGTTGGTGCATGGCGCGCAGACGGGTCCAAACGGCCCATCGGGCTGTTCGGGGATGGTTCGTTTGGAATGACTGTGGGTGAGCTTGAAACCCTCGTGCGGCTGCAGGTGCCTGCCATCTTGATCCTGTTCAACAATGGCACCTTCGGCTGGATCAAGGGCCTGCACAGGCTTAAGGGCCACAACCAGTGCTTCGGGGTGGACTTCATGCCCCCGAAGGGTGAGGCGATCGCTGCGGCCTTTGGCATGCAAGCCTGGACGGCGAAAACGCCGGAACAGCTTGACACTGCTTTGGCCGGAGCTTTTGCGCACACGTCCGGACCTTGCTTTATCGATGTCCATGTTGAGTCTCTCGCCGACCGTGTTCCACCTGTCTATTCGTGGCTGACCAAGCGGGGCGAAGATCCAATGGCATTGGAGGCCGCCGACCAAAGCTACTTCTGAGGGGGCAATCTAGCGTAATCCGCCCGTTGGTCCCGTTACCCAAGTCTGAAAGGCAATGGGTAACGGGTCCGAAACGCGTTCGGCTGGAATGACAGCATAGTAGACCACGCTTTCACCTGCGGGCTGGGATGATCTGCAAAAAGACCTTGCCGGAAATCCCGCTCGATCAGGTAACTGGGAATGCCGGCTATGCCCAGGTTAGCCGTCGCGACTACTACCTGAACGGAAAAGCTGGCCGAACCGATGGCATTGGAACCGCATCCGACGCCCTGTCCACAGCCGAGGCCATTCAGGCCCCTGCAAGGACCTAACCTCTTGCTTGATACTGGTGTTGCTTTTCAGCCTGCAGCGCGGAAAACAGGATAAAAACGGATTTCTGGACCATGCGCGCCTCCCAGAGCCATTTCGCAGACCAGAAGCCGATGGATGACAGGATCCGATCTCTAGAGGAAACGGGCTGGAACCGAGCAAGCGGATGTTCATTCACATGGATACTTCGTCGGCTTCACACGCATAATGCTTCAAAACCAGAACGGTTTTCATCGTTGAAACCTTGTAGACAGGATGACGGATGATTGGGTCCGTGCAACACCATCAAGCTCGCCGATGGCATCAATCGTTCGATCCAGGTCCTGGATGGTCGGAGCGGCGACCTCTACGATCAGATCAACGCTTCCGCTGACCGAATGAACTGCGATGACTTCGGAAAAGATTTGAAGAGCGCGGACAACCTGCCCCAGGGCTTTCTCTGTCAGAACAATCATGACATGGGCGCGTGCCAAGCTGTTTTGATAGTCATCTGACAAGCGGACAGAGTACCCTGAGATGATACCGACCTCCACCAGGCGATCAAGACGCGCCTGTACGGTTGCCCGCGCGACACCCATTCGCCGAGCAAGCGTAGCAATGGGCATGCGCGCGTCCTCAGAAAGGATCATCAGCAATTGGCGATCTTTCTCAGTCATGGTCACTTCGCCAATATCCTCCTGCAATTTGTCAAAAAAGTGGTGAAAATCTACGAGGTTTGCCGCTGCACAACAATATTGGCGGCTGTCATACCTTGAGACGGCGACACATACGACAGGAAGACAATATGCAAAAGATAGCGGTACTCGGCCTCGGAAAGGTTGGAACTCTCGCCGCGGAGTTACTGGCTCAGGGTGGCTTTTCCGTCATTGGCCTTGATCAAGCCGCAGCTGTAAGAAAGTATCCGTTTCCAGTCAGTATGATTGATGTCGCTGATGCCGAGGCGCTGCGAAAGGAGCTTTTACAGGTTGATAGCGTCTTATCTTGTCTGCCTTACCACCTGAACACCGGCGTTGCGAAGGTGGCACATGCTGCCGGGATCCACTACTTTGACCTTACCGAAGACGTCTCAACAACGAAGGCAGTCACTGAGCTTTCCAAGACATCCAGCGGTTTGATGGCTCCCCAGTGTGGTCTCGCGCCGGGTTTTGTCGGGATTGTCGGTGCCGACCTGATCTCCAAGTTTGATGATTGTCGTTCGTGCAAGATGCGGGTGGGTGCACTACCGCAACATCCAACCGGTTTGATGGGCTACTCCTTCAACTGGTCTCCGGCTGGGGTTGTGAATGAATATCTCAATGACTGTGAGGTGCTGGAAGAAGGCACCATCAAGTGGGTCTCAGCCATGGAGTGGGTCGAAAAGCTTTTCATTGGCGGGACCGAACTTGAAGCGTTCACCACGTCCGGCGGCCTTGGCACGATGTGCGAGACCTACAAAGACGCTGTTCCAAACATGGATTACAAGACCATGCGGTATCCAGGCCATGTAAAGCTGATGAACTTCTTCTTCCATGAGTTGCTGATGCGTGAGCGAAGGACAGAGGCCGAACAGATCCTCGTCAACGCCAAGCCGCCGGTGAGTGATGACGTCGTCTATGTCCATGTGGCAGCGGAGGGCATGATCGATGGAAAACTTGCACGCGAAGAATTCGTGCGAGCCTACTATCCATTGGAGTTGGCTGGACGTCAGCGTTCCGCAATTGCTTGGACTACCGCGAGCTCGGTTGTTGCTGTGATCGAGATGGTGCGCGACGGCAAGCTGCCGCAGAAGGGATTCCTCAAGCAGGAAGATATCCCGCTGGGGACTCTTTTGGAAACGACAACCGGAACACCTTTTAAAGGGGGCCGCATCTAACTGGCGTATGGGTTATCGGAGTTTTGGCTTGATGGCACTGAGGTCTGCCAACCAAAGCTGTTTCTGAGGTCGCGATCTTACTTCACCCGCTGATTTGTCCCGTTACCCATCCTTGGAACGCTAGAGGTAACGGGTCCGAAACACGTTCGTCAGGAATGACGACGTAGTAGGCTGCATCTGTCACCAGCGGCGGACCGGAGATGATCTGCAAAAGACCTTGGCGGACCTCTCTCTCGATCAGGTAGCTGGGAAGAAGGGCAATGCCCATGCCAGCCGTGGCAGCCTCGATCAGCAGGGAGAACTGGTCAAACCGATGGCCCTGAAAGCCGCGGCCAATGTCCTGCCCGTTGGCCGATAGCCATTCGGGCCATTGCAAGGGCCGTGGCTCCATGTGTAGCAGGGGCGCGTCGGGAAGAAACGCGCCATCCGTATCGATCAGCGTAGGTGCCGCGACCGGCAGGACGGTTTCCGCGCAAAGATAGCGGCAGGTCGCGCCAGGCCACGCGGGCTTGCCATAGTGGATGGCCACGTCGACACCCGCTTGGCCCAGATCGAAATGCCCGGTGCGCGACAGGAGCGAAACCTGCACGCCCGGATGCTGTGCCAGAAACTGGGGCAAGCGCGGCATCAGCCAGCGGCTGCCAAAGGTAGGCAAGGTCGACACAGCAAGATGGCCCGTCACATCTCGGCTGCTGGCGGCCCGCAAGGTCAGGTGCTCGAGCCCGGCCAGCAGGCTTTCAATCTCGGGCCGCAGCCGCTCGCCCGCACTGGACAGCACAATCCGCTGGCGAACGCGTTCAAAAAGCGCGATGCCAAGCTGGCCTTCAAGATCCTTGATCTGGCGGCTGACCGCGCTTTGCGTCAGGTTCAGCTCGACCGCCGCGCGGGTGAAGCTGCCATGCCGTGCCGCGGCTTCGAACGCTTGCAATGCCGACAGGTCTGGCATCTGGCTGCGGCTCAACTTCATTCCGTCCTCGCATCAAGTCAGTCGCATTCAGCGCGTTTCATGGGTCTGTTGATCCTGTATCCATGTAACTGAACCTTCTGGCAAGCATGGGATCTCCGCAATGACCAAGACCGGACCTGTATCACCGGATCGCATCCGCGCTGCGTTTTCCGCAGCAATGTCGGCCATGTATCGCGAGGAGGTGCCAGCCTATGGCACGCTGATGTCGCTTGTGGCGGACGTGAACCAAGAAACGCTGCAAAGGGATCCGATCCTGGAGGGACGTCTGCGATGGACGGGAGAATTGTCCCGCGTATCCGAGGAACGCCACGGCGCGATCCGGCTGGGCACGCCGGCGGAGTTGTCCACCATGCGCCGCCTGTTTGCGGTGATGGGCATGGAGCCGGTCGGCTATTACGACCTGACCGAGGCGGGCGTTCCGGTTCATTCCACCGCCTTCCGCCCGGTCAGTGAGGATGCACTGCGCCGCAATCCATTCCGGGTCTTCACGTCCCTGCTGCGTCTTGATCTGATCGACGATCCCGATCTTCGCCAAGAGGCCGAGGGGCTGCTGAAGGCACGCCGGATCTTCACCGATCGCTGTATTGCCCTGATCGAGCATGCCGAGGCTCGCGGAGGCTTGACCGAGGAAGAAGCGGCCGAGTTTGTTACCGAGGCCCTGGAAACCTTCCGCTGGCATTCCGACGCTCTGGTTGGCCCCGACCTCTACCAACGGCTGCATGACGCGCATCGTCTGGTCGCGGACGTGGTGTCCTTCCGCGGCCCCCACATCAACCACCTGACCCCACGCACCTTGGACATCGACGCTGTGCAGGACCAGATGCCCCGACGCGGCATCAGCCCTAAGGCCGTGGTCGAGGGGCCGCCACGGCGGAAATGCCCGATCCTGCTGCGCCAGACCTCTTTCAAGGCGCTTGACGAGGCGGTCAGCTTCGATGGACACAAGGGTCAGCACACCGCGCGCTTCGGAGAGATCGAGGCCCGCGGTCAGGCGCTGACGCCGAAGGGCAGGGCACTCTACGACCGGCTGCTGACGCAGGCGCGCGACCGGGTCCGGCCGAAGCCCGACGGAAGCAATGCGGCCGACTATGTCGCTGCGCTGCAGGAAAGTTTTGCGGCCTTCCCCGATGATCACGAACAGCTCCGGCAGCAGGGTCTGGGATATGTCGAGTTCTCACTGACAGAGAAGGCAAAGAGCTTGGGCAGTAGCGTGATTGACATGGATGTCGAGGCGCTGATTGCCGCCGGTTATCTGCGAGCCGATCCGATCACCTATGAGGATTTCCTGCCGGTCAGCGCAGCAGGGATTTTCCAGTCCAATCTCGGCGACGAAGCGGCACAGGATTTCCAGGCCAGTCCCAACCGCGACCGCTTCGAGGCCGATCTGGGCGCAAAGGTGCAGGACGAGTTCGAGCTGTATCAGTCTCTGCAGGATGACTCACTGTCACGTTGCCTGTCCACCTTGGGCAAATCCGACATCGCGGCGCAGTAGGTCGCCTCCTCAAGCAAGGAAGATAATCATGAAAGATGCGATTGAGATGGATCTGAAGGCAGAAGTTCGGTCAATTCTGGGAGGGCTCGGCGTCGAGGCGTCAGTCCTGGATGCCGGTGACATGGCCAGCTTCAGCCCGGTCACGGGACAGCAGATCGCCAGCCTTGCGCAGGATGATGCCGAGGCAACCAGGACCGCCATCGGTCGTGCCGCGGATGCGTTCCGCATCTGGCGCAATGTTCCCGCCCCCCGCCGGGGTGAGCTGGTGCGCCTGCTGGGCGAAGAACTGCGGGCAGCCAAAGGCGATCTGGGCCGCCTTGTCTCGATCGAGGCAGGCAAGAGCCCGTCCGAAGGGGCGGGCGAGGTGCAGGAGATGATCGACATCTGCGACTTCGCCGTCGGCCTGTCCCGCCAGCTCTACGGATTGACCATCGCGACCGAACGGCCGGGCCACCGGATGATGGAAACCTGGCATCCGCTGGGCGTCGTCGGGGTGATTTCCGCCTTCAACTTCCCCGTGGCGGTCTGGTGCTGGAACACGGCACTGGCGCTGGTGTGCGGCAATCCGGTCGTCTGGAAGCCTTCGGAAAAGACACCTTTGACGGCGCTGGCCTGCCAAGCCATCGTGAAACGTGCTCTGGCCCGCTTTGGCGATGCTCCTGACGGTCTGAGTCAGGTCGTCATCGGCGGCCGGGAAACAGGCGAAGCGCTTGTCGACGATCCGCGCGTGGCGCTGGTGTCGGCCACCGGCTCGACCCGGATGGGCCGGCAGGTCGGACCCAAGGTCGCGGCGCGCTTTGGCCGGTCGATCCTGGAACTGGGCGGCAACAATGCCGGCATCGTTTGCCCCTCGGCCGATCTGGACATGGCACTGCGGGCCATTGCCTTCGGTGCCATGGGAACCGCCGGTCAGCGCTGCACCACCATGCGGCGTCTGTTCGTGCATGACAGCATCTATGACCAGTTGGTGCCAGGGCTGATCAAGGCCTATGGTTCAGTGTCGGTCGGCAATCCGCTGACGACGCAGGCGCTGGTAGGTCCGCTGGTAGACAGGCAGGCGTTCGAGGGAATGCAGGCGGCGATCGAGGCCGCGAAAGCAGAAGGCGGCATTGTCCATGGCGGCACTCAGGTGACCGATGCTGCGCCCGAGGCAGCCTATTACGTCAAGCCCGCTCTGATCGAAATGCCGGCGCAGGCTGGACCGGTTCTGGAGGAAACTTTCGCCCCCATCCTCTACGTCATGCGCTATAGCAACTTTGATGATGTGATCGAACAGCACAATGCCGTCGGCGCGGGGCTGTCCTCGTCGATCTTCACGACCGACCTGCGGGAAAGCGAACGGTTTCTGTCGGCGGCGGGGTCCGATTGCGGGATCGCCAATGTCAACATTGGCACCTCGGGCGCCGAGATCGGCGGAGCCTTCGGGGGCGAGAAGGAAACGGGCGGCGGGCGCGAAAGCGGATCGGACGCGTGGAAGGCCTATATGCGCCGGGCGACCAACACCATCAACTATTCCCGCGCGCTGCCCCTGGCGCAGGGCGTCGTCTTCGACATCTGAGGGCCGTCATGGATATCAGCAGCAAGTCGTTCCGCCCGGCGGAGCGGATCGCGGATCTCGGCGTGTCCGAGATCCTGGCGATCACCGCGCGCGCCGCGGCACTGAAGCGTGAAGGCCGACCGGTCATCATCCTGGGTGCGGGCGAGCCGGATTTCGACACGCCCGATCACATCAAGGAGGCCGCAATTGCGGCCATCCGAGAGGGTCAAACCAAGTACACGGTTCTTGATGGCAGCCCCGCGATGAAGCGGGCTATCCGTGACAAGTTCCGGCGTGAAAACGGGCTGGAATTCAGGGTCGACGAGGTGACGGCTGCCGCCGGGGCCAAGCAGATCCTCTACAACGCGATGATGGCCAGCCTGAACGAGGGGGACGAGGTCATCATTCCGACGCCCTGCTGGACCAGCTACTTCGACATCGTGCGGATCGCTGGTGGCGTGCCGGTGGCCGTGCCCTGCGATGACAGCACCGGCTTTCGGCTAACGGCCGATGCTCTGGACGCGGCGATCACACCGCGAACCCGTTGGCTTCTGCTCAACTCGCCCTCCAATCCGACAGGCAGCGCCTATGGCGAGAACGACTATCGCCCGCTGATCGAGGTCTTGAACCGCAACCCGCATGTGTGGCTGATGGTCGACGACATGTACGAACATATCCTTTACGACGGCTTCCGCTTCGTGACGCCAGCCGCGCTCGATACCGGATTGCGGAACCGTTGCCTGACCGTCAACGGGGTCTCCAAAGCCTATGCGATGACGGGCTGGAGACTGGGTTATGCCGGCGGCCCTGCACCGCTGATCGCGGGCATGGCGGTTGTTCAAAGCCAATCGACCTCCTGTCCTTCCTCAGTCACGCAGGCGGCCGCCATTGCCGCGCTGGACGGGCCGCAGGATTTTCTGGCCGAGCGCACCGCCAGTTTTGCGGCCCGGCGCGATCTGGTGGTGGACGCCCTGAATGCCATCGACGGTATCACCTGCCGCAAGCCGGAAGGCGCCTTTTATGCCTTTGCAAGCTGCGAAGGGCTGATCGGCCGCGCCACATCGCAGGGCAGGCGCCTGGACAGTGATCGCGATTTCTGCGCCTGGCTGCTGGAGGCAGCAGACGTGGCAGTGGTGCCAGGCGCCTGCTTCGGACTGTCAGGCTATTTCCGGATCAGCTATGCCACCTCGGAACAGGAACTGCGCGAGGCTCTTGCGCGCACTGCCAAGGCTTGCGCAGCGCTGATGCACCAGACCGAGAACGCCTGATTACTTGGTCACAGGAGAGCAAAGGACACGGCAGATAAGTGCTGCCGTGTCCTGACCCGCAGGGATGGGCAACAGGAAGTCTTCTCATGTTCGACACCCAAGCCGATCGTTTCGCGGCATTGTCCCACGCTCTTGTTTCGGCAGGATTTGCGGGCGTTATCGAGGATGACAGCGCAACCCGCGCGGCCATGTCCACCGACAATTCCGTCTACCAGATCACGCCTGATCTGATCGTTGCGCCCAGGACTGCCGATGATCTGGTGGTGCTGCTGCGCGTCCTTGAAGAGCCGCAGTTTGCCGACATTGCAATCACCGCACGTGGTGGCGGCACTGGCACCAACGGCCAAAGCCTGAACAACGGCGTCATTGTCGACATGCGCCGCTTCATGAACCGCCTTCTTTGCCTGAACGAACAGGAAGGCTGGGCCGATGTCGAGCCTGGCATCGTGCTGGATGATCTGAACGCCCGCATTCGGCATTCCGGCTGGTTCTTCGCGCCGGAAACCTCGACTTCGACCCGCTGCACGATCGGGGGCATGGTCAGCACCGACGCGTCCGGCAAGGGATCGCGCATCTACGGCAAGACCTCGGACAACATTCTTGGGCTTGAAATCGCGCACCCGCGCGGGCTGCTGAACAGCATCTCCGCAGCGCCCGACTGGGCACGCCCCATGTTGGATCAGGCCGAAGCCGCGGCCCGGCAGGGCAGGCAAGCCTTCATCGACAACACGCCACGCCTGAACCGCCGCTTCACAGGTTATGACCTTGAGCGCGCCTGTCCCGCCCAGGGCGGCTTCGAATGGTGGCGTCTGTTCCTTGGCGCCGAGGGCACGCTTGGCCTTCTCAGCCGCATCCGCGTCAAGCTGCGCCGGATCGAGAAGGGAAAGCGCCTTGTTGTGGCCGCCTTCTCTTCTTTTCGCAGCGCGCTTGCTGCCGCGACACCGTTGCTGGGGGCCGATCCGACCGCTGTGGAGGTCATGGACGAGACGGTCCAAGACCTTGCCGACAGGGCAGGTCTTCTGCATCGCCTTCCTTTGGTTCTGCGCGCCGGGAAGGATCAACGCATAGCCTATGTCTTCATTGAGATGAATGGTGACGATGCCGTGCAGCTTGACCGGCGCGTTGATCGCTGCCGCCAAATCTTGGCCGGCCTGCCGGAGATCAAGGCGCATTATCTTTCCGCTGATCTAAGCGAGATCCGCGAACTTTGGGCGGTCCGTTCCGCAGGAGTAGGGCTGCTGGGCAAGGTCGAAGGGCCGGCGCGTCCGATCGCCTTTGTCGAGGATACCGTCGTTCCGCCAGAAAATCTCCCTGCGTTTCTCGATGATTTCCTGGCCGTGCTGTCAAGCCAGGGGCTCGGCTTCGGGATCTATGGCCATGTGGATGTCGGATGTCTGCATATCCGGCCGGCGCTCAACATTGACGATGGTGCGGACAGGGAACGGCTGGTTGCGGTGTCCGATGCCGTCTTCGACCTGGCACGCAAGCACGGTGGCATTTTCTGGGGCGAGCATGGCAAGGGCGTGCGTGGCGCCTATCTGCAGGAATGGATCGGCACTGATGCCTATCGCGCCCTGCAAAGTGTCAAGCGGGCCTTCGATCCGACGGAGCGCTTCAATCCGGGCAAGCTCGTCTCGAACGACGTGCCGGTCATGGGCATTGGCACGACGCCGTTTCGGGCCTTCAATGCCCCGGACGGGGATGCGCTGGCCAACGCGTTTCGCTGCAACGGCAACGCGCAATGCCTCAGCTATGCCGCGACAACGCCGATGTGCCCCAGCTTCAAGGCCACCGCGGATGTTCGCCAAAGCCCGAAGGGCAGGGCCGATGCGCTGCGGGCGTGGCATCAGGCCCGGACGACTGGCGCAGACCTGACGCAGCGAGAAGAGGACCTTCTGGCGGCACTGGACACCTGTCTGGGCTGCAAGGCTTGCTCAACCAGCTGTCCGGTCCAGGTCGATATTCCCTCCATGCGCTCGGCTTTCCTCGCGGACTACTTTTTGCGCCACAAGCGCCCGCTTGCGGATCGCCTAATTTTGTGGGCCGAACGGTTCAGCCCGGTGACGCAGCGCCTCGCACCCGTGCTTGCGCCCGTCTGGCCGGCAGTATCCCGCATTAGTGGCCGGTTGACCGGAACGGTCGATCTGCCGCGCCAACTGGCACGGATGCCGCGCAACCTGTGGCTTGAAGAACGTGATTTGCCGCGGCCGCTGCCTGCTGATACCGTCATCCTCGTTCAGGACTGGTTCACGGCGCTGTTCGACCAGGAGGTGCAACGCGACGTCGTCGCGGGTCTTGCCGCGCTTGGCTATCGCCCCAGGTTGTTGCGCATGCGGCCGGCCGGCAAGGCGGCACATGCCGGCGGTGATCTGTCCGGCTTCCGAAAAATGGCCGAGAGGCTGGCCGTCCTCCTACACCGCGCCGAGGCCACCAAGGCGCCGCTGGTGGCGTTTGAACCTGCGTTTGGCATGATGCTGCGGCAGGAGTATTCCAAAGCCGAGATTGCCGTGCCAAGGGTGCGGATGGTCCAGGAGTTTCTGATTGACGACTTCGCCAAACGCACTGTCTCGCAGGTGCGGACGGCTAAGGACGTGACGCTGTTGTCGCATTGCACCGAAGTCACTGCGTCACCACAATCCGCTGTTCTTTGGCGGCGTGTGTTCGAAACCATCGGAATCGCTGTCGAGACACCGGCAACCGGCTGCTGCGGCATGGCAGGGCTCTTCGGGCACCAGAAGCGTCACCAGCAGATGTCACGAACCCTGTTCGATCTTTCGTGGCGGCAGCAACTCGAGGCAGGAGTACAGGTCGCTGCAACAGGCTTTTCCTGCCGTTGTCAGAGTGAGCGCTTCAGCACGCTTTGCATTCGACATCCGCTTGGCATAATCGCGGATTGCCTGACGTCGAACGGGTAAAGATTGGGGGCTGATCCGGCGCAGGTTTGGCATCAGCGGTCATACGATGATCGTCGCTGATCGGCTTTCCGGGTCAGCGGCGGGCATCCACCAGATGATAGGCCTGCGCGCCTGCTTCGAAGAACGCGCCCCGTACCATTCGGAAGGATGCAGCCTGAGGCGCTGTCGGCTGTAGGGGAAGCGTAACCGCCCGGTTGCCACCGCCTGCCTGAGCGTGGGGTGTTCGGCTAAGACACGTGCATAGCGACGTCGTTAACGACGTATCTTATGCGGGGCTTTCGATGCGTGGTGACATTCTGGGTCTGG
>NZ_BNCL01000015.1 GCF_014656455.1 Paracoccus aerius
GCTGGAACGGGTGGTCGGATGGTCGTGGAATGGCCGGTCGGATGTTCATGGAATGTGTGGTCGGATCACCGTGGTGCGCGCAGTCCTGGCCCCGGCTGTGTTCGATGCAGTAATTGACTGCTGCATCCCAGACAGATCGCGGGCGCTTCAGGCACTCGGCTCGCAGCCCGGGACGAGCTTCAATGGCCATCCTGCCGAGATCGAACGCCCGCATTTCGCCATCTACGGCAACGATGCCGGACCTGACTGGGCGCTCCCAACCGCATGCCATGCACAGTGGTCCGCGCATGACCCCGCCGCATTCCCGGCACACAACCTGCTCACGTGTCTGCGCTTCCCGCTTGCGGGCGATCGTGTCGCGTTTCTCCGCATGTGACAGATCGCCGGCACCATTTTCCCAGACGTCGAACATGTCCAAGGCGAAGCGTTCAATGTTGCCGCTGTGATCCAGCCACAGGGCTTTGGACTTGCCAGGATGGGATCGCATGACGCGGCCGATTTCCTGCATGTGGCTGGACAGGCTTTTGCGATAAGGCTTGCAGCTGATCCCGATCAGGGTGTCAGGCACGTCGAAGCCCTTGGTCAGCACGCCGCACGACACCAAGCCGTGGATAAGGCTGTCGGGCTTCTTGAACTCGTCGATCTTCGACGCGCGCTCTTCGTCCGATTTGTCTTCGTAGCTGACTTGCTGGAAGTTGTAGCCGGCCGCTGCAAAGGCATCGCATAGCTCACGGCCATGGGCGACCGTAGGCGAGAATACGATTGTCTTGGCTGGTCCACCGAAATGCTCGTGGGTCTTCTTGATCCATTCGGCCACAACGTCGCCAACAATTTTGATCCCGGCGTCCGATGCGCTTCGATCGGAGAATTCCCCCAGTTTGTTGATACCCAGTTCTGCGTCATCGGGGCTCTTGGCCACGTAGATCGTCGGCTCGATCAGATGCCCGTCAGTGATCAGCAGTCGGGATGATCGGACGTTGACCATTCCGTCCCAGTGCTTCCCCATGCCAGACGCAAAAGGCGTTGCTGTCAGCCCGATCTTTATCGCCCGTGGGTAGCGAGCCATGTATTCAAGGGTGTGCTTATACTGACAGTGACATTCGTCGTAGATGATCAGGTCTGGATCGCGCGGCAGGCTCCGACGTGCGAGCGTTTGTACAGAGCACACCTGCACGTTCTCAAAAGGTGCCCAGCGCTCGTTGATGCCCTGAACGATGCCGTGCCGAATGCCGTAGTCGTCCAGCGTCTGACTGGTTTGGTTTACCAAGGCCACGCGGTCCACCAGGAACAGCGCATAGCTGCCTTTGCGGTCGGCCTCGCGCAGCAGATGAGCCGCGCAAACTGTCTTACCAGCCCCCGTCCCGGCGCAAAGGATCTGGCGTGTCACGCCACTCCTGATGCCAGAGCGAAGTGCTTCAATCGCGTCGGCCTGATACCCGCGAAGAGTCAGCTCCTTTGGAGGTATGAAATTCATCATTTCGCCACCTCTGCATAAGCTGAAGCTTCCGCTTGATGGCGCAGCTGCCCCCCATCGAACTCCCGGATGGCTGCTCTTTCTTCCCAGTCATCAAAGGACGGCCATGCCTCGCGGCAGACGTCACGCCAGTGTCCGCGAAGCCAGTTGATCGCGTCTGGAGGCAGCCGTCCGGGCTTAAGGGAAAACTGCCACCGGTCTCGCACTACTTCACCGCCGTGCGCGCGGATGCGTTCGATGATGCTCATTGGCCTAGCACCACCACGCCTGCGTTTTCGAGCTCAGCGACACGCTTCTCGGCTTGCTTGCGCTTGTACTCCTCGCGCTTCGCGGTCTTCATCGCTTCGTTGCGGGCGAAGTTTGCTTGATCCAGTCGCCGCTGAAGCCGACCTACCGCCGCTCCAAGGTCGGACGCCGTCGCCTCCCGCAGCTTTTCGTTGAGCGTATCGATCTCTGATTTTTGGCGGTTCACTTCCGCTTTGGCATCCCTAAGGTCGGCGCCCAGCCCGATCACCTCGTCGATCAAGGCCTCGGTCGTCAGCTTCGCCAACTCTCGCCGCTGTTTTGCTACCTCCGGACTGTCCACAGCTTCGGCTTGTTCAAGCTCAGCCTCGGCTTCGCCTAGCAAGGAGGCGCCTGAGTCCACCTCTACGCCAAAGGCGGTTTCGCCCTTGTTTTGCTCGGCAACTGGAGGTGATGCCACTTTGCCGCCACCACCGATATTGGCGGTGTTCATGGTCGCCTGATTGCCGTGGCGGTCAGTATAGGTGCGAGGTTCAGTGTGAACGTTCACAGTGACGGTTCCGGCCCGCAGGTTGCTGACGTAGCGGTTTGATACCCCTGCCTGACGCGCAATCTCACGATCCGACCACTTCGACCATTCCGGGTCGTTTAGCAGCACCATGACAGCGCGGCGCTTGTCGTCGTTGGTGCGGCGCAGGCCGTGCGAAGCATTGGCGCCAACGCTGAACAGGATCGCGGCTCGCTGCGTCCCCTGGCGGACATCGGCCGGCACATCATGGGCGTTAATCTGGGCGAATGCCTTGTAGCGATGGAAGCCGTCCGCCAACCAGTAGGAGGCGCCGTCATAGAACACGACCAGCGGGGGGAACTCCGACCCCGCCCGGATGGCCTCGGCGTATTCAGCGACAACCTCATCGCTGATCTGCGCACGTGATTGGGTGCCGCCGTTGATGCGGATATCGGTGATGCTGATGGCTCTCATTCCTGGGAACCTCCAGCAGCCCTGTTCCTGGAGAGCCTACTATGTCTGTCGGTGATGTAGTCCGCAGCCAAACTGGGAAAATCCCGCTCATACACATAGAGCGGATCGCCGGGCTTACGGCCTTCCAGCGCCCATGCTGCAGTTATTGCCGCAGCAATATCTGGATGATTGCTTTGCTTGACTATCCCACCTCTCACCCGAAGGAGGATATCAAAACCACCCTCGGCTCCCGGATAGATGCGGATATGATTGATCTTAGTCACTAGAGATCATTCCTCTATGCTTGCGCCAGAGGACGGGACGAACTATTCTGGATATGTGGATTGAGAATAGCTGCTGCCCTGTCCATCTTTGGCAGGGCAGTTTGTTATGCGGCGACGGGCCGGCTGTTCAGCCAATTGATGATCTGATCTTCCGGCCAAGCGACAGCTTTCTTCGTCAGCCGGATTGGGCGGGGAAATTGCCCCTCTCCCATCATCTTATAGATGGTGGACGTGCTGAGGCCGGTCAGCGCCTCGACATCGGGGCGACGGATATAGCGAGTTTGGGCAGGTTGAGCATATTGCACGGGGCAATTCCTTCATGCGGTGTGGAACATGAAGGAATGTGGCGCAAGGCATTCGTGTCACGAACTCCTTTCGATTACGAACCGAATTGCGCTGGCTTGGGGCCAGACTTCGAAATTTCCGGCTTTATTTTCGCAGCTTCCTTCCACAATGTCCGCCAAGCCTCAACTGGCATACCAGGGCAGACGGCATTTCTAATATCGTCCCGGCGCGCTCCCACTGCCGACATTTGCAAAATTTCTCGAATTATTTCCGCGTCGGTAACAGGCGCCACGATACTTGCCGGGGCAAGATCGCTTACCGCGATAGGAGCGTGGACAGTAGCTACCTGCACAGAACCACCAACTAAAGGCTGGAAGCGTCTTGCCAAGTGATGCATGTGGTTCAGCCGAACCACCCGACGATGGTCATTTGGATCACTCCCAATATAGCCGTCATTCTTTTCCCAAATAATCTTTCTGTACCACCTTTCATGAATTTCAATTTGTCTATTTATCAAGTCTAGAGAGATGTAGTAATTATTCATACTTAAACAGGGGTGGAAATCTAAGAACTCATTTCTCATCAACGCACTTACCTTCAAGAAGTCTGCAGCGATCCTGACCACGCCACCAGAAGGAAGGCAGACAGAAAGAGATGGCTGACGGCTAAAATGCTCCCCTATCCTCCATTTCGTCTCAATTTGCTTCATATGATCAATTTCATTAAATCTCCGATCATCCTCCGAGCGATCGATATGGAAGAGATAATCAAGCTCAAACTTATCGATAACTTCGCCCAGAGATGTATATCCAATACTTGCAAACATCACCCAATCCTCACGACTTTGGCGCTGTCCTGCGCCAGATATCTTGCCCAAGCGTCCATCATCTTGCGGCGCTTCTCGAATAGATCAGACCGCGCATACGCCCGTTCCACAGCATCACCTGACAGGTGCGCCAGTGCTGCCTCTGCAACCTCTCGCGGGAAGTTGGTCTTCTCCTGCGCCCAGGTGCGGAAGCTGGTGCGGAAGCCATGCACGTCCACGTCAAAGCCGTTCTCGCGAATCAGCTTCAAAAGCGTGGCATCGGACAGCGGCTTGCCCTTCTTCGTGCCGGGGAACACCAGATCGTCGTCCAAGCCCCATGCCCGTTCCAGAACCTTCAGGGCCCGGCTGGATAAAGGAATGCGATGCGGCCGGTCCATCTTCATCCGTTCAGCGGGGATCTCCCAGACTCTGGCCTTCATGTCGATTTCGGACCAGCGGGCCTCACGCGCCTCATTGGACCGAACGCAGGTTAGCACGAGGAACTCAAAACACAGCTTGGTCGATAGCCCAGCGCTAGTCCCCTCCACAGTTTGGAGGCAGTCGGCAACCTGATCATAGGGCAGTGACTTGCGGTTCTGCTTCTTCGCCGTCTGCTTTGGCAGCCCCTTGTCCACCGCGTCCACCGGGTTGTCGCGGCGCCAACCTTTGGCGATGCACCACTTCATCACCGTGCCAATCCGCTGCCTGACGCGCTTTGCTGTCTCGGGCTTCTTGAGCCAGATCGGCTGCAACACAGCCAGCACGTCGCCACTGGTGACATCGGGCGCCCTCATCCCGCCCATTGTCGGGAAAGCGTAGGTCGCCAGCGTGTTGATGAACTGATCGCCGTGCTTCGGGTTCTTCCAGGTAGGCAGGTTGATGCGATGAACCTCACGCGCCGCCTCCTCGAACGTCATGACCGCCTTGCTGGATCGGCGCTCGGCCAGCGGATCACCGCCCGATCGCGCCAGCTTGCGGTTCTCGAATGCGACGAGGCGGGCATCTGCCAGCGTCACGAAGTCAACACTGCCAAGGCCCAATTCGCACCGCTTGCCGCCGATCATGATCCGCTGGATCCAGAACTTGCCGCCAGTCTTGTCCACCCGAAGATAAAGGCCGTGGCCGTCGAAGTATTTGCCTGGCTCGGTGACGGTCTGCACCATGCGGGCATTCAGGGTCTTTGCTGGTTTGCGCAACAGGAATTCCAACCTTTTATTCCACCATCCATTCCCCCAATCGGCACGGGAACGGCGTGAACAATAGCGGAACACGTGGGAATGACGCAAGCCCAGTGTAGCCAGCGTTTGTTGGCCTTTTAGGCATACCTGGGAATGTGGCGGAGTATGGTTCCCTTTCCACCTGCTCCGCCATATGCCCAGGCCGTACAATCAGGTCCAGATCAACCGAAGCCAGCACGGCGGGCTTCCACACACCCGGATCCGGCCCATGGCCCCGAACGTGCGGCTCAGCCTTCGCCCGTCGCCACAACCACTCGGGTTCCACCTTGGTCGCAGACCTGCTGCAGCCTGTCGGGCAGCGGGCGGTCGATGAAGATGGCGTCCAGCTGGGCGACCGAGACGACCCGTATCGGCGCCTTGCGCAGAAGCTTGTCCGAATCGGTGACCAGCCAGCATTCGCGCGCCTGTCGCAGGATCGCGCGGCTGACCCGCACCTCGGCCAGGTCGAAGTCGAGAATGTCGCCGTCCTCGTCCAGGGCAGAACAGCCGATGATGGCGTAGTCGGTCTTGAAGTTCGCCATGAACTCGCTGGTAAGGTCGCCGACAAGGCCGCCGTCTGAACGGCGCAGCAAGCCGCCGGCGACCAGCACCTCGCAACTGTCGTTTGCGGCCAGGATGTTGGCCACGTTCATGTTGTTCGTCACTACCGTCAGGTTGCGATGGCGCAGCAGGGCCCGCGCCACGGCCTCGGTCGTGGTCCCGATGTTGAGGATGACCGAACTGTTGTCGGGGATCTGCGCCGCGCAGGCACGGCCTATTGCCGCTTTCGCATCCTCGTTCATGCGGCGGCGTTCGTCATAGGCGATGTTGCTGGCGCCGCTGCGCAGGATCGCGCCGCCGTGGACACGGTCAAGGACGCCCTGGTCGGCAAGTTCCGCCAGATCGCGCCTGATCGTCTGCGGCGTCACTTCCAGCTTGGCCGACAGCTCCTCGACGCTGGCCCGGCCGGAAGCGCGCACGACGTCCAGGATCTGCATCTGCCGGATGTTCATCGCGATCTTGCCCCCTGAAGTGCACGTGGCCTTTCCAGAAGAACGCGTGGTGCATAAGTGTCAAGCGAAAGAAAATGCGCGAAAACGAACATCCATGTTGACAGAATCCGTGCGCGGATGTTCGACTTCATCACGGGGGAGTGAGGCAGCCATGTCGCAAGCGACGGACCTGTTCATCATCGGCGGCGGGATCAACGGCACGGGAATCGCCCGTGATGCCGCAGGGCGCGGCCTTTCCGTGCGGCTGGCCGAACAGGGCGACCTTGCCGGGGCAACCAGCAGCGCCTCGACCAAGCTGTTTCACGGCGGGCTGCGCTATCTCGAATTTCTCGAACTGCGCCTTGTCCGCGAATCCCTGCGCGAGCGAGAGGTGCTGCTGCGCGCGATGCCCCATATTTCATGGCCGATGCGCTTCGTGCTGCCGCTGGATCCGAAGATGCGCTTTGCGGGCAGGACGCCGGTATCGCGGATCCTGTCGGTGCTGATGCCCTGGGGCCGCGGCTATCGCCCGAACCTGGTGATCCGGGCCGGGCTGTTCCTGTACGACAACCTGGGCGCGCGGGAAATCCTGCCCGGCACCTCGACCCTGGACCTGCGCCAGGCGCCCGAGGGCGCGCCGCTTCAGGACCGCTTGACCCGCGCCTATGAATATTCCGACGCCTGGGTGGACGATGCCCGGCTAGTGGTCCTGAATGCGCGCGACGCGGCCGCGCGCGGGGCGGACATCATCGTGGGATCAAGAGTGACCGAGGCCCGGCGCGAGGGCGACGGCTGGCTGGTCCGCCTGTCGGACGGGCGCGACTTCCGCGCCAAGGTGCTGGTCAATGCGGCCGGCCCCTGGGTCGGCCGGGTGATCCACGACGTGGCGCACCTGCCATCGACCGAAGGGGTGCGGCTGGTCCGCGGCAGCCATATCGTCACGCGGCGGCTGTTCGATCACCCCAAGGCCTATTTCCTGCAGGGCCAGGACGGCCGGATCATTTTCGCGATTCCCTATGAACGCGACTTCACGCTGATCGGAACCACCGATGTGGACCACGACGGCCCGCCCGACCGCGCCGTCTGCACGCCCGAGGAGGTGGACTATCTGTGCCGCTTCGTTTCGGGTTACTTCAAGAAGCCCGTGACCGCCGATGACGTGGTCTGGACCTATTCGGGGGTCCGGCCGCTTTACGACGATGGCTCGTCCTCGGCCACGGCGGCAACGCGGGATTACGTGCTGTCGCTGGACGACAAGGGCGCGCCCTGCCTTCATGTCTTCGGCGGCAAGATCACTACGTACCGTCGCCTGGCCGAAGCCGCAATGGCGAAGCTTGCGCCCCACCTGCCCGGCGCGGGCGCGGCCTGGACCGCCGGCGCGCATCTTCCGGGCGGCGATTTTCCGGTGGACGGGGCCGAGGGGCTGGCCCAGGCGCTGCGGCGCGACCATCCCTTCCTGACGCCCGACTGGGCGATGCGGCTGGTCCGCGCCTATGGGACCGAGGCCGCTCAGGTCCTGGGCGGGGCGCGCACGGCGGCCGATCTGGGGCGGGATTTCGGGGCGACATTGACCGAATCCGAACTGCGGTGGATGATCCGCAACGAATGGGCCCGCGACGCCAAGGGGGTGCTGTGGCGGCGGTCCAAGCTGGGCCTGCGCATGACGCCCGAACAGGTCGCCGCGATCGAGGACTACATGGCTCGCGAAAGGGTCGCCGCATGACGCTGGAGCTTCGGGGGGTCACGAAAGAGGTCGCGGGCCAGACATGGATCCACCCCACGGATCTCTCTGTGGCGCCGGGCAGCATGAACGTGCTGCTGGGGCCGACGCTGTCGGGAAAGACCACCCTGATGCGGCTGATGGCGGGACTGGACCAGCCGACGGCCGGGCAGATCCTGTGGCAGGGCCGCGACGTGACGGGCCAGCGGGTGCAGGACCGGGGCGTGGCCATGGTCTATCAGCAGTTCATCAACTATCCGTCGATGACGGTCTATGACAACATCGCCTCGCCCTTGCGGTTGCAGCGGGTGGCAAGGGCCGAGATCGACCGACGCGTGCGGGAAACGGCGGCGATGATGCGCCTGACCCCGATGCTGGACCGCCGCCCGCTGGAACTGTCGGGCGGCCAGCAGCAGCGCACGGCCCTGGCCCGCGCCTTGGTCAAGGGTGCGGGCCTTGTGCTGCTGGACGAGCCGCTGGCGAACCTCGACTACAAGCTGCGCGAGGAATTGCGGGCCGAAATCCCCCGCATCTTCGAGGCATCAGGCGCGATCTTCGTCTATGCAACGACCGAGCCCGAGGAGGCGCTGCTTCTGGGCGGCAACACCGCGACGCTGTGGCAAGGCCGCGTCACGCAGTTCGGTCCCACGCCGCAGGTGTATCGCCGCCCGCAGGACGCCACGACCGCGCGGGTCTTCAGCGACCCGCCCATGAACTTCAAGACGGTTGAGGTTAGCCGTGGCGAGGCCGTGCTGGACGACGTCCGCTGGCCTGTGGACGTGCCGGATGGCCGCTATACCGCCGGCTTCCGCGCACCCCACCTGACGCTGGACCCCGCACCCGGCGCCGTGGCGCTGTCTGCGCAGTTGGGCGCGACCGAGATCACCGGGGCCGAGACCTTCCTGCATCTGCTGCACGGGCAGGACCGCTGGGTCGGGCTGGTTCCGGGCGTCCGCAGGCTTTCCGTCGGTGCGCCTCTGACGGTGTGGCTGGATCCGGCGCATGTCTATTTGTTCGACGAAGGCGGCAGGCTTGCCCGCGCCGCCCCTTATTCACGGGCGGCGTGATGGCGCAGATCACCTTTGACAACCTTGCCCACAGCTACCTGGCCGCGCCCAAGGCGGACCCCGACTGGGCGCTGAAGCCGATGTCGCTGACATGGCGCGATGGCGGGGCCTATGCGCTGCTTGGCAGTTCCGGTTGCGGCAAGACCACGCTGCTGAACATCATCTCGGGCCTGCTGCATCCCAGCCGGGGTCGCGTGCTGTTCGGCGACCGCGACGTGACGGACCTGCCGACGGCCGAACGCAACATCGCGCAGGTGTTCCAGTTCCCGGTCGTGTATGACACGATGACCGTCCGCCAGAACCTGGCCTTCCCGCTGAAGAACCGCGGCCTTCCCGCCGACCAGATCGCCGCGCGGGTCGATGCGGTGGCCCGCATGATCGGCATGACCGATACGCTGGATCGCCGCGCGCGCGGGTTGACGGCCGATGCCAAGCAGAAGATCAGCCTGGGCCGCGGCATGGTCCGCCAGGACGTGAACGCGATCCTGTTCGACGAACCCTTGACGGTCATCGACCCGCAGATGAAGTGGGAATTGCGCACCCAACTGAAGGCGCTGCACCGCGAGTTCGGGCACACGATGATCTATGTCACCCATGACCAGACCGAGGCGCTGACCTTCGCCGACGAAGTCGTGGTCATGTCCGAAGGCCGCATCGTCCAGGCGGGCACCCCGCAATCCTTGTTCGACGCACCGGCCCATACCTTCGTTGGCTATTTCATCGGATCGCCCGGCATGAACCTGCTGGAGGCACGGGTCGAGGGCGCGACGGCCCATGTGGCAGGGGTCTCTGTCCCGCTGGCCGCGCCTTATGCGACGCCGTCGGGCCGTGTCCAGATAGGCATCCGCCCTGACGCCGCCCGGCCCACCACCGGCGACGGGCTGCCCTTCCGCCTTCTGCGCACCGAGGACGTGGGCCACCACCGCATCCTGCGCGGCGAGGTTGCGGGCGCGTCCTTCAACCTGACCGTCCCCGAGGACGAGCCGATCCCTGCCACCTTCGACCGCATCACGCTCGACCCCGCCCGGATCGGCGTCTTCGTGGACGACTGGCGCATCGAGCCGCTGGAAAGGGCTGCCTGATGGACAAGCCCGTCAACAACCGCGCCTGGTTCCTGGTCCTGCCCGTGCTGGTGCTGGTCGCGTTTTCGGCAGTGATTCCGCTGATGACCGTGGTCAACTACTCGGTCCAGGACACCTTCGGGAACAACCAGTTCTTCTGGAACGGCCTTGGCTGGTTCCAGGAGGTGCTGGAAAGCGACCGCATCCGCGCAGCCCTGGGCCGGCAGCTTCTGTTTTCGGCCATCATCCTGGCGATTGAGATCCCGCTGGGCATCTTCATCGCGCTGAACATGCCCAAGCGCGGCTTCTGGGCCAGCCTGGTGCTGGTGCTGATGGCCCTGCCGCTGCTGATCCCGTGGAACGTGGTGGGCACGATCTGGCAGGTCTTCGGCCGCGTGGACATCGGGCTGCTGGGCCATACGCTGGCGATGCTGGGGATCGACTACAACTACGTGAACGACCCTTGGGACGCCTGGGCCACGATCATCGTGATGGATGTCTGGCACTGGACCAGCCTTGTCGCGCTGCTGTGCTATGCCGGGCTGCAATCCATCCCCGACGCTTATTACCAGGCCGCGCGGATCGACCAGGCAAGCCGCTGGGGCGTCTTCCGCTATATCGAGCTGCCCAAGATGCAGGGCGTGCTGCTGATCGCGGTGCTGCTGCGCTTCATGGACAGCTTCATGATCTATACCGAGCCCTTCGTCGTCACCGGCGGCGGTCCCGGCAACGCGACCACCTTCCTGTCGATCGACCTGGTGAAGATGGCGATCGGGCAGTTCGACCTGGGCCCGGCGGCGGCCTTCAGCCTGATCTACTTCCTGGTGATCCTGCTGATCTCCTGGGTCTTCTATACCGTCATGACCGTGCAAAGGGACCGCACATGACCACCGCCCGCGCATCCCGAGGGTCCGCTGTCGTCATGACCCTGTATCTTCTGTTCCTGCTGGTGCCGATCTACTGGCTGGTCAACATGAGCCTGAAGACCAATGCCGAGATCACAGGCACCTTCAGCCTCTGGCCGCTGAACCCGACGCTGAACAATTATCGCATCATCCTGACCGACCCCAGCTGGTACATGGGCTACGTCAACAGCCTGATCTATGTCGTGCTGAACACCGCGCTGTCGCTGGCCGTGGCCCTGCCTGCCGCCTATGCCTTCAGCCGCTATCGCTTCCTGGGTGACAAGCACCTGTTCTTCTGGCTGCTGACGAACCGCATGGCCCCGCCCGCGGTCTTCGCCCTGCCCTTCTTCCAGCTTTATTCCGCGGTGGGCCTGTTCGACACGCATATCGCCGTGGCCCTGGCGCATTGCCTGTTCAACGTGCCGCTGGCCGTCTGGATCCTTGAAGGCTTCATGTCGGGCGTCCCGCGCGAGATCGACGAGACCGCCTATATCGACGGCTACAGCTTCCCGCGCTTCTTCACGCGCATCTTCATGCCCCTGATCGCCAGCGGCATCGGGGTCGCGGCCTTCTTCTGCTTCATGTTCAGCTGGGTGGAACTGCTGCTGTCGCGCACGCTGACCTCGGTGAACGCCAAGCCCATCGCGGCGACCATGACCCGCACGGTCAGCGCATCTGGCCTGGACTGGGGCGTGCTGGCCGCGGCGGGGGTGCTGACCATCTTGCCCGGCGCCTTGGTCATCTGGTTCGTCCGCAACTATATCGCCAAGGGCTTCGCCCTGGGGAGGGTGTGATGCGCGGCCGTTCGCTGAACACGGGTTTCCTTGCCGCTGCCCTGCTGATGCTGGCCGTGCTGGCCTGGCTGTTCATGCTTGTCCCGTCCGAGGACGGGGTGCGGGAATGGACCGAAAGCCTCAATCCCGGCGGCTGGATGGCCTGGACCCTTCCGACCGCCCTGTTCTTCTGGGTGATCGCGGCGCTGCTGCTGGTCTTCACCTGGCTTGCCATCCGGTCCCCGGAAACGCCTCGCAGGGGCATCCTGGGGATATGGACGACCCGGGGCGACCGGCTGTTCATCAGCCTGCTCGGCTCGGCCTTCATCAACCTTGCCTGGCTGGGTTTCGGAGGAATGCCCGCCTGGGGAGGCTTGATCCTGTCACTGATCTACGCCGCGGCGGTGTTCCGCTGGGTGTGAAAACGGGCCGCCAAGGCCCATCCTGGGGAGGAGAAGACATGAAGTTCTACCTGACGACGGCCATGAGCCTTGCGCTGATGGTCACCGGCGCACAGGCCGGGATGGAGGAGGCCAAGGCCTTCCTCGACGCCGAGATCGGCGACATGTCCAGCCTGGACCGCGCCGCGCAAGAGGCCGAGATGCAATGGTTCATCGACGCCGCCCAGCCCTTCGCGGGGATGGACATCAAGGTGGTGTCCGAAACCATCACGACCCACGAATACGAGGCAAAGACGCTTGCCCCCGCCTTCACGGCCATCACCGGCATCAGGGTCACCCATGACCTGATCGGCGAAGGCGACGTGGTGGAAAAGCTGCAAACGCAGATGCAGTCCGGCGAGAACATCTATGACGCCTATGTCAACGACAGCGACCTGATCGGCACCCATTGGCGTTACCAGCAAGCGCGCAACCTGACCGACTGGATGGCGAATGCCGGGGCGGACGTGACGAACCCGAACCTCGACATCGACGACTTCATCGGCAAGTCCTTCACGACCGCGCCCGACGGGAACATGTACCAGCTTCCCGACCAGCAGTTCGCCAACCTTTACTGGTTCCGCAAGGACTGGTTCGACGACGAGACGAACAAGGCCGAGTTCCGCGAGCGTTACGGCTATGACCTGGGCGTGCCCGTTACATGGTCGGCCTACGAGGACATCGCCGAGTTCTTCACGGGACGTGAGATCGACGGCAAGCAAGTCTATGGCCACATGGACTATGGCAAGAAGGACCCGTCGCTTGGCTGGCGCTTCACCGATGCCTGGCTGTCGATGGCCGGGAACGGCGACAAGGGCATCCCGAACGGCCTGCCGGTGGACGAATGGGGCATCCGGGTGGATGAGAACAGCCGCCCCGTCGGTAGCTGCGTCGCGCGCGGCGGGGACACCAACGGCCCTGCCTCGGTCTATGCGATCCAGAAATACCTGGACTGGATGACCAAATACGCGCCCCCCGCGGCCCAGGGCATGACATTCAGCGAAAGCGGCCCCGTCCCCAGCCAGGGCGAGGTCGCCCAGCAGATGTTCACCTATACCGCCTTCACCGCTGATTTCGTCAAGGAAGGCTTGCCGGTGGTGAACGAGGACGGCACGCCGAAATGGCGATTTGCCCCCTCGCCGCACGGCGCCTATTGGCAGGACGGGATGAAGCTGGGCTATCAGGACGCCGGGTCCTGGACGCTGCTGAAATCGACGCCGGACGACCGCGCCAAGGCGGCATGGCTTTACGCGCAGTTCGTGACCTCGAAGACGGTGGACGTGAAGAAAAGCCATGTCGGCCTGACCTTCATCCGCCAGTCCACGCTGGACCACCAGTCCTTCACCGACCGCGCGCCCAAGCTGGGCGGCTTGATCGAGTTCTATCGCAGCCCCGCCCGCCTGCAGTGGTCGCCCACGGGCACCAACGTGCCGGATTATCCTAAGCTGGCGCAACTGTGGTGGCAGGCGATCGGCGATGCCGCCTCCGGCGCAAAGACCGCGCAGGAAGCCATGGACAGCCTGTGCGCGGAACAGGAAAAGGTGCTCGAACGCCTGGAACGCGCGGGCGTGCAGGGCGACATCGGCCCCAAGATGGCCGAGGAGCATGACCTGGAATGGTGGAACAACTTCGCCAAGGAGCGTGGCGGCATTGCCCCTCAGCTGAAGCTGGAGAACGAGGATCCCCAGCCCGAGACCATCAGCTATGACGAGCTGGTGAAAAGCTGGCAGTGACCGAACGACAAGGGGGAACCCGGCCTGCCGGGTTCCCCGCCATTGCGCTGCATTGTCCATGTCGGTTCGTGCAGCGGCATGATCGGGCAAAGGGGCGGAGCGGTTTGGCCCTCAGGCCACGGAAGGAAGGCAGGTCGGTCGCCCAGGGGGTTGCGGCCGGGTGGAACTGCCGCGAATATCCCTCGAACAGGACAGGAAGCCCCGCCAGCGGGGTGATTCTGCTGCGTCGCGCGATCAGGAAGACCAGATGAATATCGAAACGCCCCCGGCTGACTGGCTGTCCGCCTATGACAGTCGTGTGGCGCGCGAGATCGCGGCACGGGACTGGTCCGCAACGGGCTTGGGCCCGGTCAAGGCCTGGCCCGCCGACCTGCGGGCGATCCTGTCCACCATCCTGGCCTGCCCGACGCCCATGTATCTGGCCTGGGGGGCGGACCTCATCTCGTTCTACAACGATGCCTATATCCCGATCCTGGGCTATCGCGCCCCGAATGCGATCGGCAGACCCTTCCGCGACCTGTGGGCAAGCATCTGGGACGACATCTCTCCTCTGGTCGAGGGCTGTTTGCGCGGCGAAAGCCAGAAGGTCGTCGACATGCGGCTGGACCTTGGCCGCGCGGGCCTGCCCGAGGAAAGCTATTGGACCTTCACCTATTCACCGGCAATCGACGCTTCGGGCCGCATCGCGGGCCTGCTGTGCGTCACGGGCGAGACGACGGACCGCGTCCTTGCCGAACGCGCGCGGGCAGAGGTGGCGCAGCGGCTTGAACTGGCCATGTCGGCAGGCAACAGCGTGGGCATCTGGGATTGGGACGTGGAAACGAACCGCGTCACCGTCGATTCCCGTTTCGCAACCATGTTCGGCGTGGATCCCCAACTTGCCGCCCAAGGCGCCGCGGTCGAGGAGTTTCTCAAAGGCATTCACCCCGAGGATCGCGCCCATGTGCAAGCCAGGATCGCCGAGGCCGTCCAGTCGGTCGGGCCGTTCACCGCTGAATACCGTCTGCTGCACGACGATGGAACGATCCGCTGGATTTCCGCCCAGGGGCGCTGCATCCCCGGCCCCGATGGCAAATGCGCACGCCTTCCGGGCATCACCTATGACATCACCCGCCTGAAAGAAGCGGAAGCCCAGTTGCGGGTCGCGAAGGAAGAACGCGAATTCGTCCTGGATCAGATCGGACGTCAGCGCCTTCAGTCAGATCCGCAGGAAATCCTGCGCGCGTCGTCCGAAGCCCTGGGCAAGCGGCTTGGTGTGAACCGGGTCGGCTTCTATCGCCTGACAGGCCCCCAGAACATCTGCCACGAAGCGTCCTGGTCCGACGGCAGGCTGCCGCCCCTGATGGGAATGCAGGCGACATACCATTATGGCGCCTTTGCCGACACCGAACGTCGCGCAGGGCGGGCGCTCGTCTTCGGGGACAGCCGGACGGACAGCAAGGGTGACCTGGCGCCCTATGCCGACGAAGGGGTTCTGGCAGGCATCTGCGTGCCTTTGCTGACCGAAGGGACCTGGGCGGCTGGCATCTATCTGCACCAGGCCGATGTCCGTGCCTGGACCGAACCCGAGATCGCCCTTGCAAAGGAGATCGTCCAGCAGACCTGGCTTGCCATCGAAAGGGCCGAGGCGCTGCAAAGGCTGAACCGCAGGATCGCCGAACAAGAGGCAGCCCTCGAGCAGCGCGAGATCGTGCTGCGCGAAGAGTTCGAGCGCCGCGAGGCTGCCGAACGCCAGCTTCGCCAGTTGCAGAAGATGGAGGCGGTCGGCCAGTTGACGGGCGGCATCGCGCATGACTTCAACAACATGCTTGCCGTGGTCATCAGCGGGCTGAACCTGACGCAGCGCCAGCTATCGCGCGGAAACAGTGACGTGGGCCAGTTCATCGAGGGCGCCCTGGAAGGCGCCAATCGCGCTGCCGCCTTGACGCAGCGATTGCTTGCCTTCTCGCGCCAGCAGCCGCTGGAACCGGTCGTGATCGATGCAAATGCCCTGCTGACGGGTTTGTCGGACATGCTGGCCCGATCGCTTGGGGAAACGATCGTTCTGGAAAACCGGCTGGAACCCGGTCTTTGGCCGACCAAGGCCGACCCCAACCAGTTGGAGAACGCGATCATCAACCTGGCCGTGAATGCCCGCGACGCGATGCCGGACGGGGGACGGGTCATGCTGGAGACGACCAATCTGGACCTGGGCCAGACCACGTCGCGGCCCCTGGGGGTAGAGGCGGGGGCCTATGTCCGCATCCGGGTGCAGGACACCGGCGCGGGAATGACGCCCGAGGTCCTGGCCAAGGCCTTCGACCCCTTCTTCACGACCAAGCCCACCGGACGCGGCACGGGCCTTGGCCTCAGCCAGGTTTACGGCTTCATCCGCCAGTCGGGCGGCTATGTCGCGATGACTTCGCAATTGGGGGAAGGAACCACGGTCGATCTCTACCTGCCGCGCAGCCAGGACCATGCGGCTGAAAAGCAGGGCGACCTGGCGGCGGACGTGCCGATGGGACGGGCAAAGGACGTGATCCTGGTCGTCGAGGACGAGGACCGGGTCCGTGCCTTCACCGTCGCCTCGCTGCGCGACCTGGGCTATACCGTGCTGGAGGCCGCGTCTGGCCCGCTGGCCCTGGATATCCTGGGACAGCGGCCAGACATCGCGCTGTTGTTCACCGATGTGGTGATGCCGCAGATGACTGGCCCGCAACTGGTCGAGCAGGCGCGCACCGTCCGCAGCGATCTGCGGGTCGTCTTCACCAGCGGCTATACCGGCAGTTCGTCCGAGGCGGACGAGCGGATCAAGGCAGGGGGCAACTTCCTGGCCAAGCCCTTCAGCTTCGACCAGTTGGCCCGCAAGATCGGCGCGGCGCTGGCTTAACGCCGCCGCTTGGACCGCTTGTTGCCGCCGCGCTGCCCCGCCCTGCCCGCCGTGGACCGACCCGAGGCCTTCACGGCCTCCTCGGCCGCTTCCTCGATCACGGACTGGCGCGCCAGGGGATCGTCCGAAACGGCAAGCTCGACCGCTTCCAGCCGCTTCACCTCGTCGCGCAGGCGGGCGGCTTCCTCGAACTCGAGGTTCTCGGCGGCCTTGCGCATCTGGGTGCGCAGCGCGTCGAGATGCACCTGAAGGTTTCCGCCGACCATCGGGCGGTCCACCTTGGCGGTGATGCGCGACTGGTCGGTGTCGCCCTGCCACAGGCCCGCCAGCACATCCTCGACATTCTTGCGGACGGTCTGCGGCGTGATGCCATGGGCCTCGTTATAGGCCATCTGCTTCTGCCGGCGGCGTTCGGTTTCGGCCATCGCGCGTTCCATGCTGCCGGTGATGTGGTCGGCATACATGATCACGCGTCCTTCGGCATTGCGCGCGGCGCGGCCGATGGTCTGGATCAGCGAGGTTTCGGACCGCAGGAAGCCTTCCTTGTCCGCATCCAGGATCGCGACCAGCCCGCATTCGGGAATGTCCAGGCCTTCGCGCAACAGGTTGATGCCCACCAGCACGTCAAAGGCGCCAAGGCGCAGGTCGCGCAGGATCTCGATCCGCTCGATCGTGTCGATGTCGCTGTGCATGTAGCGGATGCGGATGCCCTGTTCGTGGAAGTATTCCGTCAGATCCTCGGCCATGCGCTTGGTCAGGGTGGTGACCAGCGTGCGCAGGCCCGCCGCGCTGACCTTGCGAATCTCGTCCAGCAGGTCGTCCACCTGCATCTCGACCGGGCGGATCTCGATCTGCGGGTCCAGAAGGCCGGTGGGGCGGATGATCTGTTCGGTGAAGACGCCGCCGGTCTGGTCCATCTCCCACTGGGCAGGGGTGGCGCTGACGAAGACCGACTGCGGGCGCATCGCGTCCCATTCCTCGAACTTCAGCGGGCGGTTGTCCATGCAGCTTGGCAGGCGGAAGCCGTGTTCGGCCAGCGTGAACTTGCGTCGGAAGTCGCCGCGATACATGCCGCCGATCTGCGGCACCGATACGTGGGATTCGTCGGCGAAGACGATGGCATTGTCGGGGATGAACTCGAACAGCGTGGGGGGCGGCTCGCCCGGCGCGCGGCCGGTCAGGTAGCGGGAATAGTTCTCGATGCCGTTGCAGACGCCGGTGGCCTCCAGCATCTCGATGTCGAAGTTGGTGCGCTGTTCCAGCCGCTGCGCTTCCAGCAGCTTGCCTTCATCGACAAGCTGCTTCAACCGACCCTGAAGTTCCGCCTTGATCCCCTTGATCGCCTGCTGCAGCGTCGGGCGCGGCGTGACGTAATGGCTGTTCGCATAGATGCGGATCTGGCGGAAGTTGTCGGTCTTCTGCCCGGTGAGGGGATCGAATTCGGTGATCGCCTCAAGCTCGTTTCCGAAGAAGTCGAAGCGCCAGGCACGATCGTCAAGATGCGCGGGCCAGACTTCGACCACGTCGCCCTTGACGCGGAAACCGCCCCGCTGAAAGGCCGCGTCCAGCCGCCGATACTGCTGGGCGACAAGTTGGGCGATGAATTCCCGCTGGTCATAGCTGTCGCCCACGATCATGTCCTGGGTCATGGCCGAATAGGTCTCGACCGAGCCGATGCCGTAGATGCAGCTGACCGAGGCCACGATGATCACGTCGTCGCGTTCCAGCAGCGCCCGGGTGGCCGAATGGCGCATCCGGTCGATGGCCTCGTTGATCTGGGATTCCTTCTCGATATAGGTATCCGACCGCGCGACATATGCCTCGGGCTGGTAATAGTCATAGTAGCTGACGAAGTATTCCACCGCGTTGTCGGGGAAGAAACCCTTGAATTCGCCGTAAAGCTGGGCCGCCAGGGTCTTGTTGGGCGCCAGGATGATCGCCGGGCGCTGCGTCGCCTCGATCACCTTCGCCATGGTGAAGGTCTTGCCGGTGCCGGTGGCCCCCAGCAGCACCTGGTCGCGTTCCCCCGCCTGCACGCCCTGGGTCAGTTCGACGATCGCGGTAGGCTGGTCGCCCGCCGGTTGGAATTCGCTTTTCATCACAAAGCGCCGCCCGCCTTCCAGCTTGGGGCGGGTGACTTCGATCGGACGCGCGACCGGCGCGTTGGTATTGTTATGGCCCATCAGGCACCCTTCATGCGGCAAAACCAGTAAGGTGTGGTGGTTCCTAGGAAAGTCAACCTCGGGTCAGAAGAAGGGGCATCACCGCTTGAACCGGGCCGGTCGCATTTCAGCCCAACCCTGCCCGCCGTCCATTTCCTCGGCCAGGATTTCTGATGTCACCGGACCCAGAGTGAAGCCCTGGTGCCCGTGGCCGAAATGCGCCCAGAGGTTTGGCTGGTCCGGCACCCTGCCGATCACCGGCAGCATGTCGGGAATGCAGGGGCGGCGGCCGGTCCAGGGCTCGGCCTCGACCGGGCTGCCGATGTCGAACAATTCGCGCGCGGCCTTTTCGCCGTGCTTCAGTTGCGGGGGCGACAGGCGCGGGTGGCTGGTCAGTTCGGCGGCGGTGGCGATGCGCAACCCGCGCCGCATCGGCGACAGCACGACCGAGTTGCCGAAGTCCGCGATCGGGTGGTTCGGCGGAGTCTCCATCCGGTAGTGACGATGGTAGCCGCGCTTGAAGACCATCGGGACTGTCAGGCCGAAGCGTTGCAGCAGCATCGGCGACCAGGGGCCAAGCGCGACGACTGCGTGTTCGGCGGTTTCATCCCCCACCCGCCAGCCGCTGCCCGCGCGCTGCAGGTCGCCCGCGTCGGCGTTGACGATCCGCCCGCCCTGCCTTTCGAACAGCGCTGCATAGGCCGCGACCAACCCGCCGGGATCGGAGCAGGTCCAGGCATCGGCCCAGTGGGTCGCGCCCTCGACCTCGATCTTGATGGCGGGTTCGAGCGCGCGCAGCGCCTTGCCGTCCATCAGCTTGGCCTCGACCCCGAATTCCTCCATGAAGCGCTTGGCCGTGACCCGTGCCTTGTCCATGCGGGCGGAGGTGCGATGCACCTCGATGTAACCGTCGCGGCGGATGATGTTGTCAGCGCCCGCCGCCTGGACCAGCGGCGCGTGGCGATCGGTGGACTGGCGGATCAGTTTGCCCCAGGTCAGCGTGGCCCGGCGGTGGCCGGCGGGAAGGGAGTTGACGGCATAGTTCCAGACCGCACCCAGTTGCGACAGCAGGCCCGGAATGTTCCACTTGACGTCATAGCCCATGCCCAGGGCGATCTGGATCAGCGCGGCGGGTGCCAGCGGCATTGCATAGGGTTCCACCGCCTCGGTCTGGATCAGGCCGGCATTGCCATAGCTGGTTTCCCGGCCCGGCACGCCGCGTTCGATGATCGTGACCTGATGCCCCCGCGCCTGAAGCGCCAGCCCGGAGGTGACGCCGACCATGCCTGCACCCAGAACCAAAATCTCTGCCATATCCATCCCCTGAACGACGACTTTGGATCAGGGATGCAGACAATAGGCCCAGCGACAAGACGATCTTCGGCGACACGGCCGAACTTTGCAAGATTCAGGCGAAAAGCTCTCGGCAGAAGGTCAATCCTTCGACCAAGGCATCCACATCCTGCCTGGTGTTGTACATGGCGAAGGACGCCCGGGCGCTTGCAGTGATGCCGAAGAACTCCATCAGCGGCATGGCGCAATGGCTGCCGGCCCGGACGGCGATGCCGCGCTTGTCCAGGATGGTGGACAGGTCATGCGCGTGGGCGCCCTGCATGGTCATGGAAAAGATCGCGCCCTTGTCCGGCGCGTCACCCTGGACCTGCAGCCAGTTCAGGCTGCGCAGACGGTCGCGGGCGTAATCGCGCAAGCCCCGCTCATGGGCCGCGATATTCTCCATCCCCAGGTCCATCATGTATTCAAGGGCAGCACCCAAGCCGATCTGGTTGACGATGCCAGGGGTTCCCGCCTCGAACCGCAGGGGCGGGTCGGCATAGTCGACGGCATCGCGGGTGACGGTGCGGATCATGTCGCCGCCGCCCAGGAAGGGGCGCATCTCGGCCTGGCGGTCGCGGCGGATCCACATCGCGCCGGAACCCGAGGGGCCGTAAAGCTTGTGGCCGGTGATGCAGTAGAAATCGACGCCAAGTGCGACCAGATCGACCGGCAAATGCACCGCTGCCTGCGAGCCGTCGACCAGCACGGGAACGTCCGTCCCCCGCGCGATGGCGCCGACATCGACGATCGTGCCGGTGACGTTCGACATATGCGTGACCGCGATCAGCCTGGTCTTCGGGCCCACTGCGGCCAGCACCTTTTCGGGCGGCAGGCTGCCGTCGGCTTCGGGTTCGACCCATTTCAGCACCACCCCCTGCCGCTCGCGCAGGAAATGCCAAGGGACGATATTGGCGTGGTGTTCCAGGACGGACAGCACGATCTCGTCCCCCGCCTGCAGGCGCGGCGCGGCCCAGCCATAGCTGACCAGGTTGATCCCCTCGGTCGAACCGCTGGTAAAGATCACCTCATCCTCGTGCGGGGCGTTCAGGAAGCGGGCGATGATGGCGCGGACGCGTTCATAGTTGTCGGTGGCCAAGTTCGACAGGAAATGCAGGCCCCGATGGACGTTGGCATATTCGCCTTCATAGGTGCGGGTGATCGCGTCGATCACCTGGCGCGGCTTTTGGGCGCTTGCGCCGCTGTCCAGATAGACCAGCGGGCGGTTGTTCACCTGCCGCGACAGGATCGGGAAGTCGGCACGGACCTTGTCGATATCGAAGCTCATTGCGGCATCTCCGGCATGATTCCTAGGGCGGCGGCAAGCAGGGACAGAACGAAACCCGCCACGAATACGGTTCCGATCATCCCCAGGACCACCTTGGGCGTGCTGTGAAAGCCGTGCAGCGCCTTGGTGAACTGCACGGTCAGCCACAGGAACAGCGCGATCGCCAGCAGCCCGAAGATGCCCGCCACGCCCGGCAGGATCAGCGACAGGACCACTTGCGCGGCCTGCACGATCAGCAGCAGCACCTCGATCCAGACGGTCAGAAGCAGGGCATCCTCGAACCGGCCGCCGCCGCCGAACATGCGGCCCACGCCCGACATCAGCCCTGCCGCCAGCACGATGGCCCCCATCTGCATCACGGCCAGCACCATCGGCTGCTGGCTGAGGACGACAACCCGGTCGCCCTCTGGCCCGGGGGCGCTGAACAACGCGGCGGCCAGCGAGGCCAGCAGCGCCGAGACCGAAACAGCTGCCAGAAGCGCCATCCACCGCGCCTGGATCGGCCAGCCCTGCGCCATCAGGTCGCGCGCCGCCGCCTGCGGATCGCGGAACGACAAGCCGACCAGGGCCTTGAAGTCATCGAACGTCATTTTCGCCTCGCCAGCGCCGCGATACCGGCACCCCAGATCATCAGGAAACCCAGCCCGGAAACCGCCTGGACCAAGGCAAGGGCGGACCCCTGTCCCACAAGCCCGGCCACCAAGCCTGCCAGCAGCATCGCGGGCGCAACCGCCAGCAAGGCCCAGAACAGCGCCAACCGGGAATCCTCGGGGGTAAGCCGCCAGGGTGTCAGACGGGACAAAAGCGATGCCAGCGCCGCCAGGCCATAGGCCAGGATCGGCATCATGAACATCACAGCCAGCAACGCCCCGCCCATCCGGGCCTGGAACGGCACCGCCGGGTCAAGCTGGGCCAGCCGCGCATGACCGGGGGCCTGGGCGATCAGGAAGATCAGCATCGCCGACATCAGCACGCCCAGCTTGGACCCTTCCGGCATGTCGGAAAGACCCCGCACCACCCGGCGCGGGGCCACCCAGCTTTGCAGCACCCGGGGAACGATGCCCCGCGGCGCGGCCCCTACTGAACCGCGTTGAGGGTCAGCCACACGTCGAGCCGTTCATAGATGCAATCGCGGATCGCCTCGTCCTCGACCTCGGCCAGGGCGTCGGCCAGGAAGGACAGGACCAGGAAGACGATGGCCCGTTCACGCGGCACCCCGCGGGACCGCAGATAGAACAACGCCTCGTCGTCGATCGCGCCGGTGGTCGAACCATGCGAACATTTCACGTCGTCGGCGTAGATCTCCAGCTCGGGCTTGGCCAGGAACTGGCTGCGTTCGTCCAGCAGCAGCGCCTGGCTGATCTGGTAGCCGTCGGTCTTCTGCGCGCCGGGCTTGACCAGTATCTTGCCCTGGAACACGCCCTCGGCCCCGTTTTTCAGCACCTTCTTGAAGACCTGGCGGCTTTCGCAGCGTTCTGCCCCGTGGGTGATGAAGACGGTGTCGTCCTGATGGAAGGGCGCCTTGCCCCCGTCGCCCAGAACGGCCGCCGCGATATGGGCCACCGCATCGTCGCCCGCGATGTCGATCACCGCCTCGTTGCGCATCATCGTGCCGTTCACCGCCAAGGTGAAGGACTTGAACTGCGCCCTTGCGGCAACGCGCGCGAAGATATGGCCGATGCCCACCTTCGCCTCGATCGCGCGCTTGGACGCGACATGGTGGAACGCGGCGCCTTCGGCCAGATCGACCTCGATCACGCTGTTCGACCGGGCGCCCGACATGCCGGTTTCCAGCAGGGTCAGTTCCGCACCCGGCTCGACCCGGATCAGGTGGTGCCACATGGCGTCCGCCCCATCCGACGCACGGCGATGCACGACATGGATCGGCTTCGACGGCTTTCCGGTGACGCGGATCAGCAGCCCGTCGGGGGCGGCGGCAGTGTTCAACGTCGCAAAGGGACGGCGGACGGGATGCTGGCCCGCAGCCTCCAGCTTGCCATAAAGTTCGGCCGCCCATTCCGCCCCGTCAGCCTTTGCAAGCGTCAGGATCTCGACCCCGTCCAGGGCCAGGTCATCGGATGCGGCCTCGTCGAACCGGCCGTCGACAAAGACCAGCGTCAGCTTGTCCAGCGTGTCGAACAGCGGGGTTTCCTGACCGTCAGGCACGGCAATCGCCGCCGCTTGCGGCGCGTTGAAGGGACGCGGGTCCGTATAGCGCCAGTATTCGTCGCGCGGACCGGGAAGCCCCATGTCCTGCAGGCGCGTCAAGGCATCGCGGCGCGCAGCAGCGGCAAAGCCGCCCTGCGGCAGGGTCAGGGCCGCAAGCCGCGCGTCAAGCGCACCGGCGGGTTTGGGCGCGCCTTCGACCGTCGGGGTGTGGTCCTTCGCCTGGACTGCGGTGTCCGCCATCAGCCGACCTCCGCCAGAAGATCGCCATAGCCTTCCTGTTCGACCTGCAAGGCCAGTTCCGGCCCGCCCGATTTCACGATCCGGCCGTTCGCCATGATATGCACCACGTCCGGCTGGATATGGTTCAGCAGGCGCTGATAATGGGTGATGACCAGGAAGCTGCGGTCGGGCGAACGCAGCGCGTTGACGCCGTCGCTGACCAGCCGCATCGCGTCCACGTCTAGGCCCGAGTCGGTTTCGTCCATGATGCACATGCGCGGTTCCAGCATGGCCATCTGCAGGATCTCGTTGCGCTTCTTCTCGCCACCCGAGAAGCCGACATTGACCGGACGCTTCAGCATCTCGGGGCTGATCTGCAGTTCGGCCGCCTTGGCGCGAACCAGCTTCAGGAAATCGCCCGAGGACAGCTCGGCCTCGCCACGCGCCTTGCGCTGCGCGTTCACGGCGGTGCGCAGGAAGGTCATGTTGCCGACACCCGGAATTTCCACCGGATACTGGAAGGCCAGGAACAGGCCGGCGCTTGCGCGTTCCTCGGGTTCCATGTCCAGCAGGCTTTCGCCGTCCAACGTGGCCGAGCCTTCGGTCACTTCATAGCCGTCGCGGCCCGACAGGACATAGGACAGCGTGGATTTGCCCGACCCGTTCGGACCCATGATCGCGTGAACCTGACCGGCCGGAATCTCCAGCGACAGACCCTTCAGGATCTGTTTGTCCTCTTCTTCAAGTTTCACGTGCAAGTTGTCGATTTTCAGCATCTTTTCCTCATCAGATGGTGGCGGCGGTGCCGAAGCCACGGCACCATCATCAAATCCTTCGCGGCCTTTAGCCGACCGAGCCTTCCAGTGAAATGGCGACCAGCGACTGGGCCTCCATCGCGAACTCCATCGGCAGCGCCTGCAGAACCTCGCGGCAGAAGCCGTTGACAACCAGGGCCACGGCCTCTTCCTCGTCCATGCCCCGCTGGCGGCAATAGAACAGCTGGTCGTCGTCCACCTTGCTGGTCGTCGCCTCGTGTTCCACGCGGCTGCTGGTATTCTTGACCTCGATATAGGGCACCGTATGGGCGCCGCACTGGTCGCCGATCAGCAGGCTGTCGCACTGGGTATAGTTGCGGCTGTTCGTCGCCCGCGGGTGCATCGTCACCAGGCCGCGATAGGTGTTCTGCGCGCGGCCCGCCGAGATCCCCTTGGACACGATGCGCGACCGGGTATTGCGGCCAAGATGGATCATCTTGGTGCCGGTATCGGCCTGCTGCATGTTGTTGGCGATGGCGATCGAATAGAACTCGCCCTGGGATTCATCGCCGCGCAGGATGCAGGACGGGTATTTCCAGGTGATCGCGCTGCCGGTTTCCACCTGCGTCCACATCACCTTGGCGCGGGCTTCGCGGCAGTCGGCGCGCTTGGTGACGAAGTTGTAGATGCCGCCCTTGCCTTCCTCGTCTCCGGGGAACCAGTTCTGGACGGTCGAGTACTTCACCTCGGCATCCTCGAGCACGACGATTTCCACAACCGCCGCGTGAAGCTGGTTGGTGTCGCGCTTGGGCGCGGTGCAGCCTTCCAGATAGCTGACATAGCTGCCCTTGTCGGCGATGATCAGCGTGCGTTCGAATTGCCCGGTGTTCTCCGCGTTGATGCGGAAATAGGTGGAAAGTTCCATCGGGCATTTCACGCCCTTGGGGACATAGACGAATGAGCCGTCGGAAAAGACCGCGCTGTTCAGCGTCGCGAAATAGTTGTCCGACTGCGGCACGACGCTGCCCAGGTATTTCTTCACCAGGTCCGGATGCTCGCGGATCGCTTCGCTGATGGAACAGAAGATCACGCCGGCCTTTGCCAGTTCATCCTTGAAGGTCGTGCCGACTGACACGCTGTCGAAGACCGCATCGACCGCGACCCGGCGGCCATCGGCGGGCGCGGCCTCGGCCCCTTCGACGCCTGCCAGGATCAGCTGTTCCTTCAGCGGGATGCCCAGCTTTTCATAGGTCGCCAGCAGCTTGGGATCGACCTCGTCCAGCGACTTGGGCTTGACCGCCATGCTTTTCGGGCGGGCATAGTAATACTGGTCCTGATAGTCGATTTCAGGATAGTTCAGCATCGCCCACTTGGGTTCGGTCATGGTGACCCAGCGGCGATAGGCTTCCAGCCGCCATTCGGTCATCCATTCCGGCTCGTTGTTCTTTTCCGAGATCAGGCGGACGATATCCTCGTTCACCCCCTTGGGGGCATAGTCCATCTCGATCTCGGTATCCCAGCCGTATTTGTAGCTGCCAATGCTTTGCACGGCCTCGACCGTTTCGCGGTCGACACCCTCGCGCACATCAAGATCGGTGGTTGCAGTCATCCTTTGTCCTTCCTCGGGCCTGGCAATCGCCTAGCCGTTCCGTTCGCGCCATCGTGAATACGCGCTTTCCCACGCATCCGCAAATCGGTTCACCTGATCCTCGCCCAAAGCGGGGCTGATCGAGATCCGGATCGCCGATTGCGCGGCCTTGTCATCGAACCCCATGGCCTGCAGCACGCCGCTGGCGCGGACCTTGCCAGAAGAACAGGCCGACCCTGCCGAGATCGCAAAGCCCGCCAGATCCATCTGCATGACCTGGGTTTCACCCTTCCAGCCCGATGTAAGAAGGCAGGTCGTGTTCGGCAAGCGTCTGGCGCCCTTTCCGGCAACGATTGCGCCGGGCGCCGTGTCCAGCAGACGGGCCTCCAGGGCGTCGCGCCTTGCGGCAACCTCGTCCCACAGGCCTGCGTCCAGTTCCTTTTGCGCGGCAGTGGCGGCGGCGGCAAAGCCCAGGATGCCGATCAGGTTCTCGGTCCCGCCGCGCCGGCCCTGTTCCTGGCCGCCGCCGCGGATCATCGCCTCGACATCGGTGCCGCGCTTGACGACCAGTGCGCCGATTCCCTTGGGACCGCCCAGCTTGTGGGCGCTGACGAAGCCCGCCGTGATGCCAAGCCAGTTGAAGGCGAAGGGGATCTTGCCGAAGGCCTGCGTCAGGTCGCTGGACCCCAACCCTTCTGGCAGGGACTGGATCACGCCGGTTTCGTTGTTGGCCAGTTGCAGGCTGGCGTTTGCGGGATCGGGCACCGTGACGGTGCCGTCCGCGTCCACCGCCAGATCCTGGTCGCACCAGACCTTGATCGCGCTGTGTTCGACCGGCGCGCAGTGAATGCCCCTGCCCGCCAGAACCATGGCCGCCGCCTCGGTCGTGCCGGATGTGAAGATCACGTCCGCGCCTTCGGCGCCAAGCGCCGCCGCGACCTGTTCGCGCGCGCGCTCCATCGCCATCTTGGCGGCGCGGCCTTCGCTGTGGACCGAGGACGGGTTGCCCACGATCTCCATCCCCTCGCGCATCGCGGCCTTCACCTCGTCGCGCAGGGGCGTGGTGGCGTTCCAGTCCAGATAGGTTCTCATGCCAGCGCCTCGCCGATCTTCTGCGCCAGGCGGCGGGCGACGGCGTCCTTGGCCATGCGCGGCCATTCCTCGGCGCCTTCGTCGGTGATGACCGTCACGGCGTTTTCCGAGCCGCCCATGATGCCGGTCCCCTCGCTGACGTCATTCGCCACGATCCAGTCGCAGCCCTTGCGCCGCCGCTTGTCGGTGGCATGGGCCAAGACATCATTCGTTTCGGCCGCAAAGCCTACGACCAGCCGGGGGCGGCGTTCGCCGGGCTGGCTGATCCAGGCCAGGATGTCCGGATTCTCGGTCATCTCCAGCGAGGGCGGCTTGCCAGACCCGTCCTTCTTCATCTTGGTGGCGGATGATTTGGTGACACGCCAATCGGCCACCGCCGCGGCCATGACCGCCCCGTCGGCCGGCAGCGCGGCTTCCACCGCCTCGCGCATCTGCCCTGCGGTCTGGACGCGGATCACATGGACCCCCTCGGGCGGGGCAACCTCGGCCGGTCCGGTGATAAAGCTGACCCTTGCGCCCAGGTCGCGCAGCGCGGCTGCGATCGCTGTGCCCTGCGCGCCCGAGGACCGGTTGGCGATGTATCGCACGGGATCGATGGGTTCATGTGTCGGACCCGAGGTCACGATCAGGTGCCGCCCCGACAGAATGCCGGTGCGCACCTGCGCCTCGGGCAGCAGTTTCAGCGGCTGAGGGGCGAGTTCCTTGCGGATGGCGTCCAGGATCGCCTCGGGCTCCGACATGCGCCCGGTGCCGTATTCGCCGCAGGCCATGTCGCCGTCCTCGGGGCCAACAAACAGGATGCCGTCCTCGCGCAGGGTCCGCAGGTTGCGCTGCGTTGCCGCGTGGTGCCACATCCGCACGTTCATCGCGGGCGCGACCAGCACTCGCTTGTCCGTCGCCAGCAGCAGCGTGGAGGCGAGGTCGTCCGCCAGCCCATGCGCCATCTTGGCCAGCAGGTGGGCGGTGGCGGGCACCACCACCACCAGATCCGCGTTGCGCGACAGCTGGATATGGCCGATCTCGGCCTCGGCGGCGATGTTCCACAGGCTGTCATGCGCGGCCTCGCCGGCCAGAACGGACAGGGTCATGGGCGTGGTGAACTGCGCGCCGGCCTTGGTCAGGACGGGGGTCACGGCCGCGCCCTCGGCCCGGATCAGCCGGATCAATTGCGGCACCTTCATCGCCGCGATGCCTCCGCCCACGATCAGCAGGATACGCTTGCCGTTCATCTTGCCCCCATGACCTTGCGCCCCCGTCACATAGCCCCCCGCCCCCCGCGTCGCAAGCAATGGCACCTGTTAACCTTTCCTTAAGCCGCCTGCCGTTAACGATTGCTGGGACAAAGGGGGCTTCATGGTCGCAATCGCCTATTCAGTTGCCTTCGAGGGGATCGACGCGCGCCTTGTCGAGGTCCAGTGCTCTGTGGCGGCGGGCCTGCCGGGCTTTGCCATCGTGGGCCTGCCCGACAAGGCCGTCAGCGAGGCGCGCGAACGGGTCAAGGCGGCCTTCGGCGCGCTGTCCATCGCCATGCCGAACCGGCGGCTGACCGTGAACCTGTCGCCGGCTGACCTGCCCAAGGAAGGGTCGCATTTCGACCTGCCCATCGCGCTTGCGATCCTTGCCGCGCTTGAGATCGTCCCCGGCGAGGAACTGTCGCGCTGCGTGGCCCTGGGCGAACTGGCCCTGGACGGGCGGCTGGTCGCCGTCGCCGGCGCCCTGCCCGCCGCCATGGCCGCGGCCGAGGATGAGCGCGCGCTGATCTGCCCCCGCGCCTGCGGCCCCGAGGCCGCCTGGGTGGACGCGGTTCCGGTCCTGGCCCCCGCCACGCTGCGCGAGGTGATCGACCACCTGACCGACCGCGCGCCCATCGCCCGTGCCCAGCCTGGCATGATCGATGCCGCGCCCCTTGGCGGCTGCCTGTCTGAAGTGAAGGGCCAGGAACGTGCCAAGCGCGCCTTGGAAATTGCCGCCGCCGGTCGCCACCACCTGTTGATGGTCGGCCCGCCGGGCGCGGGCAAGTCGATGCTTGCCGCCCGTCTGCCCGGCTTGATGCCGCCGCTGGGCGCGGCCGAGGCGTTGGAAACCTCGATGATCCACTCGCTGGCCGGCACCCTGGACGACGGCGGCATCTCGCGCCGCGCGCCGTTCCGCGAACCCCATCACACCGCGTCCATGGCCGCCATTGTCGGCGGCGGGCGCGGCGCCAAGCCGGGCGAGATCAGCCTTGCCCATAACGGCGTCCTGTTCATGGACGAGTTTCCCGAATTTCCCCGGCAGGTTCTGGAAACCCTGCGCCAGCCGATCGAGACGGGCGAGGTCGTGGTCGCCCGCGCCAATGCCCACATTCGCTATCCCTGCCGCTTCCTGCTGATCGCCGCCGCCAATCCCTGCCGCTGCGGCTATCTGGCCGATGCCGCCCGCGCCTGTTCGCGCGCGCCGGTGTGCGGCGGGGACTACATGGGCAAGATCTCGGGGCCGCTGATGGATCGCTTCGACCTGCGGCTCGAGGTGCCGGCGGTCAGCTTCATGGACCTGGAACTGCCCTCGGGCGGCGACACGTCGGCGCAGGTCGCGGCGCGGGTGGCGGCGGCGCGGGATGTGCAGGCCGCGCGTTTCCGCAACCACCCGCAGGCACGGGTGAATGCCGAGGCTTCGGGCAGTCTGCTGGACCAGATCGCCGCCCCGGATGAGGAAGGACGGGCGCTGATCCTGAAAGCGTCGGAACGGCTGGGCCTGACCGCGCGGGGCTATCACCGCATCCTGCGCACCGCGCGCACCATCGCCGACCTGGCCGGTTCCGCCACTGTCCGCGCACCCCATCTGGCCGAGGCGATCAGCTATCGCCTGCCCTTCGTCGCGGGCGGGTGACGAATTGCGCATTGTGCAAGGCGCGGCTATGGCTGGGCGACCCTCTAGACGGATCACCTCATGCCCCCCAGAAGCGCCCGGATCGGCGGCATCCTGACCGCTTGCGCCCTGCTGGCGACGATCCCGCACCAGTTCGGGGCCGGACCTGGCTTCGCGATGGCTGCCGACCTTCTGCTGGTGGGGGCGCTTGCGATGTTTTCGCTGACGGCGCGGGCGTCTCGGCTGGCCTTCGTGGCCGTGGGCCTGGCCCTGGTCGCCTGGGCGGCCGCCACCCGGCCCGACTGGGCGCAGGCGGTGCTGACCGCCCTGACGCGGGGGGGCTTCATCATCGCGCTGTTCACGGCGCTGTCCGCGTTGCGCAGCGCGGCGGTCGGGTCGCAGGACATCCTGGACTGCGGGCGCTTCCTGGCCCGCCAGCCTCCGGGGCGACGATACCTGGCGCTGACCGTCGGCGGGCACCTGTTCGGGCTGATCCTGCTTTACGGATCCATCTCGCTGCTGGGCGGGTTGGCCGCCGAAAGCACGGCGCGGGAGACGAACCAGGAATTGCGCCGCCACCGCCTGCGCCGGATGCTGGTGGCGATCCAGCGGGGTTTCGCCTCGACCCTGTGCTGGTCGCCCATGGCGCTGTCGATGGCAGTCACGATGTCTGTTGTCCAAGGCGCATCCTGGCCTGCGGCCGTCGGGCTGTGCCTGGTCAGTTCGCTGCTGATGATCGGCATCGGCTGGGGGCTGGACGCACTGTTCAAGCCGCAGCTTTCAGCGCCCGCCCCCACCCGTGCGGCCGAGACCGAAAGCTGGCTGCGCCGCCTGCGCCCGCTGCTGTTCCTGCTGGCGATCGTGGTGGGCGGTGTCTTTCTGCTGCACCTGACGACCGGCGTGGCGGTGACCGGGGCGGTCATGACCGTGGTGCCGCTGGTGGCGGTGGCCTGGACGCTGATCCTGCCGCCCATGCGCGGCGGGCGGGCCGCAACGCTGGCCGCGCGGATGGGGCAGTTCGCCACCCGCGACCTTGCCGGCTATAGCGGAGAGATCATCCTGCTGTTCATGGCGGGATTCATCGGCAGCCTGGGATCATGGCTGCTGGTGCCGATCATGCAGGCGCAGGGTCCTGACCTGGCGGCGCTGCCGCCGTTGCTGATCCTTGCGGCGCTTGTCTGGGTGATCCCGCTGACCGGCCAGATCGGCATGAACCCGATCCTGGCTGTTTCGCTGCTGGTGCCGCTGCTTCCCTCACCCGCCGATGTGGGCGTGCATCCGACAGCGATGGTGATCGCCATCACCGGCGGGTGGGCGATCAGCGGCAACACCTCGCCCTTCACGGCTTCGGTCCTGCTGGTGGGCAAGCTGGGGGGTGTCGAGGCACGCCATGCGGGAACGCAGTGGAACGGGCTTTATGCCCTGTCCACCGGCGCGGCGCTGACCCTGTGGGTGCTGCTGGCCGCAACCCTGCTCTAGGGGCCGCGGCCGGGGTTTACTCCACCTCGACCAGCAGGTCCTTGGCGTCGATCTGTTCGCCGGGGCGGACATGGATGGCCTTGATGGTGCCGTCGCGGTCGGCGTGGAGGCCGGTTTCCATCTTCATCGCCTCGATAGTCAGAAGCAGGTCGCCCTGGCGGACCTTGGACCCGGTGGATGCCGCGACCGAGGCCACGACGCCCGGCATCGGCGCGCCGACATGGCCCGCATTCGACGGGTCTGCCTTGGGACGCGCGGCCTTGGTGCCGGTGGCCTTGCGGTTCGGCACGCGGACCTGGCGGGGCTGGCCGTTCAGTTCGAAGAAGACCTTGACCTCGCCCTTCTCGTCGGTCTCGCCCATCGTCAGCAGACGCACTTCCAGCGTCTTGCCGGGGTCGATCTCGACGCTGATCTCGTCGCCCGCCTCCATGCCATAGAAGAAGTTGCGCGTGGGAAGCGCGCGGACCGGGCCATAGGTTTCGTGCCGCGTCATGTAGTCCGTAAAGACCTTGGGATACATCAGGTAGCCGTTCAGATCCTCGTCGTCGATCTCGACGCCCAGATCCTCGGACAGCTTGGCCCGCATGGCCTCGATGTCCACGGGGGGCAGATGTGCGCCGGGGCGGTCGGTGATGGGCGCCTCGCCCTTCAGGACCTTGCGCTGCAGCGCCTCGGGCCAGCCGCCGGGGGGTTGGCCGAGGTTGCCCTTCATCATGTCCACGACGCTGTCAGGGAAACTGACCTCGACCGCCGGATCCAGCACCTGCCGGGGCGTCAGCCCCTGGGCCACCATCATCAGCGCCATGTCGCCCACCACCTTGGACGACGGCGTGACCTTCACGATGTCGCCGAACATGCGGTTCACATCAGCATAGGCCTGCGCCACCTCGTGCCACCGATCCTCCAGCCCCATCGACCGCGCCTGCGCCTTGAGGTTGGTGAACTGCCCGCCCGGCATCTCGTGCAGATAGACCTCGGACGCGGGCGACTGCAGGCCGGATTCGAAGGCCGCATAGTTCTCGCGCACGCGTTCCCAGTAGTTGCTGATCTGGCGGATCGCCGCGATGTCCAGGCCGGTGTCGCGTTCGGTGCCTTCCAGCGCCTCGACGATGGAGCCAAGGCAAGGTTGCGAGGTGCCGCCCGAGAAGGCGTCCATGGCCGCATCCACCGCGTCCACGCCCGCATCGGCGGCCGCCAGGATCGTCGCCCCCGCGAGGCCCGACGTGTCGTGGGTATGGAAGTGGACGGGCAGGCCCACCTCCTCCTTCAGCGCCTTGATGAGGATGCGCGCGGCGGCTGGCTTCAGCAGGCCCGCCATGTCCTTCAGGCCCAGCACATGCGCGCCGGCGGCCTTCAGATCCTGCGCGGTCTTCACGTAATAGGCCAGGTCATACTTGGACCGGTCGGGGTCCAGCATGTCGCCGGTATAGCAGACCGTGCCTTCGCAGATCTTGCCGGTCTCGATCACCGCGTCCATGGCGACGCGCATGTTCTCGACCCAGTTCAGGCTGTCGAAGACGCGGAACACGTCCACGCCGCTCTCCGCCGCCTGGCGCACGAAGGACTGGACCACGTTGTCGGGATAGTTGGTATAGCCCACCCCGTTCGAGGCGCGCAGCAGCATCTGCGTCATCAGGTTGGGCATCCGTTCGCGGATGTCGCGCAACCGCTGCCAGGGGCATTCCTGCAGGAAGCGATAGGCCACGTCGAACGTCGCCCCGCCCCAGCATTCCACGCTGAACAGCCCCGGCAGGTTGGCGGCGTAAGATGGCGCCACGCGGATCATGTCGATCGACCGCATCCGGGTTGCCAGCAGCGACTGGTGGCCGTCGCGCATGGTGGTGTCGGTCATCAACAGACGCGTCTGCGCGGCCATCCAGTCGGCCACCGCCTGCGCGCCCTTTTGTTCCAGCATCTGCCGGGTGCCCGGCGCGGGTTCGGCCTTGGGCGCGGGCGGCACGGGTGGACGGGCCTGGGCGGGCGGCATGGGGCGGCCCGCAGTCTCGGGGTGGCCGTTGACGCTGATGTCGGCCAGATAGGTCAGGATCCGCGTGGCCCGGTCCTGCTTCTTGTCGAACTGGAACAGCTCTGCCGTCGTGTCGATGAACTTGGTCGTGTAGGAGTCATCGAGGAAGGTGGGATGCTTCAGCAGGTTGATGACGAAGTCGATGTTGGTGCTGACGCCCCGCACCCGGAACTCGCGCAGCGCGCGGTCCATGCGGCGGATCGCCGCCTCGGGCGTCTGCGCCCAGGCCGTGACCTTGACCAGCAGCGAATCGTAATAGCGCGTGATGACCCCGCCGGAATAAGCGGTGCCGCCGTCCAGCCGGATGCCGTTGCCGGTGGCGCTGCGATAGGCGGTGATCCGGCCATAGTCGGGGATGAAGTTGTTCAGCGGATCCTCGGTCGTCACGCGGCATTGCAGCGCGTGGCCCGACAGGGTGACCTGATCCTGAGACGGCACGCCCGTCGCCTCGGCCAGCGTCGCCCCTTCGGCGATGCGGATCTGCGACTGCACGATGTCGATGCCGGTGACCTCCTCGGTCACGGTATGCTCGACCTGGACGCGCGGGTTCACCTCGATGAAGTAGAACTGCTGGCTGTCCATATCCATCAGGAACTCGACCGTGCCGGCGTTCTGGTAGCCCACGGCGCGGCCGATCTTCAGCGCCAGTTCGCAGACCTCGGCGCGCTGTTCGGGGGTCAGATAGGGCGCGGGGGCGCGTTCCACGACCTTCTGGTTGCGGCGTTGCACCGTGCAGTCACGCTCATACAGGTGATACAAGCCGCCATGGGTGTCGCCCAGCAACTGCACCTCGACGTGGCGGGCGCGCAGGATCATCTTTTCCAGATAACCCTCGCCATTGCCGAAGGCGGCCTCGGCCTCGCGACGGCCCTCGCGGACCTTGTCCACCAGTTCTTCGGGGCCATTGATCGGGCGCATCCCGCGCCCGCCGCCGCCCCAGGAGGCCTTGAGCATCAGGGGATAGCCGATGGAAGCCGCCTCGGCCTTGATCGCCTCGAAATCGTCGCCCAGAACCTCGGTCGCGGGGATGACGGGCACGCCCGCGGCGATCGCCACGCGACGCGCCGACGCCTTGTCGCCAAGCGCGCGCATGGTATCGGCGCGCGGGCCGATGAAGGTGATCCCGGCAGCCGCGCAGGCGTCCACGAAGTCGGGGTTTTCCGACAAAAGGCCATAGCCCGGATGGATCGCGTCCGCGCCGCTTTCCTTGGTGACCCGGATGATCTCGGGGATGGACAGATAGGCCGCGACCGGCCCCAGCCCCTCGCCGATCCGGTAGGCCTCGTCCGCCTTGAAGCGGTGCAGGCCCAGCTTGTCCTCCTCGGCATAGACCGCGACCGTTTTCTTGCCCAATTCGTTGGCGGCCCGCATCACGCGGATCGCAATCTCGCCACGGTTGGCGATCAGGATTTTTTGAAACATCGCGCGGTCCCCCTTCGCAGTTGCGCGAAAGACTAGCGATGCCGCAGCGCAGCGCAAGCGCCACCGCCGCCCCTCTGCAACAAAAGGTTTACGCAAGGTCGTGTTCGCGGGATGTTCCCATTTTGCGGTTGCTTTTTGGAACCGCGCGCCTATCTGATGCGCTTGGTCGGCCGGGGGCACGTCATGGAACAGAAGTTCATCGAAGTACGCGGGGCGCGTGAACACAACCTCAAGGGCGTGGACATGGACATCCCGCGCGACAAGCTGGTGGTCATCACCGGGCTGTCGGGCAGCGGCAAGTCGTCCCTTGCCTTCGACACGATTTATGCCGAAGGCCAGCGCCGCTATGTCGAAAGCCTGTCGGCCTATGCGCGGCAGTTCCTGGACATGATGGGCAAGCCGGATGTGGACCACATCAGCGGCCTGTCCCCCGCCATCAGCATCGAACAGAAGACGACCTCGAAGAACCCGCGCTCGACCGTCGGCACGGTGACCGAGATTTATGACTATCTGCGGCTGCTGTTCGCCCGCGCGGGCACGCCCTACAGCCCCGCCACCGGCCTGCCGATCGAGGCGCAGCAGGTTCAGGACATGGTCGACCGGATCATGGAGATGCCCGAGGGCACGCGTGCCTATCTGCTGGCGCCCATCGTCCGCGACCGCAAGGGCGAATACAAGAAAGAGTTCCTCGAGCTTCGCAAGCAAGGCTTCCAGCGGGTCAAGGTGAACGGACAGTTCCATGAACTGGACGAGCCGCCTGTCCTGGACAAGAAATTCCGCCACGACATCGACGTGGTGGTGGACCGGATCGTCGTGCGCGAGGGGCTGGAAACGCGGCTTGCCGATTCGCTGCGCACCGCGCTGGATCTGGCCGACGGCATCGCCATCGTCGAGACTGCGGCGGACGAACCCGAACGCACCACCTTCAGCGAAAACTTCGCCTGCCCCGTCAGCGGCTTCACCATCCCAGAGATCGAGCCGCGGCTGTTCTCCTTCAACGCCCCCTTCGGCGCCTGCCCGGTCTGCGACGGGCTGGGGATGGAACTGTTCTTCGACGAACGGCTGGTCGTGCCAGACGCCGCGCTGTCGGTCGAAAAGGGCGCCATCGCGCCCTGGGCCAAGTCGAAATCGGCCTATCTGACGCAGACCGTGAACGCCTTGGCCAAGCATTACGGCTTTGACAAGAAGACGCCGTGGAAGAATCTGCCCGAGGACGTGCAGGCGATGTTCCTGCGTGGGTCCGGCAAGGAAGAGATCGAGTTCCGCTTCGACGACGCGGGTCGCGTCTACAATGTCCGCCGCGTCTTCGAGGGCGTGATCCCCAACATGGAACGCCGGCTGCGCGAATCCGACAGCGCATGGGTGCGCGAGGAGTTCGAGCGCTATCAGAACAACCGTCCCTGCGGCGCCTGCCACGGCTATCGCCTGAAGCCGGAAGCCCTGGCCGTCAAGATCGCCGGCAACCATATCGGCGAGGTGGTGGAACTGTCGATCAAGGAAGCGCTGGCCTGGATCGAAGCCGCGCCCGGGCACTTGTCGCGGCAGAAGAACGAGATCGCCGTCGCCATTCTCAAGGAAATCCGCGAGCGGCTTGGCTTTCTGGTCAACGTGGGCCTGGACTATCTGACGCTGTCGCGCGCGGCGGGAACGCTGTCGGGCGGTGAAAGCCAGCGGATCCGGCTGGCCAGCCAGATCGGCAGCGGGCTGACGGGCGTGCTGTATGTGCTGGACGAACCCTCGATCGGGCTGCATCAGCGCGACAACGACCGTCTGCTGGACACGTTGAAGGGACTGCGCGACCAGGGCAATTCGGTCATCGTCGTCGAGCATGACGAGGACGCGATCCGCCATGCGGATTACGTCTTCGACATGGGCCCCGGCGCGGGTGTCCACGGCGGCACCGTCGTCAGCCACGGCACCCCGGACCAGATCGCATCCGACCCCAACAGCCTGACGGGCCAGTATCTGTCGGGCCTGCGAGAGATCGCGGTGGGCGACGAACGCCGAAAGGGCAACGGCAAGGCGGTCAAGGTCGTCAAGGCGACGGGCAACAACCTCAAGGACGTGACGGCCGAGTTTCCTCTGGGCAAGTTCGTCTGCGTCACGGGCGTGTCGGGCGGCGGCAAGTCCACCCTGACCATCGAGACACTTTTCAAGACTGCGTCGCTGCGCCTGAACGGCGCCCGCCAGACCCCCGCCCCCTGCGAGACGATCAAGGGGCTGGAACATCTGGACAAGGTGATCGACATCGACCAGCGGCCCATCGGCCGCACGCCCCGGTCGAACCCCGCGACCTATACCGGCGCCTATACCCCCATCCGCGACTGGTATGCGGGCCTGCCCGAATCCAAGGCGCGCGGCTACAAGCCCGGCCGCTTCAGCTTCAACGTCAAGGGCGGCCGCTGCGAGGCCTGCCAGGGCGATGGCGTCATCAAGATCGAGATGCACTTCCTGCCCGATGTCTATGTCACCTGCGAGACCTGCAAGGGCAAGCGCTACAACCGCGAAACGCTCGAGGTCCAGTTCAAGGGCAAGTCCATTGCCGACGTGCTGGACATGACGATCGAGGAAGGACAGGAGTTCTTCAAGGCGGTGCCCTCGATCCGGTCCAAGATGGACGCGCTGATGCAGGTGGGGCTGGGCTACATCAAGGTCGGGCAGCAGGCCACGACCCTGTCGGGCGGCGAGGCGCAGCGCGTCAAGCTGGCCAAGGAACTGGCGCGCCAGTCCACCGGCAAGACCTTGTATATCCTGGACGAACCCACCACCGGCCTGCATTTCGAGGATGTGCGCAAGCTGCTCGAGGTGCTGCACCACCTGGTGGACGAAGGCAACACGGTCGTGGTGATCGAGCACAACCTGGATGTCATCAAGACCGCCGACTGGATCATCGACATCGGTCCCGAGGGCGGCGACGGCGGCGGAGTGATCGTCGCCGTCGGCACGCCCGAGGACGTGGCGAAGGTTCCCGAAAGCCATACCGGCCGCTATCTGGCGCCGATGCTGAAGCCTGCGCGGATCAGGGCGGCGGAATAGTCAACTCACGCTGATCCGCTGCAAGATGCATCCCGATTCGTCGGGACTGAAGGGCTGGTCCGGCGCGGGCAGTTCAAATCCCGCGCAAAGCCGCAAGCTGTCGGGCGGCACCAGATCAATCCGGTAGGGTGCGCCGGTGAAGGGGTCAGCGAGGCGTGGCGTCATCGGGCAGGCTTCGATTGGCGTCGGATCGGTGCCCACCCTGCCCGCCTGCTGGGCCTTGCAGGTCAGCAGCATCTGGATCTCTGACAGGTCCTGCGCGCGCACCTGGTCGCGCCGTTCCGCGCGCCCTTGCGCGGGCCCGCCAGTCGCGATGATCCCCGCAACCGCAACCGACACGGACAGCGCCGTCAAGGCCAGGACAGCCCAGTGCCTAGCCATCCAGATCCTCGCGATAACAGGCCGCCACCAAAAACCCCGTCACCGCAACAAGCGACAGCTTTGCACCAAGGCGCAGCGTCAGGTCGCCCGACAGGAAGGCATAGATCGCAGCCACCACATCCCCCAGCAGCACAAGCGCCGCTGCTAAGACCGTCACCGAGGCGAAGATACGCCGCGCCTTTGACCGGCGGGGCTGCGCGGCGGCCAGCACCTGGCGGGTCATGCGCCTGTCCAGCCAGACGAACAACGGCAGGAACGCGACGATCGAGGCGATGGAAAAGCGCATGGCCCAAGGATCCGGCGCCTCGCGGCCGGCGACATCGGGCAAGATGCCGTCGATCACCATGAAGCCCAGCCTGGAGACGTGAAAGCACACCAGGACCAGGGCGATCATCAGCAGCGCGTAAAGCATCCCTTCGCGCGCCGAGACATAGGGTCTCGGGCACGGCACCGGTGGCAGATCTTCGGCGGCAATCCAGCGTGACAGGGCATCGTCGATCTCGGGTGGCGACCAGCCGGCATGGGAAAGGGCTGCGCGTATGCGGGGTTCCGTCTGCCCACGGGCCATCGCGCCATGCACGAAATCAGACAGTTCTTCGGATCCAGCCACGTATCTTCCCCGTTTCGCGGCCAAGGTCACCCAGGATCCACGGCCCTGTCAACGCCTGCGGATTTTTCGTCGGGAAACATCATTTTTCCTCTTGCACGCCCCGACGCAGTCCCATAAATCACCGCTCACCGAAGGCGAGACGGTCAAACGAAGCGCTGACGGACGGATGCGGGCGTAGCTCAGGGGTAGAGCATAACCTTGCCAAGGTTAGGGTCGTGAGTTCGAATCTCATCGCCCGCTCCAAAACAAAAAGGTAGGGCCTGATGGCCCGNTGGTTGCAGTGCCTGCAAGCATCGTTAAGATGCCGGGAAAGGCTCTGGCCGAAACGTTCAAACGAAAACTGAAAAACAGGCCAGAGCTTGAGCGACGGCCCAGCACCACATACCAGACTTGGGTCAACACAACCGCTCGGGGAGGTGTTGTTAACCAACTGGGACGATCCACATTCCGATATTGGCTTTACACTGTCAAGATGACCTTCAAGGGGTAAGATGCCTTTACGGGGCGAAGTTCCACAACTGCTGATCAGCGCCGGTCTGTCCTTGCTGGATGAAGAAGGGACGCCCGGTCTGACACTGCGGCGAATTGCCGCGCGCGCCGGGGTGTCCCATGCCGCGCCCGCGCATCACTTTGGTGGGCTTCCCGGCCTGCGCGATGCCATCGCCACTCACGGCTTTCGCAGCTTCAGGCATGAACTGGTCACTGCCCTTGAAGGCGTTCCTGCCGATGCCGACCCGTTCCAGCACCTGCTGACGGTCAACCTGGCCTATATCGGTTTTGCGCGCCGCCGCGCTGCGTTGTTCCGGCTGATGTTCGATCAGTTGCCGACCGAGGACAGCACCCTGAGAGAGATCGCCCGTGCGACCTATGTCGTCCTGCGGGATCGCTGCACGCCTTTCGTCCGCGACCGCCCGGCCGCACCCTTGCAGACGTCGGTCTGGTCCATGACGCATGGCTTTGCGATGCTGAACATGGACCAGCCCTATCCTCCGGAATCACCCGTGCAGGTATCGTCCTATGAAGATGCCCTGCGCCTGCTGGTCGGCTGACCGGCGGCGCAGGGCGCAGGCCTAGCCGTCCTGGCGGATGCGCGCGTTGGTCGGATCGTAGGGGCTGTCCTCGGTCACCTCGGCGTCCCACAATTCGCGGAACATGCGGACCTTCAGCCTGGTCCCCGGCTGGGCCAGGTCCGGGCGGACATAGCCCATGCCGATCTGCTTGCCGAAGGCCGCCGAATATCCGCCCGAGGTCAGGCGCCCCACCTTCTGGCCGTCGAGGAAGATCCCCTCGCGTCCCCAGGGATCGGCGTCCTGCGGCCCGTCGATCAGCAGGGTGACGCACAGGGACCGGATGCCCTTGGCCTCCATCGCCGCCTTGCCGCGGAAGTCCTTGGACAGGTCCACGAAACGGTCCAGCCCGGCTTCCAAGGGCGTCGCGTCGCGGCCCAGTTCGGTGCCGAAGGCGCGATAGGACTTCTCCTGCCGCAGCCAGTTCTGCGCCCGTGCGCCGACAAGCTTCATGCCCGCCGGCTCACCCGCCTCCATCAGGCGGTCGAACAGATGGTTCTGCATCTCGATCGGGTGGTGCAGCTCCCAACCGAGTTCGCCCGTATAGGCCACGCGGATGGCGTTGACCGGCACCATGCCCAGTTCGATCTTCCTGGCCGAAAGCCAGGGGAAGCGCTTGTTCGACAGGGCGGTTTCCGGCTGCGCGTCACGGATCAGCTTGGCCAGGATGTCGCGCGACGCCGGCCCGGCCAAGGCGAAGACGCCCCATTGGGTCGTCACGTCGTGGATGCTGACATAACCCCCGCCGGCCGCCGTAAAATCCTCGGCCGACTTGACCAGATGGTCGCCGTCATAGGCTGCCCAGGCCCCGGCGGACACCAGGTAATAGCTTTCCTCGGCCAAGCGGACGATGGTGTATTCGGTCCGCGTCGTGCCTGCATCGGTCAGTGCATAGGTCAGGTTGATGCGGCCCACCTTGGGCAGCTTGTTGGTTGTCAGCCAGTCTAGGAAAGCCGTCGCGCCTGGTCCCTTGATGGTGTGCTTGGCGAAGGCCGTCGCGTCGATCAGGCCCGCCGCGTTGCGGACAGCCTCGGCCTCGGCCTTGGCGTATTGCCACCAGCCGCCGCGCCGGAAGCTACGGGACGCATGGTCGTCGAAGCCTTCGGGACCGTAATAGTTCGGGCGTTCCCAGCCGTTCACCTGCCCGAACTGCGCCCCCCGCGCCTTCTGCCGGTCATAGGCGGGCGAGGTGCGCAGGGGCCGGCAGGCTTCGCGTTCCTCATCGGGGTGGTGCAGGACGAAGACGTTTTCATATGCTTCCTCGTTCTTGCGGGCTGCATATTCAGTTGTCATCCAACCGCCGAATCGCCGCGGATCGAGCGAGGCCATGTCGATCTCGGCCTCGCCGTCCACCATCATCTGGGTCAGGTAATGGCCGATGCCGCCCGCCGCGGTGATGCCGAAGCTGAAGCCTTCGGCCAGCCACATGTTGCGCAGGCCCGGGGCCGGGCCGACCAGCGGGTTTCCGTCGGGCGTATAGCAGATCGGGCCGTTGTAGTCGTCCTTCAGCCCCACCGTTTCCGAGGTCGGGATCCGGTGGATCATCGACATGTATTCTTCCTCGATCCGTTCCAGGTCCAGCGGGAACAGGTCCGCGCGGAAGGATTCCGGCACGTCATAAATGAACCGCGCCGGGGCGTTGCGCTCGTAGGGGCCAAGGATCCAGCCGCCGCGTTCCTCGCGGACATACCATTTGGCGTCGGCATCGCGCAGGACGGGGTGTTCCGGGTTGCCTTCGGCGCGCCATTTCACCAGGGCAGGGTCGGGTTCGGTGACGATATACTGGTGCTCGACCGGGATCGCGGGGATCTTGATGCCCAGAAGGCGGGCTGTGCGCTGCGCGTGGTTGCCGGTGGCGGTCACGACATGCTCGGCCCGGATTTCGAAGATCTCGCCCGATCCGACCAGGTTGCCCCCCTTCTCGACCAGCTTCTCGCAGGACACGATCCATTCCGATCCGGTCCACGTGTAGCCGTTGACCTGGATCTTTCGCTCGATCGTGGCGCCCGCCATGCGTGCGCCCTTGGCCATGGCCTGCGTCACGTCGGCGGGGTTGATATAGCCATCGGTCGGGTGGAACAGCGCGCCCTTCAGATCCTCGGTGCGGACCAGCGGCCAGCGCTCCTTGATCTGCTGCGGGGTCAGGAATTGATGCTCGATCCCCACCGTCTCGGCAGTGGCGGAATACAGCATGTATTCGTCCATCCGGTCCTGGGTCTGCGCCATGCGCAGGTTGCCGCAGCGGGTGAAGCCCGCGTTCAGGCCGGTCTGCGCCTCAAGTTCCGCATACAGCTTGACCGAATAGTCGTGGATATGGGTCGTCGCATAGCCCATGTTGAACAGCGGCAGCAGGCCCGCCGCGTGCCAGGTGGATCCGGCCGTCAGCTCGTCACGCTCGACCAGCATCACCTCCCACCCGGCACGGGCCAGATGCAGGGCGATGCCGCAGCCGACCGCGCCGCCTCCGACGACAAGAACCTTCACTTGCGACTTCATTCGCGCGACTCCTTGGTATGTTATGGGACGTTAGTGCCACGGACGCCGCCATGGGTTCGGATGGGCCCGACCTAAACGGTCCAAAAACGACATGCTGCAACGCAGCACTTGTGCGAATCCGCTGGCGTCCAGTAGGGTGCGCCACCAACGGGGGGACGGGATGCAGATTTGCCGCGACAGGCAGGCGATGCGCGCATGGCGGCAGGGCGCGGGGCGCGTGGCCCTTGTGCCGACGATGGGCGCGCTGCATGACGGGCACCTGTCGCTGGTGGCCCGCGCCCGCGACTGGCTGGACGCCCAGGGCGGCGGCCGGGTCGTAACCTCGATCTTCGTGAACCCCACCCAATTCGGCCCGAACGAGGATCTGGCGACCTATCCCCGGGACGAGGAAAACGATATCGCGCTGCTGCGCAACGCGGGCTGCGACGCGCTGTTCCTGCCGACCGTCGCGGACATCTATCGCCCCGGCGCGCAGACGGTGGTCGAGGTCGCGGGCTTGTCGCGGATGCTGATGGGCCGGCTGCGGCCCGGCCATTTCCGCGGCGTGGCGACGGTCGTGACGAAGCTGTTCAACATCGTCCAACCCGATGCGGCGGCTTTCGGCGAAAAGGACTTCCAGCAGCTGGCCGTCATCCGGCAGATGGTGCGCGACCTGGATATCCCGGTCGAGATCCTGCCCGTGCCCACGATGCGCGAAGCCGACGGGCTGGCCATGTCGTCGCGCAACCGCCGGCTGTCGCCCGCCGAACGCGCCGCAGCCCCTGTCCTGTCCCGCGCACTTGACCGGGCCGAAGGGATGGTGGGCCAAGGCGCGGGCCTGTCGGCCGTCCGGGCCGAATTGCGCCGCATCATCGGCGCCGAACCCCTGGCCCATATCCGTTCGATCGACATCCGCGATGCCGCGGACCTGTCCCGCATCGCCCTGATCCAGCGTCCGGTCGTGATCCTGCTGGCCGTCCGCTTTGGCGAGGTGCTGCTGATCGACCAGCGTGTCGCCCATCCGAAAGGCTGAAGATGTCCGCGCAAGCTCCTGTCAAGCGCATCACCGCGCCCCAGATCGCCGCCCGAAAGGGCGCGACGCCCATCGTTGCCCTGACCGCCTATACCGCACCCATGGCAGCCCTGGTCGATTCCCATGCCGAGGTGATCCTGGTGGGCGACAGCCTGGGCATGGTGGTCCACGGTCTTCCCTCGACCATCGGCGTCACGATCGAGATGATGATCATGCATGGCCAGGCCGTGATGCGGGGCAGCCACCGGGCGATGGTCGTGATCGACATGCCTTTCGGCAGCTACGAGGAAAGCCCCCAGCAGGCTTTCCGCAACGCTGCCCGTGTCATGGCGGAAACCGGAGCCGGCGCGGTCAAGCTGGAAGGCGGCAGCCGCATGGCCCCCACGGTCCGCTTCCTGACCGAACGCGGCATTCCGGTGATGGGCCATGTCGGCCTGACCCCGCAGGCAACCCACACGATGGGCGGGTTCAAGACCCAGGGGCGGGAAACCGACAGTTGGCCCGCCCATCTGCAGGACGCCGTGGACGTGGCCGAGGCAGGCGCCTTCTCGATCGTGGTCGAGGGCGTGGTCGAGGCCCTGGCCGACCGCATCACCGACGCCGTCCCGGTGCCCACCATCGGCATCGGCGCCTCGGCCCGCTGCGACGGGCAGATCCTGGTCCTGGACGACATGCTTGGCATGACGGGCCGGGTGCCGCGCTTCGTCCACCGCTTTGCCGACCTTGGCCGGGCGGCCGATGATGCGATTGCCGCCTATGCCGCCGCCGTCCGCGACCGCAGCTTCCCGGCCGAGGCAAATGTCTATCGCTGACTGATCCAGATCAAGGCCGCGCCTGTGGGGCCGGGATAATCCCTGGCCGGACAAACGCGACGGACGATCATGACCCTTGCCGCCTTTCTTGCCGCCATCCTGGGGCTGCTGCTGACCCCCGGCCCAACGAACACGCTTATGGGCCTTGCAGGTGCGCTGTCAGGCTTTCGCCGGATGACCCGCCTGATCCCGGCCGAGGTTTTGGGCTACCTGTCCACGATCCTGCCACTTGCTTTCATGGGGCAAGGGATCCTGGCCGCTGTTCCCGTGGCCGGACATGGCATCAAGCTGGCCGCGGCGGCCTGGGTCATGCTGCTGGCGGTCCGGCTGTGGGGCCGGGGTTCGCTGGCGCAGGCCGGCGGGCCGATCACCGCGCGCCGGGTCTATGTGACGACCGTCCTGAACCCGAAGGCGCTGATCATCGCGCTTGTGCTGCTGCCTGCCCCTGATGCGGACCAGTTTCCGCCACGGCTTGCGATGTTCTGCGCAGCAACGGTGGCGGTGGCGCTCATCTGGGGCGGCGCGGGCAGTTTCGCCCGCCGCGGCAGCGGGGCGCAGGGGCGGATGCAGGTGATCCAGCGGGCAGCCTCGGTCTGGCTGGCCCTGGTGTCGGTGATGCTGGTGGCGGGCCTTGTCCGTCCCTAGGCTGCAGCCTCGAAATCGGCCGTGCGCGCCAGACGCGACAGCAACAACGGCACGATCAACAGCAGTGACAGCCCGATATAGATGACCGAGAAGCTGGTCCGTTCTGCCAGGAACCCGATGCTGCCGGGTGCCAGCAGGATGCCTGAATAACCCATCGTCGTGACCACCGACAGGCCCACCCCCTGCGCAAGGCCCGGCACGTTGCCCGCCGCCGAAAAGGCGATCGGCACCATGTTCGCGATGCCGATCCCGGCCAGCGCGAATCCTGCCAGCGCCATCGGGGGGGATCCGGCAAGTCCCGCAAGCCCCAGCCCCGCCATTGCGATCAGCGTGCTGACCCGCAGCGTCCGCACCGCCCCGAAACGGCGACGGATCTCATCGCCCAGGAAGCGCATCACGGCCATCGTCCCCGCGCAGGCGGCAAAGCCCCAGCCCGCCACCGTCAGCGATGCGCCCATCTCGCGCTGCAGATAGACCGCCGCCCAGTCCAGGATCGCGCCTTCGGGGATCATGCAGGCAAGCGCCATGACGCCGATCAGATAGGGCAAGGGCGTGCGCGGCAGGCGCAGCGGCTGGCTTTTCGCCTCGCCCCCGGGATGGTCGCGCAGGATGCGGGGAAAGGCCACGGCCAGAATCGCGGCGACGATCGCTGTCACAAGAACGGCATGTCCCGTTTCCCCCATGGCCTGGATTGCAGCCCCGCCGACGCCTGCCCCGGCCAGCCCGCCCAGCGACCAGAAGCCGTGGCAGGACGACATGATCGCCCGCCGCCGTGCCTGCTCGACCGCCACGGCATTAGCGTTCATCGCCACATCCATCCCGCCGATCAACGCGCCGAAAACCAGAACCGTGGCCGCCGCAGCCCAGACCGTCGGCGCCAGCGAGATCCAGATCAGGCTGGGCGTGAACAGCGCCGCCGCCCGCTTGACCGCCCAGGCCGATCCGCGCCGGGCGACCAGGGCGCCAAAGACCGGCATCAGGCAGATCGAGCCCAGCCCAAGCGCCAGAACCAGCAGCCCGGCCACCGATCCGCCGATCTCCAGCCGGGCCATCATCGCCGGCAGCTTCGGTGCCCAGCTTCCCACCACCAGCCCATTGGCGAAGAACAGCGCCGATACCGCCCACCGCGCCTTGATCCCCACGAGGCCCGTCCCCGCCATGACCCGTCCCTTCTTCTGTGCAGAAATATCCCCGAGGGTCCCCGGCACGGGGACGGGGCAGCGCCCCCTGCCCCTTTACAACATGCTGGGAACGACCAGATCCGGCGGGCGGTGCCCGTCGGCGAAGGTCTTGATGTTGATGATGACCTTCTCGCCCATCTCGGCGCGGCCCTCGACCGTGGCCGATCCCATATGCGGCAGCAGCACCACGTTCGGCAATTCGCGCAGGCGGGGGTTGATCTCGTGCCCGTGCTCGAAGACATCGAGGCCCGCGCCCGCGATTTCCCCCGCACGCAGCATCCGGGTCAGGGCGTTCTCGTCGATCACCTCGCCGCGCGAGGTGTTGACGACCACGGCGGTCGGCTTCAGCAGCTTCAGCCGCCGCGCGTTCAGCAGGTGGAAGGTCGATGGCGTATGCGGCGCATTCACGCTGATGATGTCCATGCGCGCCAGCATCTGGTCCAGGCTTTCCCAGTAGGTCGCCTGCAATTCCTCCTCGACCTCGGGGCGAAGGCGGCGGCGGTTGTGGTAATGGACCTGCATCCCGAAGGCATTGGCCCGCCGCGCGACGGCCTGTCCGATCCGGCCCATGCCCAGGATGCCCAGGCGGCGTCCGCCGACGCGGCCGCCCAGATGCGATGTCGGCGCCCAGCCCGCCCAGCGGCCCGCCTGCATTTCGGCCATCCCTTCGGGAATGCGGCGTGTGACACCCAGGATCAGCGCCATCACCATGTCGGCCGTGTCCTCGGTCACGACGCCGGGGGTATTGGTCACAAGGACGCCCCGCTGCCGGGCGGAATGGACGTCGATGTGATCGACCCCCGCGCCATAGTTGGCGATCAGCTTCAGCCGCTCGCCCGCCTGGGCCAGCATGTTGGCGTCGATCTGGTCGGTCACCGTCGGCACCAGCACATCCGCGCCGCGCATCGCCGCCGCAAGATCGTCGCGCGACATCCTGCTGTCTTCGTCGCGCAGCACCACGTCGAACAGTTCCTTCATGCGCGTCTCGACCGCCTCGGGCAACCGGCGCGTCACGACGACGCGCAGTTTCTGGCGCGAGGGCTGCGGGCTGTGCATGATGGCCTCACTTTCTCGATGTCGTGTCCGCGGCGGCCTTTCCATATGGCACCGCCTTTGGCAAACTGCCCGCGATATGGGGCAGGCACAAGACCCCATGGGGGTCCGCTTGCGGCCCCTTCAAGGGGCAGAGGGACCGCTTGACTGGCGGTCGGCAGGAACGGACGGAACATGAGGATACGCACGGTTTTCAGTGGCGGGGCGGCGATCTTGGCCGCATCGGCAAGCCTGGCGCTTGCCCAGGTCGAAGGGGTGCCGCAATCGGCGGACGCCCAGATCGTCCGGGTTCAGGACGGCGGCGGCGAGACGCGCGGTCCGGTGACCAACCTGCCGGTCCCGCGCTATGTCAGCCTGAAGGGATCCGAGGGCAATGCCCGGCGCGGCCCCAGCCTGTCGCATCGCATCGACTGGGTGTTCCGCCATGCCGGAATGCCGCTGCGCGTCGTGGCCGAGTTCGGCCACTGGCGCCGGGTCGAGGACAAGGACGGCGCGGGAGGCTGGGTCCATTACGCCTTGCTGTCAGGCGTGCGCACAGCCCTTGTCACACAGGACATGGTCGAATTGCGCAGCCGCCCCCATCCCGACGCCGACATCGTGGCACGGGCCGAGATGGGCGCCATCGTCCGCCTGGGCGAATGCGAACCCGGCTGGTGCCGCATCTCGGGCGGCGGCCAGCGGGGCTGGGTGCCCAAGACCTCGATCTGGGGCGTGGACCCGGACGAGGTGCGGGACTAGCGCCTAGGCCAGGCCCCGACCCCGCAGCAGCGCGTCGACCCCTGGCATCCGCTGGCGGAAGGCCAGCCACAACTGGTCCGCCGGCGCCGATCCGCCGCGCGACAGGATCGTCTCCTCCAGCCGCCGCGCGGTTGCGGGGTCGAAGATGTCGCCGGTTTCCTCGAATGCCGCGAAGGCGTCGGCGTCCATGACCTCGGACCACATATAGCTGTAATAGCCGCTGGCATAGCTGTCGCCGCTGAAGACATGGCTGAAATGCGGGGTCGCATGGCGCATCGGGATCGCCGTTGGCGCATCCAGTCCGGCCAGCACGCGCGCCTGAGCGGCCATCGGGTCGGCAGGCGGTTTGCCCCGGTGGAAGGCCAGATCCACAAGCGCGCTTTCCAGGTATTCGGTGGTCGAGAAGCCCGCATCCGCCTTTCCGGCCGCCAGCAATCGGTCGCGCAGATCGGCGGGCAGAGGCTCGCCCGTCTGGAAATGGCGCGCGTGGGCGTCCAGGACGGCAGGCTGTTCCAGCCAGTGTTCGTAAAGCTGGCTTGGCAGTTCGACGAAGTCCTGCGCAACTGCCGTGCCGGAGATCGAGGGCCATGTCACGTCCGACAGGATGTGATGCGTCGCATGGCCGAATTCGTGGAACAGCGTGCGGGCGTCGTCCCAGGACAGGAAGGCAGGCGCGCCGGGCTCCTCGGGCGGGGTGAAGTTGCAGACATTGACCACGATGGGCCGCTGCCCCGGGCCGATCTTGTGCTGGACTTGCATCGACGAACACCATGCCCCCGACCGTTTCGAGGGGCGTGCGAAGTAATCGCCCACGAAGATCGCCATCAGCCGCCCGTCGCGGGTAATCCGCCACGCGCGGGCGTCAGCCGACCACAGAGGCGCGTCGAAGGGCTGGAACTCCAGCCGGAACAGGCGATGCACGACATCCATCATCGCCCCCAGCATCGCGTCCAGCGTCAGGTAAGGCTTGACCTGATCGGCGTCGAAATCATGGTCCTGCCGGCGCAGCCGTTCCGCGTAAAGCCGCCAGTCCCAGGCCTCCATCGCGCCGTTCACGCCGTCCTGATGCGCCATGGCGGTCAGCCTGGCCTCGTCCTCGGCCGCGCGATTGCGGGCTGGTTCCCAGACCTGGGCCAGCAGTTCGGCCACGCGGTCGGCAGTGCCCGCCATCTCGGGTTCCAGCTTGTAGGCGGCGAAATCGGCATAGCCCAGCAGCCGGGCGCGTTCGTGGCGCAGGGCCAAGATCTCGGTCACCAGGGGCAGGTTGTCGGTCGCCTTACCCCCCGCGCCGTCGCCCGACCCGCGCGCGGCCCAGGCCCTGAAGGCCACCTCGCGCAGCGCGCGGTCGCCGGCATGTTCAAGGAAGGGCACGATCAGCGACCGCGACAGGGTGACGACCTGCCCCTCCATCCCGCGCGCCTTGGCCGCCGCGCGCATGGACCGAACCAGCCAGTCGGGCAGGCCCGCCAGCCGGTCATCCGGGATCGGCAGGACGTAATCGCGTTCATCGGCCAGCACGTTCTGCGAGAATTGCGTGGTCAGGACCGCCATGCGGGCGCGGATCGCGGCCATGCGTTCGCGCGCCTCGCCCTCCAGCCCCGCGCCGGACCGGGTCAGGCCGCGCAGCGCCAGTTCGGTGATGCGCCGATCCTCGGGCGGCAGGGTGTCGGCGGTCGCGGCCACCGCCTTGACGCGGGCATAAAGGCGCGGGTCCATGCCGGTCTTGCTGTTATAGGCCGCAAGCCGAGGGGCGAAATCGCGTTGCAGCGCCTCTCGGGCGGGGTTCGAATCGACATTGGCCAGCGTGTAGAAGATCGACAAGACGCGGTTCAGTCCGTCCTCGGCTGTTTCCAGGGCGGCGACGGTATTGGCGAAGGTCGGAGCTTCGGGATTGGCAGCAATCGCCTCCATCGCGGCCTCGGCTGCGGCCAGTTCGCGGTCGAAGGCGGGGGCAATGTCGGTGTCGGCGATCAGGTCGAAGCGGGGAAGCCCCTCGGGTCCGGTCCAGCGGGTCAGTTCAGCGTTCATGGCGTCTCCTTTGCCATGAACCTAAGGGGCGGTCGCGCCGCCTTCCAGTGCCGATCCGCAGACCGGGCAATCCGCCCGCCGCGCCGTGCCGATCATCCGGCTTTCGCCGTAAAGCCCGTCGAAGATCATCATCCGCCCGCGCAGGCCCTGCCCCGCGCCGGTCAGATGCTTGATCGCCTCGAGCGCCATCATGCTGCCGACCACGCCCGGCAAGGGGCCGACCACCCCAGCCTCGGCGCAGGGCGGGGCAAGACCAGGCGCGGGGGCCGTCGGGAACAGGCAGGACAGGCAGGGCCCGCCGCGCGCTGGATCATAGAGCGTGACCTGCCCTTCCCATTGCGCTATAGACCCCGCGATCAGCGGCACGCGGGCCGCGACACAGGCGCGGTTCACGGCATCGCGCACGTCAAAGCTGTCGGTGCCGTCCAGGACCAGGTCGTGTCGGGCGATCAGGTCGGCATCGGCTTCCGTGATGCGGCGTGGCAGGGGCGTCACCTGGATCATCGGGTTCAGGGCCTGCATCGCGTCGGCGGCGGCCTGGGCCTTGGGCCGCCCCTGCTGGTCGCTGCGAAAGATGACCTGGCGTTGCAGGTTCGACAGGCTGACCGTGTCGTCATCGGCAAGCGTGATCCGCCCCACCCCCGCCGCTGCAAGATACAGGCAGACCGGCGCGCCAAGACCACCCGCGCCGATCACCAGTACGTTCGCGTTCCGCAGGCGCATCTGGCCCGGTCCGCCAATCTCTCGCAGCACCAGATGGCGGGCATATCGGTCCAGTTCGACATCGGCGACCGGCACCGGCGCAGGCTTGTGCTGTTCCGGTGGCGCGGCGCGCGCGCGCAGCCATCGCAGACCGGCCCGATAGGCAAGAACCAGTCCCACCAGGCCGCCCGCGACCAGCCAGCCCCGCGCGGATCCGCCAAAGACCGCGCCCATGCCAGACAGATGCGCCAGTTCGATCACCGCCCAAGCCGATGCCAGCGCCGCCAGCAGCCACCGGCGCGGCAGGCCGAAGATCCAGCCTGCAATCGTGATCCCGACCAGCAGCCAGAAGCCCAGCATCGCCCTTATGCCCCTGTCGAGCCAAAGCCGCCCGCAGCCCGTGCCGTGCTGCGGCTGAAGCTGTCGACGACCGTGAAGGCGGGCCTTATCACCGGCACGAAGATCATCTGCGCAATCCGTTCGCCCGGCTGGATCAGGATCGGATCCGATCCCGGCGGATTGCGGTTCCAGGTGCTGATCAGGATCTCGCCGGTATAGTCGGGGTCGATCAGGCCGGTGGAATTGCCCAGCACCAGCCCGCGCTTGTGACCCTGGCCCGACCTGGGAAGAACCAGACCCGCGAAGGAGAAGTCGTCGAAGGACAGCGCGATCCCGGACGGGATCAGCACCGCCGGGGCCTGCGGGTCAACCTCGATGGTCGTGTCGAGGCAGGCGAACAGGTCGATCGCCGCCGAGCCCGCCGTCTGGTAATCCGGCAGACCCCATTCGTGGATCCGCGCATCCAGTATCCTGACTTCCATGCCTGCCGCCCTTGCTGTCCTTCGCCAGCCTTAGCGGATGCGGGTCAGACCTGCCAGCGGGGCTTGCGCTTGTCGAAGAAGGCCGCGATCCCCTCGGGCGCCTCGTCACCTTCCCAAACGGCGACAAGCCGGTCGATGCTGTCCTCGATCACCGCCTGGTCGATGCGCGGTCCAAGGGCGCGGCATTGCGCCTTGGCGGCAGCAACCGCAGCAGGGGCGGCCAGCAGGAAGGGGGCGACCTCGGCCTCGATAGCGGCATCCAGATCGTCCGGCGCGACGGCGCGCGCGGCAAGGTTCAGCGTCACGGCCTCGTCCGCGCCGAACAGGCGGGCCGAGAAGAAGACGCGCCGGGCCTTGTCCTCGCCCATGCGGGCCAGGACATAGGGGCCGATGGTGGCGGGGATCAGGCCCAGCTTCACCTCGGTCAACCCGAACTTCGCGGTGCTGGCGGCAATGGCGATGTCGGCCACGGCCATCATGCCGACGCCGCCGCCGAAGGCGTTGCCGTGGACGCGGGCGATCAGCGGCTTCGGCAGCAGGTTCAGCGCCGACAGCATCCCGGCCAGCACCCGCGCGCCCGCGCGCCGGGTGTCCGCGTCCGAATCCATCTGCGCGCGCATCCAGCCCAGATCGCCGCCCGCGCAGAAGCTGGCGCCCTCGCCCGCCAGCACCACCACCCGCACGGCGGGATCCGCGCCAAGCAGGGACGCGGCCTCGGTCAGTTCCTCCATCATCTGCTGGGACAGGGCGTTGTGCTTGTCGGGCCGCGCCAGCCACAGGGTCGCCACGCCGCGCGCGTCGGTGTCGATGCGGATTGTCTCAGGCATGGGTCATTCCCCGCAATCCGCGCGCGAAGGCCGCGGCCTTTTCGATGATGGTCATGTCGAGGCCGTGGGCATAGCCCCGCGCGGCCAGATGCGCCGCGACCTTTTCCGTCGCGACATTGCCCGCCGCACCCGGGGCATAGGGACAGCCGCCCAAGCCCCCCACGGCAGCGTCAAAGACCCGCAGCCCGCGCGCAAGGCTGGCATCGATGTTGTCAAGAGCGCGGCCAGCCGTGTCGTGGTAATGGCCGGCCAGGCGGTCAGCGGGCATCTCCTCCAGCACGGCGGCCAGCATGGCGTCGATGGTTTCCGGGCGTCCCTGGCCGATGGTGTCGCCCAGGCTGATCTCGTAACAGCCCATGTCGCGCAGGGCCGCCGTGACGCGGGCGACGTTGGCAGGGGGCGTAGGGCCGTCGAAGGGGCAGTCGGTGACCACGCTGACATAGCCGCGCACCGGGATGCCGTCGGCCTGCGCGGCCTGCGCGACCGGGACCAGCCGTTCCAGGCTTTCGGCGATGGTGGCGTTCAGGTTCGCGCGGCTGAAGCCCTCGGACGCGCTGGCGAAGATCGCGACCTCGCTGGCCTGGGCGGCCTTGGCGCCTTCGTAGCCCTTCATGTTGGGCGTCAGGACAGCGTAGCTGACCCCGGGCGCGCGGGCGATGCCGGCCATGACCTCGGCCGCGTCGCCCATCTGCGGAACCCATTTCGGGCTGACGAAGCTGGTCACCTCGATCCGCCGGAAGCCCGCCCGGGACAGCAGGTCCACCAAGGCGATCTTGTCGGCGGCGGGGATCAGCCGCTTTTCGTTCTGCAGCCCGTCGCGCGGGCCCATCTCGAAGATCTCGACAAAGTCAGGCATCGGGAAGCTCGTAGAAATCGCGTTCGTAAAGCTGCGGCTCGCCTTCCTGCGGCAAGGCGCGTCGGAAGGCGGGGCGCGCGGTGCAGCGGTCGGCATAGGCCTGCAGCGCGGGCGTCAGGCGCACGAAGCGGCCGGCGGTCCAGACCGACCAGCCGACGGCGCAGTCCACGCCCGAAAAGCCGCCGGCCATCAGCCAGTCTTGCCCCTTGACGGTCTGTTCCACCATCCGCAAGGCCCGGCCCAGACGCGCAGTTTCAAGCTTCATCACCGTATGCGACCGCATGGACGGATCGCGCAGCATCAGGTGGCTTTGCGTCAGGTTGGCAATATGCTGGCCCAGGGTTTCCGCGAAATGCAGCCAGTCGAGCCAGCCCAGCCGCCCCTCGGCCCCCGGCCCGCGCCACAGATGCGGGCCGCGCGTCTCGCAGAGGTATTCGACCATGGCGCCGGATTCGTGGATCACGCTGCCGTCGATCTGCAAGGCGGGCGCGCGGCCGACGGGGTGGATCGCCTCGTATTCCGCGCCGCGCATGTCCTTGCTGCGCAGGTCCATCACCCGCAACGCGAAGGGCAGTTCCAATTCATTGAGCAGCCACAGGATCCGCATGGATCGCGACAGCGGGACGTGCCACAGGATGATTTCGCCGCTGTCCACCGGCCCGCCTTGGGCAGGGGGCGGGGCGTCGGTCGGGACCGGTTCGGGGGGCGTGTCAGGCATCCTCTTCCTCCAGCCGGATCAGGGGGGCGCCGGCTTCGACCTGTTCGCCCGCTTGCGCCAGCACCTCGGCCACCATGCCGTCGCGGGCGGCGGTCAGGCTGTGTTCCATCTTCATCGCTTCCAGGACGCAAAGCCGGTCACCGGCCTTGACGGCCTGGCCCGCGCTGACATCGACCGATTTCACCAGTCCCGGCATGGGCGAGAGCGTCAGCGCTGCCCCTGCCCCGGCATCGGCCTGCCGGTCCAGCGGGTCCAGCGGCGCCAGATGCAGGCTGCCCGCGCCGAAGACGCTGACGCCGCTGTCATGGCCGGTGATGCGGTGGCGGCACAGGCTGCCGTCCACCCACCAGCGGTCGCCCTGCCAGCGGACCTCATGCGGCTGGCCGTCCAGGGTGACGCGGGCTGCGCCGGGACCGAGGACTTCCAGCACCGCCTGCCCGCCCTGCCAGTGGATCGTGCGCCGCAGGGGCTGCCACAGGGTCATGCCGCCCTTGACCTGGGGATCGGATAAACCCGCCAGGCCGATGACGGCAAGGGCGCGGGCCGCAGGCTGGGGTTCGGATGCCGCGACAAGCGCGTCGAGGTCGCGGGCGATCAGGCCCGTATCGACCTCGCCCTTGCGGAAGCCGTCGTGCCGCGCAAGGGCGATCAGGAAGTCGATATTGGTGACAGTGCCTGCGACCTCGGTATCGACAAGGGCTGCTTCCAGCTTGCCCAACGCGATGGCGCGGGTCTTGCCCCAGGTGACGACCTTGGCGATCATGGGATCATACCAGGGGCTGATCGTGTCGCCCTGGCGCACGCCGGTTTCGTTGCGGGCATCATCGGCAAAGCGCAGATGCGCCAGGCGGCCGGTGGCGGGCAGGAAGCCTGCGGGCACGTCCTCGGCGTAAAGGCGCGCCTCGAAGGCATGGCCGTTGATGGTCAGGTCGTCCTGCCGCGCGGGCAAGGGTTCGCCGCTAGCGACGCGCAGCTGCCATTCGACCAGATCGATGCCGGTGATGGCCTCGGTCACCGGGTGTTCGACCTGAAGGCGGGTGTTCATCTCCATGAACCAGAAGCCGTCGGGGCGCAGGCCCTGGCTGCCGTCCACGATGAATTCGATGGTGCCCGCACCGGCATAGCCAATGGCCTCGGCGGCCCGCACTGCCGCATCGCCCATGGCCTGACGCATTTCCGGCGTCATGCCGGGGGCGGGCGCTTCCTCGATCACCTTCTGATGGCGGCGCTGCAGGGAACAGTCGCGCTCGAACAGGTGGACGGCCTTGCTGCCGTCGCCGAAGACCTGCACCTCGATATGGCGGGGTTGCTGGATGTATTTCTCGATCAGGACGGCAGGGTTGCCGAAGGCGGTCGCGGCCTCGCCCTGCGCAGATTGCAGTGCGGCGGCGAAATCCTGCGGGCGTTCGACAAGGCGCATCCCCTTGCCGCCGCCGCCCGCCACGGCCTTGATCAGTACCGGATAGCCGACCTGGCCCGCCTGTTCCTCAAGATAGGCGGGATCCTGGTTTTCCCCGTGATAGCCGGGCACGACCGGGACGCCGGCCTGGGCCATCAGCGCCTTGGCCGCGTCCTTCAGACCCATGGCGCGGATCGCATCGGCCGAGGGGCCGATGAAGACCAGCCCCGCCGACGTGACGGCATCCACGAAGTCGGGATTTTCGGACAGGAAGCCATAGCCCGGATGGATTGCCTGTGCCCCGGTATCAAGCGCGGCCCGGATGATTGCATCGCCGCGCAGGTAGCTATCCTTGGGCGCAGGACCGCCGATATGCACGGCCTCGTCGGCCATCGCGACATGGAGGGCGGCGCGGTCGGCGTCCGAGAAGACCGCGACCGTGCGGACGCCCAGCCTGCGGGCGGTGTCGATGACGCGGCAGGCGATCTCGCCCCGGTTGGCGATCAGGATTTTCTGGAACATGGCGGCACCTGCGTGTTGCGGGCCAAGCCGGGGGCTTCGCGCCCCCGGACCCCCGCGGGATATTTGGTCCAAGATGAAAGAGCCATGCGCGTCACATCCTGAAGACGCCGAAGCGCGTCGGTTCGATGGGCGCGTTCAGGCTGGCGCGCAGCGACAGGGCCAGCACGTCGCGGGTCTTGCGCGGGTCGATGATGCCGTCGTCCCACAGCCGCGCAGAGGCATAGAGAGGGTGGGATTGGCGGTCGAACATCTCGATCGTGGGGCGCTTGAACTCGGCCTCCTCCTCGGGCGTCCAGGTGCCGCCCTGACGCTCGATCCCCTCGCGGCGCACGGTGGCCAGCACGCCCGCGGCCTGTTCGCCGCCCATCACGCTGATGCGCGAATTGGGCCAGGTCCAGAGGAAGCGCGGGGAATAGGCGCGGCCCGCCATGCCATAGTTGCCGGCGCCGAAGCTGCCGCCAACCAGCATGGTGATCTTGGGGACATTTGTCGTCGCGACCGCCGTCACCATCTTGGCGCCGTGGCGGGCGATGCCTTCGTTTTCGTATTTGCGGCCGACCATGAAGCCGGTGATGTTCTGCAGGAAGACCAGCGGGATGGACCGCTGGCTGCACAGTTCGATGAAATGCGCCCCCTTCTGCGCCGCTTCCGAGAACAGCACGCCGTTGTTGGCGACGATGCCCACGGGGCAACCCTCGACATGGGCAAAGCCCGTCACCAGCGTCTCGCCGAAGCGGGCCTTGAATTCGTCGAAGCGCGAGCCGTCCACGACCCGGGCGATCACCTCGCGGATGTCGTAGGGGGTGCGCAGGTCGGCGGGGACGACGCCCAGGATCTCCTCGGGGTCGAAGGCCGGGGGTTCGGGGGATTGGCACTGGACGCTGTCAGGCATCCGGCGGTTGAGGTTGCCGATGGCGCGGCGGGCCATCGCCAGGGCGTGGGCGTCATCTTCGGCCAGGTAATCGGCTACGCCGGAAAGGCGGGTATGGACATCGCCGCCGCCCAGATCCTCGGCGGTCACGACCTCTCCGGTGGCGGCCTTCACCAACGGCGGGCCAGCAAGGAAGATCGTGCCCTGGTTGCGCACGATGATCGTCACGTCGGACATGGCGGGAACATAGGCGCCGCCTGCCGTGCAGGACCCCATCACCACGGCGATCTGCGGGATACCCTTCGCGCTCATCTGCGCCTGGTTGAAGAAGATGCGGCCGAAATGGTCGCGGTCGGGAAAGACCTCGTCCTGGTTGGGCAGGTTGGCACCGCCCGAATCGACCAGATAGACGCAGGGCAGATGGCATTGTTCGGCGATTTCCTGGGCGCGCAGGTGCTTCTTGACCGACAGGGGGTAATAGGTGCCGCCCTTCACCGTCGCGTCATTGGCCACGACCATCACATCCTGGCCATGCACCCGTCCTATGCCCGCGATCACGCCCGCGCCGGGGGCCGCGCCGTCATACATGCCATGCGCCGCCGTGGCGCCGATTTCCAGGAACGGGCTGCCGGCGTCCAGCAGGTTCGCCACCCGCTCGCGCGGGGGCATCTTGCCGCGGCTGGTGTGCCGCTCCATCGCCTTGGGGCCGCCTCCGGCGGCAGCGGCAAGGGCGGCTTCGCGGGCAACATCCAGCAGCGCCAAATGCGCCTGCCGGTTCAAGCGGAAGGTGTCGGACGTCGTCAAGGCGGATGATTTCAGCTTCATGGGCAGGCTTTCCCAAGAGGGGCGCGGCGCATTGCCGCAGCCGAGCTTGTCTTCACAGCAGTTTGATCCAGATCATGTTTTTGGCAAAGCGCAAGGTTCATGCGGCGACCTGTAACCTTTGAAGGAGTCGCATGATGAAAACCTGGTGCCTTGCCGCCGCCATTATTGCCGCCCTGTCCCCGGCGGCTGCCCAGCAGGCGGGGGACCTGACCATTGGCCTTGGCATCGCCAATGTGAACCCAAAGTCGGACAACGGCGCCTTGGCCAGTGGCGCGGTTCCGATCAGCATCGGTGACAACACCCGCCCGCAAATCACGGCCGAATACTTCATCCGCGACAATATCGGCGTCGAACTGCTGGCCGCGCTGCCCTTCAAGCATTCGATCAAGTCGAACGGGACCGAGATCGGCACGGTCAAGCACCTGCCGCCGGTCCTGTCGCTGCAATATCATTTCGACGCCACGCCGCAACTGAAGCCCTTCCTGGGCGTCGGCGTGAACTTCACCGGCTTCTTTGACGCGGAATCCAAGGGGTCCTTGGCGGGCAACGAGTTGCGCGTGAAGAACAGTTGGGGCCTGGCTGCCCATGTCGGCACCGATTACTGGATCAACGACCGCTCGGCCCTTCGCGCCGATCTGCGCTGGATCGACATCGACGCCGACGTGACCCTGGACGGCGGCGACATCGGCAAAGCCGAGATCGACCCGGTCGTCGCGGGCGTCAGCTATGTCATGAAGTTCTGACGGCGCGGCGGGGCGTCCCCCGGCGGGGTTGCGGCGCCCCCCCATCATCCGCGCAGCGCCTTTAATTCCAGCGCGCGCATCGCCGTCATGCTCATCTTGCAGTTGGCGGCCGCGATGGATCGCATGGAGCCGCCGCCGTATCGGTCATACTGGAAGGCGCATTCCGCATCCCGCCAGGCGATCCAGGCCCGCTGCGCCGCAAGCAGGCTGGCGGCGGCGGTTTCGTCATCGGCAAAAGCCGCACGTGTTTCCCCGTATTCGCGGTTCAGCGCCTCGTCCCAGGCGGCGTGTTCGGCCATTGCACATTGCACGATGCCGATGGTGGTGTCGCCGCCGGGCGCCTGCTGGCATTGCTGCGAGGCCGCACCGATGCAGGCCGGCGTCAATTCGCCCGGCGGAGTGTTGGCCATGCAGGCCTCGACCACCGAAAGATCCACGGACAGGTCTGCCGGTTCCTGCGCCAGGGACGGCGCAGCGGAAAGCGCCAAGGCCAGCAGGATCCGCATCATGCCAGGCTCATCAGTTCGCGGCCGATCAGCATCCGGCGGATTTCGCTGGTGCCCGCGCCGATCTCCATCAGCTTGGCATCGCGGAACAGGCGGCTGACCACGCTGTCGTTCAGGAACCCGGCCCCGCCAAGCGCCTGCACGGCCTGATGCGCCTGCACCATCGCCTGTTCGCTGGCATAAAGCACCGCGCCCGCCGCGTCCTGGCGCGTCACCTTGCCGGCATCGCAGGCGCGGGCGACTTCGTAGACATAGGCACGGGCGGTGTTCAGCGCGACATACATGTCGGCGATCTTGCCCTGCATCAATTGGAACGACCCGATGGGCTGGCCGAACTGCTTGCGGTCGCGGACATAGGGCATCACCTCGTCCAGGCAGGCCGCCATGATGCCGGTGCCGATGCCCGACAGCACCAGCCGTTCGTAGTCCAGGCCCGACATCAGCACGCGGACGCCGCGACCTTCCTCGCCCAGGACATTCTCGAAGGGGATCTCGCAATTCTCGAAGATCAGTTCGCCCGTGTTCGACCCGCGCATCCCCAGCTTGTCGAAATGCGGAGAGGTGCTGAAACCCGCCATGCCGCGTTCGACGATGAAGGCGGTGATGCCCTTGGACCCCGCATCAGGGTCGGTCTTGGCATAAACGACCAGGGTCTGGGCGTCGGGGGCGTTGGTGATCCAGTATTTGCTGCCGTTCAGGACATAGCGGTCGTTCTTCTTTTCCGCCCGCAGCTTCATCGACACCACGTCGCTGCCCGCGCCTTCCTCGGACATGGCAAGCGCGCCCACGGCCTTGCCGGAACACAGGTCGGGCAGGTATTTCGCACGCTGTTCGTCCGTGCCGTTCAGCTTGATCTGGTTCACGCAAAGGTTCGAATGCGCGCCATAGGACAGGCTGATGCTGGCGGATGCGCGGGCAATCTCTTCGGTCGCGATGACATGGGCCAGATAGCCCATGCCCGCGCCGCCGAACTCCTCGGGGACGGTGATACCCAGCAAGCCCAATTCGCCCATCTCGGTCCAGAGATCGTTCGGAAAGGTGTTGGTCCGATCCACTTCGGAGGCGATGGGCTTCACGCGTTCCTGCGCCCAGCGATGAACCATATCGCGCAGTGCGTTCACATCCTCGCCCAGATCGAATTCCATACCCCGCGTGAACATCCGCACCCCTCCTCCGGTTATTGAACGACCGTTCATTTATTCTATAGATGCGCGACCCCCCGGCCGTCAAGGCGGAGCCTGCGCCCGAACGCAGGGCTGGTCAACATCGGCGGGGATCAGCGTGCCTCGGTCACGATGACGGTCTGGGTCAGAAGCTCGGTGCCGGTGAAGGTCGTCAGGAAAGCCACGTCCACGGCGTCCCGGCCAACCGCGATCAATGCCATTTCGTCCGCGGTGGCCATTCCGGTCGGGTCGATCAGGTGCCAGGCACCGTCCAGGTGGACCTCGGCCACCGCATGGAAATCGGGGGGATCGACCCGCGGGGCAAAGACGCTGGCGATCCGCGCGGGGATCTGGGCCGCGCGGCACAAGGCCACCATCAGGTGGGCGTAGTCGCGGCATACTCCGCGCCGCTCGATGAAGGTGTCGGCGGCGCTGGTGTTGGCATCGCTGCTGCCCGCGACATAGTCCAGCCGCTGCTCGATCCAGTCGCGGATCGCCAGAACCTTTGCGCCACCCTCGTAATCGCCGAAGCGCTGGCCCACGAAGGGAACAAAGCGTTCGGCCTGACAATAGCGCGAGGGCAGAAGATAGCGCAGGGCATCGCCCGACATCTCGTCCACCTCAAGGGCCGACATCCGGTCAAGCAGCGGGCGCGGCCGGGTGACGACGACATCGGCCGAATAGCGGCAGCGCAACTCGTCGGCGGTGCGGATGATGATCTTCTCGCCGATCCCCTCCTCGCCGGGAACACGGGCGAAATGTTCCACCTGACCTAAGTCGATGCTGGCATTGCTGATGTTCTGCCCGAAGGCCCCGGCAGCCTCGACCGCCAGGATGGCAGGCCCGGGCGTCAGGACCTTGTAGTGAAGGTCAACCTCGATCTTGATCCGCATATTTGCCTGCCCGTTGGTGACGGCAGGAAACGGCGCACGGGCAACATCGGATCCCCGGTCCCGGAAAGATCCTCACTTTCGACCCAAGGCCGCAGCCAGGGCATCCCCGAAACCGCCCTGTTCGCCTGATTTCGCGGCAGTCGTCACGGGTTTCGCCCCCGGCTTTCCCTGCGACCTGGATGCGGGCCTTGCGGCATCGGCATCGGTCCGCATCGTCAGGCCGATGCGCTTGCGGGGCACGTCCACCTCGGTCACGCGGACGCGGACCACGTCGCCGACCTTCACCACCTCGTTGGGATCCTTGACGAAGCGATTGGCAAGCTGGCTGACATGGACCAGCCCGTCCTGGTGCACGCCGATGTCCACGAAGGCGCCGAAGGCCGCAACATTGGTGACAGTGCCTTCCAGGGTCATGCCGGGCTTGAGGTCGGTAATTTCGTTCACCCCTTCGGCGAAGCTGGCGGTGACAAAGCCGGGTCGCGGGTCGCGGCCGGGCTTTTCCAGTTCGGACAGGATGTCGCGGATGGTGGGCAGGCCGAAGTGGTCGTCCACGAACTGCTCGGCCCGGATGGATTTCAGCGCTGCCCCGTCGCCCATGATCGCGCGGATGTCGCGGCCGCAAGCGGCCACGATCCTGCGGGCGACTCCGTAAGCCTCGGGGTGGACGGCGGATGCGTCCAAGGGTTCCTTGCCGTCGCGGATGCGCAGAAAGCCCGCGCATTGCTCAAAGGCGCGCGGCCCAAGGCCCGCGACCTTCTTCAGCGCCGCGCGGGACGGGAAGGCACCGTTTGCGTCCCGCCAGGCGACGATGTTCTGCGCCAGGGACGGTCCCAGTCCCGCGACATGGGCCAGCAGCGGGGCCGAGGCCGTGTTCAGGTCCACGCCCACGGCGTTCACCGCATCCTCGACCACGGCTTCCAGCGTTTTTGCAAGCTGCCGCTGGTCCACATCGTGCTGGTATTGACCCACGCCGATCGATTCGGGCGGCACCTTGACCAGTTCGGCCAGCGGATCCTGCAGGCGCCGGGCGATCGACACCGCGCCGCGCAGCGACACGTCAAGCTGCGGAAACTCCCTCGCGGCCAGTTCGGACGCGGAATAGACCGAGGCGCCCGCCTCGGACACGATCACCTTGGTCGGCGCCTTCACGCCCTTGGGCAGGCGCTTCAGCACCTCGGCCACAAGGCGCTCGGTCTCTCGGCTGGCGGTGCCGTTGCCGATGGCGATCAGGTCCGTGCCGTGTTTGGCGATCAGCGCCAGAAGCGTCGCTTCCGCGCCGCGCAGGTCGTTCTTCGGCTGGAAGGGATAGATCGTCGCGGTGTCCAGCAGCTTGCCGGTCGCGTCCACGACCGCGATCTTGCAGCCGGTACGGATGCCGGGGTCGATGCCCAGCGTCACCCGTGCCCCGGCGGGTGCTGCAAGCAGCAGGTCGCGCAGGTTGCGGCCGAAGACCCGGATCGCCTCGTCATGCGCCCGTTTGCGCAGCTCGGTCATCAGGTCGATATACATCGTGTTCGACAGCCGCACCCGCCAGGTCCAGCCCGCCACCTGCCGCAGCCATTGATCGCCCGGCGCACTGCCCCGGATGCCGATGGCCTGTGCCACGATGCCTTCGGCCCGCTGGGCGCCGGTTTCGGGATCGGGCGCGATGTCGATGGTGACGACTTCCTCCTTCGCCGCGCGCAGGATCGCCAGCGCCCGGTGCGAGGGGATGGCCGACCATTTTTCCCGATGGTCGAAATAGTCGCTGAACTTGGCCCCCGCCTGTTCCTTGCCGGCGATCAGCTTGGCAGCGATAAAGGCCTCGGCCCGCATGAAGTCGCGCAAGGCGCCCAGCAGCGCGGCGTTTTCCGACAGTTCCTCGACCAGGATGTCGCGCGCGCCGTCCAACGCGGCCTTCACGTCCGCCACCGGCCCGGTCACATAGCCCGTGGCAAGCGCCGCCGGGTCGGCAGCGCGGTCGCCCTGGATCGCGCGCAGCAGCGGCTCCAGCCCGTTTTCCCGCGCGATCATGGCCTTGGTGCGCCGCTTGGGCTTGAAGGGCAGGTAGATGTCCTCAAGCGCGGATTTCGTCTCGGCCCCGGCGATGGCGCGGGCCAGGTCGTCGGTCAGCTTGCCCTGATCCTTGATCGACCCGAGGATCGAGGCCCTGCGCGCCTCGAGGTCGCGCAGATAGGCCAGTCGCTCGGCCAGGGTCCGCAGCTGCGTGTCGTCCAGCCCTCCGGTCACCTCCTTGCGATAGCGCGCCACGAAGGGCACCGTCGCGCCGCCGTCCAGCAGATCGGCCGCTGCCGTGACCTGGGCGGGGTTGGCGTTGATCTCGGTCGCGATGGTGCGGGCGATGCGGGCGGCTGTGTCCATGGGATCCTCCGGAAACGGAAGCAGGTTCTAACCGGCCAAGGCGCGCAGGCCAAGGCTGTCATGCAAAAGCAGGATGTTGACACCGGCCTTGCCCATACACAGTTGCAGACGACGCAAGAATTGAAAGGAGCTTTCATGCCAACGCTTTTCGATCCCCTCCAGATCGGGCCGCTGACCCTTCGCAACCGCATCGTCATGGCACCCCTGACCCGCGCCCGCGCCGGGGAGAAACGGGTGCCGAACGCCATGATGGCCGAGTATTATGCGCAGCGCGCCGGGGCCGGGCTGATCCTGTCGGAAGCGACCAGCGTGACGCCGATGGGCGTGGGCTATGCCGACACGCCGGGCATCTGGAACGACGAACAAGTCGAGGGCTGGAAGCAGGTCACCAAGGCCGTCCATGACGCGGGGGGGCTGATCTTCCTGCAATTGTGGCACGTGGGCCGTATCTCGGATCCGCTGTTCCTGGACGGCCAACTGCCGGTCGCGCCAAGTGCGATCAAGCCTGCGGGCCATGTCAGCCTGGTCCGCCCGATGAAGGACTACGAGACGCCCCGCGCCCTTGAAACCGCCGAGATCGCGGAGATTGTCGACGCCTATCGCCAGGGCGCCCAGAACGCCAAGCGCGCAGGCTTCGACGGGGTCGAGATCCACGCGGCCAACGGCTATCTGATCGACCAGTTCCTGCAGGACAGCACCAACCGCCGCACCGACCAGTATGGCGGCCCGATCGAGAACCGCGCCCGCTTCCTGACCGAGGTCGTGGATGCCGTCACCGCCGTCTGGGGCGCCGACCGCGTGGGCCTGCACCTGTCCCCGCGCGGCGACAACCACGACATGGGCGACAGCGATCCCAAGGCGCTGTTCACATATGTCGCGCGTCAGATGAAGCAGCGCGGCCTGGCCTTCATCTGCCTGCGCGAATACCTGGGTGCAGACAGCCTGATGGACGACATCAAGGCAGCCTTCGGCGGCGTCGTCATTGCCAATGAAAAGCTGACCCGCGACAGCGCCAGCGACCTGGTGCAATCGGGCCGCGCCGACGCAGCGGCCTTCGGCAAGGACTTCATCGCCACGCCCGACCTGCCCCGCCGCTTTGCCCAGGATCTGTCGCTGAACCAGCAGGATCCCTCGACCTTCTACGGCAGCGGGCCGAAAGGCTATGTCGACTACCCGGTCGCCGAGGAAGTCTGATCGCGAAAAAAGGCGGGCCGTTGCGGGCCCGCCTTTCCTTCAGGGTGCCGGCTTCACTTGGCCCGGGCGGCGGCGCTTTCGGGCAGTTCCTCGTCGAACAGGCGCTGATAGAACTCGGCCACGGTCTGGCGTTCCAGCTCGTCGCACTTGTTGAGGAAGGTCAGCCGGAAGGCATAGCCGATGTTGTTGCCGAAGATGCGGGCGTTCTGCGCCCAGGCAATCACCGTGCGCGGCGACATGACGGTGGACAGGTCGCCCTGCATGAAGGCCGTGCGCGTCAGATCCGCCAGCGTCACCATCTGCCCAATGATCTTGCGGCCTTTTTCCGTGTTGTAGGTCGGGTTCTTGGCCAGCACGATCGCGGCCTCGGCGTCGTGGGACAGGTAGTTCAGCGTCGAGACCAGCGACCAGCGGTCCATCTGGCCCTGGTTGATCTGCTGGGTGCCGTGGTAAAGCCCCGTCGTGTCGCCGAGGCCCACGGTGTTCGCGGTCGCGAACAGGCGGAAGCAGGGATGCGGGGTGATCACCTCGTTCTGGTCCAGCAGCGTCAGCTTGCCGTCGGTTTCCAGAACCCGCTGGATCACGAACATCACGTCCGCGCGACCCGCGTCGTATTCGTCGAAGACGATGGCGGTGGGGTTGCGCAGCGCCCAGGGAAGGATGCCTTCGTGGAAGACCGTCACCTGCTTGCCGTCTACCAGCTTGATCGCGTCCTTGCCGATCAGGTCGATCCGGCTGACATGGCTGTCCAGGTTGACCCGCACGCAGGGCCAGTTCAGCCGCGCGGCAACCTGTTCGATATGCGTGGACTTTCCGGTGCCGTGATAGCCCTGGATCATCACCCTGCGGTTATAGGCAAAGCCTGCCAGAATCGCCATCGTGGTGTCGGGATCGAACTTGTAGGTGCTGTCGATCTCGGGCACGCGGTCGGTCCGTTCGGCGAAGCCCTTGACCTTCATGTCGCTGTCCAGACCGAACACCTCGCGCAGGTCGATCTCTTCGGTGGGTTTGACGTTCGTGTCCAGCATCACGGGCCCTTTCCTCGCATCGCCCGCCTTGATCGCGCATAAGTCCGCCACGTGCAAGCCGGGCTTGCGTTGACGGGCGCGGGGCGGCTGCTAAGTTGTCCCCGCAACCACGAGAGGAAATCCCTTGCCGGATGCCCGCACGACACCCGCCGACAGCCTGATCGCCCTTGTCGCCAAGGGGGACCGCCGCGCCTTCGATACGCTTTACGAAAGCAGTTCGGCCCGGCTGAACGCCCTGTGCCTGTCGATCCTGAAGGACCGTCGGGAAGCCGAGGAAGTGCTGGAAGAGGCCTATGTCGCCATCTGGAAGGAAGCCCCCCGCCAGGCCGACAGCGGGCTTTCGCCGATGGCCTGGCTGGTGACCCAGGCCCGCGACCGCGCGATGGGACGGCGTGCTGCACTGTCCGGCGTGGCCGCGCCGGACGGCTGGGCGGTGGGACTTCTGCGGGGGGCTTATCTCGAGGGGCTGGATTACGCCCAGCTTGGCCGCCGCCATGGCCTGTCCGCCGACGAGGCCCGCCACGGCCTGCACGAAGAACTGGAGCATCTGTCGGGCCACGCCGCGGACGAAGGCGTCAGCTTCGCCGCCGCTGAACAGGCGCTTGGGCTGCGGCCATCGTCGGGCGGGGTGGACGCGGCGCAGGTCGCCGAATGGCAGGAACGGCTTGCCCGGCTGGCGAACGAGCTGACGCCGGTCATGGCCCCGGCCCGCGCACGTCAGCGGATCCGTGAACAGCTTGGCCACGGCGCCGCACCCCTGTCCGTCGATCCGCTGGAGCGCAGGCCCTGGTGGCGCCGCCCGATGGGGATCATCGCGATCCTGCTGGTGGCCGTTGCAGCGTGGTATGTCTGGCTGCGCTAGGGGTCAGGCGTTGAACAGGAAGTGCAGGACATCGCCGTCCTTGACCTGGTAGGTCTTGCCCTCGACCCGGAACTTGCCCGCCTCGCGCGCCCCTGCCTCGCCCTTGTAGGCGACATAGTCGTCATAGGCGACGGTTTCGGCCCGGATGAAGCCGCGTTCGAAATCGCCGTGGATGACGCCGGCGGCCTGCGGGGCCAGGGAGCCCTTGTGGATGGTCCAGGCGCGGGCTTCCTTGGGGCCGACGGTGAAATAGGTGTCCAGGCCCAGCAGCTTGTAGCCTTCGCGGATCAGGCGATCCAGGCCCGCCTCGTGCAGGCCCATCTCCTCGAGGAACATGGCGGCTTCGTCGGCGGGAAGCTGGCTGATCTCTTCCTCGATCTTGGCCGAGATCACCACATGGCCTGCGCCCTGCTGGGCGGCCATCTGCGCCACGCGATCGGATTGGGCATTGCCGGTCGAGGCCTTGTCTTCCTCGACGTTGCAGACGAACAGGACGGGCTTGGCGGTCAGCAGTTGCAGCATCGACCAGGCCTTGCGGTCTTCGTTGGCCACGGTCACGGTGCGCGCGGGCTTGCCGGCTTCAAGCGCGGCCTGCGCGGCCTTCAGCAGCTTTTCCTGGGCCACGGCTTCCTTGTCGCCGCCCTTCAGCTTGCGCGCGATGTTGGCCAGCCGACGCTCGACCGACTCAAGGTCGGCGATCATCAGTTCGGTCTCGATGGTTTCCGCGTCCGCGATGGGATCGACGCGGCCCTCGACATGGGTGACATCGCCATCCTCGAAGCAGCGCAGGACATGGGCGATGGCGTCCACTTCGCGGATATTGGCCAGGAACTGGTTGCCCAGGCCCTCGCCCTTGCTGGCGCCCTTCACAAGGCCCGCGATGTCCACGAAGGTGATGCGCGTCGGGATGATCTGCTTGCTGCCGGCGATCTGGGCCAGCGTGTCAAGCCGCGGGTCCGGCACGGCCACGTCGCCCACATTGGGTTCGATGGTGCAGAAGGGGAAGTTCGCGGCCTGCGCGGCAGCGGTCTTTGTCAGCGCGTTGAACAGCGTCGATTTGCCCACGTTCGGCAAGCCGACAATTCCCATGCGAAAGCCCATGACGCGCCCTTTCCTGCCAAGTCAGGGCGCGTTCTAGGCAAGCGGCCGGAGTTCTGCAAGCGTCAGCGGAACAGGACCAGCGATCCTGGCGACCAGGCAAGGCGGGTGCGGGTGCCGACCTCTTGCACGTCACGGCCGAAGACGTTGCGCATCGAGATGCGCACCGGGCGCGCCCTGCCGTCGATCGCCGCCGCCCCGTCCAGCCGCAGGTCATAATAGGTCATGTCGCCGTAATAGACGACCTCGTCGATGGTGGCGCTTGTTTCGCGCGGCTGGCTGTGGGTCTGGTTTGCGCCGACAAGGGTCATGGTTTCCGGTCGAAAGCCGATGCTCGGGCCTTCATCGTCAGGGTTCGCGCGGCTGACCTGCCGGGCAGGCAGGTCCACCACGCCCAGGCCCGGGGCCTCGACCGTGACGGTTCCCTCGGCCTCTGCCAGGATCCGCGCGGGCAGGAAGTTCATCACGCCGATGAAATCCGCGACCCGGCGGTTGGCGGGGCGGGCATAAAGCGCCTCGGGTCCGTCAAGCTGGGCAATCTCGCCCTCGAACATGACGGCAATGCGGTCGGACATGACCAGGGCTTCTTCCTGGTCATGGGTCACCAGGACGAAGGTGATGCCGACCTGGCGCTGCAGCTTGATCAGTTCGACCTGCATCTGCTCGCGCATCTTGCGGTCAAGCGCCGACAGGGGTTCGTCCAGCAGCAGCACCTTGGGCTTCAAGATCAGCGCGCGGGCAAGCGCCACCCGCTGGCGCTGCCCGCCCGACAGGGCATGGGCGGCGCGGTTGCCGAAACCCCGCAGGCCGACCATCGCCAAGGCTTCCTCGACCAGGGCCGCCTTTTCCGCCTTGCCGCGCGGGTCGCGGCGCAGGCCGAAGGCCACGTTCTGCGCGACCGTCAGATGCGGGAAGATGGCATAGGACTGGAAGACCATGTTGGTGGGCCGCTTGTTGGCGGGCACCTCCTCCATGTGCTTCTGGTCGATCAGGATAACGCCGTCTGAGATATCCTCGAAGCCTGCGATCGTACGCAGCAGCGTGGTCTTGCCGCAGCCGGACGGTCCCAGCAGAGAAAAGAACTCGCCCGCCCGGATGGTCAGGTCGATGCCGCGCAGCGCGTGATAATCGCCATAATGCTTGTGAACGCCCCGGCATTCGATCATCGGCTTTGCGGCGTCCAGCCGATCGAATCGAGTCTCGCTCACAGGAACCCTCCGGTAGGATTGCCGCCCATCCGGGCGTTGCCCCGGCGGCGGAAATATTCGCCAAGCGCCAGCAGCACGATGGACAGCGCGACCAGCACGGTGCCAAGCGCCATGATCATCGGGATCTGCTTGGGAAAGCGAAGCTGGCTGAAGATATAGGTGGGCAGCGTCGGCTGGTTGCCCGCCAGGAAGAAGGCGATGATGAATTCGTCCAGGCTGATGGTGAAGGAGATCAGCAGCGAACTGATGATCCCCGGCATGACCAGCGGCAGGGTGACCAGGCGAAACGCGCTCCACCGTGTTTCGCCCAGGTCATAGGCCGCTTCCTCCAGCGACTTGTCGAGGCTGGAAAACGCGGTGGTCAGGATCGCGATGGCATAGGGCATGCAGATCAGGACGTGGCCGACGATCACGGTCAGGATCGACAGTTGCACCCCCGCGCCCAGCAGCACGACCAGCAGCGACATGGCCACGATGATTTCCGGCAGAACCATCGGCAGCAGGATGAAGCCCATCATGCCGCCCTTGCCCGGAAACTCGAAACGGGTGGATGCGCGGGCGGCGAAGATGCCCAGGCAGGTTGCCAGGATCGCCGCGCTGACCGCAATGATCAACGAATTGGTCAGCGCGGTCCGCAGCGTGGCATTGGCCCACATCTGCGAAAACCAGTCGGTCGTGAAGCCCTGCAGCGGAAAGGCGATGATCGTGCCGGAATTGAAGGCAAACAATGGCAGCAGGATGATCGGCGCGTAAAGGAACAGCAGATACAGCAGCGCATAGGCTTGCAGGCCGCGCCCCTGCCCCTTCACGACCGCACCTTCAGGAAGCGGCGGTTGATCAGAAGAAAGACGATGCTGACAAGGGCGACGATGGCCATGGCCGTCACTGCAAGGGCCGACCCCAGCGGGCGGTTGTCCAGGGCCAGCATCTGCACCTGGATCAGGTTTGCAATCATCGGGATCTTGCCGCCGCCGATCAGTTCAGGCGTCACATAGTCGCCGATGGTGGGGATGAAGACGATCAGCACCGCCGCCAGCACGCCGGGCATCGCCAGCGGCAGCGTGACGCGCCAGAAGGTCATCGCCCGGCTTTCGCCCAGGTCGCGGCCAGCTTCCAGCAGGGATCGGTCGATCTTTTCCAGCGCCACGAAGATCGGCAGGATCGCGAAGGGCGCATAGGCATGGGCCAGCGTGATCACGATCGAGTTCACGTTATAGAGGATAAAGGTCAGGGGCTCGTCGATGATGCCAAGCCCGGTCAGGCTGGAATTGATGACGCCGTTATAGCCCAGGATCACCTTCCACAGGAACACCCGGATCAGATAGCTGGTCCAGAAGGGGATGGTGATCAGGAACAGCCATGTAGCCTTCTTCTCGGGCCGAACCATGAAGCTGACGTAATAGGCCACCGGAAAGGCCAGCAGCACCGTCACCAGCGTCACAAGGGCCGACACGGTCAGGGATCGCAGCATGACGGTGCGCACGATCGGGTCGGTCCAGACCTGCGCGTAATTGGCCCAGGTGAAGTCGCGCACGACCTCCAGATAGCCATCTGTCAGGAAGCTGTAGGCCAGGATGGTCAGCAGCGGCGCCGCCAGGATCAGCAGCGCATAAAGGAACGGCGGCGCGATCAGGGTATAGCCCTGCCTCGCCTGTGCATCCAATCCGCCCTTGGCCATCCGTCCGTCCCGCCGTCCCGTTCGGTTCAATTCCTTTCATATCAGCCAAAGCATGAAAAGAGGATTTATGGGCGCGGCCAGACCAGTGGCCTAGCGCCACCACCGACCGGTCAGCGCCAGCCTGGCAAGGGAAGCACGACGCTGGAACGGCGTGATTACAACCTCTTCCTCAAGGATGTTCACCTTGTTTTCGAGGATGCCGGACAGCAGCCGCCCTACGCCCGGCCCAGAGTACAGTGCCGCCGCCGCCCGTTTCGGCAGCAGCCCGCGCGAACCCGCGGCACGCTGGAAGGCGTCACGCGCCATCCGGGCCAACCGGGCCGCGTCGGCGGGATCGCCGCCTGCCAGGCCCAAGCCGATGGGTTGCAGTTGCGGCAGCGCGCGCAGCCATGCCACCAGCCCTGCCCCCAGCCCCTGGTCGGCAGCGACCGCCTGTCCCTGCGCATCGGCACCCAGCCGTGCCACAGCCCGTGCCATCAGGCGCCCGCTGGTGTCGGCGACGTATTCCGCCACCTCCTCGGGTGTCGCGAAGGGTTCGCGGAAGCAGTCGCGGCGGCGGGCTTCGGCCAAAGGGGTCAAGTCGCCAGCGGCGCTGCCCCAAGCCTCCCACAAAGGGGTCAGCACGTCATGCAGGGGGGGTGGTCTGCCCGTGCCCATCTCGGCCAGCCGGTCCACCCACCATTGCAGCCGCATCTCGGCCAACAGCGGTTCGCCCGACTGGAACGGAGCCCGCGCGATTTCGAGGTTCAGCGCGTACAGCGTTATCAGCGCAGGGCGATCCTGCGGGTTGGCGACCAAGGCCGCACCGAAGCGGTCGGGATCCTGGGACCGGACCAAGTTGGTGCAGGCTTCAAGGGTCATGTGCCGCCACCGTTGTTTTGGAAGTCAGGGGCGACCAAGATCATCCAACACCGCTTCATCAAAGTCAGGTCCAAGTTCGAAGGTCCACCCGCCGCCGGGGGTGTCTCTTACCTCGACTCCGGCCCTTTGAAGATGGTTCCTGATTTCATCGGCCTTTTGGAAATTCTTGACCCGCTTCGCTTCCTGTCGATCCAGCAGCAGCGCAGCCACCCGGTCCCGCGCAGGGTGTTCACCAACAGACCCGACACCGACCCTGGCGAAGCTGCCGATCTCGTCCCAGTCTGGAACGAATCCCAGCATTTCCAAGGATGCCGCAAAGGGGGCGCTTTGGACGGCAGAGCCGCCAAGCGTGACGTCATGCAAGGCGGCGATCGCCCCTGGCGTATTCAGATCATTCGCAAGGGCATTCACAACAGCGTCAAGGGGTCGCCAGACGCCGCCATTCTTCAGCGTCTCGACCATGCTCTTGCTGTAGCCCGCCTGAACAAGCGCGAAGAACCAGTTTTCCAGGTGGCGCTCGGCTTCCTTCGCCTTGGTTTCAGTCCAGTCCATCGGCTTGCGGTAATGGGTGGACAGCATCACGAACCGGATCACCTCACCGGGCACACCCTTGTCCAGCAAGTCCCGAACCGTGAAGAAGTTGCCCAGCGACTTGGACATCTTCTTTCCCTCGACCTGCAGCATCTCGTTGTGCAGCCAGACATTGGCGAAGCCTGCCTCGGGATGGGCGCAGCAGCTTTGGGCGACCTCGTTCTCGTGGTGCGGGAATTGCAGGTCGATGCCGCCGCCGTGGATGTCGAAGCTGGGGCCCAGAAGCGCCGCCGACATGGCGGAGCATTCAATATGCCAGCCGGGACGGCCGCGGCCCCAGGGGCTGTCCCAGCCCGGCTGGTCCGCCTCGGACGGTTTCCACAGCACGAAATCCATCGGGTCGCGCTTGAAGGGCGCGACCTCGACCCGCGCGCCTGCGATCATGTCATCCACCGACCGGCCCGACAGGCGGCCGTATTCGGGGAAGGACCGGACGTCGAACAGCACATGGCCCTCGGCCTCGTAGGCGTTGCCGTTGGCGATCAGGGTCTCGATCATCGCGACCATTTGGACGATGTATTCCGTCGCCCGAGGCTCGTGGTCGGGACGCGCGGCGCCCAGGGCGTCCATGTCCTGGTGATACCAGGCGACGGTTTCCTCGGTGATCTCGCGGATGGTGCGGCCGGTGGCGGCGGCGCGGGCGTTGATCTTGTCGTCCACGTCGGTGAAGTTGCGGACATAGGTGACGTGATCCGCGCCATAGACGTGCCGCAGCAGGCGCACCAGCACGTCGAAGACCAGCACCGGCCGAGCATTCCCCAGATGCGCGCGGTCATAAACCGTCGGCCCGCACAGGTAGAGGCGCACGTTCCGGGGGTCGATGGGCGTGAACGCCTCTTTCCTGCGGGTGCGGGTGTTCGTCAGCCGGATTTCGACCATGATGCGCCTCATTCAAACGTCGGCAGGGCTTAGCCCATCGGCGCGTGGCTTTCCACCCATTCGATCTGGCGCGGCAGGCTGTGGCTGTGCAGGTCGTAGCCGTCGGTGATGGTCTGCCGCGCGGCGCGACGCAGACGGTCGGCCTCGGGATCACCGGCCAGCCCGCGGATCAGGGCGGCCGACAGCGCAGGCACATCGAAGAAGGGCACCAGGCGGCCATTCTGGCCGTCGCGGATCAGTTCGCGCACCGGCTCGGTATCCGATGCAACGACATAGCCCCCTGCCGCCATCGCCTCGGTCAGGGACCAGGACAGCACGAAGGGGTAGGTCAGGTAGCAATGGACGCGCGCCAGCTGGATCAGCGACAGATAGTCGTCATAAGCCACCCGCCCTAGGAAGTGCACGCGCGACAGATCCAGCCGGTCGCCCAGTTCGGCCAGCATCCGCGCCTTCCAGCTGCCGCCGTCCTTGGGCACGCTGCCATAGCTGACCCCCTCGGCCCCGACGATCACCGCTTGCGCCTGCGGGCGGGCATCCAGAACCTCGGGCAAGGCGCGCATGAAGATGTGAAAGCCGCGATAAGGTTCCAGCGAGCGGCTGACATAGGACAGAACCTCGTCCCCCGCGCGCAGCACCCGTCCGCCCGGCAGCGTCATCACGGCCTGGGGGTTGGGGCAGACCTTCGCGGTGTCGATGCCGTCATGGATCACGGTGATCTTGCCCTGCAGTTCAGGGGGAAAGCTGCCGGCCTGATAGGCGGTCGGAGAAATCGCCGCGTCCGCCTGCACGATCCCTTGGATCAGGTGGGCCGACCGGGCGATGGCCAGCATCCGCGCCTCGTCGCTGTCCTGCTGCAATTCGGGGTCGAAGCCCACGTCATGGCCGCGCGTGCGATACAGAAGCTCGGCATAGACCAGCAGCTTGGCGTCGGGCCAGATCTCGCGCAGGAACAGCGTCTCGCCCCAGCCGGTATGGCCGATGATCAGGTCGGGGGTAAAGCCGTGGCGGTCGCGCAAGGCCCGGGCCCCGCGCGCGGCCAAATAACCGCGTTCGGCATGGGTTGCATAGCTGCGGCCGAAACCGTTCACCTGGACCGCCTCGGGCGTCTTGTATCGAACGGTCGACACCGGGCTGGGCCGCTGGTTCTTTTCGTCCGTCAGCGCCAGGACCTGGTGCCCGCGCGCCGCAAGCGCCGGGGCCAAGTGGGGAAACTGACCGGGAAAGTTCTGGTGGACGAACAGGATCTTCATCGGTGGTGGTCGCGGAACGCCGCTGCCAGCAGCGCACGCGTGTAGTCCTGTTGCGGAGCGTCGAAGATCTGGGCGGTAGAGCCCTGTTCCACCACCTCGCCCGCGCGCATCACCATGATCTTGTGCGACATGGCGCGCACGACGCGAAGGTCGTGGCTGATGAACAGGAAGGCCAGCCCGTATTTCTGCTGCAACCCGCGCAGAAGCCCGACGATCTGCACCTGCACCGTCATGTCAAGCGCGCTTGTCGGTTCGTCCAGAACCACGACCTTGGGCCGCAGGATCATCGCGCGGGCGATGGCGATGCGCTGGCGCTGGCCGCCGGAAAACTCGTGCGGATAGCGGTGCATCATTTCGGGGTTCAGCCCGACCTCTGCCATGATGTCGGCGACCATCTGGCGGCGGTCGCGGCCCTGTTCAACCCCGTGGACGGTCAGGCCCTCGGCGATGATCTGTTCGACCGTCATCCGGGGCGACAGGCTGCCGAAGGGATCCTGGAAGACGATCTGCATGTCGCGGCGCAGCCTTCGCAACTGGCGCGACTGCCAGCGGGCGATGTCCTGGCCCATGAACAGGATCGGCCCGTCGCTGGCGATCAGCCGCATGACGGCCAAGGCCAGCGTGGTCTTGCCAGACCCGGATTCGCCCACGACGCCCAGCGTCTCGCCCGCCCGCACGGTCAGGGTCGCGCCATTGACGGCCTTCACATGGCCGACTGTCTTGCGCAAAAGCCCCCGCTGGACCGGGAACCAGACCTTCAGATCGCGTGTCTCGACCATCACCGGCGCGTTGGGGGCCACGGGATCTGCCATGCCCTTCGGCTCGGCGGCCAGCAGCTTGCGGGTGTATTCGTGCTGCGGATTGGCGAACAGGTCGGCGACCGGGCCTTGCTCGACGATCTCTCCGTCCTTCATGACGCAGACGCGGTCGGCGATCCGGCGCACGATGCCCAGGTCGTGGCTGATGAACAGCATCGACAGCCCCTCGGCCGCCTTCAGTTCCGCCAGCAGATCAAGGATCTGAGCCTGGATCGTCACATCCAGCGCGGTTGTCGGTTCGTCCGCGATCAGCAGTTCGGGACCGTTGGCAAGCGCCATGGCGATCATCACGCGCTGCCGCTGCCCGCCGGACAGTTGGTGCGGATAATCTGCGAGGCGGCTTTCAGGGTCCCGTATGCCCACGCGGGTCAGCAGTTCCACGATCCGCGCGCGCGCCCGTGCGCCCGTCAGTCCCTGGTGCAGCGCCAGGCTTTCGCCAAGCTGCTTTTCCAGCGTGTGCAACGGGTTCAGCGAAGTCATCGGTTCCTGGAAGATGAAGCTGATGTCGTCGCCCCGGATGTCGCGCAGCACCTTTTCCGGCGCGTCCACCATCTCGCGGCCGGCGTATTTCACCGACCCCTCGACCACGGCGGAATCGCCCAGCAGGCGCACCGTGGACAGCGCCGTCACCGACTTGCCCGACCCGGATTCCCCCACCAGGGCCACCGTCTCGCCCTTGCCGATCTGGAAGCTGACGCCCTTGACGGCGGGCACGGTCCGGCCTTCCTGGCGAAAGCTGATGCGCAGGTTCTGGACCGACAGAACGGCTTCGGTCATTTGAAGGTCTTTCGGGGGTCAAAGGCATCGCGCACGCCTTCGAAGACGAAGACCAGAAGCGACAGCATGATGGCAAAGGTGAAAAAGGCGGTGAAGGCCAGCCAGGGCGCCTGCAGGTTCTGCTTGGCCTGAAGGGCCAGTTCCCCCAGCGAGGGCGCCGATGCAGGCAAGCCATAGCCCAGGTAGTCCAGCGCGGCCAAGCCGCTGATTGTGCCGGTGACGACAAAGGGCAGCATGGTCAGCGTGGCGACCATCGCATTGGGCAGGATGTGGCGGAACATGATGGTGCGGTCGGAAACGCCCAGGGCACGGGCCGCGCGGACATATTCGAAGTTCCGCGCCCGCAGGAACTCGGCCCGGACCACGCCCACAAGCGCGGGCCAGCCGAACAGGATGGTGACGAAGACCAAGAGCCAGAAACTGCGCCCCAGGATCGCGAACAGGATGATGATGACGTAAAGCGATGGGGTGGAGGCCCAGATCTCCAGCACCCGCTGGAAGACCAGATCGGTGCGCCCCCCGAAATAGCCCTGGATCGCCCCCGCCGCGATGCCCACGACGGATGCCACCACCGTCACGATCAGCGTGAACAGGATCGAGATGCGGAAGCCATAGATCACGCGGGCCAGCACGTCGCGGGCGGTGTCGTCGGTGCCAAGCCAATGCGTGCCGTCCGGCGCGCTCGGGGCGCTGCCCACGTTGTTAATGGTCGAATAGTGGAACGGGATCGGCGGCCAGATCATCCAGCCCTGCTCAGCCTCGGGGATGTTGCTGGTGCCTGCGTCCACGGCGGCGATCAGATCCTCGGGCGTGTCCCAGCAATCCTGGCTGCCGCCGGTGACGATCAGGCATTCCACGGCCGGGTCGTTATAGATCGCCTCGGTCCCGAAATCGCCGCCGAAAGCGGTTTCCGGATAGAAGTTGTAGGCAGGGAAATACAGTTCCCCGCGATAGCTTGCGACGATCGGCTTGTCGTTTGCCACCACCTCGGCGAACATCGCGATCACGAACAGGATCGAGAAGATCACCAGCGACCAGAAGGCCCGGCCATTGCGGCGGAAGTTGCGCCAGCGGCGGCGGTTGAGTTCCGAGAGCGCCATCAGCCGGCCCTCGATTCAAAGTCGATGCGCGGATCGACGAAGACATACATCATGTCCGACAGGATCCCCACCACCAGGCTGAGAAGCCCGAAGACGTAAAGCGTGCCGAAGATCACCGGATAGTCGCGCTGCACTGCGGCCTCGAAGCCCAGGCGGCCAAGGCCGTCCAGCGAAAAGACCGTCTCGATCAGGATGGAGGCGCCGAAGAAGACGCCCAGGAACACCGCTGGAAAGCCCGCGATGACGATCAGCATGGCGTTGCGGAAGACATGGCCGTAAAGGACACGCCCCTCGGTCAGGCCCTTGGCGCGGGCGGTCATCACATATTGCTTGTTGATCTCGTCCAGAAAACTGTTCTTTGTGAGCAGAGTTAGCGTGGCAAAGCTGGAAATCGTCGAGGCCACCACCGGCAGCGTCGCGTGCCAGGCATAGTCCTTGATCTTGCCCCACAGCGACAGGTCAGCGAAATTGTCGCTGGTCAGCCCGCGCAGCGGGAAGATCTGCCAATAGCTGCCGCCCGCGAACAGAACCATCAGCAGCACGGCGAACAGGAAGGCCGGGATCGCATAGGCCATGATGATCACGCCCGAGGTCCAGGTATCGAACCGCGTCCCGTCGCGCACCGCCTTGCGGATCCCCAACGGGATCGAGATGAGATAGGCCAGCAGCGTGGACCAAAGGCCCAGCGTGATGGATACCGGCATCTTCTCGATCACCAGGTCGATGACGCTGATCGACCGGAACCACGATGTGCCGAAATCGAAGGTCAGGTAATTGCCCATCATCGTCAGGAAGCGCTGCAGGGGCGGCTTGTCGAAGCCGAACTCTTTCTCAAGCTGGGCGATGAATTCGGGCGGCAGGCCGCGCGCGCCCTCGTATCCCTCGACCACGCCGGTGTCGGCGCCCGCGCCCCCGCCGGATATGTTGCTGAAGGCGTCGCCCGAACCCTGCACCTGCGCGGCGATCTGTTCGATGGGACCGCCCGGCACGAATTGCGTCAGTGTGAAGTTCACCACCATGATCCCGATCAGGGTCGGGATGATCAGCAGCAATCGCCGCAGGATATAGGCGCCCATCGGATTGCCCTTGCCCCTTCCGGGCCTTTGCGGCCCCTTTTCCTTTATCCCGCCCTTGTCGGGCGGGATCGCCGGGAAATCAACCCTGCCGTCAGCGGATCGCGCCCGCCGCCTTCAGTTCCGCCTCGCGCGCGGTGTCGGCCCACCAGAAGTCCAGCGTGCCAAGCGCATAGGGCGGCATCTGTTCGGGATGGCGATACATGTCGTAATAGGCCAGCGTGTATTCGGCCTTGAACCATTTCGGCACCCAGAAGCGCAGGCTGCGCAGCGCCCGGTCAAGCGCGTTGATGGCGGTGATGTTGTCCTCCATCGTTTCGGCCTGCTGGCCCAGTTCCAGAAGCCGGTCGATGGCCGGGTTGGCAAGCCCCATCGGGTTGAAGACGTCGTCGGCGTCCTCGGACCCGAAGACCTGGCCTGCATAGCCGCCGATGGCATAGGCCTGGCCCAGGCTGTCCTCGACCATGTCGAAATCCTTGGACCGGGTGCGCAACTCCATCTCGGCGTTGTCGACGCGGCGGTTCACGGCGTCGATGCCGATGGCACGCAGGTTCTGGACAAAGGGGTTGAGGATGCGGTCGTTGCCCACGTCGTCGTTCAGGATCTCGATCCGCAGGACCTCTCCGGCGGCGTTGCGGCGCATCCCGTCGCTGCCCACGGCCCAGCCCGCCTCGTCCAGCAGGGCCATGGCCTGGCGCATGTTCCGGCGATCCTGCTGGCGTTCGCCCGAGGTGGGCTGGACCACCGCGTCCTCGGTCAGGATGCCTTCGGGAAGATCGGCGGCAACGGGTTCCAGCAGCGCGACCTCCTCGGGCGTGGGGGGACCGTCGGCACGGAATTCGCTGTTGTCCCAGAAGGAATTGACGCGGGTTTCCAGGCCATACAGCAGCGTCTGGTTGGTCCATTCGAAGTTGAACATCAGCCCGACCGCCTCGCGGACGCGGATGTCCTGGAACTTTTCGCGCCGCAGGTTGAACACCCAGCCGTCGCCGCTGGCGATCTGGCCGTTAGGCAGTGTCTCGCGCACCACCGCGCCCGAGGCGAGCGCCGGAAAGTCATAGCGCGTTGACCAGTGCATCGACGATGTCTCGTTGCGGAAGGTGTATTCGCCTGCCTTGAAGGCCTCGAATGCGCTGTCGAAGTCGCCGAACATCTCGTAGCGGATGCGGTCGAAGTTGAAGCGGCCCTGGTTGATCGGCAGGTCCTTGCCCCAGTAATCGGGGTTGCGCTTCACGACCAGCGTGCGGCCCATGTCGGCGCGGTCGAACATGTAGGGGCCGGACCCGATGAAGGGGGTGTTGGTGCTCTGCTCGAGATCGCGGTTGTTCTCCTCGAAATCCTTCTTCGAGAAGACGATCTGGTTGCCCATCTGCGAAATCACGTCGCGCCTGGGATAGCCTTCGGCGAAGGTGAACTTGATGCGATGGTCGTCAAGAACCTCGGCCTTGGAGATCATCTGCTGCATCGCCATCCGGAAGGACGACAGGCCCTTGTCGCGCAGGGTTTCAAAGCTGAACAGCACGTCATGGGCGGTCAGCGGCGTGCCGTCGCTGAACCTGGCCTCGGGGCGCAGGTTGAAGATCACCCAGTCCTTGCTTTCGGGATATTCCAGCGTCTCGCACAGCAGGCAGTAGTCCACGCCCAGCTCGTCCGCCGGGCTGTCCATCAGCCGTTCAAGCTGGATCACCGAAAGTGCGATGGCCCGGCCGCGGTGGGTGAAGGGGTTGAAGCTGTCAAATCCCCCCACCGCACCAAAGGAAATCTCGCCCCCCTTGGGCGCGTCGGGGTTCACGTAAGGGTAATGGGGGAAATCGGCGGGCAGCGCGGGTTCGCCGAACAACGCGATGGCATGGGTCTTGATGACGGCCTCATCGCCCCCCGCCGCCTCGGCCTCTTGCGAAAAGGCGGCGCCGGCCGGGGCAAGCGAAAGGGCGGCGATCAGGGCAAGGCGACGCATGGGCGAACTCCGGCTGTGGTGTCTGCTGCACGCTAGGCAGCGCAGAGAACACGATCAAGCCGCGATTTCGTGAGGCGGGACCGCGCCTTGCCACAAAAAAAGGCGCATCCGGGGATGCGCCTTCTTGTGGACCAGGTTTGCTGCCTTACTGCTGGGTTTGCAGATAGGCGATGATGTCGGCGCGATCCTGGGGGTCCTTCAGGCCGGCGAAGGACATCTTGGTGCCGGGCACGTCCGCCTTGGGGTTGGTCAGGAACTCCTGCAAGGCCTCGGGCGTCCACTGGGGCGCCTCGGCGCGATGCTCGACCATGGCGGGGGAATAGCTGAAGCCAGCAACGGAGGCGACTTCGCGGCCGACAACGCCGTTCAAGTGCGGACCGACGCCGTCGGTGCCGTCCAGCTTGTGGCAGGCCTTGCACTTGCCGAAGTCCTTCTCGCCTGCGGCCGCATCGGCCGAAGCCAGCAGGGCTGCAAAGTCGATCTGCTCTTCGGCCGCTTCCTCGCCGCCGCCGGCTGCTTCCTCGACGGGGATCGAATAGGCCTGGGCAACTTCCTCGCCCTCGCCGTGGTGGGTCGCGCCGACGTGATACAGCGATCCCGCCGCCCAATTGGCCAGCATCAGAAACAGCAGCGCGCCGATCAGCGCGCCTGCGGCCTTGGTCACGGTCATGGTGTTGAACATCGCGTGCGATCCCCGCATTGGTAAGCTCGTCAATTCGTGGGGTATCTATCCGCTTTCGCTTTGAGGGATCAAGGTATAGTTGACCCCGCGAGTCTTCAAAATTCGGACAGCGGCCCATGACGACCACGACCAACCGCATCGCCTTCCAGGGCGAGCCTGGCGCCTACAGCCACGAGGCCTGCCGCAAGGCCCGCCCCGACATGGAGGCCCTGCCCTGCCGCACCTTCGAGGACGTGATCGAGGCCGTGCGCAGCCATCAGGCCGACCTGGCGATGCTGCCGGTGGAAAACTCGACCTATGGCCGGGTGGCCGATATCCATCACCTGCTGCCTGAATCCGGCCTGCATATCGTGGACGAGGCCTTTGTGCGCGTCCATATCAGCCTGCTGGCCGTGCCGGGCACCCCCCTGTCCGAAGTGCGCGAGGCGATGAGCCATACGGTCCTGCTGGGCCAGTGCCGGGGCTTCATGCGCAAGCATGGCATCCGGGCCGTGACGGGCGCCGATACGGCCGGTTCCGCGAAAGAGGTCGCATTGCGCGGCCAACCGTCGCTGGCGGCATTGGCCGCCCCCCTGGCGGGCGAGATCTATGGCCTGGACAGCCTGGCCGATGAGATCGAGGATCGGCAGAACAACACCACCCGCTTCCTCATCATGTCGCGCCAGCCGGATTTCAGCCGCCGGTCCGACCGGATGCTGACCAGCTTCGTCTTCCGCGTCCGAAACATTCCTGCCGCGCTCTACAAGGCGATGGGCGGGTTTGCGACAAATGGGGTCAACATGACCAAGCTGGAAAGCTACATGGTCGACGGCGTCTTCACCGCGACGCAGTTCTATGCCGATGTCGAAGGCCATCCCGAGGATCCGGCCCTGCAGCGCGCCCTGGAGGAACTGCGCTACTTCACCTCGTCGCTGGACATGCTGGGCGTCTATCCTGCCGACCCCCTGAGAGAGGCGCAGCGCAGCGCCGACTAGGCGGCGGCGCGCAGGTGGGTCAGGAAATCGGCGATCCGCTGGTCGTATTTCCGGTCCAGTTGCGCCTTGCCCAGCTTGGCCGTCTGCAGCAGCAGTCGCGCACGCATGTTGCGGGGCCTGACCTCGGTTTCGAACAGCAGGCGCGACTTGACCCGGCTCAGGGCGACGACCGTCAGGGTGATCGACAGGTCGAACTGGTCAGAATGGCCGTCCAGCGTGATATGGGACGGCCGATCGAACCGCGTGACGTCCAGGCGGACATTGCGACGCTGGCCGCGCCAGTTGAAATCGATCATCCAGCCAAGCCCGGTGCCCGGCTCCTGCGACGGATCGATCCGTCGGACCTGTGCCCCACGGGCAACAAGGGCCCTTTCGCTGCGGACGAAATCGCTGATGATGTCGAAAAGTTCTGCCGATGATTTGTCGGTATCGACGCGGGTTGAAAATTTCATAAGGGTTTGACCATTCCAGTCACGGCCATGGCTGGGCAGCCTTGGCCTGTCAATGTCGTAATGCATGGAAGGCAATGTATTCATCCAAGTGGAAAGCATTCTACCGCCGCCTGCCGATCCGTGATCCGGGCTTTGCCATTCTGGAGCTGCCCTGTCCCATTGTGCGCAAATTGCCCGCCCAAGGCAATTAAACTTCTGCTCTTGACAATCTGTGGTTGAGAAGATGCGATCCGGCTGATTAAGCTGTTAAGGGGTCGGCGCACATTGCCCGACTCGTGGTCAGGGTTGTGCAATGCGGGACGCACCGGACGATATCGGAGAGCGCGATCCGCAGGCCCTTGCGGTGGTCAGCGTCAACCTGCGCATCCTGGCCACGACGGACATGCACATGAAGCTGCTGCCCCATGATTATCTGGCGGGCAGGCCTTGCGAGCGTGGAAGCCTTGCGCAGATCGCCTCTCTGGTCGAGCGGCACCGGACCGAGAATCCCAATACAGTGCTGGTCGACAACGGCGATTTCCTGCAGGGCACGCCCCTGGGCGAGCAGGCTGCCCGGGCGGGGGGAAAGCCGCATCCCGCGATCGCGTCCATGAACCTGATGGGCTATGACGCCGCAGCCATCGGCAATCACGACTTCGCCTTCGGGATCGAGGCGCTGCAGGCCGCGGCGCGGCAGGCCCGCTTTCCCTTTCTGGCCGCGAATCTCCGCCTGCGGGGTCGGTCCGATTTCCGGGGCTTCACGATCCTGGAAAAGACGGTGCTGACCGACAGCGGCAGGCAGGCGGTCTTGCGGATCGGGATCGTGGGCTTTCTGCCGCCCCAGACGACGGCCTGGGACAGCGACCTGTCGCGGCAGATGGCCTGCGACGACATCATGGCGACTGCCGCCCGGATCCTGCCCCGGATCCGGGCGACAGGTGCGGATCTGGTGGTTGCCCTTGCCCATAGCGGCATCTCGGACCGCCCTGCCACCAGGGGGGCCGAGAATGTGGCGGCCGACCTTGCCGCGCTTGATGGGATCGACGTGGTGGTCGCAGGACACACGCACGAGGTCTTTCCGGGCCGCATTGCCGTGACCGACCCGCGCCGGGGCCGGGCGGGCATCGATACGGCAGGCGGCAGACTGGCCGGGAAGCCTGCCGTGATGCCGGGCTTTTGCGGATCGCATCTGGGCGTGGTCGACCTGTCCCTGATCCATGAACCGCAGAATGGCTGGCGCGTCGCGGAAGCCGTTGCCCGCTGCGAGACGGTCGAGGGGGATCTGCCCCCTGCCCCCGCGATCCTGCGCAGCGTGGCCCCCGCACATCGCCAGACGCTTAGCCACCTGCGCCGGCGCATCGGCCACAGCGATGACCGCATCAGCAGCTACTTTGCCCTTGTCGGATTTGATCCGGCGCTGAGGCTGGTGAACATGGCGCAACGCTGGTTCGTGCGCAAAAGCCTGGTTGGCACGCGGCTGGCCGGCGTGCCGGTCCTGTCGGCGGCGGCCCCCTTTCGGGCAGGCGGCCGGGGCGGGCCGCAGCATTACACCGACGTCGCGCCGGGCAGGCTACGGCTGGCGAACCTGACCGACATCTATTCCTTTCCCAACCGCATCTGCGCCTTGGCCCTGACCGGCGCGGACCTGCGCGACTGGCTTGAACGCTCGGCCAGCCTGTTCCGGCAGATCCGCCCGGGCCTGCCTGACCAGCCGCTGACCGATCCGGGTTTCCCCGCATACCAGTTCGACGTGATCCAGGACGTGAACTGGCGGATCGATCTTTCCCGCCCTCCGGCCTACGGTCTCGACGGCGGCCGGACGGGCAGCAGCCGGGTCCGCGACCTTTCCTGGCGCGGGGCGCCAGTGCGGGACGAGGACCGGTTCGTGCTGGCCACCAACTCTTATCGGCTGGCCGCTTGCGGGCTGTTCGCGCCGCTCACTGCCGGCACCACTGTCGTGCTGGAACCGGGTCCCCAGACGCGGGACGTGATCCGCAACTACCTGCGGCAGCGCCGGCGGCTGTCCCTGGATGCCGCGCCAGGCTGGCGCTTCCAGCCGATGCCCGGCACCTCGACCCTGTTCGAGACCGGTCCGCAGGGACTGTCCCTTCTGCCCCAGGTCGCGCAACGCTGCGGCTTGCGGATGGAGCATGTGGGCCAGACCGACCAGGATTTCGCCCTGGTGCGCCTTCATCTTTGACGGGTTGCATCGGGCGCGGCGGCAGACTATCTAACCGCTCGAGAGGTTGGCGCGGGCAGGCGCCTCGCCAACCCGGTCAGGTCCGGAAGGAAGCAGCCGTAACGAGCCCCGCTTGGGTCGTTGTCCAACCTCTCACCCTTCCACCTTCGATATGAGCATGACCGGAAGGCGGCAGCGTTCTCGTTGCTGGTGAAGGCGCAGAGGGTCTGCGGTGCATCAAAGGTCGAAAACGCGCGTCTGACCATGCTGCGTCGGCGATTAGCCGCGGCGCCAGAAACACGCGACGCCCTTGCTTTGCCGTAGCTGCATCTGGGCTTTGTCAACCGGGGCATCACGACAGCAACGCCCCGGCCGGTCAGATCAAACCTTCACGTAGTTCCGCCACGGATGCGCTTCACGAAATCCCAGCACTTCGCGGATCTTACGATTGGAAAGCGGAGCTTCGTCCTTGCCCATCGGCCGGGTGATTGGCGTATTCGGCGCGTATTTCGCCAAGAACTCTGCCGTTGGCATGGTGGCGGTGATGGTGTCATTCACGGCGTTGAACACCTGATAGCCCAGCCCGTCCTTTTGCAGGCAAAGATGCACGATCTCGCCCAGATCGCGTGCGTCGATATAGCTCCATGCGTTGCGCTTGCGGCTCATCGGGTCGGCCAGGTAGCCGGGGAAGTTGGCGTATTCATGCGGCTCGATGACGTTGCCGATCCGCAGGCCGTAGACATCGGCACCGTAGCGCATCGCGAAGGCACGGCCGGTCTTTTCGTTCACCACCTTCGACAGGCCATAGCTGTCCATCGGATCGATGTCGTAATCTTCCTCCAGCGGGAAGGAATGATAATCCTTGTCACCTTCGGCAAAGCAGACGCCGTAGGTGGTTTCCGAACTGGCAAAGATCACCTTGCGCACGCCCAGCTTCATCGCCGCTTCCAGCACGTTGTAGGTGCCCACGGTGTTCTGCGCGAATGTGGTATTGTCCGGGTTGATCATCACGCGCGGCACGGCCGCGAAATGCACGACGGCGTCGGGGGCCTTCGGCGGCGCGCCGTCATCAAACCCATCAAAGCCGAAATGGGTGGTGAGGGCGTTGAAGACCTGGCCGCTGTCGGTGATGTCGGCGATCAGCGTGTTCACCCCCGGAAGGTCGAGCGGCTTGAGATCGACGTTCAGGATCTTGTAGCCCTTCGCCAGCAGATGGGGCACGGCATGGCGACCGGCCTTGCCGGTGCCGCCAGTGAAGATGATGCGTTTGGTCATGATGCTTTCCGATTCCCTTGATCCGTTCCATTGTCCTGCTTGATCCGTCGCGACCAGCGTCACCCGGTCCCGAAGGGGCATTCGCGCAAGAAAACGCCCTGGTGATGCGCCCGTCTTCCAGCACCACCACCCGGCCGCCAACAGCAAGCACTTCCAGCAAATCCGACGGCACTACAAGGATCGACATGCTGTTTGCGTTGCTGCAGGATCATGCGCTGCGCTTGCCGACGCCCGACCAGATCGCCGATCCGCGCTGCCGCATCGATGTTTTTGACACACCCGGAGAATGACTATGACGCAAGAAAAGGTTGGTTTTGTCGGACTTGGCCTGATGGGCCACGGCATGGCGAAGAACATCGTCGAAAAGGGCTATCCGCTGACTGTGGTGGCGCACCGCAAACGCGCAGCGGTCGATGATCTGGTGTCGCGTGGTGCCGTCGAAGCTGCATCGCTTGAAGACCTTGCGCGCAATTGCACCGTGATTTTCATGTGCCTGACCGGCTCGCCCGAGGTTGCGGCCGCGGTGGCGGCACTGAAGCCCGGTCTGGCAGCGGGTGCGGCGGTGGTGGATTGCTCAACCTCTGACCCGACCGTCACTCTGCGCCTGGCGGCGGAACTGGCCGAGATCGGCGTGGATTTCATCGACGCGCCCTTGTCGCGCACCCCGAAAGAGGCTTGGGCCGGAACGCTTGATTGCATGGTGGGGGCCAGCGACACCGCCTTTGCGCGGGTGCAGCCGATCATCGCCACCTGGGCCGGCAAGATCGTGCATGTGGGCGCGGTTGGCGATGGCCACAAGATGAAGCTTTTGAACAACTTCCTGTCCCTGGGCTATGCCGCGCTTTATTCCGAGGCGCTGGCCCTGTCGCGCAAGGTCGGCATTCCAGTGGCCGAATTCGACAAGGTCATCCGGGGCGGCCGGATGGATTGCGGCTTTTACCAGACGTTCATGGATTATGCGCTGCATGGCAACCGCGAGGCGCACAAGTTCACCTTGGGAAATGCCTACAAGGACATGCGCTATGTCGAATCCATGGCAAACGGTTCCGTCGTCGCGACGCCCATGGCAAGCGCCGTGAAGAACTCCTTTGCGCTGGCAATGGCGACAGGGGGCGACGGCCCGGAGGACTATGTGCCGCATCTGTCTGACTTCGTTGCCAAAGCCAACGGTCTCTGAATGCCAGCCGCGCCCCCATCATCCTTGTGGTGGGGGCGTCATGGACGCTGGCACGGTGCAGGAACGAGCACTTACGCCATGCTGCCAAGTCGCCGCCTGATGCTTCAGTCGGAAAAGTGGTGATGCTGCCACAAAAGCGTTGAGGATGCTTGCCTGACAGCGAGACCTCTTTTCCCTGTTCCGCTGGCCTAAGGCTGCAGGATTGCAGGAAACCGCATCGCCTAGTCCTTGTAAGGATCGAACTCATCCCCTCCGGCCATGCAGACGATCAGCGGCCTGAGCGTGTGGATGATTTTGACGGTGCTGCCATGGTGGGCAAGCACATCGCCAAGCTTCTTGTAGACTTCCGGCGCCTCATCGGCCCCGGCGCCGCGCAGATGCGTTCCTGCCTGGGCGATCCTGAGCCGCACCGCCTCGAAATCCACCGCGCCCCCTTCGGTATACCACTGGGTGATCTTCTTCATCTTGCCGTTGGGCTGCTTCTCTTCGACAACGCGCTTGCGCCGCTTGCCAGCGGCCTTTGTCCGCGACATGATCCGGCCCGCACCATGGATGGTCGAGTAGAAGGCTGCACGCGACAGATCGCTGTCAACGCCTTCGACGATGACCGAGACATCGCCCATCGAGGATCCGATGAAGCTGCGCTGTCCCGGGAAAGCCGGTGTGGCGCCTTTCCGGACGACCCAAAAGCTCTCTCCGCCATGGGTCTCGTGCCAGGCGAAGTTGTGGTGGTTGTGAACTTCCTCGATGATCGTGCCGCCCAGGATGCCGACCACCGTCTCGCAGACCCAGTCGCGACCGGCATAGGCATAATCGCCGGCCAGCCGCATCGCCCTGATGTAATCGCGCCCGTGACGGCTGTCGGTTTCCAGCGTATGCGGCGTCTCGTCCACGATGTTCGGATTGTCGCCGGCACGCTTCATGAAATGCGTGGCGATGGCGTGCCCCAACCCGCGCGAGCCGAAATGCGCCCCGACCCAGATGCGATCGGCCTCGTCGGCAAAGACGTCAACGTAATGGTTGCCCGAGCCGATCGTCCCCAGCTGTTCCAGTGCCTTTTTCTTGAGATCAGGATGGCTTCTGAGGAACCCGACCTCATCCCAGGCCGGATCCTCGAAAACATGGTGAACGACAGGTGTGGCGTTCTTGCGTCCGACGCCGAAGGAAAGGCTTGCGAAGATCCGGTCCGCGAGGCTCGACAGGCGGCCTTCGATGTCCCCAAGATTAAGGTTGGTCAGGACGGCCTTATTCCCGCAGGCAATGTCGAATCCCACACTGGCAGGGGGAACCTTGTCCTTGTAGACCGCGACGCCGCCGACAGGCATCCCATAGCCCTTGTGGTTGTCGGCCATCAGCAGCATCGCCTCAGCCTCGACGGCGCAACGCTCGGCCTGTGCTAGCGTTGCCTTGTCCGCCTCACCGAAAACCCTGACGGTCATGCCTGCCGCTCCTGCCGTGGTGCTGGTGTTTCAGCGTTCTCAGGAGGTGTCCGGTTCCAGAACCCGCGACAAGCACCGCTTTTGGTGCCAGTATCCTGGCGCGGCAAGGGGCCGGGGATCGGCAACGGTCATCAGTCCCCCGTATGGGCCAGTGCCGGCCGGGACAGCCAGCCTTCCCATCCCTCCACGCGGACCTTCTGCCAATCCTCCACCGCGTAAGGAAGCGGTCGGATGCCGCATTGCGTGTTCGGAAACTCGGCCAGAACGCGTGATTTGTCTGACGGCCATGCGCGCAGGCTCCGCCCGTCGCGGTTCGTCGCCGCCGTGAAGCAGAACTCCGCCTCGGGCAGTGCCGCGATATAATGCCGATGCACCCAGCCGGCATGATGTCCGTCCTCGACCGGACACCACGAGCCCTCGCAGGCAGCAGTCACCATGACCCCGCAAGAGCCATAGGCAAGACGCTCGCGGATTGCGGCACCCGCAACCGGTTCGGCCCTGAGGTTCAGCCGGTCGTCGGCGCGGACGTTCACGACGCAATGCTCTGCGCCCTTTACGACGGGGTCCGCGGCCGATGGCGTGGCGGTGCCGAAGGAAAGAACAAGAGCGGCGAGCGGCAGGGCAAGTCTAAGCATGGTTGGCCTCGTGCAGTGGGAACCCGAGCTTCTCGACCCGAGCACAGGCATCGTCAAGCCGCTGGCCCAGCGAGTCCTTGTCATTGCCGGCGCGACAGGCGGCCTCGGCCTGGCTTCGACACATGAAGCCAACACGAGGGACGCTGCGATACGTGCGGCAAATGTGGCCCAGAAAGCAGGTATGGGTGAATAGCCGAGACCGCCCGTCGCCAGCGCGGGGGCGGCGCCATCATCAAGCCGGGCCTTGTGCCGCCGGACCGGGGGATCATGGACAAGGCGCCTGCTGCGTCACCTGACCCCAATAAACCCAGTCATGTCCCCATTTCCTAATCTCGAATGCTTGGTTTTTGACAACGGATTGCACAGCCGTCGCGCAGGTTAATACTAAAGATGCAGACAGAAAAATGATTGTCGTCAAGTCTCTGAATGCAGTTACACTGATCGCGGGGAACAATACAAAATCAGGGAGGATAGAATGCCAGCCAAGGAAAGCCGGGCGAAGGTCAACCGCCGTTCATTCCTGAAAACCGGCGTCATCGGCGGAGGCGCAGCCGCGACAGGCTCGCTTCTCGCGGCGCCGGCAGTGCTTGCCCAAGCGCCGCTTGTCATGAAGATGCAGACGTCCTGGCCCGCGTCCGACATCTGGCAGACGATGGCCCAACATTACGTCGAGCGTGTCGAGGCGATGTCCGGCGGCCGGCTGAAGATCGACCTGCTGCCCGCAGGCGCCGTGGTCGGCGCTTTCCAGGTGATCGACGCCGTGAACGATGGCGTGCTGGATGCCAGCCATTCGGTGTCCGCCTATTGGTATGGCAAGAACAAGGCGGCATCGCTGTTCGGCACGGGCCCTGTGTTCGGCGGGTCGCCCACCACGATGCTGTCCTGGTTCTACGCCGGCGGCGGAGAGGAGTTCTTCCGCGAGCTTCTGCAGGATGTGATGGGCATGAACGTGGTCGGGCTGATGGCCTTCCCGATGCCCGCGCAGCCCTTCGGCTGGTTCAAGAACGAGGTCACGGCCCTGTCCGACATCCAGGGCATGAAATACCGCACGGTGGGCCTTGCCGCGGATGTCATGCAGTCGATGGGGATGTCGGTGGCGCAGTTGCCCGGCGGCGAAATCGTCCCGGCAATGGAACGCGGCGTGATCGACGCCTTCGAGTTCAACAACCCGTCCTCGGACATGCGCTTTGGCGCGCAGGACGTGGCGAAGAACTATTACCTCGCCTCGTATCACCAGGCGCAGGAAACCTTCGAGTTCCTGTTCAACCGCGATTTCCTCGAGGATCTGGAACCCGACCTCCAGGCGATCCTGCGCCATGGGGTCGAGGCCGTCTCGACCGCGAACACCGCCTTCGCCTTGGACAATTATTCATCGGACCTGCAAAAGCTGACGGCTGAAAACGGCGTGGTCGTTCACCGGACCCCTGCCGATGTCCAGCAGGCGCAGATCGATGCCTGGGACCAGTTGATCCCGCAACTGGAATCCGACGACCTGATGAAGCGGATCCTGGACAGCCAGCGTCAATGGGTCGAACGCGTGACCTATTACGAGCTGATGAACGCGCCAGATTACACCCGCGCCTACCAGCACTACTTCCCGAACAAGATCAGCCTCTGACACATCCGGCGGGGCAGTGGCTGCCCCGCCCCTGAACGGGAACAGTCCAGATGCTGCGCTACATAGACTTTGCCGACCGACTGTCCGGCTGGTTCGGCAAATCCTTCGGCTGGCTCGTCATGCTGATGACAATCGGCATGAGCTACGAGGTCATCGTCCGATATCTGTTCAACAGCCCGACCCCCTGGGCCTATGAACTGTCCTACATGATGTATGGCACGCTGTTCATGGTGGGCGGCGCCTACACTTTGTCGCGTGGCGGCCATGTGCGGGGTGACTTCGTCTACCGGCTGTGGCCCGTGCGCGTCCAGGGTGCCCTGGATCTGGTCCTGTATATCCTGTTCTTCTTTCCCGGCATCACCGCGCTGATCTTTGCCGGGTGGAAATATGCCTCGCGCTCGATCGGATACGGTGAGGTCAGTTCCTCCAGTCCGGCCGGCATTCCCATCTATCAGTTCAAGACGATCCTTGTTCTGGCGGGCGTCCTGCTGTTCCTGCAGGGCATTGCGCAGGTCTTCCGCTGCATCATCGCGATCCGCACCGGCGTCTGGCTGGAACCCGCACCCGATGTCCAGGAAACCGAAGTCCTGCTTGCCCAAGAGCATGGCGAGGAAATCCTGCACCACCCCGACCACATCGACCCGCCGCAGGGCGGAGCGGTTCGCTGACAGGAGAAACCGAACGTGACCGATCCGCAAATCGCCCTGACGATGCTGGGCGTCTTCATTCTGTTCGTCTTTCTGGGCTTTCCCATCGCCTTCACCCTGATGGCCCTTGGCATCGGGTTCGGCTACTACGCCTACTATGACCCCAGCCGCATGTGGCGCAGCTACAACCGCCTGACCGAGGACGCCGACGGCTGGACAAGCACGACGACCTGGCTTGAAGGGTTCTTCAACAACCGGATCTTCGACCTGTTCGTGAACCAGACCTACACGGTCATGTCCAACGAGGTCCTGACCGCGATCCCCCTTTTCCTGTTCATGGGCTACATCGTCGAGCGGGCGAACATCGTCGACAAGCTCTTCGGCTCGCTTGCCATCGCGGCGCGCAACGTCCCGGGCTCGATGGGGGTCGCGGCGCTGATTACCTGCGCGCTGTTCGCCACCGCGACGGGGATCGTGGGCGCGGTCGTCACCCTCATGGGCCTTCTGGCGCTGCCGGCCATGCTGAAGGCCCGCTACGAGCCCAGCTTCGCATCAGGCATCATCTGCGCCGGCGGAACGCTGGGCATCCTGATCCCGCCGTCGATCATGCTGATCGTCTACGCGGCCTCCTCGGGGGTGTCGATCGTCCGGCTTTACGCCGCCGCGATGCTGCCGGGGCTGCTGCTTGTCGGCCTATACCTGATCTACGTGATCGGCAGGTCGATCCTGCAGCCCTCGGTCGCGCCGAAGCTGAGCAAGGAGGACGTGCCGGACATGCCGCGCGGCGCTGTCTTCCTGATGCTGCTCAAGTCCTTCTTTCCCTTGTCGGTCCTGATCCTCGCGGTGCTCGGCTCGATCCTGTTCGGCCTTGCGACCCCGACCGAGGCCGCCTCGATCGGCGCGCTTGGCGGGCTGCTGCTCGCCGCGGGCTATCGCGCACTGCACTTCGACCGCCTGCGCGAGTCGGTGTATCTGACCGTCAGGACGACCGCGATGGTGTGCTGGCTGTTCGTCGGCAGCTATACCTTCTCGGCCGTTTTCTCGTATCTCGGGGGCGAGCAGGTGATTTCCGAGTTCGTCGGCAGCCTGGATCTTTCGCCGATCGCCTTTCTGCTGCTGGCGCAGGTCATCATCTTCCTGTTGGGCTGGCCGCTGGAATGGTCCGAGATCATCATCATCTTCGTGCCGATCTTCCTGCCGCTGCTGCCGCAGTTCGGGATCGACCCGCTGTTCTTCGGCATCCTCGTGGCGCTGAACCTGCAAACCTCGTTCCTGACGCCCCCCATGGCCATGTCGGCATATTACCTCAAGGGCATCGCACCGTCCGAGGTCAAGCTGACCCATATCTTCGCGGGGGTCATGCCCTTCCTGTTCATGGTCATCCTTTCGATGCTGATGGTCTATGTTTTCCCGGGCCTGGTCTTCACACTGCCAGAGGCGGTCTATGGCAACTAGTCCACAGGACATCCTTGCCCTGCCCGTCGTCACTCTGCGCGACTGGCTGGCAAGCGGCGCGCTGCGCGCGACCGAGCTGGCCGACGCGCTGATCGCCCGCATCGCCGAGGTCGAGCCCCATGTCGGCGCCTTCGCCTGGTATGACCCCGGCTTCCTTCGGGCACAGGCGGAACAGGCGGATCGCCATCGGCAATTGGGCCGTCTCATCGGGCCGCTGCATGGGCTTCCCATCGGCCTGAAGGACGTGATCGACACCAAGGGTATCCCGACCGAGAACGGGACCGTGCTTGACGGGGGCCGGATACCTGCGGCCGACGCGACCGTCGTGGCGCGGCTGCGCGCTGCGGGCGGGCTGGTGCTGGGCAAGACCACCACGACCGAACTGCAGTTCCTCCATCCCTCCGCAACCCGGAATCCTGCCAATCCCGAACATACGCCGGGCGGTTCCTCTGCGGGATCGGCGGCGGCCGTCGCGGCGGGCATGGCGCCGCTTGCCGTCGGCACGCAGACCGGGGGGTCGGTCATCCGGCCCGCGTCGTTCTGCGGCTGCGTAGGCTTCAAGCCCAGCTTCGGCGCAATCCCGCGCCGGGGCATCCTGACCCAGTCGCCCAGCCTTGACACAGTCGGCGTCTTTGCCCGCGATGTCGAAGCCGCGGCCTTGCTGGCCGAGGTGCTGATGGGCACCGATCCCGCGGATCCCCAAGCGCAGCCGATGCCGCCCCCCGCGCTGCTGGCAATGACGATGGCAGATGTGCCCGTGGTCCCGACATTCGCCTTTGTCGACCTGCCCGGCTTTTCCGACGCGCATCCCGATCTGCGCAACGCCATGGCCGATCTGGTCGAACGGCTGGGCGAGCAGGCATGGTCCACCCCTCTGCCCCGCCTGTTCAACGACGCGGCCGCAACACGCGGCCGGATCAACGATGTCGAGATGGCCCATCATTATCGCAGCTATGCGTCAAAGGGCTGGGATCGGCTGTCGCCGCAGACCCGCGACGCCATCGAGCGGGGCCGGGCCGTCAGCGCCCCGGATTACTTGGCCTCGCTCGAGATGCGGGGCGTCCTGGCCGCGGGCCTTGATGAGATATTGACCCGCTGCGACGCCATCCTGGTTCCCGCAGCGCTTGGTCCCGCGCCCCAGGGCCTGCACAGCACCGGCGATTCGATCTTCAACGGCCTTTTCACCTTCACGGGCCATCCCGCCGTGACGCTGCCCCTGTTCACCGATACGGCCGGGATGCCGATGGGCCTTCAGCTTGTCGGCCGCCGGGGCGAGGACGGTCGCCTGCTGCGGACCGCCCGCTGGCTGCATCACAGGTCCGCGTCAGCAGACCGCCATGCCACAGGAGAACACGATGTCTGATCTTATCCCCAAGGTCCTGGCTTTTGCCGCGCTTGTCGTTTTCCTGGGCATCCTTCTGTGGCACGTTCCGCGCATCGATCTTGGCGCGGTGCTTCTTCTGTCCGTAGGGCTGGCCGCCTGGGATTTCTTCGCCCCGTCGCGGGGAAAGTGACTGGCCGCACTCAGCCATCGGTCCCAGCTGCCTGACGGGCTGCTGATCGGATCGGGCAGGATGCGCGGCCGTCACCGTCGGCGCATCACTCCGGAAGCTGGTAAGTTGCCGTGATCGAGGCGTACCAGTCCGCCAGGGCCTTGATCTCCTCGTCGGTCAGGTCGCTTGCGATGATGCTCATCTGAGGGTCCTCGCGTCGCCCCGCACGAAAGTCCTGCAACTGCTTGGACAGGTATTCCGCGCTTTGCCCGCCGATATTGGGGATCATCGGGTTGGTCCCCACGCCGTCAAGCCCATGGCAGACGCGGCATGTCTGCGTCAGGCTTGCGGCAGCGGCGGGATCGGCGGTCTGCGCGGCGGCGGCACCCGCGCCCAAACCAAACGCAGCGACAATGGCCGCGCCAAAACGTGATTTCATGATTGCAGCTTTCCTGATGGGGGTCCGGGGCGGATGATGGCCGCCCCGGATGGACCTAGTTGGCAGGCGCGGCGGCGGCATCCTCTGCCGCATCGGCCTCGGGTGCAGCAGCCGGCGTCATGGCCCCGTCCGACGATCCGCCGCCGACATAGGCGATCCGCCATATCGCCCCGGCGAAATCGTCCGAGACCAGCATCGAGCCGTCACGCAGGAATGCGACATCCATGGGACGGCCCCGGTATTCGCCAGTCTGCTCGTCCAGCCAGCCGTCGGCGAACACCTCGGTCCCCGCGGCGTTGCCGTCGGCGTCCAGCCGGGTGAACATGATCCGCGCGCCCACAGGCGTGGTCCGGTTCCAGCTGCCGTGCTGGGCCGAGAAGATGCCGCCGCGATACTCCTCGGGGAAGGAGTTACCGGTATAGAACCTCATGCCCAGATCGGCGGCATGGGCGTCCATCTCGACCTGCGGCTCGACGAACTCGACGCCCTCGGGCCTGGGCACGTCCTTGTATTCGGCAATCTCGACGCTGGCATTGGTCCAGGGAAAGCCGAAATGCTGCCCGGCTTCCGTCTGGCGATTAAGCTCGCCCGGCGGGATGTCGTCCCCCAGGCCGTCCACCTGGTTGTCGGTGAACCACAGATCGCCCGTGGCCGGGTTGAAGTCATGACCGACCGAGTTGCGGACGCCACGGGTATAGACCTCGCGCCCCGTGCCGTCGGTATTCATGCGGATGATCCCGCCGATGCCGATCTCGTCATAGCTTTCCAGCTTTTCGCGTGGCTGCACGTTGTAGGGCTGGCCCAGCGAGATATACAGCTTGCCGTCCGGACCGACGCGACAGACCCGGGCGGTATGGTTGAAGCTTTCCTCCTCGGCCGGGATCAGATCGCCCTTGGCGACGACGGTGCCCACGGCAGGGTCCGGCCCCTCGAAGAAGAACTCGGCGGCCGGGAAGGAAAGAACGCGGTTCCGTTCGGCGATATAGAGAAACCCGTCGGGCGAGAAGCACGGCCCGTTGGGGATGTCGAAGGCCAGCGACGGCGCGAAATCCATCACCTCGTCGGCAACCCGGTTGCGGTCCCGGTCCACGACGGACCAGACCTTGTCCTTGCGGGTGCCCACGAAGACAACCGTGCCTTGCGGCGCGACTGCCATGGACCGGGCATCGGGCACCACCGCGTATAGGCTGGCCTCGAAACCGTCGGGCAGGTTGATATGGGGCACGATGGCCTTCAGCGCCTCGGCAGTCGGGCCGGTCTGTTCGACGCGGGTGAAGGTGGCGTCGGTGCGCTGCATTCCCTGCAGCGTTTCCAGGTTGTCCTGGGCAAGGCTGGGCGTGGCAACAGCAGTCGTCAGAAGCAGTCCGCAAAGTCCTGTACGTCTCATTGTCTCCTCCCTTATGCAGTCCCATTTTCAGGCAAGATCAAGCGCCCTTCCCTCCAAGGGCACAGGAACAGGTCGGTCAGGGCCGACCCGACTGCCAAGGACGACGCCGCAAGGTTGGCCTCGCACAGGCTCGTCGGTGCCTGAGCATGGATGATCCTTGATTGCCGGGGCTTTTCAACAGGCTTGTTCAAGTGATCAGACCAAATGATGCCTGTCGGATAGGTTAGTCTGGGGGCGGTGTTGGAGGAGCATAGGTGCAGTACAATTGCGGCGTTCTGCGAAGCCGAAAGTCAGCGACGCCCTTCTTGGTTGCTGCCCAAGCAGGTCGTTATGCCATCGGCGTCATGTAACCGCCCGGTTGCCACCGCCTGCCTGAGCGTGGGGTGATCGGCTAAGACACGTGCATAGCGACGTCGTTAACGACGTATC